>MFDD01000007.1:25703-35745 GCA_001776775.1 Candidatus Daviesbacteria bacterium RIFCSPHIGHO2_02_FULL_43_12
GGACAGCACTACTCTATCCCCATGAACAGCTAGTCGAGGATCGAGCAATTCTTCTGCTCCGGTTGAAAGTAGAGCTATATCTGATTCGGCAATCGCTCTTCCTTGTTGATCAAGAGTAACGTAAGTAACTACCCCTCTGCGACGCCTTTCGATAAGTGCGCTAATTCCAACGCCAGTTAATAGTCGGCCTCCAACCAACCCTCTTAGTATCCTACCCTTTTCCCGCTGAAGAGCTACTGCATGCTTTATCTGGACAGTTTCTCCTTCTCTGCCGCGTAATTTTTGGGAGATTGGAGAACGAGCAAGTTGCTCTTGAACTTGAGGAGGCAAGCTGGAGCTAAAATCCCCCCACTGAGAATTAGTTGGAACATTAGGGTAATTTGGTAAAGAGCCAACAGCAATTTCACAACTCGCCTCTGTCAGATGCAACCCTGCATTAGCAAAACTATCGAACTCACTGCCCTTTGTGCTAGCAAATAGAAAACCCGTTCCAGCCGGACCAACACCAACCATTTGTATTGTTACTCTTTTGCCTTCTGCTCGGCCTATATACATATCTGCCTGCAGGTCTAGTGACCTGTCGTTTTACTCCTTTTTTTATGGCTTTTTTTGGTGAAATGCTCGTTTAATAGTTTTTCGAGATATTTTTGGTCTATCTCGTCAAAGGCAGCGAGTTTTGTGCTGTCGGCATCAAATACTGCAATTAGTTGATGTTTAGTATCAAAAACTGGTACGACAATTTCTGATCTTGACCTTGAATCACAAGCAATATGTCCAGGGAATTTCTCTACATCGGGTACGAGTTGGGTTTTTCTTTGCTGAGCAGCGGTTCCACACACGCCTTTACCAAATGATATATGCAAACAACCCAATGTACCCTGATAAGGACCGACAACCAGTTCCCCTTTGTGAACAAGATAAAATCCGGTCCAGAAAAAATAGGGGAGATTTTCTTTAAGAAGGCAGTTAATGGTCGACATCTTCAGGATTGGATGCTCTTCGCCAGCCAAGATTGCATCTATCTCTTTTAGTGCTTTTTTATAAGCGATGATTTTTTTCGATCTAATTATTTTTTCCATTAAAAAACCTCCCCGAAAGGAGGTTTACGTTTGCTTTAAAGTTAAAAACTTCAAAACCAAATCCTCCCTTCGCGCCTGCCAGAGGCGAGACAAGGGTTGGGTTTAGCACCGTTCCTAGATAGGTCCTGAAACAAGTTCAGGACGACCTTCGGTCGGTTGCTGGAGGGATTATCGAGCCAAATCTCTACCCCTCACTCTTGATTACTAAAGATATCTTAGGATGAAATCTACTAAATGTCAAGGCTTTGCAGAGTTACTTTACTTTGATGAGCTTTCCGTCAGGATCAAGCTCAACAAAGTGGTTAGCCTGACCTTCCCTTATGGCTGAACATTGATTTTCCGGCAGATCATCAATCGGAAGTCGTGGGTTATGCGCTATATCTACAACCCAACCAGGTAGTAGGGCGTTCGAGAGACATGGACCCGAGCTTAAATCTTGTCCAAGGGACTTTGCTTGATTATAAATCAATTTAGCTTGATTAACGGCCCTGTCTACATCCGCATAGACTCCAGGTTTATAGACAGGCTCCTTATTATTAAAGATGACCGTGAGGATCGCCGTCAGAGAAACGACGGCTACCGCAACTGCAAAAAGGGTGACGCGAAAGTTTGACATACCTTCATTGTGTCACCAAAGAAAACGCGAATCAAGATAGAAATTAACCACCTGGTTCTTCGGAGTATGTCACTATATTAGGGTAAAAATCTAAAGGCTCAGGTACACCCCCGGGGAGCATTTGTCTCACTTTACTCACCCAACCCCTAACTCTTCCCCTTGGTTGCACTGGTTGGACTGGTTGAAAAGGCCTAATAAAACGCAGGTGTTGAGCAATATCCATCAGTTCAGCCAGCGCGCCTACAATGGTTGGGTCTAGATCATCTTCAAAAGGTCTGGCGATGGACTCAGG
Organism: Candidatus Daviesbacteria bacterium RIFCSPHIGHO2_02_FULL_43_12; assembly: GCA_001776775.1. Classification (GTDB taxonomy): domain Bacteria; phylum Patescibacteriota; class Microgenomatia; order Daviesbacterales; family UBA10151; genus HO2-FULL-47-45. The sequence continues at coordinate 27,691 of MFDD01000007.1, forward strand.
TGCTTCACCGGGCTGACTTAAGAGATACCTTCTGGCGCTTGCCCTCATCTGATCCCGGGAAATAAAAAGAGTTACTTCATCTCCGAGAGCATGCTCGTCGTGGGGAAAAACAAAACGGCCCGGATGTGCTCTTTCATATTCATTAACTGGTTGAAGGTTTGTTACCAAAATTTTGGCTCTAGACTCGTAGCCGCTGACTGGGTGATTGTTCAGAATCGAACTCCAAAAATGTAAACCAACATCTACTCCAGCAATAGCGAGCGATGTACGTTGGTAAAACTCTTCAATATATTCTACCAAAGCTGCCGGGATGCATCTCCTGGTCCTAGCATCGAAGCCAATGGAAATTATCGGGTTGCGATTAGTACCCATCACTGTCTCGATTACCTGCCCGGAAGCAGCCGATAAAGCCTGGAAAGCAGTATTAAATTTACCTCTAGCCTCGTCTGGGGTTAGAGGCTTATTTGGTTTAGTAGTGGTTCTTTCGTTACCGATCGGCATTTTAATCGAGCAGGTATCCGGAGTGTATCATATGAGTTAGTATAAAGGCTTAGGCCTTATAATTTTAGATAAACCCCTCCGCCCATGTTTTTAACCAAGCCTTTGATCTCCATTTTAACCAAAGAACCCGCCACCTCGGCACTAGTTAGCTTGAGCATTCGACAAATCTCATCAATGTGTTTCTGCTCCGTCTCCAGAGCTTGTAATACTCTCTGTTCTAATTCTGACAAGTTGATACTTTCTTGTCTCTGGACTCTAGCAACTTGACTCTGTTCAATCCCCAACTCGTCCAGAATATCTTCTCCGCTCGTGACGAGCTTGGCTCCCTGCTTAATCAAGCTTAAAGGTCCTTCGGCCAAAGATGAGGTTATTTGCCCAGGAACCGCAAAAACTTCCCGTCCTTGATCCAAAGCAGCTCGGGCAGTGATGAGAGATCCCGAGTCAATAGCTGCTTCGGTTATGACCACCCCCAAAGACAGTCCGGAGATGATCCGGTTTCGAGCAGGAAAGACTCCAGGGGTAACCGCGTAGCTGGGCGGGTGTTCACAAATTACCAGCCCACCCGAAGCGATGATTTTCTCAGATAACTGCCTATTTTCAGCCGGATAGATATTATTTAACCCAGCTCCTAAGACAGCTATCGTTTTACCCTGGCTAAGCAGAGCAGCTTGATGTGCAGTAGTATCGACTCCTCTGGCCAAACCAGACACCACCACCAGCCCTGCCTGAACTAAGCTTTTAACTATTCTTTCTGTGACTAATTTACCGTAACTAGTAATCTGACGGGTACCTACAACAGCCATCGCTGGCAACTTAAAAAGCGAAACTTCACCTTTGTAATAGATAATCAATGGTGGATCATAGATCTCTTTAAGTAGAGGTGGATAATCCGAGTCAAGCCAAGTCAGCACCATCACCCCTGAACCTAAAATTTCCTGCAAGTAGCTCTCGGGGTCAAATGTTTTAAGTTGTTCCTGCCAAAGAGAGATTACTTGCTTGGGAATAGACAGTTTTTGCCAATCTTGTCTATTTCCCCTCCAGGCTAGCTTGGGATCTTGGTAAAAATCTAATAAGTTTTTTAGCCGAACATTGCCTAGTCCATCAATTGAATGTAGGGCAAGCAGATAAGCAAGATTCTTCATTGTCGTATATAGTTTATCGTAACGCTTCGCTTTTCGTATACCGTTAGACGATACACGATATACAACCAACGAATTATTCTCCAAGTGTTTTGGCACTTTGGGTGGCAAGCGGAGCTTGGTCTAAGTCTTTTAAATTAAGCTTATCTTGGGAAAAATACCACCGATAAATCTCTTTGGAGATAAATCCGGCCACCGTTGATCCTTCGCCCCCTGCCTCAACTAAGACCGTTAAAGCAATCTGAGGGTCGACTGCGGGAGCGTAAGAGGTATACCAGGCATGAGTCCTTCCCTCCGGATCCCCAAATTCAGCAGTTCCCGTTTTGCCGGCTGTGGGAATAGTAAAGTTAAAAAATGGCCAGGCAGTTCCACCCTGTTTGGGTACAAGTTCTAGCCCTTTTTTCACCACAGACATATCCTCAGGCCTAATATCTTTGACCGGATACGGATCGTAATTGAACTCCTTGATGGAGACGCCCTCAGGAGATGTTATTCTTTGAATCAGATGGGGCAGAAACTCTTTACCATCCATTGCGACGGCCGAGATGAGATTGTTAATCTGCAAAGGAGTAACAAGGGTAAACCCCTGTCCAATTGCAGTATGCAGCGTGTCCCCCAGAAACCAGCCTTCAGATAAATTTTTCTGTTTCCAGGCCTTATCAGCAATTAGCCCCGATGCCTCTTCTGGCAGATCGATACCCAAGGGCTGACCTAAGTTAAGCTCATAGGCCATATCCGCCAGGGCTTGCTCTCCGATTGCTGCTCCTAGTTGATAAAAATAAATATCATTCGAGCGCTGGATCGCTTTAAGCATATTTACGGCTCCTTCCGTACGCCCATATTCAGTAAAGTACCAATTTGCAAAAGAGTACGGCCCCATATGAATAATTCCTGTATCCTCATACTCCGTTAAAGCATTTATTTTTTTAGAAGCCAAGGCAGCGAGTGATGAGACAATCTTAAAAGTCGATCCAGGAGGGTAAGTTCCGGCTATGGCCCGATTTAAAAGAGGTGAGTTCTCGGAAACGAGAGCTTCGTTAATATCATTTGGATTAAAGCTGGGAAAAGATACCAAGCTTAAGATCTGCCCATTGTTGGGATTTTCAGCGACAATCGCTCCACAACATGGGTGGGGAGCTTTAAATCCTGTCTGCAGTTTAGCAATTTCATCTTGCAAAGCATCATAAGCTGCTGCCTGGAGATCCACATCGATAGTAAGCACGATATTCGAACCCGGGGTGGGTGGAGTTTGGCGGAGAGTCCGAACTTTTTTGCCAACAGAATCGACCTCAATTACTTCCCCACCATCTATTCCTCTGAGTACTTTTTCATAAGATTCTTCAACTCCTCCTCGACCAATTTTATCCCCGGCCCGATAAGTTTTAAACCTGGGATCATTTAGCTCCTCAGCTGTTATTTCGGATACATATCCTAGAATATGAGCAGTCTTTTCGTTGTTTGGATATGACCTTAAGCTGTCTACCTCTAGGTTACGTAGATTTGGATCATTTTCAATCTCCATTTTAATAGCCGCATCTCGGCTAATATAACGAGTCTTGCTGGAAGCTGAGCTTGCGGCATCTATAATCCTAAACCCTGGTTCGTTTTGAGCTAAGATCTTGCCGTTGCGGTCATAGATTACTCCGCGAGGAGCATGAATCAGTTTAACCTGAATTCGATTGGAATCGGCCAGCTCCCTGTTTTGATACCCCTGGATTATTTGAAGATGAAAAATTCTCATAAAAAGACCAAAGATTGCTAGTATCACCAAAACGATTAGGGCTGTCCTTTTGGCTGTAGTTAGCTGAGGGCTTTCCGAAGATGGGTTCCAACCGCGGATGAGACTATCTGACCAATCCCCGGCTTGATCTATGCGCCAAGCTCGGTAGGACTGCTTTTTGCTGTAGCTTTTACCCTGACGGGAAACTTTGGAGATTTCATCGATAAAGGCAGTTTTTAAATATTTTTTGGACATTTCAGTTTATCGTTTGTTCGCACCGCTTACTCATAGTTAATAGTTTATGGTTCTAACAACTTTTTAACTATTTACTATAAACCATTCACTATATACTACTTCAACGATTTTTTAAGCACCAAGCTATTTTTGGTTGGTATCACAAAACGCTCTTCCCAATAAAGCAAACTTAAATAGAGCGGAATAATCAGAAAAATATCTAAAATAATTTTCATCCAAGATATCGAAAACCCAAAGATAAATTTTTCTAAAACCGAAAAAAACACAATGACTGCTGCAGCAAAAAGCAGACTAGTAATCATATTCGAGGAGAGTGGCGAGTTTTTAAAAAGTTGAGTCAGCTTGGAAATTACTAAAAAAATAATCGGATAAAGCCCCAGATTGTGACCGGATAAAAACCCCAGTACTAAACCTCCGGTAAAAGCGATCCAAAAAATAGACCGGTCCGAAACCAGTAAATTTCGGCAGATGATCAGGAGTAAACAAAGATCAATCGGCAAAAAAGAAGTTTGTAAAAAGGCCGCTAAGATCAGTAAAATAAAAAATCGCATATCACTCAACAATCACAAATACCAAATCCAGATCCCCAACTACAAAAACCGGTTTAACAATTGCCTGCTTAAAAACCTCATTTTGACGATCTTCTACCCGAATGACTTGTCCAAGAATTAATCCTCGGGGAAATTTACTCTCGCTTCCTTCAGAATAAACTAGATCTTTATCAGCTACAGATTCGCCGTGCAATATCTTGTCCATGATCATCTCCGCTCCAAATTGCCCGTTTAAAATACCTTTGGCCTTGCCTTGATCGCTGGAAATAAAAGCCGCGACTTTAGAATCCGGATCGGTAATTAATTGAACCTCCGACTGTTTGGGGGTGACTGATCTGACCTCGCCAATGAGGTTATCTTTATAGACCACTGGCTGACCAGCTTTGATTTTATGATCTGAACCTTTATCGATTTTTAAATACCTACTAAATCCTACCGGACGAGCTGCTACTGTGTTATAGGTCTGAGGACTTAACACCTCAGCCTGGGTACGCAAGGCCTGGGTTTCAGCCAGCTTACGGCGTAAGTTGGCATTCTCAGATAAAATTTGGGCTAGCTGCTCCTGCAGAGCTTGGCGTTCTTTGGCAGCCATGCGAGAGTTTACAATAAATTCAAACTGCTTAGTTACTAAAAGAGACGTTTTATATAAGCCATATTGAATCGGCACCGAGACAACTTGCAGCAACCCTTTGGGAATCAAAAAAATATTTTTAAAATCAAGTAGGGCGATCAGCAGACTAATTAATAATAGGAGCGCAAAGCGTTGAAAATCGGAGAGTAAGGTCTTCATGGTCTGGGATGATACTACCATATTTAAAGAGATCCTTTAACTAGCTTAAAAACTAGATCAAGCTATTGATCTCTTGACGGAAAATTATTTTTTTGTCATTCTAAACTCGCGCCGCTTCGAAGAAGCTAGCGCCCTTGGGGTAACTCAGAATCTTCTATGAATAGACACATCTTTATAGACCAATTAAAAAACAAGTGGGATCAGGGTAAGTTTATGTGTCTGGGACTTGACCCCAAACTAGAAAAGCTCCCAGAGCATCTTAAATCCCAGGGAATCAAGGGCTTTAGGACGTTTTTAATGGAACTGGTGGATTCAACAGCGGATATTGTCTTAGCCTATAAACCGAATATCGCCTTTTATGAATTTGACGCTGAGGCAGAACAGATTCTGCAAGAAGTAACTGCCTATATCCATCACCAGTATCCCGAGATCCCCGTGATTGTTGATGCCAAAAGAGGAGATATTGCTAATACCAACCTGGGCTACGCCCAATCATTTTGGGAGAGATATCAATTTGATGCCACCACTGTCCATAACTATTTGGGCCCCGAAACTTATCCACCTTTTTTGAACACCCCCGGCAAAGGAATTATCAGTATGTGTAAGACTTCTAATCCAGACAGTGCTTTTTATCAGGATCTAGTTATCGACCTGGCTACCTCCCTCAAGGATGGATTAATTACCTCCGAAGAAATGAAAAATATCACCAAAGTAACTGGCTCACCTAAAGCTCCTCTCTACTTTATAGTCGCTTACCGGCATGGCTTACTCAGTCAGAAAAATCCAAATATTGGGATCGTCGTTGGGGCTACCCACCCCGAGTGTTTTGAACCAGTGCGTAAACTTTTTGGTGATGGACCGATCCTGATCCCGGGTATTGGAACTCAAGGCGGGAGCTTGGAACTGACTTTGAAATTTGCCCCAAATCGCAAAGGCCAGGGGATGATTATTAATTCCGGCTCATCAATTATCTTTGCTGATTCCACCAAAGATTTTGCTAAAACTGCCCGCCAAAAAACCCTTGCCTTACACCAGCAAATTGTCGCTATACTTAAATAATGCCCAAAAAATCTCTTACCAAAACCCAGCAGGCTCTTGTTGATCTATTTTTGGAGACTACAGTCACTGCCAAGGTCGTCAGACGACATACTGAAAACGGCACATATAGGTTTGAGGAGGTGACTAGGGAAACACCGATCGTTGGTTTTCCTGTCCATCCCGGCGAATTTGCCCTAAAAATTCATGAACGAATACCTGATGCTCCGCTGTCTCCTATTTATATTAACATGCGTAATATGCCTCAACATGTCTTACGTCTAGTCGCACGATCGATCGCTGAAGTTTCTGGAGGGGATGTTGCAGAGATTTGTACAGGAATTCCTAGAGCTGGCGTGCCGATAGCCCAAGAGTATGCCCAGCATTTGAAGATTCCCTTTGCAGAGATTTTTCATAAGACCGGGACTAGTACGAATAGACGAATTGTCCCAAAGGAAAGGACTGTCGGGGAAGGTAAATCAATTATTATCGTTGACGATTTGATAGTCCACGCTCAAACTAAGTTAGAAGCGATCCATGCGGCTGAAGTATCCGGATTTAAAGTTACAGGTGTGGCAGTACTATTTGATAGAGAACAGGGTGGAACCCAGGAGATCGAAAAAGCCGGTTATCCAGTTTACTCTGCCCTTAAACTATCGGATATCCTAAAGTATTATCTGGCGAAGGGTAAGATAACATCTCAAAAATACTCAGAGGTCGTCAAAGCTCTTTGGGCCTCTTAAAATATACTACTGGTTTTTTAAAAACTAATATTGTATAGTCTTTTAAAGTTAGTAACTGCCCCATAAAAATATGTTTGAGCTATCCCAAAAGGAGCAGTTAATCCTTGACCTGTACACTGTTAACGCCATTAAATTTGGCGAATTTACTCTTAAATCAGGGGTTATTTCCCCTTTTTATCTTGATCTTAGGATATTAGTTTCTTATCCCCACCTACTTTCCCTAACTGCAGATGTGTTCTGGGAGAAGCTAAGGGTGTTATATTTTGATGTTTTGGCTGGAGTTCCTTATACTGCCATTCCCATCGCCACAGCTGTTGGGGTCGGACATATGCAAAATATGATCTTTGTGCGTAAAGAGGTCAAAGAATATGGCACCAAAAAAAGAATCGAGGGCGAATACCACACCGGACAAAAAGCAGTAGTGATAGATGATGTGATTACCAATGGAGAAAGTAAGTTTGAAACCATTAAATATATCGAAGAAGCGGGACTAACTGTCGAACATTTAGTCATCCTGGTTGACCGCGGACAGGGGGGCGTAGAGTTGCTTTCCCAACATGGCTACCAGTGCCACCCAATCTATACTATGGATCAGATCTTTGAGGTCTTAGTCAAACATAAGAAAATCTCCCGAGCTATGGTTCGAAAATGCCTTAAATTTATCCAGAAAACCCGCCGTGAATTCTTGAAAAAGGATCAACCTGCCGGACAAAAAACTGGCTCTATTAAAACCCGAAAAAATAGTTTATAGTTTTTCTCAATGAGAAACACTATAACCCTTCCCGGGTTAATTGATCCTCATGTACACCTTCGTGAACCGGGCGCAACTCAAAAGGAAGATTTTGAGTCCGGCACCAAAGCAGCTATCGCCGGCGGCATAACAGTCGTCCTGGATATGCCCAATAACCCAGAGCCGACTATTATGCCGGAAAATCTGGAGAAAAAGATTAAGTTAGCGACCGGCCGGGTTTGGTCGGACATCGGCTTTCATTTCGCTGCTACCCCCGGAGCCTCCTTGCACTTTGAAGAGGTTTCTAAACAGGTCTTTGCGATGAAGCTGTATATGAATCATACTACCGGGCCAGTCTTGATCGACAATAGGGTCGACCAGGAGCGCTGTTTTGCAGCTTTACCTGATAACAAAATCATGATGGTCCATGCCGAGGGGGATACTTTGGAGGTAGCCATAGAGCTGGCCAAAAAATACCACAAAAAGCTCTATGTGGCGCATGTTAACTTTGCCTCTCAAATGGAGATGATCAAACAAGCTAAAAATGATGGGCTGGAGATTTATTGTGAGGTAACCCCTCATCATCTCTTT
>MFDD01000008.1:0-386 GCA_001776775.1 Candidatus Daviesbacteria bacterium RIFCSPHIGHO2_02_FULL_43_12
CCAGAGACCGGGCTGGGAATCCTTCTACTCCCCAGTACTATACCTTTACGACTGATAACGCCTGTAAATGTCCGACCTTGTCTACTTTAGGAGGAGATGTCCATGCTAACCAGGCGATAGATATTAATTGTGGGAAGTAGGCGGTTGCTCCTTTTGGTTTAAAAATTATATAGTAGAGGTGGAGATGTATAAACTTAAACAAAAGCCTTCTACCTACATACCCCTTTTCAGTTGGCTAGGTAGTTTACTGCTGCTTGGGGCTTTTGCCTTAGTTATTCTTCCCAAAATCTATGCCCAGGCACCTCCCTGTGTTGAAGATCCCAATCTAGCTAATGTCAGTGAGGGGATTATTTCTAGTCCAATCTATAGCAGCACTGGACCCAAGT
>MFDD01000008.1:394-12776 GCA_001776775.1 Candidatus Daviesbacteria bacterium RIFCSPHIGHO2_02_FULL_43_12
TATATTGACCTAAATCAAGCTGATGTCCGTATTAGCTCTTTTGAAGACCTCTGGTCGCGTTATTACAACCGTTCCTTTCAGCCCAAAGCGACCTTTACTACTACTCTTCCACCAATTGTCGATAAAACTTTGTACTACAGCACCCAGGACTTTTCTGTAACTTCGGACATTACCTCGACGAATAACGCTCCGGCAGTGGGAGTGATTTTTGTGCGTGGGGACTTGAATATTTTGACCGATATTAAGTACGGAGAGGACGAAACAGGTCAAGATATTCCCAATTCCGGCTTGATCTTTATCGTCTCCGGACAAGTCAAGATTGATCCAGCTGTCAAACAGATAAATGGGATCATCATCTCGCAAGATACTATTTGCAGCAACTATAACTTCCCCAGCGGTCCTTGTACTTCCAACAAGAACACCTTACTCGGCCCGGATAATCAACTGCTCGTTAAAGGTAACCTGGTGGCCTTAGATGCGAGTAACCCTCCTAAACTAGTCCGAGACCTGACCGGGACAACTTTATCAAACTCTATCTCCGCTGAGCTGATCCAGGTTCAGCCTAAATACTTTGTGTTACTTCGGGAAATTCTTTCTCAAAAACTGTCCTATACTACCGAAAACACAAATTATGCCATCCAGATATCTCCTTGTACCACGACCTTTAGCGGCTGTACTTCGAGATGTCGGGATGAAGCTGGTCTGGAAACACGAATATGTCCAGATGACACTACCGGCGATCGGGCGCAAGTTTGCATCAGGGATATATCTTGTCTGGCTTGTAGTATTAGTCCAGCGGCGACCAATGCCTGTACCGCCGAAGGGCAAGACAGTGGATCAAAAACCTTTACTATCAATTACTACGATGTTTTAAGTCGTCCGGAGGTCAATTCTCAGTTAAGTATCGATGGCGTGCTTACTCCGGATATCCGCTATTCCACCACTCAAGAGTTTCACCCAACTCCCCCCACCCGTTCGGCTGAGGTTACCGCGTCCAATTATCATAGCGGTACAGACTTACACGCGATTTTTGATATGAACGATGCCGGACAGTTTAATAATCGCGAGAATGAACACACCTCTTGTACCTCTTCTGCCTTTAGCGTGGATATCTTTGCCAGCTGTCCAACAATCTGTACTGAAACAGCTTCCAGTGTCGGCACGGACACAGCCTGCGGTACGGTGAACTGTCCGGCCAATGTCTCTGTTCAACATCCGGATAACTTTAACTTGCAGTGTCTGCAATGTAACGCCAGCGGACTAAGAAACCAGTATTACGATGGCCTGCACTGCGCAGCACAAACTTGTCCTTTTCCCTATGCTCCAGCACCAGGCCAAGAGTCCCTAATTTGTGGAACCCGAACTGGTAGCAGCCCGAACCTCTATGACTCCACTGGTTGTTCTCTGGCGGTCCCCGACCCAAGCAGCAATCTAAAGAGCTACTATCCGGGGAATAGCTGCAGCGAATCGAGTTGTTACCCTAATCCCCAACTCGACTGTAGTGCTGAGGATGCAGAGGGCTGTCACGAGGCTATTTCTGGCTTTAATGGCCTTGGTTGTACCAACATTAAAGTCTGTAACCCAAATTACCCAGCTAATAATCAAGCCTTTGTCTGTGGAGCAAATAACAGCAATTCCTGCAACGCTGACGGAACGCTTAAAAATTACGCTTCAGGAACATCATGCGACAGTGAGGACGTGAGCTGTGGATTCCCTTATGCAGAGTCAGGCAACCATGACAGTATTTGCGGAGCTACTTTCAACGGAGAGGTCAATGGTATTAGTGGTAGTTGGGACACGGCTTCTGCTTGTGCCAATAGCACCACCCTAAAGACCTATTATAGCGGCAACTCTTGCACTCAGATAAATTGTCAGTATCCTAAACCAGTTGACTGCTCACCGTACATTGGTACCTGCCACGGCGATATTCTAGGTTATAACGGATCCTCGTGTAGCACGTCCAATATTGTTTGTCCATCGACCCTCTCTGGCTACACCTCTGACACTCCGGCTCAAGTCTGCGGACCGAATAATCTTAAGGCCTGTGATCCTGATGGAGCTCCTCTGGGGATGGATAATTCCCTCACCCCACCTCGAAGAATATATAACTCCGGAACCATTACCAACACGACCTGTGATACCGGCACTTGTGGCTATCCCTATTCTCCATCAGGCAACCATGACAGTATTTGCGGAGTACGCTCAGGCAGCAACGACGCCAACGGATGTTCCTCTAGTACTCCCGGGGCTTCCAATACCCTTAACACTTACTACAGCGGGAATAGCTGTACTCAATCTAGCTGCTCTCCAAATCCTGTCATTAGCTGTGCCGCTTTAGACCAGGCAGGATGCCACGGCTCTCAAACTGGATTTAACGGACTAGACTGCACCGGGACTGCTACTTGTAGTTCCAATGCCGCCACTTATGCAAATACCTATTCTAAAACTAATGTTTGCGGATTAAATAATGACAAGGCATGCAGCACCTCGACAGATCCAAACATTACTCTCTCTGGCGGTTTACGCCAATACTTTACCGGGGCTTTAACTGACAACACCTGCACTAAAGCAAGTTGTGGATACCCCTATGCTGCGTCTACCTCGGGAAGCTGCTACACTGGTAGCCCGGATTGTCCCTCGGCTTGTAAGGCTACTCAGGATTCTTGTTACCCGGGTAATTCTTGTATAAAATCTGGAACCTGTCCCAATACTCTGCCGAGAGCAAGCTCTTGTCCAACTGGTGGGTGTACAACACTTGAAGGAAGCGCTACGGGTGGAGTAGCAGCATTCAAAACCACCGGTAACTCTTGTGTTACGGGTGATGAAGCCTGTATCCAAACCAGCACTCAACTCAACAAATGCCCTAATACCAACGGAATCTATACCTGTTACAGCGGAGATACTCTCTATTACCACCCCGACAATACCTGCGGCTCTGTACCCTGTCCTCACTTCTACGGAAACGGCGGGGTATCTAACCAAGCAACCAGCTGCAGTCTAGACGGTTGCAATGGCGGTGTTAATCAGACTTATACCCCGGCTAACTCCTGTACTACGGCTGCCTGTCCGATCAGCTCAACTCAAAACTCCTGTACTGTCGGCACCTACACCAGCAACGGGGTTCAGATGCCTCTTAAGGGCTGCACCTTAGATGCCGGTGGTACCAAAGGCGTACAGTTGAGTTATCATGACAGTACTTCTTGCCGTCAACTAGGCTGCGCTATTACCAGCAATCAATCTAGTTGCCCGTCAGCTTGTCTGCTTAATCCTCCCAAATATCACGGGGATAATAGTTGCACTATGATTAGCTGTCCCAATAACTATCAAAACGGCGGGCTTTCCAATCAATCCACTCAATGTAGCGCAGATGGTTGTACCTCCCCGGCCGGAGGCACTCAGCAGACATACATCCCAGCTAATTCCTGCTCACCCACCACTGCCAGCTGTCCTCTAACCAGCACTTCTACGCGTTGTAGCAGTGGGGACGGCTATGGTTGTAGCGGCGGGAGCCCCATCACCTATCACAGTGCCTCGTCATGTACCGGGACCAGTTGCAGTATTTCCAGCAACCAAGCAGCAGTCTGTCCAAGCAGTTGTTATACTAGTTCTACCATCTACTACCATCCGACTGGCTCCTGTAGTTCAACCAGCCCTTGTGACCACTACTATGCTCCCTCAACAGGAGGTACCCCTCCGACCTGTCGCACATCAGACTTTGCCTATTCCGATGGGTCTCAGTGTGGATACACGATATATGCTAAAAATTGCAACAATAGCTGCAATGGTAACCGTTGCCTGGCCACTAGCCGTCTTCACTCGCATACTTATGACAGCGGAGATCCCTATTGGTGGTGGGAAGACTACTACACTGATGGATCTGTCGAAGGTGCTGCCCCTGATGGATGGATTATGCACTATACCAATAATTACTGGAGAACCGGTAGAGATGTTTACTCTGACTGGTGCGGTGAGGCAAAGATGAAGAAATCAGCAGTTGACCAGCAAGCTAATGCTCATCGCTGTGATTTTGGAGTCTGTCGCAATAGCTACAACGGTGGCGACGATGGCTCCTATTCCTTCTGCTCAGGCTGGAATCCGGATCGAAATTACGGGGTCTATAACATGTGTAATGGCTGTGGAAATGATTGGGCAAGGTAGGAAGAGTTACTCAAAGAGGATATCTTTGGAATAGGTATTTGAATCTTTGGGAGTATGGCAGGTGTAGCTAAAAACCCCCGGCTTAAAATCTAAACTAACGACAGTTGACCGACCGGCCTGAAGCACAAAATAGCCTTTGCTAGATTCTATATTAGTCATTGGAAAAAATAACCGGATCTCTTCTTTAGTATTATTTTTAAATTTTAGAGCCTCCCCCGCTTTTGTTTTAAGGACTGACGGAGTGCTGATACATTTTGCCCCAAGAATAACTTCCGAGGCAGCCTGGGCTCTTTGTTGAATTTGTGATTCCCGGTTAGTTTGGAGGGGTTCACCAATTGGAACCAAGATTAGAGCAGCAGTTTTATTGGCAGTATTGATACCAGTTTGGCAGCTTAACGAGTATATCCCCGGATCTAAACTAACCACGATTGTTTTGTCTGGTAGGGAGGTTAGCTTTTTAAGCAATGCACTAATTGTAGCTATAGAATTACCATTATTTTTTATCGTTATCTCCTGGGGATTTTTGGCCTTGAGGATTTTTGGTTCTGCTAGACAATCGTTGGCGAGTGTGACCAGATCTCCCTCCTCGGCGAATTTTTCTACGGCTGTTACATACTCCTCTACTTGCTGAGCTGAAGGACTGGCTTCCTGAGGCTTCAACAATGATTCTATATTTGGGTAAGGAGATGTCGAAGGTTGACTTTGATTAGTCACCGAAAAGGGCAGAGATTTATTGGATTGCATAAAGACCAAGACGCCAATAGCTGCAGCCAGCAGTATAAGCAGTACGATAACTAAGTAAATTCGGGACATCATCTAATGGTAGAAACTAGCAAGAGGTTTGTCAATCAAAGACTATTTATAAATGTCCATTACGCCAGACTTGGCTTGGCTAGTCCCACCAGACGAAGAACAACCATAAGTATAAATGGCTGGCTCGGCGGTAATGGATAGAGAAACAGATTTTTTGGCCGGAATAGTGGGCACCATCCCCACAGCAATAGATAAAGTTATATCTTTATCGTCACTGTTTTTGACATTGATTTTTTGGCCAAGTTTAACTCTAATCACGCCAGGATCAGCTAAGCAGTTACGAATATTTAGATCCGAACTTTCCTGAGCATCTTCTTTGACGGTTTTAACAAAGTCCTCGACTGTTTTACCAGAAGTCGTGGCTGGGGTGACAGGTAACCCAACGCTATCTCGGAGGGGTTGACCAGCGGAGTTTTTAATGTTGGAGGGAGCTTTTTTGGCAGTTGGAGAAGAGGAACCTTTCTGAAAAAAGTTTTGTTTATAGGCGTATAGACCGCCGATAATGACCAGCCCGATTACTAAAATAACCAATAGAAATTTAATAATCTTGGGGTTCATAAGTGCTAGCTATTTTATCTTAGGGATAACTGCTTCGCTTTGTCAAGACTAACCGGTTAATCGTTAAACCGGGTTTGGGCAGCCGTTAGGCCCTGGGAAATTAGCACCTGTAATGCTTGCAAGGCTCGCTCTAGCATGTGCTTTACTGACGAGTGTTCGTTAGACGCAAAATTGCTGACTACAAATTGCTCTGTGTTGTGTTCTTTGGTGGTGCCGATTCCCATCCTTAGCCGGGTAAATTGGTCAGTATCCAGAGCTTGCATCACTGACTCTACTCCATGATGCCCGCCAGCTGCACCTCCCAAACGAAGCTTGATATGCCCCAGGGAGATATCTAAATCATCATGTAGCACAATTATTTCCTCCGGCTTTAGTTTATAAAAAGAGATCAGTGCAGCGATGGCTGTACCGGAGCGATTGACATAGGTCTGAGGTTTAACCACTAATAGTCGTCGGTTCTCAGTTCTCAGTTCACAGATTAAAGAGTGGAATTTTTTATTTTCTTCCCAGGCTCCGGGAATCTTCGTGCTTGCGACAAACATATCTGCCAACATAAAGCCTAAATTATGTCGGGTACTGGCGTATTCTTGACCCGGATTACCCAAAGCGACAATCAATATTCTTTGCGTTTCTCCTGTACCAGATGAGCTGTCAAACGACGGGTTTTTCGATTCTGGTAAGGGGGTGGGTTTCATAGCTGTATTATACTCTTATTGGCTCAGATTAGCTTGTTCAAAGGAGGCTCACCTGCTCCAAAGCCTTGGGTTCGCCGTCTGCCCAGATTTTAACCTGGCCATAAGTATTATCAAAGCCCGGCTCAATCGACAACTTGCCTTGTCTGACCCGCTCAACCCCTTCGGCGACTCTCGCCCCGGCAACCATAGAGATAAGATCAGTTGAAGTCTTGGTCAAAATCTTCAGCTCTGTATCCAGATTAGAAACCAGATTCATATATAGCTGCCTAACTTTAGTACTCCCTATCCCTACCTCCAAACTTGCGGCAATGATCTCTTCCAGCCCCACTAGCATCCTAAATCCGGGGCGATGGGGAAAGGTCAGAGACTTTATGACTCCATTTTCTGTTTTAAGTTTTAACTCCTCCTGAGACCTGGTCGCTAAATCCTCGACCCTATTCATCACTCCAACCGTCAATCGCCTGTTACAAACCGGACAGATCTGGCCTTTTTTCTTTAGTTCCTCTGGCGAGTAGACAATATTGCAGTTTCTGTGTCCGGAGTAGTGATACTTGCCTTCCTCGGGGAAAAACTCGACAGTCTCCAGGATATTTTGCTTGGACAGGTCGTCTCTTAACTCATCGAACGACAGATTACCCTTGAAGATGGTCACTTCCCTGCCTAACCGAGGCAAGGAATGCGCATCCGAAAAACTGACGATGGCTTTGTTATCAAGATCGGCAATTCGCCAGTTCATCGCCGGTTCACTAGACAGTCCAGTCTCGATCGCCAATATCTGGTCACTAAACCCCCCGAAACATTCTTTAAAAAAGTCATATCCCGACTCCGATCCATATAACGAAAACCAGGGGGTGTAAATATGCGCCGGGATAATAATCGCTTTTGGCTCAAGAGTCCAAACAATCTCACATAAGCCTTGAACAGAGATCCCAATAATTGGCCTGCCGTCCGAGGAGATATTAAATTTGCGACTCAAAAACTCCTGGGCGAGTTTGTCGACAGCCGCAAAGGAAGGTAGAAAGACCAACATATGCACCCGGCGACTCTTCCCTCTTTCAGAGTAGATGCAGGAGATCTCGGTAGTCAAGAGGAAACGAATGCCTTTAGATTCATCGGATGGCGATCTTAATGTATGCATACCGGTCGCCGATTCAATCAAGTCTTTTTTTAGCTCGGCAAACCATAAAGGATGCAAAAAATCTCCTGTCCCCAACACATCGACACCTTTCAGCCTGGCCCACTTGGCGAGACTCGGGATATTTAGCTCACCCGAACAAGCTCGGGAGTATCTGGAGTGGATATGCAGATCAGCAATATAAGCCATGTCTTAGCTTGTAGTATAACAAAGTTGTCTTTACCTCTTTACTATCTGGAAATATTTCAATAAAATTGCGGGGTAATGTTCAAAATCGACAGAATGGATTTTTTGGTTTCCATGTATATTTTTTGTATCGCGGTTTCCGAGTTAATGGGCGCCAAAACCTTTCCCCTTGTAAGCCTTGGTTCATTTCAGTTAAATGCCAGTGTGGCAATTTTTGTCGTTCCCGTGGTTTTTAGTATCAATGATGTTATTACCGAGGTCTATGGTCAGGAGCGAACCAGAAGTATTATCCGCTCTGGGCTAGTTGTGGTTGGATTAATTTTTCTAACGAGTCTGGCCTTTACGGCTTTACCTCCCTCCTCCAGATTTGCCTCCCAAGAGGCTGCCTATGATAAAGTCTTTGGACTATCAGCCAGGTTTTCTTTCGCTTCCCTGACTGCCTTTGCTTTGGCCGAGTTTTTAGATGTTTATATCTTTACCAAAATCCGCCAAGCTTTAGGTAAAAAATCCCTCTGGCTAAGAAATAATCTCTCTAACTTTGGCTCCCAACTGATTGATACCTTGGTTTTTATGGTGCTGGCTTTTTGGGCTCTGGATAAGCCTTTTGCTCAAAACTTTAACTTTATCCTAAGCATCAGCATCCCCTATTATTTACTCAAATGTTTGATGTCAGTGATCGAAACCCCTTTGGTTTATCTTGGCGTAAACTGGCTGAAAAAGAATTAATCTATTAAAGATCAGGGGCCGTGCCTGTTTGTGGAATACCCCATTTGTACAGTAAGTAACCGACCGGGTCTCGGACAACCCCTAGTTGGGCACGAAGCCCAGAACCGTTAACCCTTGCCAGCAACGGTCGGGGGTTTAGACTCACTAGACTTGGATCAATCCTGGTTTGAAAATCTGTCAGATCTTCGACACCAATTGGCAGCCCCTTTCTGAGCTTAGTTTCTAAAGTTACCCTCTGCTCTACCAGCATACGCCTGCTCCCTTGTCAACTTTTTGCAAAAAAATAGAGGCTTTCGCCTCTAAGTCATTACCCTCTAAAACTAGTCGTATTCTAAACCTAAAAAACATTCTAAAAAGAGATTTTAGCTACTTTGTAGAACAAAAACAATTCTTTTTTTAATGTAACTAATTTGCTATAGTAAAAAAGACTTCAAAATTTTACTGCTTTCCTTGTTGACCAAATAACGAGATTAGTTCTTTAACGGTCGTTGCATCTTCCGGTCGTTTATCCGCTTCTCTAAACCTGACCAATCTGGGAAAACGCAGAGCATAACCTATTCCTAACTCGTCTTGTCCGGCGGTATGTAAAGGAGAGCGGGTGATCTCATCAGCGAGTACTTCAATGACGATTTGAGGCTGAACCCAGACAGATGGAGTAATCCGGGAATTAACTCGGGCCGGTTTATGGCTCACTTTGATCTTCTCTGCCCGGGCAAAGATCTCCCGCCATTCTTCATCAGTTAAACCAGTGCCTATTTTGGATACAGAAACAAACTCGTCTTTAGACTTGTCATAGACCCCAACCAACAGGGCTCCGGCTCCAAAATCGGCCCGTTTACCCCGGCCAAAGATATATCCGAGTACCACACAATCAATAGTGTCTTTTAACTCACCTGACGAGTGGCGCTTGAGCTTGATCCAGTTAAAGTTTCTGGCACCTGCTTCGTAGAGGGAATTCGGACGCTTGACTATCAACCCCTCCAGACCTTTAGACAGCGCATCTTGAAAATCTATTTCGATTTTTTGAGCATCAGTCATAAACTCTCCTGGCTGAGGAATGAGTACCTCATCCCCCTTAATACTTGCTGCCAAATACTTAATACGTTCTCTAAGTGACATATCCACCAAGGACTTGCCGTTTAAATACATAATGTCAAAGACGAAAGCCCTTAGAGGCAGTCTTTTAGCCGTTTGTTCAATATCATATTTACGTCGCCTCTTGGTCGTTTCCTGAAAAGGCAGGTACTCTTCTGATTCCGGATTATAGGCCAAGGCTTCGGAATCCAGAATGATGGAATCGGCTTTCACCTGAGACAGCACCCCCGCAATGATGTCCGGAAACATAGCGGTCGTTTCTTCTAAGTTTCGGCTAAAAAGTCTCACGACTGGCTGTCTCCCGGCACCTGTAACCTGTCCCCTATCTAAATGGATTTGAACCCGAAAGCCATCAAATTTTTTCTGGACATGGGCTTCTCCGCCAAACTTTTCTAAGATCAGTTTAGGGTCCGAGATCCGCTCGCAAAGCTGAGAGCGGATCGGCCGGCCGACCGCCACCTCTAGTTTTTGCACGGCTCCGACGCCTTTGTTCCACAGAGTCTCCCCGATTAGTCCGAGGTCGGACACTTTGTTATATGCTCCTTCCAATAGCTTGCGCTGTTTTCTATCCCCCAGTTTAGCTAGGGCAAACCCATCTAAAACTGTCGGATCCCCGATTCCTAAACGGTTATTACCGAGCGGAATCCTCACTAAATGCTTGGCTGCTACCGCGTCTGCTCTATTGAGCAGTCCAGCGAGGGTCGAAACTTTAAACTCCACCGTCCCCTCCCCGGTCATGGCAGCAATCTTTCGAAGAGTCTCGAATACTTCTTTAACCCTTAACTCTGAACTCTTCACTTTACTCTCTGCACTCCATCTCTCTGCCACCTTCCCCAGATCTCCTACTTTGCCATATTCTGCTAAAACCTGGTCTTTTTCTGTTTCATACGCTCTGGCAATCGAGGCAGCGACCAGCTTTTCGGACATCCCAATCTCGGTCGCTTCATAAAAAGGAGCTACCCGGCCTTGAATCAGATAAGCGATCTCTTTTATTTCATTAGCTTTGGTCTCTTTAAAAAGTTCGGCGAGGGTATCTATTAGCGCAAGCCTGCTCGAAGTCTGCTCTAATCGTTCGAAATATTGGGATAAGTGTGCAAAAGTCATAGCTTGGAGATTGTAACCAAAGCATTTATTCATAGCAAGTGTTACAATTAGCCTATAGTTGCAAAACTACAGCAGCTATTGTATAATCTCCCTATGGCTGAACCTATACGCTGGCATTCCGAGTTACCTCATCTTTCCCAGATGGCTTTATTGGATGATGTAAAAGCATATCCCCTTGACCATATCTATCCTCAAGCTGCTGGTGAACTAGTAAGACCTGATCTTTTTGCGCTATGGCACACTTACTCCCCGGCAACCCGAGAACCATTTGTGGTTGAAGGTATTCGACTTAGCGTTTTTTCAGATCCCACTCATCGACAAACTCTTTTTATTCCTGGAGCACACGTTGCTCCTGAAGTTGCTGCCTTAGCTCATCAACACCTTTGGTGGTTGCTAGATGAAGGCATCGGACCAATTTCCCAGGAATCAGCAAAGTTTGAAAGTCGTGTTTTGGATGAGTTACAGGGCCGAGGCAGAACTGCTCTAGCTGCTGCACTAGCCTTGAGAGGTTGGGATAGCCGGGAACGTCATTATGCTTTTTTCGCTGCTAACCCAGTTACTCCATGGCGTCATTCATTTCCTCCACCAGACAATGCTCCGAAGCTTGAAGCAGAATTTGCAGCTGAACAACTCCGACGAAATAGAGTTACCCAAAATCCAGATTACTGGTATCAGGGCAGGATAAACCCACCCGCACCAATTTATGCTTATGTTCCTACATGGAGAACGGAATTGTCAGAATGGGGCCAGCTAGCAGGAGCATTAGGGTCAGTCCTGACGGTGCCCTTTGAATGGCTTTATTCGAGATCGAGATTCGGAAGAAGAGACTAAACTGATTAAAGCTAAATCTCGTGACGAGCTGATCATATTAAGACATGATATACTGGGTTAATGGACAACGGAGAAGCTTCGCCTCACCCAACAGTAGCTGAAACTGCAAAGACTGAGCCTCAACCTGATGTAAAATCTCTCTTTCCAGATACTTTAGATAGAAAAACTTTAGACCAACAAGTAAGTAATTTTATGCGGCTAGCATACGCTGGAGGGCTATCACAAGTTCAAGCAACTCAATTGTTACAAGAACAGATGGGAAAGCTACTTACCACAGCCACTACAGATTATCTTACTGGCCTGCCTAATGCCAGAATATTCGACCATGATTTAAACAGAGAATTCAGAGCTGCAGAACGTACAGATAGGCCTATCTCTTTACTTTTTATTGATGCTGATTTATTTGGTGTTATCAATAAGCGTTACAACCAGGCGACTGGCGATGCAGCTTTAAAACAGATTGCTTGGGTTTTAGAAAATGCAGCATCCAGACCAGGAGATGTAATCCGTCGGATTAACAAAAATTCAAGAGTTACCGGTCAAGAGTCGGGTGATGGTGAGGTTGTGTCCCGTCGCGGAGGAGAAGAATTTGAAATTTTACTTTCTGAAACTGATGCAGCTGGAGCAGAGGTGGTAGCGCGACGAATTCAAGATTTGTATACTGCAGTGCAACTACATCCTGATATTATCGAAAAGTGGCCAGCTGGAAATAGTGCGAAAGCACTCGCTGCTCAAGCCACCATCTTGGAAAACTTCCACAAACATCAAGCAGAGCTACAAACAAACCCCGAGGCCTACTTTGGTAGCTACCCAAAAGAAGTTGAAGGGATGCAAACATTAAGTATTGGAATTGCGACTAGAGAAGAAGGCATGGGTCTTGAACAATTTCGCAAAGCAGCTGATAATGCAACTCAACATGCTAAAAACGTCACCAAGTCTGTTAGAGAAGTGGCTCAGGACAAATGGCTTGATTCAAAGAGCTTAACTAGAAATGATATTAAAGAAGCTAAGGATTTCCCCCACTTCAATGTTAAGGGGAATATTGCCAGATACGAACACGGAAAAATACATTTACTACCGG
>MFDD01000008.1:12789-19240 GCA_001776775.1 Candidatus Daviesbacteria bacterium RIFCSPHIGHO2_02_FULL_43_12
ACCTTTACCCGTACTTCAACCAGCTCAGGCTCGTTCTACTGCTTGATTGACAAATTAAGCAAAATCCACTACTATAGGGTCTCATTATGGCTTCAGCTGACCAGCGCCCATCCTCAGAACGAAAACCCCAAACCTATACCCGATTTGGTCGGCCTCTTCTGGCATCTCTTGTCCGGCCCTTTATAAGACCTCTGAATCGATTACTCAGAGTTGATGAACGTATCGCAGCAGCTAGCCAGCAAGCTCGTTTAGAGGGAGTTCGGCTGGTAGCTAACTCCATGGCTCACCACATCAATGGCCCCTTAGGTGTGGTTGGTGGCTATACTGAATTATTACAACGGACATCCAGAACCCCTCAGGAACTGGTTTTTTTAGCTGCAATGGCACAGGCTTCAGCGGAGATTACGGACTTTGTAGCTTCCGTGGGTAGAGTCCAAAGAGTGGTCACAACCTCTCCCCCTGCTATGCCAGACGTCCAAATTCTTGACCTTGCAAGAAGTACTCAACCAGCCCCTGCTGACAAGCCTTGAACTACTTCAACACATACTGAGCTTTTTTGGTTCCGCCGATCTTTTTAACTAACCCCTTTTGTTTTAAGAATTTAATCTCCCGCAGGACTGTATCGTCAGAAAAATCCGGAAAGATTTTACGGAAGTCTTTATTGGTCATGAGCTTGTGCCGATGCAGGTACTCCATAATCATCATCTGGCGCTCATTGAGTATCACCTGATCCCCTAATTTATCCTTAACCCTGGCATCAGCCGAGATCCGCCTGACTCGATCCTTCACCCGATTTAATTCGACCGCTACCCCTTCGACAAAATATTCCAGCCAAGGAGTCAGATCCCGATCATGGGTATCCATCACCATTTGGTTAGAGACAGCTTGCAAAGTCACGTAATAGGTCATCGGATTCTCGTCAAAATACTCTTCAAAAGAAAAGAATTTACGGATATCATAGCCATCCAAAAATAGGAGGAGAGTCGCCGCAGCTCGGGCTGCCCGGCCATTACCATCAACAAATGGATGAATCCGGGCGATCTCGTAGTGTACTACTCCGGCTTTGATGATCGGATGCATCTCCCTGGTTTCCGGTAAATTAATCCAGGAGATTAAATCCTCCATTAAGTATGGCACCTCGGCTGCGGGAGGTGGGGTATAACTGATCTCACCAGTTTGGGTATTACGCACCACGACCTGACGAGTCCGGAAAGCGCCGCTTTGGGCGATCTCCAGAATACGAAAAACGGTTAAACGGTGAATCTCCAGCACCGTCTCCAGGGTAAAAATATATGGATTACTTGGTCCGATTTGAGTAGCAATACTGTCGATGAATTTTAGGACATTCCGGTAATTTAAGATCTCCTGGATATCCCGGTCTCTGGCGATTACTTCTTTGCCGTCTAAGATGTCAATGACCTCTTCTTCGCTTAAACGATTGCCCTCTAGGTGGGTGGCGTGGTGAACGGTCCTTTCCATCGCTTCTTTACGGAACTTGGCTTCCCAGGCTGGGATTAAGGGAGCGTTGGTGATGACTTCTTTGGCGGCATCCACAATACCGATATTCTTCAGGACTTTTTGAGTGATGGTATATTTTGGATAAAACATTTAGCTTTTATTTTTTTCTCCATTAAACAGCTTTAACAATACCACTACACCCAGAAATATGACTAATACCAGCGGTGTATAGCGCGTAAATAGATTAATAAAAATATCTCCAAAAGTATAGATCAGCAGACTCCAGGCAGAAGTCCAAAATAGGGTTGATAAAATAGCGATCATCATAAACCGCCAAACATTAATCTGAATTACACCTGCGGCAAGCGAAGTAAAGGTGCCGACATTAGCATGAATAAATCCCAGCACCAAGGCCTTGGCTCCCCATTTTTTAATCTGCTTTTCCGTTTTAACGACGTATTGCTCTAAATTTAACTTCTTTAATAATTCCTGAAACCCAAACCAGCCCAGACAGTAATCGATAAAATATCCTAGGCAGGCACCAAGCACAATCATGGCCACTACCATCTCCAGATTAATCTGTCCGGTTCGGGCAAAAACAATCCCCAGCACCATGGCCAGCTGTCCAGGAATTAAAAAGTTCACCAAGACCAAAGTCTCCAGCAGTGCGGATAAAAAGAGAATCTTATAGCCATACCGGGCATAAATTGCTCCAAAATTCTCCACCAATTCCTGACCCGAAGGGAAAGTGCCTTTTAAGCTAAAAACTATCAGTCCATACACAATCAACCCCACCAAAGGAATAACAATATCCCAAGTCAAGAGCAGTTTTAAAAAGCGCATAGAGCTATTATACAGTATTCCCCGAAAATTTCCCGCAGAATTAACGATATGCTATACTGGCTTCGTGGCTGAAGAAAAAAAAGAAGATCAACCTACCAAATCCGAACTACATAAAATAAGGCAGGAACTCCTGTCGCAGATGATTACCCTTTCGACCTCCGGATTCGGGTTGGTGGCCGCTTTAGCCTGGAATGACGCTATTAAAGGTTTCGTGGAGCAATATATCCAACCCTACTTTCCGAACTCGGTCATCTGGTATCGATTTATCTATGCAATCTTAATTACTATTTTTGCTGTTTTGATAACCTATAACCTCTCCAAAATCTCTGCCAAATTAGGCACGGACAGCGAGTGAATTCTGAACTCTTCACTCTGAACTCTTAACAATACCACCCTCTTTAACTTGATAGATCTTCCCGTTTTCTTCAAAAAAGACCTGAAGGTGATCGTCTAGTTCGACTGAGGCGATAATGGTTTGCTGAAAAGAGACCAAATCCAACACATGTTCGCGGTGTTTTAAATCCAATTCTGAAAAAACATCATCCAGCAGCAGGATCGGACGCTCTCCGATCTTGGATTCAATAAAAGAGGCCTCGGCGATCTTTAAATCCAGGACAGCAGTACGCGTTTCTCCCCGAGAGCCATACTGAGCCAGGTTCCGATCACTTAAAAAAAATCCAAAATCATCCCGGTGCGGTCCAATCAGAGACATCGCCGCCGCTAGCTCCCTATTTTGATACTCTTTTAATCTTTCCCTACTCAAAACATTTTCTTTATAACCTACCTTGAAGTCCCCAAACTTACGCTCTGTTTTATTGATAAACTCAAAAAGCTCCCGCCTCTTGCCAGAAATGACTGTTCCAAAAAGCAACAGCTGATCGGTCCAAAAGTCCAGCTCATCCAACCGAGACAGCCCGTCTTGAATATTCTTAAGTACCCGATTACGCCGGGTGACCACATCTTCGTAGCTGGTTAGAGCCTTTTTATAGTCTCTATCAATTTGGGCCAGGGTCAGATCAATATGCCATCTGCGGAGGCTCGGTGATCCATTGACCAGGTTAATGTCTTCCGGCGCAAAGAGCACTACTGTCATATGCCCAATATAGTCCACTATCCTCCGAGCGACTCCGTTAACCTTAACTTTTTTGGTTAAGGTCTTATCCTGCAGATGCATCCCAATCTCCAGACCGGTAATCTCTTGATTTTGATGTTCTACTTCTACTTCAACTCGGGTGACTGTTTCTCCTTCCGTCATCAGCTCTTCATCCCGGGCTGCCTTGGGGGATTTGGTAGTTGAAGCAAAATAGATACTTTCTAAAAGAGACGACTTACCCTCCGCGTTATCTCCCAGTAGCACGGTTACCGGTGAGCTAAAATCAAAATCCAGTCCGGGGTAGTTACGAAAATGGGTTAAGTTAAGTTTTTTGATGAACATTAATTTCCCAAAAAAGTCCTCCAGCCCTTAGGCAAAAATCCGGATAACGGATTATATTTTGGATACAACCCAGTTATTCCCGCCCAGAAAACCGTCAAACCGATCAGCACAAAAATTAGCGCCGGCCCAATTATATCTGATAGTGGTCCGATTACTAAAATAGGGACCAGAGCTAGCCCGGACATGGTCATATTTAAAACAGAGAAGACTTTACCCCGAGTATTCTCCGGAGTTTCTTCTTGTATTGCGGTTTGACTAGGCACAATCACCGAAACCATCGCCAGTCCCAGTAAAAAAGAGCCCACAACCAAGGCTCCGGCATGAGAAGGCCGGTAAAAAAATGGCAGGACCGTATGTATTCGGCTGGAGATCGGATTTAAAAAGGGGCCTGATCCAACTAACCCGAGCAACAGCCCCGCTAAAGCCGTGCCTGTAGCCACGATCCTCCGCTTGGGCCAGAGGTGACCTAATTTGCCGATAAACAGCCCTCCTAGAGACATCCCTACCCCCAAGGGAATCACTAAAACAATTGAGGCATCGGTGGCTTTGATATGGACGACCCTCTCTAAGAAAGAAGGGATCAGTACTCCCAGCACGCCCACAATCGCCTGCTCCATAGAGATAATCAAAATGGCCGTCAGAACCTGAGGCTTGTCTTTAATTAGATTGATAGTTTTACGGATCTCTGTTCGGATAAGTCGGTCGATGCCCTGAATACTCCTTTTGCGTAAAGCATTTTTCAGCTCCAGTGCGTCATCATCTAAGGCGCTTCTCATCGAGGGCATCGAAAAGGTCGAGAGAAACCCCATAAAAAGCACCAACGCTCCTAAACCAAAGACAAAGTCAATGGAAAAAAGGGAGATTAAAGGACCGGACAGTCCAAATCCAACTAGGAAACTTAAAAAAACCGTGGTCGAAAAAAGTGAATTAGCCAGCAGCAGCTGGGATTTTTTAACAATAATTGGGATAGCGGAGGCCTCGGAAGAGAGATAAAAAATAGCCAGAGTATTCACTAAAAAGGTGAACAAATAGACAGTCGGAAGATAGTCTTTAAAAAATATTAACCCAACAAAGCAAAGGGCCATTAATAGATCGATAATACGCATGATCTTGCGGCGATCGAATAGATCGACAAAAACTCCGGCAAATACCCCAAAAATGACCGGGGGCAGATAGATCGACAGCATCAGTCCGGAAACAGCGGTATTGGAGGAAGCTAGTTTAAAAACCCAGAGCAGTAAGGTAAAATTTAAACTGTTATAGGCCAGCTGCACGAAGATCTGATTTGACCATAGTTTAGTAAAAGCCGGGTTGGCAAGGACTGATCTGACAGAACGGTCTTTTTCTTCCATATGATGAGCTTTCCGTATTGTACACCGCAATAAGCTCTTGTCATAGTAGCTTGAAGTTCCTAGAATACACCTTATGCCAGAACTTCCCGAGGTTGAAGTGATCCGCAGAGGTCTTGAAAAAAAGATCGTTGGACTACAGATAAAAAAGATTGAAATCCTAAATGCCAAGACTTTTGAAGGCGATCCTCAGCTCGTTACGGGGGCTACTGTAACCGGGGTCTGGAGAAAAGCTAAGATACTGGGAATAGATCTGGTGCGTAAATCGTTAATCGTTGAGCGTAGGTCGAAAAACAAAGACGATAATCGATCCACGACCGACGATACACTAACTTTGCTCTTTCATCTCAAAATGACTGGTCAGCTTGTGCTAGTTCCTAAGCATAAACTACGAACTACGAACCACGAACCACTCATCGGCGGTCATCCGACCCTGGATATGCTCGGAGAAATGCCTAACAAATCAACTCGGGCTATTATTACCTTTGCAGATGGAACCAAGCTCTACTTCAATGATCAACGCAAGTTCGGGTGGATCAAGCTCGTGAATCGTGAATCGTTGATCGATAATCAATTCTTAAAGAATTTGGGGCCGGAGCCACTGGAAAAAAAGTTTACTTGGCGAGTGTTAAAAGAACGTCTACTCCACCATCCTAGTTTGCCGGTTAAGGTCGGGTTAATGGATCAGACAGCCGTCGCCGGGATCGGTAATATTTACGCTGCTGAAGCTTGTTTCAATGCCAAGATCGATCCGCGCAAAAAAGTTCGAGTCTTATCCGATGACGAGTATTCGGCACTCACTAAGGGGATCAAAGATGCTTTGCTGGCCAGCATTAAGTATGGCGGTTCATCCCGGGCTCATTATGTTAACTCCGATGGTGAAAAAGGATACTTCCTGAAATTTGCCCATGTATATAATCGGGCGGGCGACCCCTGTACAGTGTGCGGATCTATCATTCAGAAAATCGCTCAAGCCGGACGGAGTACTTTTTTTTGTGCCAAGTGCCAGAAAATTTAATGCAGTTTTAGAAAAAGATAAAATAATCCTCCAAAGGCCACAATCACCGGCCCGATCATCCCTAAAACAGGATTTGAGATCTGGCCATGCCAGCGTCCGTGATTTTCATAGTCGTGGGTCTTAATTCCGATCTTAGAGAGCAGTGGAAAGCTTTTAAATTTCATCTGTAAGAAATTATCCGCATCGGTGGCTGCACCAACTAGGCCACCCCAAAAAGCTGCTGGATTTGGCGAAACGAAGATTAGTACCAATATCCCCAGGGAGAGATCGATTAATAGGAGTATACCCATTAGTACCTTTCGTTCACGATTTTTTTTATCATAGATATCCGGCTCCCAGTGAGGAACC
>MFDD01000008.1:19253-64742 GCA_001776775.1 Candidatus Daviesbacteria bacterium RIFCSPHIGHO2_02_FULL_43_12
AGTGGCTCACAAAACCAGCCATGCCTCCGGCAATCGGATTGTCGAAAAAAGACCCGGCAACGGCACCAGCTACTGTATGAGGAAAGATTGACATATAAAGTCTCAAATCGTAGATCTTAAATCTCAAAACTATATTTCAAATCTAAAAACTTTTTAAAAGATTTGAGATTTAAGGTTTGATTTAATTAATTCTAGCATTTTTTCCTTGAATCGTTCTTTGGAAAATTTTTCGGCCTGTTTTTGACAATCCTCAGCTTTGAATTTTGCTGGATCAAAGCTTTGCAGTGTTTGCACTAAACTTGACTCTTGACTCTTGTCGATAGCCACTTCATAAAACACCCCTGTCTTTCCTTCAATTATTGTTTCCAAATAGCCTCCCGACCTGGGGGCGATCACCGGAGTCCCGGCAGCTTGGGCCTCCACAGCGGTAATCCCGAAGTCCTCATCCTCGGAAGCCAGAATTAGAGCTTTGGCCCCGGCATAAAGCTTTACTCTTTCTTCGTCAGTCACCTCACCCACAAATTCGATGGTCGGTCCAGAGATAGATTTTAGATATTTAGCTTCGGGTCCTGTGCCAGCCACTTTCAAGTTAACCTTAGCCTGGTTACAGGCTTTAATCACTACATCTACTCCCTTCCCTCGAACCAATCTACTTAGGCTTAAATAATAGCTATCAGCTTTCAGTCGTGAGCTTTCAGACTTTCTGACGACTGACGACTGACGACTGATTTCTGAAACATCCACTGGGGGATAGATAATCACTGGTTCTCTTCTATAAAATTTTCTAATCCGAGCAGCCACATTCTCGGAGTTAGCTATCAACACATCCGGCCGCTGCGAGGTTTCATAATCGAAAACTCGCAAAATATGATTTGCCAACTCTCCCAGCACCCTGGTCAGTGGATTTTTTTTGTAATTAAAGCTGGTGGTGTAGCCGTATAGATAGCGGGGAGGGGTGTGAATATAACTTAAGTGCAAAGTCGAAGGTGAGGTGATCACAGCTTTGGCAAAGTAAATAGCGCAAGACGAAATCACCAGATCATATTCTCTTAGGTCAAATCCTTCAAAGATCATCGGGGCAAATAATCTAAAGGGAGAGACCAATTTACGGGCAAAGGGGACTTTTTGGAGCGCAGAAGATCTGATATCCCACTTGGATATCTCGGCGGCGTGAGAACCTAGTCCTTGGGGGTTAAAATAGGCAGTGTAGACCGGAGCATCAGGAAACATCTCGTGCAAAGTTTCCAACACCCGCTCCGCCCCCCCATACTCTCTTAAATAATCGTGCACCAGGGCGACTCTCATTAGCTCATTGTAACAAAATAAAGGATCGATTAGCTGGGGAGATCAGGAAGAGATCTGATAGCTCCAGGTACTCCTTCATCCATAGCCACGACTCGTATCGGTAATCTTTGCTCAACAAGGGTTCTTTGAGTATCGCTTAACGTGCGTTTTCTATCAGACCCTGCAGAATTTACTAAGCTCTCCACCCAGCCTAAAGATAGCGCAACACTGGCTGCATAATATCTTTGGGATATAGGCTGGGTTGTCTGATAAGAAGCCAGGGGTTCTTTTAGTCTTTGATACACTGATATGTGACGGAAAACATCTGTTCCCGTTGTAAGGACTAGTCCTCGCTGAGACATTTCTCGATAGTAAGCAGTTAGATGCTCGCTATCGTCAGCCCTCCTCTGTAGGTCAGCTAAAATAGCAGTCTCGTCTTGCTGATTACTGAGGGGTCGATGAGAGAGAACTGAAAAAATTAGTTCGTTTTCTGCAAGCGGTATACCCATACCTGGATGAACTCTTAATGAAGCCATTATTGCTGGATTAGCTTCAGTTTTAACCGGCCCATCAACTGTACTAGCAATCCCTCCACCTCGATAATTAACAAAAGATCGAGGGCCAAGAGGCACATAGATATTTTCTGGACGAAGTTGTTCTGGGCCAAGCCTAACACTTGGCGGAGTAATCCTTGGATCTATTAATGGTGGTCCAGCAGGACGACGAACTGGTGTAGGAGTGGCGACAGCTTCTGATTTAGTACAACCAATTAAGAATAGCCCCAGCCCTGCTGCTCTTGCTAATTCTTCTCTACGAGTAGATGACATATATTGGTATTATACTATGAGACAACCTAAATGTCTAATTTAGATAAAATAGCTCGGTGAGTTTTTCTAAAAGTAGCGCTTTAACATTGGCGATACTCCCTTTAACTGTAGCTCCGGCTGCAGCAGGATGGCCTCCGCCTTCTAGCTTTTCAGCTAGCTTAGATAGATCATACTTTTCGGGGTCTCTGGTGCGTAAACTAATATCCACTACTCCCCTTTCCCTCTCCACCAAACTTGCTCCGATCTCCCATCCGATAACTGATTTCAAGAGATTGGAGATCTCGCTTTTGTCAGTCTTTTCCGGATCAATCCCCTTTTCGATCATCGCTTCATAAGACACTGCCGCTAAGGCGATTTTATTGGCTATTACTTCCACAGAATTAAGGGCCAGGGCTTGAAAGTAGATTTTGGAAGGAGAATTATTGTTGTCCAGCTCAAAAAGTACCTGAGTAAATTCCGGATTCAATCTGGCTAGATCTGCCCCCGCCCGAAAGGTTTCTTCGGTTGTTCTGGCATAGCGGAAACCACCCGAGTCGACATAGATCCCGACCATTAAACAAACCGCCATATCCGGAGTAATCAGGATCTGCCACTCTTTAAATAAATCATAAAGCATCTGGCAAGTGGCAATATATGAATCATCTACTAGATTGATTTGGCCAAAATGCTGATTGGATTTATGGTGATCGATGACGATGGTCTGCATCGACTCAGGAAAAACTACTTCACCCTTTTTAGAAATCATATCTGGGCTAGAAGAATCGAGGATGATGAACAAATCGTAGGATTGCTTCTCTTCGCTCGCAATGACAGAGTTATAATCCTTATTCACAATCTGATCGGCACCCGGGAGTTTGGATAGCCCCAGAGGAATTGGAGAATCTCCGGCGATAACAGTCGGATTCTTACCCAAACCTTTCAACAGGTGATAAAAAGCCAAAGATCCTCCTGCACTATCCCCATCCGGACCCGGATGACAATGCAGCAGGATATTTTTAGCTTGCGCAATCGCTTCCCAGATAATCGGAGCTTGTTTTATTAGTTTCTCTGTCATGAGTGAATAGTACCCGATTCTGACTCCAAAACTCAAGCTCAGTTGACAAACAGACGTAAAGATTTAAAATAGGTGGACTGCCCGATAGTTATGAATGAACCAGATCGTCGAGGAGTAACTTTTCAAGTAGCCACACTCCCTCTTGTTTGTATGGGTCAAGAACCACAGCAATACAGGATGTTTGGAATGACACTGGGAAGCTAGAAGGTGTTGTTCCTCATGCAGGTAAGACTGTCCGAGCAAGAGGGCTATTAGAGGCTTTTATGGCTCATACTAACCCCGATACTTGGAGGATGCATACCGGAACAATGACTCCGGATATGCATGACGCCGATACTGTCTTGTACGGAGCCGCCAACACGACAGAGGCGGCGGGGGTTGTTGCCTCGGTCAGGCTAAGCTTAGGCCCATTATTTTTAAATTCTCATCATATCCAACAAAGAGGAGGGCTCGCTGTCGTTTCAGCTGTCAACGAGAGAAGCTCGGTGCTGGCTGTTCAACTAGTAAACTTTGATGATATTTTACAGCAAGGCTGGCGCAGTCAGAGAGGTAAAGATATTTTTTTGAGAGTATTTGACCGCACTAGGGATGATAGATCTCGCGGTGATACTGGTTTTTACCAGGAGGGAAGATTTTCCCTGCTAACAGTTAGCTCTTCAGCAGACCGACCAGCGGTCGCCACAAATAATTGGTTGATGTCTCTATTTGCAGCCACAGTAACTAACAGTACCTAACGCTCTTTTTGTCTAATCACTTCATAGAGGAAGATGGCTGCAGCCACGGAAACATTTAAGCTCTCTGTTAACCCTAGCATCGGGAGATAGATATTTTTATCGACAAGTTTTTGAGCTTCTTCGCTCATTCCCTGGGCTTCGTTACCGACTACAATAGCTACTTTACCGGAAAAATCCTCTTGCCAGAGAACCTTAGCCTGCGGGTCGACGAGGGCGCCAATTAGTTCGAAGTTTGCGGTTCGTAGTTCATGGAAACATAAAGAGACAGAGGTGAAAAATTCAATATTCAGCCATTGTACTGCGCCTTTGGCTGCACCCCTATTAATATGGGGTTTTGAACCTAATGGATGAATAATACAGACCTTGCCTACCCCAAACGCTTCCGCGGTGCGTAAAATAGCGGCAATATTACTCTCTTCGGCCAAGTTTTCCAGCACCAGACAAAAGTCGTCCTTACGCAGGCTCATGGCTTTTTGGATCCGTTCTTCTCTGGTCAGTCCGGCATAGTTTTTCATTCCGCTATTCTATCAGATAAATGGATGATAC
Source organism: Candidatus Daviesbacteria bacterium RIFCSPHIGHO2_02_FULL_43_12 (assembly GCA_001776775.1). Lineage (GTDB taxonomy): Bacteria > Patescibacteriota > Microgenomatia > Daviesbacterales > UBA10151 > HO2-FULL-47-45. The sequence continues at coordinate 23,699 of MFDD01000008.1, forward strand.
AATAATTTTATGTATTACTGGAAAAAGTTGGTTTTTATCCCTTTTTATCTGGCTAGTTTCTTTGCAGCCCTCTACCTGAGCAAGACCTTGCTCTCTGACTATTCCGGCATATTTGTTTTGAGTATGCCAAGCTTTATGAACCTTTTGCTTTTTGCTGGGGCGATTCTGCTATGCAGCTTCTTTTTTTGTGTGATGATTGCCCTGTCTCAGGACTGGAAGGTGACGGCTGGAGCTTTACTTATCTCCAATATGCTCTGTTTTATCATGTTCCCTCTCCCGGAAAACATTATTCTTGCCCTGGGGGTCCTCTGCATGAGTGGATTAATCTATGTACTGCTGGAAAACAAGCTTAAAACTTATCTGACCTTTCAACCAACCATACTTCTCACCCCCTCGATTATGAATCTGTCCAAATTGCTGATAGTCCTATTTTCCATCACTTATTTTTTTAACCTGACTACTGTTTTAGCAGAAAAGCCTTTTCGCATACCAGACGAGCTGATCGATCCGGTAGCTTCTTTTATCTCAGCCTCAGCTCTGGGGGAAAGCCCCGAACCAGCTATGAAAAACTTATCTAAGCAGCAGCTTGAAGCTGTTAAAGCCAACCCCCAGCTGCTCACACAATTTGGACTGAGCGAAGAAGCACTCGGTCAATTTACTAGCTCAAGCCTGACAGCAAGCCCAAAAGCCCTGGTCAAAAAGGGTCTTGCAGACCAGGCTGAGGCGCTTATAAAACCTTATCAGGGAGCAATACCTGCGTTATTTTCAGCCATATTTTTCCTAAGTTTTAGCTCTGTTGTGTCCCTGATGGGGGTGTTGATTGCTCCCTTAGTTTGGTTTTTGTTTTATCTACTCGAGGTCACCGGTTTTACTAAACTGACCAAAGAGATGAGAGAAGTCAAAAAACTGGTGGTCTAAGTTCTCTCCCCTTTTAGGGGGATCATTTCTCCCCAATTAGGACCGGTCTTTAGATCAACGATTACCGGGACAGACAGCTTGAGCGCATTTTCCATCTTTTCTTTAACTAACTTAGCTAAATCCTGTAAAGAGTTCTCATTGCATTCGAACAATAGTTCATCGTGAACCTGGAGAATGAGTTGGCAGCTTTCAGTCTTCAGACCCGCTTTACTATCAGCTATCCGACTTTCTGACGACTGACGACTGACGACTGATAGCTCTTTGCTAATTTCGACCATTGCAATTTTGATCATGTCTGCGGAAGTGCCCTGAATCGGATGATTAATTGCCGCCCTTTCGCCAAAAGCTTGGATGGCTTTATTGCTGGCCTGCAGTTCGGGGATATAGCGGCGGCGGCCGGAGATAGTTTCGACATACCCTTGTTGGTAGGCTTTGGCCAAGGTCTGCTGCATCCACTCCCTCACCTTAGAAAACTCGTTAAAATAATCTTCGATATATTGCTTGGCTGTAGCCATATCTACTCCCAACTGTTTCGACAAAGCCCGGGGGCCTTGGCCATAGAGGGTAGCAAAATTCATAGTCTTACCCAGCATCCGAGACTGTTTATTAATTTGATCAATCGGGGTGTCAAAGATCTTGCTGGCAGTGGTGGCATGGATATCTTGACCCTCCAGAAAGGCTTTTTTTAGACCCGGATCATCTGCTAAATGGGCCATGATTCGTAGTTCTATCTGGGAATAATCAGCACCAAGCAAAACTTTGCCCCGAGGAGCCACAAAAGCCTTACGGATCTGGGCCCCTTCTCCTTTGATCGGAATATTTTGCAGGTTCGGGTCTTGCGAGCTAAGTCGACCCGTGGCTGCACCTTCGACATTAAAGGTCGAATGAACCCTGCCATCTTGTTTGATAAACTTGGGTAAAGTGTCGATATAGGTAGAGACCATCTTAAATAATTGCCTGTACTCTAAAAGCAGTTTTATCACCGGGTGGGCACCGGTTAATTCATGTAATGTTGCCTCGTCAGTTGAGCGCCCGGTCTTGGTCTTTTTGATCACCGGCAGGTGGAGCTCGTCGAATAACACACCTCCTAGCTGTTTGGGGCTATTGATATTGAATTCATGTCCGATTGTGTCATAAATCTCTTTTTCCAGATTAGCTAAGCGCGCCTTGAGACTTTCTCCCAACTTATTTAAACATTCCAAATCAACCATAATTCCCGTCTCAGACATTTTTTGCAAAACAGGGGTGACCTCCAGATCCAAATCAATCGTACCTTGGCTTTGGGAAGTGGCAAAGTGTGGGACGTTGGTCGTGGGACGTGGGTCGTTTTGTTCTTTCGGTCCACTATTTCTTGGTATTCTTGCAGTCAAAGTCTTGAACTCTAACTCTTCAAAAAGATCGACCACTTTTTGTCTATCGAAATCATGCGTTCGGCATTTTGCCAGATCCAATTTGATCGGAGCTTCCAGATCAAGAGTAGCTAATTTTTTACTCATTACTGCCGATTCGGCTCCCACTGATAATAATAATCGAGTCCTTTCTGGTAGAGTTGTCAAGTTTTTGGGGTCGTAGATTTTTTCAATATTCCCAAACTGTTTAATTAATTTGGTGGCGGTGACATCCCCTACTCCTGGAACCCCGGGGATATTATCCGAGGCGTCCCCCGCCAGAGCCTTGTATTCAATCATCTGAAGTGGCTCAAAGCCGTATTTATCTCTAAACTCCACTATTCCATATAGCCCGACATCTGACAGAGTCTTTTTTGGCATTAACACCTTCACCCGATCAGAGATGATCTGCATAATATCGCGGTCACCAGTCAACACCACTACCTCCAAATCACTCTCCTTTTTGATCGCCTGCTGAGCTAAAGTTCCAATTAAATCATCGGCCTCATATCCATCTAGGCCAAATTCAGGGATATTTAAAGCGGCTGTGACCTCAAAGACTCTGGGGTATTGCCCAGAGAGTCCGTCATCAGCCGGGCCCCTTGTAGCTTTGTATTGAGTATAAGCTTGATGCCGAAAGGTAGGACCCTTTTTATCCCAGGCGATAATAATAAAGTCGGGCTTTAGTTCTTGCAGAGCTTTGAGTAGCAGTGAAGTAAAGCCATACACTGCATTGACCAACTCTCCCTTGGAGGTAGTCAGGGGTGGGGTGGCGTGATAAGCCCGATGTAACAGGGCATTTCCGTCAACGAGCACCAACTTCTTCATGGGCACATTCTAGCATAATCACCCAAAATGGTCCTGTCAGAATTCGGTCAAGCGGAGCAAAATTCTTCACGCTATATTTGATTTGTGTTACTAGAAAGACCGCATACTTCGCGATTTCGCATAAGAGAACTGCCCTCTGGTCGAACTCTATCCATAGTCCCAGAGAGGACAGTGTGGAGATATGCCGAGGGTCCTTTGAGACTGCTACATGCTATCAACAACCATCTGCCCCCTGTAATATTTCCTCAGGCTGATTTCAGCAGGGAAAAATGAATCTTCTCTACTTTAGGATTTTCAGGATAGCTGAGGCAAAGCGTTGTTTTTGAACCTGTTTAAGCAGCCTTTCAAATAGATTCTTTTCTTTTCTAATCGTCTTCCATTCCCCAAACTCATAGTCAATTTCCGCCTCCCGAAACCCTTTACGTTGAATAGCGATAAACCCTTTAAAAAGCTTCCAGATATAGCGGCGTCTGCCTTCTTTCAAGAATCTACGCACAGAAGTATGTACTTTTGGCCCTTCTAAAAACTCAAACTCCATCCCCTCTTTGACCATTCTTTGGACCAAGTCAATGTCTTCCCCCACCTTGACTTCGTCATCAAAGCCCCCAACTTTATTAAACGAGTCTCTCTTGACATATATATTCATCCCTGGCGCCCAAGGATAAAAAGGTTTAGCGGCTTTAATCAACATATTTAGGTTCAAAAAAAGGACCCGATCCCGCCAGGAGGTAGAAAGTGGTAAATTAGCTGCCACAGCAATATCCGGATTCTTGGCACTGACCTCGTTGAAATAAACTTGTAGGGTGTCCCGCTCTTTCAGCTTCATATCTGCATCCAGGAAGAGTACATGTTTGGCATTGGTCAGCTTAGCACCAAGGTTACGCTGCTTGGAGATTGAATATTTTGGAATCTGGCGAAACTGCAGCTGGGGCAGCATTTTAAAATGTTTCTCTATTACTTCTTTAGTCCGATCAGTCGATTCGGCGTCGATTACAAAGACATCTTTTGGCCAAATGGTTTGGTAAAAAATCGAATCGAGCAGGGTGCCGACAAATTTCTCTTCATTGAGAGTGGGGATCACAATAGCTAAATCAATAATAGTCATATAGTTTATTCTAACAGAAACAAGTCGTCAGTCGTCAGTCGTCAGTCGTCAGTCGTCAGTCGTCAGTCGTCAGTCGTCAGTCGTCAACTAACAAAGAGTAGTCTTTCGTTTCTAGGAATTTTTTAAACTCTTCGATGACAACGGTGTAAGTTTCGTGATAGTGAGGGTTTTTTACACCTAGTTCCGCATAAGTTTTGGTTTCCCCTTCTGGAATAAAGATCGGATCCCAGCCAAATCCGGTGTGTCCTTTGGGGTGATCATCTACTTGTCCCTTGGCTTCGGCATAGAAATGTTTTAGCTCCTGACCATTATAGTAAGTTAAGGTATTTCGAGCGATCACTGAGCGATCATCGAAACAGTCAACTATCCGGCAGATCTTTTCCAGTCCGATAGTCTCCCAAAACCACTTGATCAGAGGCCCGGGAAAGCCGTTTAAACAGGCTATCTCCAGCTTTTGATCCACTACTATCACTGGCTTTTTAATCTGGGCATAAGCTTGTTTAACTTTATGCTCGGAGATGACATCTCCATCCATACCTTGGAGCTCGTCTAAATCTAAGGCGACATGGTTAACTTTTCCACCTAAAACCCGTTCAAACTCCGCTACTTTATTTTTATTACCTGTAATTAGATAGACTTCCATATGGTTGTTAGCATATTGCAAATGGCTTATGGCAAATCGCTGAGAAACTATTTGCGCTGAGCTATTGGCTAACTCTTAATTACTTCACTCTGTTTGACGATATCCGCATAAATACCACCTTTCGCCAGTAGCTGACGATGATTACCCCGTTCAATTAGTCTGCCCCGATCCATGACTAGAATCTGATCAGCGTGCTGGACAGTCGACAGACGATGCGCGATTACAATCTTAGTAAATGACCGCTCTTTAGATAACCCTTCCAGAGCCTTTTGAATCTGATTCTCGGAAAGTGCATCCAGGTGGCTAGTGGGTTCATCCATAATCAGGATGCTCGGTTCAGCAAATAGGGCCCTGGCGATCGCCAGACGCTGTTTCTGGCCACCCGATAGCTTAACCCCTCTTTCTCCGACTGGAGTATGATATCCCTCATCAAACTCCATGATAAATTCATGGGCATGTGCCAGTTGCGCGGCCCGCACTACCTGATCTTTGACCCGATCAAAGGTCACCTTGCCGGCGGCATAAGAGATGACCTCCCAAATCTGTCGATTCGGTACCGGCGAATCCTGAAATACCACCGCGGTGGAGCGTCTAAAGGTGTCCAGGTCGATGGTTTTTAAATCTAACTTGCCGTCAATGACGATCGAGCCGGAAGTTGGATCATAGTAGCGGCTAATAAGTTTGGCGATGGTTGACTTGCCCGAACCGCTCTTGCCTACCAAAGCGGTAAAGGAACCCTTGGGGATGGTAAAGCTGATATTGCGCAAAACCCTTCGCCTCTTGTAGGCAAAGCTGACATGTTTAAAGCTGACTTGACCCTCAATATGGGCCGGCGTCACTGCCTGAGCATGGTTTTTAATGCTGGGAGTTTGAGCCAGTAAGTTGGACACCCGATCGGCTGGTTCGGAGGCGTCCATCGCCCGGTTATAGATCCGCCCTAAGCGGTAAACATTGGAATATGCCCTTTCCACCAGAGAGATTAGAAAAACCAAACTTCCCACAGTTAGTAAACCCGATTTAATCTGCCAAATCCCCATACAAAGCAGGATGATATAGAACGTCTCAACCAGCATCCCCCGGGTATAGCCAACCATGGTATGGGTAGTAAACTCTCTTTTAGACAAGCCCCGGATTACATCCCAAATACCGGAAAAAGATTCTTCTTCCCGTCTTTCTTGGGCAAAAGCCTTGACCACAGTAATATTCGTGACCGTATCCCCAATCTCCCCGGAAGACAGCTCATAGGCGTCATAGCGTTTCTCCCGCAAAGGGCGAGTCATCCGAAACATTAAATGAGTAATAAGCATAAAGGGAATCAGCGATAGCGAGAAAACTATTCCAATGGGCCAACTGGTGAGCAGAATCAGCACAATCGTGACTACAAGCTGTAAGACAATCGGCTGTAGCTCCCAGGTAAAGGCACCAACCAGCTCAATAATCTTGTCGGTGCCTTTATTGACAATATTGATCTTGGTGCCTGTATTCTCTTTTTCGTGATAATCCATCGATAGCTCTAACAGCTTAGAAAAGCTCGCTTTACTGACAAAGTGTTCGGCTTGGTAAAGGAGCCTAAAGATAGAGATGTCGGTCAGATAATCGATAATTAGAGAAATCACTCGGATGCCTGCCAAGCCAGCAATCACCGCTGCTGCAACTTGCAAACTTAGCTGTCCTTTTGAAGTGATCAACAGATCCAAAATCCGCCCAAATAAGTACGGTCCGCCTAAACGGATCGTTTCAAAAAAGGCCGTGATAATAAAGATCCCTAAAAAAGCCCGATGAAAGGGACGAAGTATAAACCAGATTTTTTGGACTAAATTAAAGGACTTCACCTTTTTTGATTGTCTCATATATTTTCTTCTGACACTTTTCCGCATTTAAAAACCAGCCCTGAGGCTGGTTTTTGGAAGAATTTAATTTAAGAATTTTATCTTTATAAAAACAGCCCCTCTTTCAAGAGTTTAGACTGATTATTTAAGCTGGGGACGTGTTGTGCCATAACAGGTTACTCACCTAGTTTTGGTGTTCTAGGGACTGGCCAAGAATAAGTGTAATCCGAAGTAAGCTTTGTGTCAACTATGGGCTTGCAGATAAGGTTATGTTGTGATTATAATCTCCTTATCTTCCTGAATGATCCTGAATCTTCGGGGATGTATTAATACCTAGACCCTTTTCAATATCTCTATTAAGCACTGCTATTCCAATACCGACAGTAGCTACTGCAGCCATAGCTAGTCTGTAATCTGAAGCGAATGCCATAGTGAAAATTCCTAATCCTAAAGCCAGTCCCGCAGCCCTTAGGAAAGTTGTTGCCGGCTCACGCAAAGCACGAGCGTAGCTGAAAAGTCGAGAAGAAATCGAAGGAGATTGTTCTTTGGAAGTGAGATGAATGCCAGCTGTTTCTACTACCATACAAGGGATTATATCAGATAAGATCGACTACGCAAGTTTATCAAATGCTCGGGCGAGCTTCTGATCAAAGGTTTTGAACTCTTTGACCTTTAGATCTTTAGCCAGCTCAAGATTATAGCAATCGATCAACTCTAAGTCGCTATCTTTAAATCTGATGACTGCCTTGATGAGGATACCTCGATCATTAATCTCAAAATTAAGTTGAAGAAGTTTAAATAGGATCTCCCCTAAAGCAAGGTGGTCATTTTTATAAATGTGTCTTAGGGTCCAGGCAATCTCGAAAAATACTACTGTGGAGGTAACTAAGGATAGCTCTCCCAAAGCTGCCTGTCTAAAAGTATTCGCTGCTTGTACAGAGTGCTGCTGGTTATCTTTCAGAATAAATCTAAGGAAGTAATTCGTGTCAATGAATATCATTTCACTTGATATTTTTCTTGGATATAAACTGCGACCGATTGGTCAATTACTTGATCGAGATCTCTTCCTTCCCATTCTTTGGGCATTGGTACAGATCCAGCCAGCTCTTCGACCAACCTTTCTGAGGAAGAGATTTTGAGAGAACCATTTTCTTCCATCACAACTACTTTTTGTCCCACTTTAAAACCAACTTTTCTGAAAAGTTCTGCTGGTAAAGTAAGCTGCTTTTTGCTGGTAATAGTCGCTAATTGACTCATGCAAGGACATTATAGCATATGCAAGGAGGATCAATAATAGGTAAGGAGGATTAAGCTACCACTTTTTTACCCACGATTTTGGCAAACTGATCGCCGTCTAATGTTTCCACCTCCAGCAGCTTTTTGGCAACTTTATCTAATTTGGCTTTGTGCTTTTTTACTACATTTAAAGCAGTCGAGAAACCCTGATCAAGCAGCTTGCGCACCTCTTTATCGACTACGGCATGTAGCTCTGGACTCATCTCTCCCCCGTTATCTGACCCTCTCCAGGCTCCAAAAACCATTGTTGGTGCCAGGTTAATCGGTCCAATTGGTGACATGCCATACTCGGTGACCATCGCTCTTGCCACTTCGGTGGCTACCTTGATGTCCGAGGAAGCACCAGTGGAGATATCGTCAAAGATCAGTTTTTCGGCAGCCTGACCACCCAAGGCAGCCGCGATTTGCTCTATCAAACGAGAGCGGGTTTCGTTAGATCGATCTTCGGTAGGAGGAAACATGGTATGCCCCCCGGACATCCCTCGGGAGACAATAGAGATGCGGTGAACCGGATCAATATGCGGTAAAAAGTGTCCAACTACTGCGTGTCCGGCCTCATGATAAGCAGACAGTTTGCGATCAGCTTCGGATACCAGATGACGTCTCTCCGGTCCCAGTTTTTCTTTGGTGGCGGCCTCTTCCAGGTCAATCTGGTCGATGGCAGTCTTATTTTCGCGGGCGGCCAGAATAGCTGCTTCATTAAGCATATTAGCCAGATCAGCTCCGGAAAATCCAGAAGTCCGCCGGGCTAACTTTTCGATGCTCACTTCTTTGGTGAAAGGCTTGCCTTGCATATGTAGCCCGATGATACGTTTGCGCTCTTCCAGATCCGGCAGATTCAAGGTTACCCTTCGGTCGAAGCGCCCCGGGCGGACTAAGGCCGGATCCAATAGGTCGGGACGGTTAGTCGCTCCAATCACAATCACCAGGTCATTTTGACTAAATCCATCCATCTCCACCAGAATCTGATTTAAGGTTTGCTCTCTCTCGTCATGTCCGCCTCCCATCCCCATCCCCCTGGCCCGGCCAATCGATTCTATTTCGTCAATAAAGATAATCGCCGGAGCGCCCTTTTTGGCTTGAGCAAACATATCCCGGACCCGGGCTGCGCCTACCCCGACCAACATCTCCATAAATTCCGAACCGGCAATAGAGAAAAAAGGCACTCCTGCTTCACCAGCGACTGCCCTGGCGAGTAGAGTTTTGCCTACGCCACTTGGACCAACCATTAAAACACCCTTCGGGATCCGGGCACCCAGGGCTTTGAATTTTTCCGGAGTCTTTAAAAACTCCACCACCTCTTGAAGCTCTCTCTTGGCTTCATCTACTCCGGCGACATCGGAAAATTTAACTTGTGGGGAATCTTTGCTAAAAACCCGGGCCCTGGACTGACCAAAAGAAAAAATGCCATTGGCTCCGTCTTTAGCTTGGCGAAAAATCATGAAGAAAAATACCACCATCAGTGCAATCGGCAATACTCCAGAGAGAATAGAGATCCAACTTTGCTGCCAGGAAAGGTCCTTGACTTCAATCTGGACAGATTGAGAATCAACATCAGCATTTTTGAGGATCTGGTAGATAGAGTCTCCCGGCTCTTTACGGGAGGTGGCATTAGAGCTGGCATCTTTGTAATCAGCAATAACCTTTTCTCCCTCAACATGGAGTTTGTCGACCTTACCTTCTTTGATATCGGCAATGATTTTGGAGATAGGCACTTCTTTGCTCTGTTCCACGCTGCCAGATAAATTGGCAAAAAAGATTAAGGCAGCTAAACCAATCAGCACATAGACTGCTGCACCTTTCAAAAAAGAGACCAGGGGGTTGTTTAGATCTTTGCTGGAGCGTTTCTTACCATTCGGCATGGAGCCCACTATAGCATAAACAATCTGAGAATTCTACCCGCTTACCGAATTATTACAGCGCAGTGAGTTTAGCGTATTTTAGAGCCGTTAGGCACCTTTGTTGCAGGCTGAAGCAGGGTGGGTTTGTTGGCCGGATCAGTTGGGTCAAGGGAGTCGCAAGCGACTATCATCCCTTCGGAAACCAAACCCATCATCGGCCGAGGCTCCAGATTAGCGACAATTATCACCTGCTTGCCGACAAAAAAGTCTGGTTCATACCATTTGCGCATCCCTGTCAGGACCGTCCTCGTTTTTTCCTCTCCTAGATCAATGGTTAGCTTAATTAACTTCTCACTTCCCTCTACTCCCGTGGCGTCCAACACAGTTCCCACTCGTAGCTGGACTTTGACAAAATCAGTGATGTTAATAAAGTTATTTTCGTCTTGGGACATAATGAGTTAGTGTATCTAACGAATAATGACCTGTAAAGAGATACGTTCCTGCTCGCTCGGCTACTCGAACTAAATGATCCAGACTACGATCACGATCAAATCTAATTCCCGCGAAGGGATAGATATTCCAGATTGCACTTTTAATCCAATCTCCCATATACCAGGGTAAATCTCTGACAGCAGCCTTTATATCTCTTCTTCCTGAGGATAGAGTGTGGTCATCGTTGTCTCCATATTGTAGGGGTTTTACTAAAAAATAGGTATGAAAAGCTCGGTCTACAACAACACTTACCAGCCTATGGCTATCTTTGCGAAAAATTGCCAAGTCAGATGCTGATGGCGGCAAAGGGAGCGGATGGGTATGGCCATCAATGGGATAGTCGGGGCCTGACATAGCTAACCCTACCGACTGATAGTTCCCTACTTTAAAATCCACTAATCTCATTATAGAGTCGATTCTTTGTAAAGCTACTCCCACTTCATATTTTTGCCAGTCCTCACCTCGTTGCTCCGCTTCATCAACTATTTGCCGGGCAAATTCTGCTGCCTGAGGAGCTAAATGTGTTTGGCCTGGCTGAGAAGTGCGGAGTTGTTCAATTTCTGGATCAAGATTGAATACTCTAAGTGGAGCGTTAGCAAGGGCCTCATAGATCTGCATAGACCTATAATTATATCAAAATTGAGAAATAAACGCTACTTTAAGTTAAGTATAGAGATTAGCCGAAGGTACCGTCTTTACGGTGATGAAGCATAATCGTGTTTCCTGATGGGTCTTTGATTCCGACCATATGACAGCCGGGATAGTCTTGAACGTCTTCGTTAACCTCTACTCCTTTTTCTCGGAGCTCCTTAATAGCCGCTGCCACATCCTCCACAGCAATACCGACTGTGGCGTTTCCTTGAGGACGCTGATCTTCTCACCGATTGCTGCAGCGCTGCCAATAGCCAAGGTCACATTTCCCAGATCAAATTCAACAAAATCTTCTCCAAATTCTTCACTAACTGTCAAACCTAGGGTGTCACGGTAGAATTTGAGAGCTTCTTTGACATCTTTAACTGCATAACAGACAAAATCTACGGCTAAGGGTTTCATATTTTTTTGGAAATTTTATGCAAATAAACTGCATTATCGCCCGCATTAGAAAGACTCTTTTTAGAAAGCTTGTTGGAGGCATCTAAAATCTCTATCCCTATCATCTCTTTTCCGGCGTAATCTACCAAAAGATCCTCCCGAACTTCTTCGGTATGAGTGCTCTTTTTGCCATCGGCTAAGTAAATATACATTGCGTCAGCAGATTTATCGTAAGTTATTTTCATAGACTAATTTTACTTCTTTACTCTCTTCTTCCTTCTTCGCAACCCAATGCAGAATAATAACATGGTAAGTTTTATCTTCGATAGCTACGACTACCTTAAGCATATTTCCTCCAAAATCCTTATAAAAAACCTGTTCGCTTTGATTACCCGGCTTGGTGAGATCTGGAGAATTAATACAGTCGACTACTTTCTTTTCAGCTATGTGACGCTGAGCTAACATCTCCCGAGCATGCTTAGTAAACTTGATCATTTGAACAAATGACTCTGAGCAGAAGGAGCAAAGCTTTGCCTAGAACTAAAGAGCTTAACTGCCTCAGATGGCTCATCTACTATGCCTAAAACCTTAGCTCGGTTTTTGTTTCTAATTAACAGCCAGTGTTCGTGTCTATGGAAAGAATTTGCAACCATCATTGGGTTTTTACGATCCTTCTCATTGTTTAAAGTCTGCCAGATGGTGCGCAGGACATTTTGATCTAAACGAACAGTATCGGGATTTGTTCTTTTGTAGAGCTGATTGAATAGTTTTTCCTGTAATACCTCAAACGCCTCCAGACTAAACAAGGAACTTGCTGCCAAGAGATCAAGGGAGCTATCTTGTTTAGCCCCAACAAACAAACCTTGGATCGAACTAGTTGCTATAACAGCTGCAGTTGCAAGAACTGACCATTCAACGGGAGCTCTTAAACGATACAAAAGCCTTGATAAAACATCAGCATCTATGTGAGCTTCTTTGCCAGTGGCGACTTGAATAATTGCAATGCTTCGACCGTATTCTCGAGAAGCTAAATAAGGATTGGTAGTCCCGTAAATGCCGCTACCTTCTCCCTTGGCACCTTTTACTAGCCCTCCAAAAAGACGACCCCCTTTCTCTGTACGCTTAGATGGGTCTAGTCCTTTTTGTAGTATCTCCTCCTTTGCAACAGCTGGTATACCCACCGCATACATCCTAACGTCTCCTACTTCTCCAGAAAAATCATTACCTCCATCTTTAAGCCATTGTTCTCTTTTTTCTCCTTCTGTCAACCCTATATAGTTCCTGACCTGTCGTCCAAAGACATTCTCAGCGGCTATTTGCCATTTGGCATCTTCGCTTTTTCGAGAGATAAAGTTAAGAGCTTTTTCAGCTGGTGACTGTGAATCAGACATCTACGCAAAATAGTCGATTTTCATTGCTTTTCTGACAAGTTTCATGGTCTCTACTGCTTCACGGCGAGTTTTCTCGGTGCCCTGACGGAGGATCTCTCTAACTAGATCTGGATTTTGCTCGTATTCAGCCCGTCTAGCGCGGATTGGAGCAAGAAAAGCATTGAGGATTTTGGCCAGGTATTTTTTAACCTCAATATCACCAACTTGGCCTCCTCTATAGCGAGTCTGTAGATCGTTGATCGTTGATCGTTGATCGTTTGGGGCAAAGGCATCGAGATAGATAAAGACCGGGTTGCCTTCGACATGTCCCGGGTCGGTGGCTTTGATTCTGGCGGGATCGGTATACATACTCATCACCTTTTTCTCTACTTCTTCTGGGGTATCTGATAAATAGATGGTGTTTCCGAGGGATTTACTCATCTTGGCATTGCCATCGGTGCCGACAAGTCGACCAAATTCCCCTACTTTAAGATCTGGCAGAGGAAAAACATCGGTTTTATATGTAGCATTAAATTTCTCGGCGATATCTCGCGAGAGCTCAACCATCGGCCTCTGGTCTTCACCAGCTGGGACTAGGTGGGTGCGTAAAAAGAGGATGTCTGCAGATTGTGAGACTGGGTAGTTAATAAAACCAAAAGGCACTGAGCCGTCTTTAAACTTTTGAGCGATCTCAGTTTTGACTGTTGGGTTACGCATTACCTTTTCCATAGTGACCAGGTTCATAAACAGCACAGTCAGTTCAGCGATCTCGGCGATCTGGGACTGGATAAAAAAGGTCACTTTTTTGGGATCTAGCCCAACAGCTAAGTTATCCATGGTTACTTCTAGGACATTATCTCTGACCTTTTCTGGGTTATTGTAGTTATCAGTCAGAGCCTGGACATCGGCCACCATAATAAAGGTTTCGTATTCGTCTTGAAGAGACACTCTATTTTTAAGTGAGCCCACAAAGTGACCCAAGTGCATCTTGCCTGTTGGTCTATCTCCTGTCAAAATTCTCTTCATATTTTTATTATACCTCCAATCCTTGGATAAATTGATGGATATTTGCTAAGACCTCATCTTTTGGGGAGCTGGTAATTAGATCTACGATCGCCGAACCAACTACTGCTATCTGACAGTAAGGCCTGATCATCTCAACCCTCTCTTTGGAGGAGATCCCAAATCCAACAGCTAAAGGCACTTTAACATTTTTTTTGACGGTTTTAAGGTAGTCTGCGACTTGGGGATCTAGCTTATTCATCGCTCCAGTGATCCCCTGTCTGGCTGTGCAGTAGAGAAATCCTTTAGCTTTTTTAGCATTTAGCTGCATCCTTTCTTTGGTTGAACTGGGAGCGAGAAGTCTAATTAGGCAGAGATCGTTTCGGAGGCACTGCCTCTCTAGGTCTTGACCATCAGCTTCTTCAAGCGGCGCGTCGGGAATAATTAGTCCGGAAACTCCCGAGGCTTTGGCATCAGCACAGAACTTTTTTAAACCATATTTAAAGACGGTATTAAAATACCCCATAAAAAGAAGTGGGATACTCACCTGCTGACTAAGCTTTTTAGCTACCAAAAAAGCGTCTTTAACCTTGGTGCCGTTTTCTAAAGCCACTTCACAGGCTTTCATAATCGTCGGTCCATCCGCTAAAGGATCAGAAAAAGGGATCTGTAGTTCGACAAAATCTACCCCTGCTCTCTCCATCTCTTGGACTATCTCTAGAGTTTGAGGGATTGATGGGTAACCGACGATCACATGAGTCATTAACCCTAAGCGTTTCTCTTTGGCGAGTTGAGCTAATTTTTGATCAATTTTATTCATTTTGAGAAAACTCCCTGAGGAACTTATAGAAATTTTGATCTTTAAAAGCCTCGGCTAAGATAAACAGATCCTTATCCCCTCTTCCAGATAGATTAACCACAATTACTTTGCTTTTGGGAAGTTTCCGGGCGAGCTTTATCGCTTCAACTAACGCATGAGATGACTCTAAGGCTGGCATAATCCCCTCCAGTTTAGCGACTGTCTGAAAAGCGACCAGAACTTCTTTGTCGGTGGCAGAGACAAACTGCAACCGGCCTTGTTGCTGAAGATATGCCAGCTCTGGTCCGACTCCTGGGTAATCTAAGCCAGCGGAGATGCTATGAGTTTTTTGGAGCTGACCATCTGCATCTTGTAGAAAGATCGACTTATACCCTTCAACAATCCCGACTGATCCTCCCGGAAAGCGGCTAGCGTTTTCTCCAACTCCCTTACCTCTACCCCCAGCCTCTACTCCAATGAGCTTTACCTTTGGCTCTTTAATAAAGTCTGCAAAAGCGCCAATGGCGTTACTCCCCCCTCCCACACAGGCGATCACATAATCTGGGAGTTTGGCTTCAGCTTTGACAATCTGTTGACGTATCTCTTTGGAGACGATAGATTGAAAATCGTGGACCATGGTTGGATATGGATGTGGTCCTAACGCTGATCCAAGTAGATAATAGGTTGAGTCAACGTTTTCGATCCAATCTTTAATGGCGGCATTCACTGCGTCTTTAAGAGTTTTTTGTCCAAAATCTACGGGGATGACCTTAGCTCCGAGCTGTTCCATTAAAAATACATTTGGACGCTGACGAGCCATATCCACAGAACCCATATACACCACGCACTCAAAGCCCAGCTTGGCTGCCACTGTGGCTGTGGCTACTCCATGCTGGCCTGCTCCAGTTTCGGCGATTAGTCGAGTCTTACCCATTCTTTTGGCAAGCAGAGCTTGGCCGATACAATGAGTGATCTTATGTGCACCGGTTAGATTAAGCCCTTCGTTTTTAAAGTAGATCTTCGCTCCACCTAGCTTTTTAGTTAAATTACTAGCAAAAGTTAAAGGAGTTGGCCTGCCGGCAAAGCTTACTAGAAGCTGCTCAAACTCTTTTTTGAATTTAGGATCTTTTTTAGCTTTGGCATAAGAGCGTTCCAGCTCTTCTAAAGCTGGAATTAACATCTCTGGAACATAACTTCCGCCGAACTCCCCAAAATGTCCCTTGTTTTTCATTTTTGACCTTCCAAACCACTAGATCTTAGCATATACCTAAACCGTTGCTCCACTGGAGCTCGGGCAACAAAGCTTGCTCTCTCTAGCGGTTGATTCATGAGCAGACCCCGCAAATACGCAGCATCAACTACCGGAAAGTCCTCTGTTCCAGCAGCTCCATCTAACCCAATCCGTAGCTCTCTAGTTACTGGTCTTAAATTTTCGTTAACCATCTTCCTCCTTTCTTAAAAAGTGCATTAAAAAACCCTTGCTAAACCACAAAAAATTGTGATCTAACAAGGGCCTTCAAAGGCGGTGCCACCTTGTGCTGTCAACCTATTTTCCATTAAAAAATCCCCTATCGGGGATCAGTCAAAAGAAAAAAGGCTAACCTTATTCCTGACATGCTCCGTTACCGACACATGTTGCTGGACTTTTACAGTTTCGCCTCTGTATTAGACATGAATTACTTCTAGCCTAATCTGCTCCGAGATCCCAATCAATCTCTTCAACGCATTTGGTTATTAAGTTGTAGGTGGATTATAACACACTTGGGTTAATAATCAAAATTACTTTATTTTATCCATGAATCGACCGGCCATTCTTACCCGTAAGGCTCCTAGTCGCCCCTCCATAATTTCTGATAAAGAACCCTGCATGAATTGTTTACTTCCCCATATTTTAACCTCTACTTTACCTTCGTAAACCCGACGGATTAAGGCTTCGTATGCATACGCTATACGCTCTCCATTGTTTGTCTGAGAGACTCCTTCTAAGATTATGGTTTGTCCTGCTCGAGGAGTTCCGATTCTATCTCTTAGTCTAGCAAGATGGGTAGCTTTTTGCGGAGTGGTTAAACCTAAGCGAAAATCAAAGATGTTTCTTTCTTCTACAGATGGTCTTTTCATATTTTTTCCAATAAAAAACCCCGCTTAGGCGGGGCTTCGCAGTTCAAAAGGCTTTTTTGCCTTAGAACCTCAAAGCCGCACCTCCTTTTGTTGAGAGGCACTGCGATGTTTGACAGCAATAAAAATGCACTGATAATTCATACGACTATTCATTTTAACAAGTATCTTAGCCTTAAGTCAAGTAAGTTCCTAGTCTCTCGAGTCTAGGAACTAGTGGCTGTATTGAGATACTGCCCACAGAGTCCTGGGACGCGGGCAATGATAAAAACAGCGTTGGCCAGTCTTGGTTCCCAACCCCAAGTGCACAACACCACGGCAATTGCTCCATCTATATTTAAGGGTAAGGCTTTACCTTTTTGTTCTTTTAATTCTTTTTCTATTTCTTGGGCAAGTTCTCCAAAACTTGAGGGAGATTGCTTCTCTACGCTCGCTAAGATTAACTGGGCCCGCGGATCGACAGTATAGATCCTATGCCCAAACCCACTAATCAATTTACCTTGTGCTAAGTATTCTTTGATTAAACTCTGCACTCTTCCCTCTGCACTCTTCACTTCATACAAGAATCTCATACAGGGCTCGACTGCTCCGCCGTGACGATCAGTAATCTGTTCTAAGCCAGCAGCCACCGATTGGGAGATGGTTTTGCCTTCTTTGGTAGCAGCGATCGTGGCTACAGCCGAAGGAGTGTCCGGACCATGATCGATGGAGAGATTTAAAATCAGTTCAAAGAGCTTGGACTGCTCTGGAGTAGGCTTCTGCTCGGACAAAAGCTCAAAGATCATGTCACTAAAGCTTCGCGCTTGCGCAACTTCGAGGTGATCTTCCTTTCCAAAGAAAGATTTAGTGTTGTCTTCGCTGTGATGGATGGTTTTAGCCATAGTTAGTTGTTAGTTATGAGTTCTGAGTTATGAGTAAAGTTACAAAAAACTATCTTACCCATAACTCACGACTCATTACCCATACCTATTTAATCGCTTGAGCGACTAAATCTGCTATATCATCAAAATTCTCAGCCACTTTGACTCCCGCATCTCTTAAGACCTGTCTTTTATGGTCAGGCTTACCCCGCTCTCCTTCGATAATAGCTCCTGCGTGTCCAAATTGCACCTGTTTCGGCAGTTGGAGCGTAAAGTCGCCAGCAATAAAGGCTACCACTGGTTTGCTGATTTTACCACTCTTTACTAGCTCTGCAACCTGTTCTTCGTAGGTGCCGCCTAATTCTCCAAAGATTACCGAGGCTTTGGTTTGAGGGTCCGCTTCTAATTCTAGTAAAAGGTCTCCAAAAGTAGTGCCGGGGATAATATCTCCTCCTACACAGACTGCCCAAGAGACACCCAGGCCGTTATTTTTGAGATGCAGCGAGGTTTCCGCGGTCATCGAGCCAGATTTAGATAAGACAGCGATCTCGCCCTCAGTAAAGGCTTTATTAGTGTCGGCTACAGCCAAAAACCCTAGCTTTAGCTCTTTAGCCACATTGATCATCCCGGCAGTATTCGGTCCGATCAAGACAGCCTCGTGTTGTTTCACCAAGCTATTGATGATCGCTTCGTCTTTGGTGGGAACCTTTTCTGCGCCGGTCAGGATCCACTTGATACCTGCCTCCAGGGCCTCTTGGACTGCACCGAGGACTCGGAGGGGTGGGGCAAACTGAATCGAGCCGTCAACCTGGCCAACTTGGGCTAGTGCTTCTTTGACAGTATTAAAAATAGGCACTCCTTCTAGGACCTGTCCACCTTTACCCGGGGTGACTCCAGCCACAATTTGGGTCCCAAATTCCAACATTTTGGGTAGAGACCTCGATCCTTCAAATCCTGTAATCCCCTGTCCAATAAACCGAGCTCCTTTATCTAGTAATCTTTTAGCCATGTTTTTGTTCATACTCCTTAGCCTTTTGAGCCATGATCTCGGCGGCTTGAGAGACTGAGGTCTCTGGTCCCAAAAGAGTTAGATCGAAATCTTTCACTTCCTTTAACATGGTATAAGCTTCATCAACCCTAGGGCCACCCCGGCGAATGACGATCGGAAAGTCAAATTTGGTGCCTAGCTCAGTTTGTGCCTGTCTAAGGCCATCCATTAAACCAGATAAAGTTTCAAAAATATCTGTAAAATTAGCGACTACTGTGCCGATCACCCATAAACCATGGATATTTGGCTTGTTTAAGACTACTTTAGTCAGTTTAGCGACTTTTTCTTTGGGCGGATTACCAGAGTATTCGGTAAAGTTAGCCGGTTTTCCTCCGGCTTTGATTAAAGCATCCAGAGCGGTCAAAGAAACTCCCCCGCCAGATGACAAGATGGCGATGTCTCCGGGTAGATCAAAATAGGCAGAGCCGGCTGTTCCCCGATAGTCTTCTTCATCAATTCTTTTGGCAGCCATTTCGTTGGCAGTTGGTGAATACCCCGGTACCCCCCTGGGTGGGAAGTTCCAGTCTTCATGACGAGCCTTGGCGTAATCGTCTAGTTTAATTTTGGCATCCAGAGCGACCCATTTTCTCCCCCTTGACTCTTGACTCTTGTCGCTGGCCACTTTTACCAGTGGATTTATCTCTAAAAGCAGGGCGTCGGAGTCAAAAAACACCTGAGTAATTTTAGTGAGCAAATCTTTAGGTATATCCCCCTCTACTAGTTCTAAACTTGATGGTATATTTAATGGATCGATCGGAAATATTCTCACTCCCCGCTCTTCGATCCCTGTTCCTCCACTTTGGGAGAAACTGAGGATAGATCCCCGAGTATCGGTATCATAAGAGAGAGATAAATAGTATTCCTGCTCGATCTCGACTACTTCCTCTACCAGAACTTTTTCAACAGTCTCTTTATTGACGATCTTGCCAAACAGCTCCTCGAGGTTTTCGACTAGTTCCATCTCCGAAGAGACTTTGATAATCCCCCCATTATCTGCCCGTTTACCAGATAAGACCTGGGCTTTGATGATTAAAGGAAAAGGAAAATTTACTCTATCTTCTAAGGAATGTAGGGTTTGACCATTGGGGATAGCTATACCAGCTTTTTGCAGAATTTCTTTGCCTTCGTATTCGTAAAGAATCATCTACTCATTCTAACACTTAACGCCAGCGAGGGGAGTAGGAAGAGTATCTACCATCACTTCTGTCCTCTTGGGTCAATCTATCACCTTTACATTTTTCATAAGCAATTGCCACAAATCGATCTAGTGCTCGTAATTCATTTGGTCTTAAATTTCTACTTTCTCCTGTTGGCCTATGAAAATATCTTCTACCATCAGACTCGCTAGCCCAGGAAAGCACAGCCCCATTTGGAGCGACCAGCCACCCCGAAGACTTGTCATCAGAAACTTCTACAGTGCGGAATCCAGCTTCTGGAGAACGCATAAAGTGGACACTCAACCCGGCAACCCTATTAGTTATTCTCTTGCATGTTAATTCACTCGAAGAAGACATAATTAGGAGAATAACAAATCCTCTATCTGAAATGCAAGAGGGATTTTTAAATTCAAAAAAGTGGCAGAGATGGGATTCGAACCCATGACCGACGCGTTATGAGTGCGTTGCTACGAACCAACCGAGCTCCCCTGCCAAGTCAAACTTGTCTACCGCGTTTGATGCGGTGCCTTCGCTGATGTTTCGGCAAGGTAAACCTGCCGTAGGCACAATTCTAACAGATAGGGAGATTGTTTACAAAGCAGATCTCTACTTTTTTACAGGGAGAGGAGGTAATGGGCTGGTTTGGTCAATATGTTCCCGAAACATGGTAGTCAATTCGCCTAAATTCAGGGTCGTTCGATTTTGGATCCATTTATCTAAAGCTGCAAAGTATCGACCAACATTATCTTTATGCAGTTGGACATTTTCCCTAAACTTGGTTTCATACTTCAAGCCTGTACCGGGTCTGGAGGTATATGTCTCTGCCCATTTATCGGCACCGCCACTTGTCACCCACTCCTCATACCCAGAAACTAAATAAGTATGGCTTGTTCCAGGCTGTCGTTTACCGAACTCATCGGCAAGGCGGACAATAACGGCTTCGGGACCTATATTTTCAATGACTTCATCCATGCTTTGATCCAACGGAGTCTGCATTACTTCTTCTCTAGGCATAACCCTTCTTAGATCCTCTCTAATTCCTATTTCGTTTAGTGCTGCTCCCCCGATCATATCAGTTGACCAGAAAGCATGAGTTATGGTTCTCCCTGCATCGTGTAATCCCGCGGCTGCTGCTGCATGCTTCGCAGAAAGAGATCTCATTTCCTGAGCTTCGCTATCTGCCAAGTCAGGCCTTAGGTGCTGCTTGATTTGATTGGTAAAAAATTCACCAGCTTTTTGAGCGAGAATTATATGCTCTAATGGACCGGCCGGTGCTTCCCAATTTCCGAAATACGATCCGTCGACGGGTCGCCATGGTTTTCCGTCAGGTCGAGGTCCGTTAAATCGAGGGTCGGTGTTTGTCAGCGCAGATAGTCTCCAGGGAGCATCGGGACGAGTTGGCGCTACTCCTTGTTCTCTTCTGAAAAAAAGTGGAATCAGATCTAAGTCCGTTTGGGCAATTGGTTGACTTGAGTCTGTAAGAGCAGAACCGCCAAAGATCTTAAGGCCAGTTTCTACAACAAACTTAAATCTCTGAGCGATATCTGACTCTGGAACTGTAGAACCAAGAGTTCCTGGGGTTTTTTCATTAGGAGGTTTAGGTTTGGTCATTTCGTTTGCCGACATTAGAGTATTATATATTATAAGTAATCATAAACCCAAAAAATGAGTTATCTGTTGAGAGAGATCGCGGCGGCGAGAAAGGCCAAGGAGTATTCTACAATAGTTCCCCGTCCATCTGGACTCATATCCCAATCGAGCTTAGTAGATATTCCAGGATAGTCTCCATTTACAGACATCTCTTCCAGCCACTGGCGGTGAGCAACATCTGTGGTCTCAAGATCGCCTCTATAAAAGTTGGCCGCCCAGTCAGGGTTGCAAACCATAGCTTGGACGTCTCCTCTGTCTAGAGGCGTTTCTTTATCAGCATAGGGATAGCGGCCAGGTCTCCAACCTTTTTGGAGAGCATGAGTAGCTGCTCTTCTGGTAATGCTCCCTTGCACTTCTAAATTTGGAATACTTCTAAGATGTCTACGTACAACAGCTAGTGAGAAAAATCCGGGTTTGGGACAAGGAATTGGGAGAGAGTCCGTCTGTAACTCTATTAATCTAGGTCCAGTAAAAGGCTGGGCGTCACGATCAGCGACAACTTCGGCAACCATCTCATTTACTATAGCACTTCTAAACTTAGAGTTTAACTATAAGACTTAAATTCTGGATCTTATCTTCCCTGCTCCAATTTTTAATTTCTCTTTCTCTTTTGAGCGCTTTGGAGTAACTAGCGACTTGCTCCTGATAAATAATCCTGAGGGGTTTATGAGAACGGGTATATTTGGCTCCTATACCAGATTGGTGAAGCAAGAATCTCTTCTCGGGGTCTCTCGCTACTCCGGTATACAAGCTTGAGTCTTGGCAAAGGAGAATATAAACAAACCACATTGAACCTAGGATAGCACAGACAGCTTCTTACCCCAACCAGAAGGACCGTAGTAAGCATCTCCTGGACACGCTGTTTGAACTACCTCTCTGTGACCAATAATCTGCTGCGGGCTGTATTCTGCAATAGCGATTCTGGCTGTAGCCAGAGCTTTGTCTGTCGGGTGTATTTCTCCAAAACTTCCCACTAAGGCGACTCCATAACTTCGACAACTTAAGTCGTAATTCCCTGAATGTAGCCCTGTGTACTGCGGCTTTAAAGCTCTCGTTCTGGTACCATTAGGCCAAATAAGGTCTCTTTGACCTTGATGCAGCGAATCTGGCATTAGTTCATATATCGTTTCTGCAACCGGACCTCTCTTATACCAAAGACTATCTTCTTGAAACTGGGGAACTAGTCTTTGAGCATCAATCCTTGGGAATTGCCTAAGGTCTAAATCTTTCATCTGTTAAATTGATGCTCCAGATTGTACTTTATCTGAGAGAGCTTCTCAAGCGAAGAGAGCAGGAGGTACTACGAGGACCTTTTGTTGTAAGTTATTTCGTGAGGATTGAGGACCAAGGGATAAACATCCAAAGCTATCTCTTCGTAGGGGTGAACTGATTGTTCTGGAGTAAGCTGAATATCGTTTGTCCATATACTTGCCGTACTTGAGCTAATAAGTAGCTTCTTAGCAATAGTTTTTATACTATCGCCAGATATTCTTAAGTCTCTGGCTTGTTGGTACTTATCTAAATCTCTTTTCATATCGAGAGGAATTTCCATTATTCTATAGTTCGATCATCGAATCAAGCACTAAAAACCCTCCGATCGGAGGGTTTTTATCTGGTTGCGGGGACAGGATTCGAACCTGTGACCTTGAGATTATGCTGTTACTTGTTACCAAGTACTTAGACTATACCTTCTTCTTCGTTTCTACAAAGAGCCTGGCGTGTAATATGAGTTTAACTCTGGATTATCCAGTACCTCATATATCAGTCGTTACGGGACCTCTTTCAAGTTCCCACGGTGTTATCCTTCGACAAGCTCAGGATTCCACCGTTATGAGCCAGGATATCATGGAAAGTCGCCTGACCATGAGCCCATCTTGAGCCTCACGAGCTACCACTGCTCTACCCCGCGTTCGTATTCTAGCTCATTTGGGATGCTGAATCAACCAACTTACTTGAAGATCAGATTCAGCCATTTCTGCCAATTGGGCACTGCTATGGGCTCACTTGTTTTATACAGACTGATAACCTTGTCTAGTTCACTCTGGGGGATAATCACTACTGTTTCATTGGGTCTGGCAAAGTTAAGCTTGTCCCTCGCCTGCTGCTCGATATAGTCGTCCTGTTCAACATCGGTTAGTCTTTTTTTAAGTTTACGATTTTCATCCTGTAGCTTATTCACTGTATCGGCAGAGCTATCTAACCTTTTGCTGGCTTGTAGAGCTGTGCTTATTTGGCGAATTAGACCAAAAGCTAGGAGTAAAATAATAATGAATAAAGCTAAGGCTGCAATTTTGCGTATCATATTTTAG
Source organism: Candidatus Daviesbacteria bacterium RIFCSPHIGHO2_02_FULL_43_12 (assembly GCA_001776775.1). GTDB lineage: Bacteria > Patescibacteriota > Microgenomatia > Daviesbacterales > UBA10151 > HO2-FULL-47-45. Next base: position 47,381 of record MFDD01000008.1, read on the forward strand.
ATATTGACAACTATATCCTTTTCCTTTATTATTATAGGATAACAAGAAAGTCCTGTTATCCTGCGTTCTTGGCTTTGCCAAGATCTAAGGACAACACTTAATTATAAGTATGTTAACACTAAAAGACGCACATCAACAATTTATCGGACATCTTAAGGGCCGTTCTCGAGCCGGAGCAACAGTCCTAGCTTATGGCAAAGATATCGAACAGCTTGTTTCTTACCTGAGCTCCCAGAGCAAAGAGGATGTCTCTTCGGTCTCTCTGGGGGATCTGCAAGGCTTTATGCATAAACTAGCTAAAGAGAGTTATACAGCTAAATCTATCTCTCGAAAGACAAATTCTACCAAAACTTTCTTTAAATTCCTTAAAACGTCCGGCATGCTCTCTGAAGACCCGGCAGGAGACTTAGAGCATCCTAAGTTTGAAAATAAACCACCCCGTATCCTTTCTCAGATTGAATACCGAGCCCTAAGAGATGCCGCCCGAGGGGATCTTCGAATCTTTGCCATTATCGAAATGCTCCTCCAGACCGGTATCCGGATTGGTGAACTAGCCAGGATTACGATAGAAGATATTGAACTTGATTCTGAGACTCCCAGTGTTTATATCAAACCTCAAGAGGGTTCTAACGAACGCACAATCCCCCTCAACCGTCCTGTTGTGGAAGCTGTAAAAAAATACTTGGAAGTTCGTCCTAAATCCCCAAATAAGGCGCTATTTATTACCAAAACCGGCCGAGCTCTGCTCATCCGAAACATTCGTACTGCAATTGATCGTTATTTCCGATTATCTGGGATCAAAGGCGCTAAGGTAAACGACTTAAGACACACTTGGGTAGCTCATCACCTTTCCGCTGGAACTTCTCTGGTTTTGATCTCCAAATTGGCTGGTCATAAAAGAGTTTCGACTACGGAAAGATATCTCCAATATGTCCAAGGTCGCTCAACCGAAGGCAAAGTCAAACTCGAAGAGCTCTAAACTTACCCCCCACTCTTGCAACTTGGTGGTATAATTCAGCTATGACTACTAAGAAAAAACTTTCTAATTACCAATATTTTCTCAAAGCTGATACCAGTGGCTATGAAGGACAGTGGATTGCCATTGCTGATGCCAAAATTGTCGATCATGGCCGAAAGGCGGATACAGTTTATTATCGAGTCAAGAAAAAATATCCTGGGTCAGATATTTCCCTGGCCAAAATCCCCCGGGAAGGCGACCTGATCTATGATCTTTTCTAAATGATTGTCTTCGAGTATAGAGCAGATAAATTTGGCCAGAAACGTCCACTCGTGGATTTACATCTAAAAACTAGGTCCGGGGAGTGGACCACAATTCATCCTTTTATTGACTCGGGTGCTGATGTCAGCTTAATCCCTCTATCTATTGGTCACTTGGTTGGATTGAGCTCAATAGGTAAAAAAGTCAGAAGAATCGGAGGCATAAGTGGTGGGATCCCGGTAATTTACACCACTATTTGGACCAAGATTGGCAAGACGGAGCTTCAGGCTGAAGTAGCTTGGGCCCAGATAGAGAATGTGCCCACGCTTTTAGGTAGAAGAGACTTCTTTGATAAGTTCCACATTACTTTTAAGCAAAATGAGGGAAAGATAATTTTTAGTATTGCAGCGAACTAATTAATTTTTAGAATACTTAGTCCATAAAAGTTCAAAAAGTGTTGTCTGGGTCTGAGCTAGTTCCTTATTCCAGATTTCTGTGCCAACAATAGCATCTTTGCCATAACCCACAAGGAATATTTTGTCTTTAGTAATAATTGTATCAGAAGAAAATGTAATCCCTATGGGTAAAATAGCGATTTTATGTCTTGTAGACTCGTAAAGTTTTTTGTATTCTTTTGCCTCTTTGCAATGAACTAATAATTCTCTGGCGGTACCATTATTATCTTTTATAGTCAGTGGAATTTTATGATAATAATTTGCCATCATTGCTTTGACTCTCTGCGGATTAAAAAAAGCACAAAATGATCTCTCTTTTAACACTTCATCGTACATTGCTTTCACTCTGAGATCACCCTCATAAAATTGGACCTTTGGTGTAATGGTGTTTGTTTTCTCGAGAGAAAGCAGTTCAGGAAGCTGGGTATTCAGGATGGACTTTGTGTTGTAGATTTCTCTCTGTTTTCCGTCAAATAAGGTACTGATTTTTGATACTGCTATAGGTTGAACATGCTGGACATTCCCATGAACAAATGTACTGACAAGCCCTGTCTTTAACAGTCTTTCTAACATCACATACATCGAGGTTCTGTTGGTTTTGGCGTGACTTGCCCATCTGCTTACAGGACTTGGGCCTATTTTAACCAGCTCTAAAAACGCTGAAATCTCTTTCTCATTTAGATTAAATTGAGCAAAAACAGAATATAAAAGGTTTGTTGTCATATTTCTACAACACCAATTATAGCCTCAATTCTTTCATTTGTCAAGAATTACCTGACGTAAATTGTTGACAGTATAAATACACGACCTATAATTCTCGAATGACAGAATCATTAAGACGAAATTCTGGACCTAAAACAGATGCTGATGTAAGAAGACATATTGCTGATGGACTCAAACCATGGGGCAAAGTTGGTGTTACTACACTAGATGATAGTGTCGCAAGACTCAATGCAGATCCAGTAAAGTATGGTCCTACCTTATCTCAAATTGATCAATTTAGGGCAAGAACTAGAGGGGCAAGAGAGTTTGAGATTATGAGCGATCGTAAAGGTGCATATGGTCGGTTAATTCGGCAAGATAGATTGCTTGGTCCTTATGGCGCGTTGGCTTTGATGTTGGAACTTCATATGGACCAAAAAGACCGTCCTGATGGAACTCCATACATTAGTCACCCTTTAGATGTAGCTATAAGAGTATCCGATCATTTGGAGAAGCCTAACGGAGATTTACTAGTTGCAGCACTTATGCATGATAGCGTTGAGGATCAAGCTGTTAAATTAGTTAAAATGGCCCCAGTTGGTTTATACTGGGGAGGATTAACTGATACTCAAATTGCACTAAGTGTCGTGGGAGCAAAATACGGAACTAGGGTACGAAGAATAGTATCAGCTCTATCTAACGAAGATACTGATGCAATTGCTATAGCAGAAGGTATAAATCCAAAAGATAAAGTAGCTTTCACAAATAGAAAAAATGAATTATATGCCGAGCATGTCGGAGCAGCTATTCAAGATCCTGATGTAGTTTTGATTAAAATGTTTGATTTCTCTGCGAATGCGCTTAGATTAGATGAGGTTAAAGATCCAGAGCGTAAATTAAAACTGCTAGCAAAGTATACTCCTGTAGTACCTAGGTTTATTGATCGTTTAAATGATACATCTAGACCAGTAAAAGTGAGAGGAAGAGATAAGATTTTACAAGAATTATCTGAAGCACACGAAAAAATGACTGCACAGCTCGAGGAAAGCAAATAATTATTACTACGATTGAAACAAGAGCCCGTAGGCCAGCACCAAAAATCATTACCCATCTTGATCACCCTTTAGATATCTATCGATACCCAGAGAGGTATAGGAGAGCAAGTTCTTGGGATGGATCAATGGAAGAAGAAACCGCCGTAGAACTAGCTGAAAGATATACGCAAATCATGCGTCCAGATGAAATCGCAGATTCAGACCTATTAAAGGCTGTTTCAAATGTACCTAGGAGCTTAACTCAAAGAGGTCCTAGAGGAGAATACCCTTCAAGAGTTATCAGTGATGAGTTATCTTTTATTGCGGATGGTACAAGATGGCTAACTTTTACTTCGAATGACTGGTTTCATGTTGCCTCCTCTCCTGTTTATAATCCTCGCGAGATAGAAAAGAGTGACTTTAGCCCGACAAGAACTGATCCTATATTTTGTTATCTAGACTATACAAAAGGCTGGAGTCAGTTACAAAGAGTGGTCCCCAGAAACAGAAGACCTCATTGGTCATTTGTTCCAGAAAAAGCATATACTGATGATTATAAAGCTGCACTGGCTATTGAGGATCACATGAATCGAATGAGTCGGGCTCTAAAATCCCCTAATGCAACTTTAGTGAGAATTTAAGAAAGTTCAATTTTATAAAGTAGCTCTTTTAAGATCCCAAAAGTCATAAAGCACAGAGGCGATATAAAGAATTATTAGACTTAGGTTAAGAATAGCAAAATTTCCCACCAAAATACCCGATAGAACAGAGGTCATCTCTAACGATAAGCCAATCAATAGCATAAGCAGGCCAGTTGTGAAGTGGGCAAGAATTCTAGAGCCTAAACTTCTGTGCTCTACTTTTTCGTAAGTAAAAGCAAAGTTACCAAAACAAGCAGTTACAGCTAATATACTCACTGCTACCAATAAGCTACCTACGATAGACTTATCGGAGGTAACTCCTGACTCAGTCAAAAATGAATTGGTTAACGTATAAGCTGGAATTAGGAGCAGAATAACAATTATATTTTTTGCTAGGTTTTCCCAAAGGATATTCTTATTCACAATTTCAATATATCAGATTTACTTCTCTTCCTAAAGAACTTTTGCCTTTACTCCGCTTTTTCCCAGATATTACCTTGGTGCGCCCGCCTGGACTTGAACCAGGAACCCCCAATGTATAAGATTGATGCTCCACCATTGAGCTACAGGCGCTTTCTGTGGGTATTTTAGCAGAAAATGGTTACAATTTCGCCCGGGTTCCAATTTCTGCTTCGGTGGTTGCCCGATCCCGGCCATAGGTCAAGCGAGATAGCTCATGGATCGCTCGTCCCACTTCTGGCTTCTTCATTGCCTGCCACTCATCCCAGGACGGAAATTTAGTGGAGACAGAGAACGGCTGGACAGGTTCTCCTTTGACCTGAGTTTTGATATAGATATTTTGGGCTTCGATATTCAGCAGGTCTTGTTCATTAAAAACCGGGGCAAACTCATGCTGCAGATAATTGGCATCGGTTACCCCCACTCGAAAAGCCATTAAGGTGCCCACGTTTCCAAAGATGGCGTTTTTAACATCTTCCGGAATCTGGCCGATAAACTGGTTAGCAACGATCAGGTTTAGCTTATATTTCCTGGCCTCAGATAAAATGGTTGCAAAAGAGTCGGTGGCAAAATTCTGGAACTCGTCAACGTAGAGATAAAAATCCCGCCTTTCCTCTTCGGGTATATTCGACCTCGACATCGCTGCCGCTAGAATCTTGGGTACTAATACCAACCCTAGGAAGTTGGAGTTTTCTTCACCAATCTTGCCCTTGGAGAGATTTACAATCAGGATCTTACCGGTATCCATCACCTGACGCAGATTAAAACTCGACTGTGACTGACCAATAATATTTCGCATCATGATATTGGTTACAAAGCGACCAAACTTGGAAACGATATAATCTAAAGTTTCTGACTTATGAAAGTCCGAAGTCTGAGCAATCTGGTCGGTCCAATACCTTCGCACCACCGGGTCGGTCACACTGGGCAAGATCTCTTTGACAAATTCCGGATCGGTTAAGACCCGCACCACTTCGATAAAGGTCCCACCTTCGGGACGAGACATCACGGTCAACATGGCGTTGCGGATGGCGTGCTCAAAACGGGGGCCGATAATACCGGTCTTTTGTGGATCATACAGTTTATACATCAAACCAATAATCGAAGTGACCACAAAGTGTTTTTGCTGTTCGTCCATGGCTTCCAACATATTCATGCCAAATGGCCGCTCGATATCTCCGGGATCCCAATAAATGACATCTTCAGCCCTCGAAGGAGGAATACGTTGCAACATATCTTCGGCAGCATCTCCGTGCGGATCGATAAAACAGATCCCCTTGCCGGCATAGATATCTTGAACCATCAGAGATTTTAAAAGCTCAGATTTACCGGAACCGGTTCGTCCAATAATATACATATGACGCTGCCGGTCATAATCTGACAAAAATACCGGACGGTCTGTTCCTCGAAAGATTGATTTGCCAATATATAACCCACTGGTCGGAATATTTTCCGGAGCCGGAGCCCGCTTGGCGGGTAGCCATTTAATATGCGGAGTTTCAACTGTTTTATTGGGCATATGAAAAACCGAAGCGATCTCGTCGGCAGTGAGGACTGGCAGTTTGGTCACCAGGGGTTGGTAACGATAAGTAAAATCTTGGATAAACCCTTTTTCGTTTTTGATCTTCATCCCAGAAAATCCGTTATAAGGACCGGTAAACTGCTCCATCGCGGCTTTAAGATTAGAGATATGGGCTTTAGCAGAATCTTTGGTGGTGGAAGACACCACTACCCGCAGGGCGATATTAAAACCCTGCTTAGTGATCTTGCCTTCAACCGCCTCTAGCTGTTTTTGATCTGGTGGAGCTTTGGGTTTATCCCCGGTACCGGGATCTTTTTCCTTTTTTAAGAACTTCCTGCCGGCTTCTTTCCACTGTGGATCGGCGGGAATAATAATCATCTGAATGGCAGCGCCCTCTCCGGGCTGCATTTTCGCCAGAGCCGAAGTAATCGAAGAAAGCGGATCAGTTGGCAGGTCCCGGTAAGTTTTGGTGGGGAAATAATTAGCGGATTTTAAACCGTACATGGCATAGGCTGTTTGACCAGTTTCGGAGAAAATGTTGTATTCCGGCACTTCTTTGATTTCGGCATCCGGATAAGCTCCATTAATCTGTTTTTCGACCAGATCCCGCTTGGATTTGTGCACTGAGACATAAAATCTGATCGATTCAGGTGTTGCGACAATCTCAAAGGAAACATGTGGTTGGGGTTTTAGAAAATGCAACATCCCCCCGCTAGTGCGCATAGAGTAAAGGGAGGCAAACATCTGTTCGGCCGCATCGATTTTGGTTTCATTGACCTTGGGAACGGTAATTTGCAACAGTACAAACTGCAGACTGTCTTGTTCCCTTTTGCGGAATTTATACTTAGCATAAAGAAACGGCCAAAGGTACACCCCAAGAGCTGCTAATATCAGCACGAAAATCAAGAACAGCGAGACTGCCCCTATCAGGCCCATCCAGTTAAAGTTATCCAGAATTGGTGTGCCAACTTCCATAATGTTTAGTTACTAGTGACAAGAGTCCAGAGTCAAGTAGGCTCAGATGACAAAAAGTCTTGTCCCTTGATTCTTGCGACTTGCCACTATTTCTTTAGGTCCACTTGAGCGTTGGGGTTTTTCTTTTTAATCCGTTCTATTACTTTTTTTAAGAAACTTTTAGAGGGTTCAAAACCTGGTTTTCCCAATACTGCTCGCTCATAAAACTGATTAATCGAGTCTCCGGCATGTTCCTCAATGACATTGATCTCCTCAGATGAGTCTGGGGTGATGGGGGCAACTTCGTGAGTTTCTCCGGTTGAAGCCCGAATTTGATCCTGAACTCCTTGCAGCATAGCCGCGTGTTGCTTTTCGGGAGTAGTAATGGGTATTTCCGGCACTGGTTGAGGGGTCGGAGCAGAAGGCGCCGGGTGAACCACCTGTGCAATGGGAGCAGGCTGAGGCGGGGGCTGGTTGGGATCTTCTGGCATATGAGTGTATTGTAACTTAAAGAGTTCAGAATGTAGAGTGCAGAATGATGAGTTGAGAAACTCTGAACTCGTAACTCTAAACTTTTAACTCATACGGTGTTCTGTGCTTCTTCTAAGAAGCTTTCCACATCCAGGGCGGCCATGCAGCCCGCTCCGGCGGCAGTCACTGCCTGACGGTAACGATGATCAGCGACATCTCCTGCCACAAAGACACCCGTCACCGAAGTCTTAGTCTGCTCGAAAACCTGGATATAGCCTTTTTCGTCAAGATCAAGCTGGTCTTTTAAAAAGGTGGTGTTTGGACTGTGCCCAATCGCCACGAAAACTCCATCAATTGTATGTTCTACAATCTCTCCTGTCCGCGTATTTTTGATCTTCACGCCAGTCAGGTGCGTACTCCCGAGGTATTCATCAATCACACTTTCCATCATAAATTTGACGTTAGTTTTCTGTTTAAGTAAGTTTTGTAAAGCAGCTTGAGCTCGAAACTCTCCTCGGCGGTGAATGATAGTGACAGTCCGACAGACCTTAGAGAGATGCTGAGCTTCTCTCATGGCTGTATCCCCACCTCCCACCACATAGACATCCTTATCTTTAAAAAACAACCCATCACAAACAGCACAAGCCGAAATTCCTTTGCCAATCAGAGCTGCTTCTGAAGGAATCCCCAGCCACATAGCAGAGGCGCCGGTTGCGACAATGACAGATTCGCTTTGCAGAGTCTGGGATTCTGTATTAATAGTAAAGGGGGTCTTTGAAAAATCGACCGAGACAACGTCTTCTTCGACAAAGCGAGCAGCAAACCTCGCGGCCTGCTGGCGCATCTTCATCATCAAATCCGGACCTTGAATCCCCTCCTCAAAACCAGGGAAGTCGTCGACATCAGTCGTTAGTATTAACTGTCCTCCCGCCTCGCGGCCAGAGATTACCACGGGATTTAACCCGCCTCTGGCAGCATAGATCGCCGCGGATAGACCGGCCGGTCCCGAACCAATTATTATTAGTTTCTCAGTCATTTTACTTTCGCGGAAGGTGTGGCGACCTTTTTTACGCTGGGGCTTGGCTTAGCGCTGACACTGGCGACTGGACTTGCGCTAGCGTTTGATGTGGGGGAAGCAACGCTAGATGGGGAGACAGCTACACTTGGTGACGGTATGACTTCTCCTGATGTACTATCGCCAAAGGAGGTATTAGACAGATTTTTGCGCACTACCCAAAGATAGAAACCGATTAAGACGATAATCAGAATGGTGATCAGGATGGTAATATTTCTGCTCATTAGACAGCTCAAGTATAGGCAAACTGACTCTGGAACGCAAGAGCTGGAAGATAAGGGATTGACTAATTCTTACAAGACCTCGTACAGTGAGCTTATGGCTCGCCGTAAGCTTAAAAAACTGCACACTACAACTCTTGGCTTACCCCTTTACTGGCGACTGCTTTTTAGCAGCTTGCTGCGGCTAGATCTATTCCCGGAAAACGTCGTTTTTACGCTCAAGATGGCTGACGCTTTCTTTTTTATCTTTATAAACTCCTTGATCATTTTTATTGTTATCAACTTCTGGGCGGCTTTCAAAGCAGGTCGATTGGCTATTCTTTTTTTAGGAATTGGCCAAACGATTCTCTACCTGCCCTTACTCCTGATGGGGATTTTTGCAATCGGAGTCCTGTTTTTTTTGCTGGCCCGCTTACTAGGCGGTAGCGGCGAGCTAATAAATACTCTGAAAGCTTTTTTATTTACCCTGACCGGACTGCTGCTTTTTGCCTTTCCTTACCTTTGGATACTCGGCTGTATTAGCTTTGTGTGGCTTTTTACCCGAGCTTTAAGTAAAGTCCATCATTTTGGGGTCGTACGGGCTTTTTGTGTTCTGCTAATTCCCGCCCTAGTAGTCATCTTTTTTAAAGTCGTGTTTTTTAGTTAATCTTGATCAATCCTGCCATGTGTAGTAAACTGATTACTTCATTATGTCAGAGCTGCCTACCCCAATTCTTGGATCATCACGCCGACCTCGGCCTACTCGGGAAAACTATTTTCGTGCTCGTTTAAGAAATAGTATCCTCGCTGGAGGACTCTCCCTGCTGAGCTTAAGTATCGGCTATCTTCCGCATAGAGTATCTGCCCAAGAAGTTACCGTTAGACCAAAACAATCAATCCCGCTTGGGTTGGTTACCCCAACTCCCAGAGCTGAACTAGTCTCAGAAGCTGCTGCCCCCGCTGAAAACGAAGAAGCCCCTCCCTCAATCGAAGAACTTATCTCCCCAGAATCTGAGCCCACTGATCCTGCCACCTCCACTCCCCTACCTCCTCCTCCACTTAGTTATAGAGATCGGCTGTTCCAAGTTATTGACACTATTGGCCCTGAACAAGGAATAAACCCAGGATGGATGAGACAAAACACGATCTGCGAGTATCGAAAATATTTAGATGGTGTCAGCACCGACCTTGACCAAGGACCATACTGGGGACCATGGCAGTATGATCCGGCCACCTTCTCTAAGTTTTTTAACCTTCAGGACCTAACTCCTGAGTTAAGAGAACATTTTAAAGAAAAGCCTCTTGATCTTCGGGTGTTGATGAAAGATCCAGAGGTAAGCACTCTGGTGGCTGCTCGGATGATCAGATTTTTTGGAAATAAGAATGGAGCACGGGAACTATATTCTCAGTGGCCAAACTGTGGTCCGCAAGCTACCCGAATTGCCTTAGGAGGAAATAGTGCGCTTATTATTTTGAACTGATTACTCTAAATAATCACGGAGTTTTTTGGCTCTGGTTGGGTGTTTGAGTTTACGAATAGCCTTAGCTTCTATCTGACGAATACGCTCCCGGGTAACCCCAAACTCTTTGCCTACTTCTTCCAGAGTCCGCTGTTTGCCATCGTCTAAGCCAAAGCGTAGCTGTAAAACCCTTTTTTCCCGGGGAGAAAGAGAGTCTAAAACTTCGTCCAGCTGATCTTTAAGTAGCTCCCGAGTAGCCTGCTCGTCTGGCTTGAGGCCTGGAGCTTCGATAAAATCACCCAACTGTGAATCGTCTTCGTCTCCGACTGGTGTGGCCAGAGAGGTTGGCTCTTGAGAGACTTTGATGATCTCCCGAGCTTTAGCCGCATCGATCCCCAAGACATCCGCCACCTCTTCTGGGGTCGGTTCCCGGCCCAGCTCTTGCATCATCTTACGTTTGGTGCGATTAAAACGATTAATCGTTTCGACCATATGCACCGGAATCCTAATAGTTCTGGCCTGATCGGCGATCGCTCTGGTGATCGCTTGTCTGATCCACCAAGTAGCATAAGTCGAGAACTTGAAGCCTCGTCTCCAATCATATTTTTCCACTGCCCGCATCAGACCGATGTTTCCCTCTTCAATCAGATCCAGCAAACTCATCCCCCGACCAACGTATTTCTTGGCAATCGAGACCACCAACCTTAGATTAGCAGAGATCAGTTGGTGTTTAGCTTTTTCCTCACCTTTTTCCGCTTTTTGGGCCAAACTTACTTCTTGATCGGCTACAAGGAGAGGGACTTTGCCGATATCCCGCAGGTACTGACGAACTGGGTCGGTGACAGATCCTTCCTCCAGCGCAGCTAAGACCTCTAGCTCCCGCTCTAGGTCGGTGGTAGATTTAATTACTTCTTCACCAGACTCTTCTGTGGTGCTTTCAAACACATCAATATCTGAATTAATTAATTTAAGATAAAAATCATCGAGAGCGGTGAGGGTCTCTTCCGGTTTTGGAAAAAGTTGAAGAATCTCTTCTTGAGTTACAAAACCCCGCTCCTTACCCATTTTGAGCAGTTTGGTTTCGTCTAGTGGTGTTATTTTACCTGATTTCTTGATAGCCATACAAAGATGCCTGATTGTATCTCTTTAGGAGAGATTTTTCAACTTTAAGGAAAGGTCGCGGAATTTCCGGTTGAGGACTTCTAGGGTCTCTGGTCTTTCAAACTCTTGGGCAGATTTAATCTGCAAACTTAAGATTTCAAGAGATGACTTTATTAATATCCTCTTCATTTCAGTAATAACATTTCCGACCTCTTTTTGCCAGAGGACAGATTCTTCTAGCTTCTCATCGATCTCCAACAGATAAAACTTATCTACAATCTCGGTCAATTCTTTGGGAAGAGTGGCAATAAACTCGGTAATTCGAAAGGATTTGCCCTTAAAAGCAATGCTATCGAGATAAAGCACTAACAGCACATATATCTGTCTTAGACTCTCTTCATTAAAAAGGGTTTCGGGAAAATTAGGCACATAAGTAATGTCATCCGGCAGATGTAACAGCAGAGACAACAAATATTCTTCCAGCAGCTTTTTGCGATCAGAAACCTTGACCCCGATTAAATCGGGGTTGACCCTGTCGTCTTTGGCCGGAACCAGCGCTTGCGAGGGTAAAGTCGAGATAGTTTTTAAGTCCTTGCGGATTAAATCATCTTTCACCTGAAGAAGGGCGGCGAGTTTTTGGACGTAGTGGTCCTGAACTACTAAATCAGAGATTTTTTTCCAGATAGGTAGCACTTCGGCATAGATCTGTTTTTTGCCTACGGCAGACTTGGGGTCAAACCGGTGAGACACTGACCCCAGATAATAGTCGTATATTGGAATTGACTGGGCTACTGCGTCTTCCCATTCTTTGGGATCTTTGAGGCAGACCTCTGCCGGATCTTTAGCCCCCGACAGTTTAACTACTTTCAGATTCATCCCGGCCTTGTCGGCGATCTCGATGCCTCGCCTGGAGGCAGCATCTCCTGCTAAGTCCGTATCGAAACATAGATCTAAAGTATCTGTGTAGCGTTTGAGTAGCTCAATTTGCGATTCAGTGAGGGCCGTACCCTTGGAGGCGACGATGTTTTTTATTCCACTCTGAAAAGACATAATCATATCCATTTCTCCCTCGACTAAAATCGCTTCGGACTTTTCTTTGATCGCTCCTTTGGCCAGATGTATCCCAAATAGAAATTTGGATTTATCGAAAATAGCTGTTTGTGAGGTGTTGGTGTATTTCGGCTCGCCTTTGAGTAAGATCCTGCCGGAAAATCCCAGGATCCGACCTCGCACATCCATCAAGGGAAACACTATCCGTCCCCGAAACCGGTCATAACAGCCTCTTTTGGAGGGAACGCACAGGCTGGAGGCGATCATTTCGCCAACGGTAAATCCCCTTTTTTTTAAGAAATTGGTTAAGGAATCCCAAGACATTGGAGCATAGCCGATCCCAAACTCCTTAATAGATTCATCAGTTAGACCTCTCTTTTTAAGATAATTCAGGGCAGGTTTGCCCAAGGTATGCTCGGTGAGAATATAGTGGAAAAATTGCTGGGCTTTTTGATTTACTTCAAATAGTCGTTCTGTACCGTCCCGGTCTTTTTTGGAAGAGGTCTTTAGAGTTATGCCCGCTTTTTTAGCAAGAATCTCTAGGGCGTCTTTGAACTCGATGCCCTCTTTATCCATAATAAATTTGAAGATGTCACCACCGACACTACATCCAAAACAATGCCAGATTCCCCGCTCGGGAGAGACCATAAAAGAAGGAGAGGTTTCTTGGTGAAAGGGGCAATTAGCTTTAAAGTTTACTCCAGATTTTTTTAAAGGGAGATACTCCTGGATAACATCGACAATATTTAATTTCTGCTTAATCTGTTCTACTTCGTCCATGGCTTTTTATCAATTCACCCTGACGCCAGATATTCTTAGCCGCAAGGGATTGATTGGCCAAATAATACTCCAAATAAAGCCCGAAAGCAAGGAAGATAGTCGTAGTTTGGAGAAAAAGCGGAGAGAGAGGGATTCGAACCCTCGATACCTTACGGTATATACGCTTTCCAAGCGTACGCACTCGACCACTATGCGACCTCTCCAATGGTCTGCATTGTATCATTGCGAGGTTTTCAAGAAAAGCTAAGCGACTTTAGAAGAAAACAGTTTATAATAAATCTAATGAACTCAAAGGCGCTGTTAGTTTTGAGATTAGGGCTGGCTTTTGTGTTTCTGTATGCCTCCATTTCCTCCTTTCTCTTCCCTGAAAATTGGATTTGGTTTATCCCAGATTGGATGCAAAAAATTATCCCAGCTGAACCGATGCTGATGGCCCACGCTTCTTTTGAATTAGCACTCGGAATCTGGTTGATTTCTGGCAAAAAGCTTTTTTATGCAGCTCTAGTTGCTGCCTTAGACCTACTAGCGATCATGCTACCGAATATCGGAATTTTTGATACAGTTTTCCGGGATGTTGGATTACTTGCGTCAGCTGTCGCGCTAGCTCTACTCTCCAGACCCCAGAGTAATGAGCAGTAAAAACTCTTTATTGCCTGCTCCCCCTAAGACAGGAGAATCCATAACTTCATTAATCGTGAATCGTAGATCGTGAATCGATTGTATAACTCTCTCTTTAGTTTCTTCAGCTTTGTCGGTAGGGAGGACTCCTTTAATTAAGTCTCTTTTGTCTGCTTCATAGTGGGGCTTGAGCAGAGCGATAATTTGACCATTGGGATTGAGATACTGAGCGACAACTGGCAGGATCAGTTCTAGTTTGGTCCAGCCGGCATCGATGACTACTAAGTCAATCGGCTCGGGAAGATCTAAAAGATGTAGGATATTGGTTCGCTCCATCACTACCACCCGAGGGTCATTACGCAGCTTCCACGCCAACTCCCCGTAGCATGTATCGACAGCGTAAACTTTGCTCGCTCCGCTTTGAAGTAAACAGTCGGTAAACCCACCGGTCGAGGCTCCAATATCGAGACAAACTTTATCGGTTGGGTTGACCTTAAACTGATCAAGGGCAGCTTGGAGTTTGAGTCCTCCTCGAGAGACAAAATCGTGTATCGTAGATCGTGAATCGTTCATAGTAAGTCAAGGGCTTGTTTAAATAATTTCTTGTCGTTAGAAAAGCTAAGGAGCTCCAGAGCTTCATCTCCACTTACCCACCTGGCTTCTTGGATCTCTTCTTGTTGAATCTTAAAGTCCAGAGACGGAGCTTTCATTAGAAAAATAATTACGACTTTAAAGATCTTTTCGCCGTTTACCGAAAAAACATATCTGGAATCTCCGACTTTAGCCGTAATTTCGGCCTCAATTCCCACCTCTTCTTTGACCTCTCGGACGGCGGCTTCCTTACTCCCCTCTTTCTCTTGGAGATGACCTTTGGGAAAACCCCAGTAGGATTTGGAGAGATCGCGCATAGCCATGTTTTTAATCAGCAGAAATTTAGTGGCTTGATGATCCTGATAGTAAACGATCCCTCCGGCTGAAAATTCTCGTTTCATTTAGAAAACTCTCGAACTATCTTCTCGAAACACTCCTCTTTCACCAGTTCTTTTAGAGACCAGAGGGTATCATCATAAAGACATTTATCGTCACCATGTTCAAAGTTAAAAGAAAACTCCTTTTGATTCCAACTGCTGATTTTGGCTTCATTATGTTGAATTAATACTTCAACTTTATCTAAAGCCTTGACGAGCTTGGCCTCTTCGGTTTTGTTTTCTTCATACTCTTCCCACAGTTCAATGATTTCTATTTGGGCATCTTTGGCTAAATCTTTGACCAACTCCTTTAACCCCAACCGCTCTTTGTCCTGCTGGTCCAACTTAATCGCTTTAAAAGCCCAATGATCTCCGGCAATAACTTCGGCTAAATCATGAATAATAGCCATTTTAAGGAGTTTTGCCTGATCATATTTTCTTTTTATTTGGGAAGCCAAAATCATTGCCATAAGGGACAATCTCCAGCTATGTTCGGCCACACTTTCTCTGCGACCATTAGAGAGCCAGCTATGTCGCATGAGTTGTTTAAGTTTTTCAGCTTGATGGAGAAAGGATAGAAAGTTAGTAAGTTCCCTTTTATTCATCTAGGAACCTTTCCATGATTATTTCATCGGAATACTTACCTTCGGAAAGGAGCTCTTTTTCCAATCGCCCAACTTCTTTAAATCCCAACTTTTTATAAAATTCATAAGCATTGGTTTGAGAGGAAACCACAAAAAGTTTTAATTTAATAAATTTCTTGTCTTGCAGATAATTTGTGATATGACTCATCAAGGCTTCAGAGATACCCTGCCTCCTGTATTCTGGTAAAACGTAAACAGAGACTATCGTGGCCACATGGGCTAGCTTACCCCCACTCCATATCGCTCCGACCGTCCCAACTATTTTTCCGTTAACCTCGGCAAAAAAATTGGTGCAACCCTGATCGTCCCAAGAAGTTTGCAACCTACTTTTCCAAAGCTCGTCTGAGTATAGTGAAGCGCTTGTATAAGTATTTTCCCAAGCATCTGGGTCAGTTTGAAGAGAGGTTAGACGTAGCTCTTTAAGCTCCGCCCAACGGCTTGGAGGAAGTTTGATAATGTCTAATTGATTTTCCATTTGAGGCGGTGGAGGTGGGATTCGAACCCACGTGAACTTGCGCTCAACCGCTTTTCGAAAGCGGCGCCGTACGACCACTTGGCTACCCCACCGTTCCGATATGATAAGCCCAAACTTAATTTCAAACAACTATTGATTCAGACTTAAGCGTAGTGAGTGATAAGCATAGATCAAAATGATAGTATAAATTAAAATGGACTATCAAAAGCTGGCTAACTGGCAAAAAATCCCTGAGCTTAAAGGACTACTTGATCTGTCGACTCCACCCAAGGAGCTTTTCTTTTGCGGAAACTTTGACCCGGAAATATTTGCCAGCTGTATCGGGGTGGTCGGCAGTCGTAAAATGACTGATTACGGTAGTCGGGTGGTGGAGAAAATAGTTCCTGATTTAATCTTCAAAAATCAAACTATCATTTCCGGGTTTATGTATGGAGTTGATAAGTACGCTCATCAGACTTGTGTCGATTACGGAGGGAAGACTGTGGCGGTGCTCGGCTGGGGCATTGATACAAAACTCACTGGAGATGACTTAAAGTTGGCAAAGAAAATAGTTGAGTCGGGTGGGCTGTTGCTCTCGGAATGGGAAGCTCAAAAGGCTACACACTGGACCTTTCCCGCCAGGAACAGGATTGTCGCTGCTCTGTCTCACGAGGTTATTGTTGTCGAAGCTGCCCAAAAAAGTGGGTCGCTGATTACCGCTCGAATTGCGACAAAATTAAAACGAAAGCTTTGGGCGGTCCCAGGACCCATCACCAGTCGTACCTGTGAGGGAACCAATCTCTTGATCGCCTCCGGAAAAGCCCAGCTCTGGCTTGGCAAAAGTGCATCTACCAACTTATCGTTAAATGAAGATCCGATCTTAGCACTGCTGGATCAGGAAGCCTTGGGTGCAAATGAAATCGCCCGCAAACTAGTCCAACCAGTTTCCCAAATTGGAGCCCAACTTTCGCTATTATTACTATCTGGTCAAGTTTTGGAAAAAGGAGGAAAATATTATTTAGCCGATGCTAGTTAAGATTCGCTCGATTGCAAATATTGGTTTAGAATCAGTGCCGATTGATGTTGAAGTCGACGTGGCAACTGCCGGATTTCCCGGTTTTAGCATTGTTGGTTTAGCGAGTAAAGCAGTTGAAGAAGCCCGGGAGCGAGTCAAGACGGCAATTACTAATTCCAAACTAGATTTTCCACCCAAAAAGATCACTGTTAACTTAGCTCCGGCAGACCTACCCAAAGACGGTGCAGCTTATGATTTACCCATCGCCTTGGGAGTGCTGCTTGCCTCTGGTCAGCTACCTCTCCCCAGCGATATTGATCTATCTAAATCATTTTTTTACGGTGAATTGTCGCTGGATGGAACTCTGCGGCCAACCAGGGGTATTTTGCTGCTCGGGCTTTTTGCTCAAAAATCCACTCCCGGCGCGACAATCTTTGTGCCCGAGATTTCGGCAGCTGAGGCCAGTGTTGTTGAGGGAATCATAGTGATGCCGACTAAATCGTTGGCTCAGTTGGTGCAGCACTTTACCGGCGATAGCAA
>MFDD01000009.1:0-20294 GCA_001776775.1 Candidatus Daviesbacteria bacterium RIFCSPHIGHO2_02_FULL_43_12
AGAAGGTGCTGATCGCAGCTAGAGCGAGAATGGCCGCTCGGGCCGCTAAAGATGCCGTACTGCGTAAGGGTGCACTAGAAGGAATGACTCTGCCAGGTAAACTGGCTGACTGTCAGGAAAAAGACCCCGCATTGTCGGAGATTTATATAGTCGAGGGAGACTCGGCAGGCGGTTCGGCAAAACAAGGACGGGACCGTAAGTCTCAAGCCATCTTGCCTCTTAAAGGAAAAATCTTAAACACCGAAAGAGCCCGTTTGGATAAAATCTTAGAGTTTGAAGAGATAAAATGTTTGGTGATTGCCTTAGGGACGGGGATTGGGGATACGGTCACCTATGACAAAGCCCGTTACCACCGGATTATCATTATGACCGATGCCGATGTTGATGGATCACATATTCGCACACTGCTACTAACGTTTTTCTTTCGCTACTTACCAGAACTACTTAACCGAGGTTATATTTATATTGCTCAACCTCCACTGTTTAAAATCGCCAAGGGCAAAGAGCTCCACTATGCCTACTCTGACCAAGAGAGGGATGGGATCTTAAAACAGCTCAAAATTCCGGTTACCACAAAAGTCACAGATGATGTACTAGAAACAGGCCAGGTTGTTACAGGCAGTGAAATAGTAGTAACTGATCCAGAAACCGCTAAAAAAACTCCCGGAGTGATGATTCAAAGATATAAGGGTTTGGGGGAAATGAACCCCGAGCAGCTCTGGGATACTACGATGAATCCAGCTAATAGAGTACTAAAACAAGTAACCATAGAGGATGCTGTCGCTGCTGACGAGGTGTTTAATATGCTAATGGGTGATGAAGTTCCCCCTCGGAAACGTTTTATCCAAACCCACGCCAAGCAGGCTATATTAGACGTCTGATTTGATCTTCGTCAGCTGATTTACTACAATTGACGCCTTAGGTTTGGCATATGCTTAATTTTACAAATTGGTTTAGAAAAACGTATCAGGTACTAAATCGGATAGAGATCTCACAATCTGCTCTACTTAGAAATTACCGTAAATTATCCACCACCAACCAAAGACTAGCTATTGCTCCAGTCCTCAAGTCTAACGCCTATGGACACGGGTTGGAGATTGTGGGAAAAATTCTGGATAAAGAGAGCTGTCCCTTTTACTGCCTAGATTCTCTTCATGAAGCTTATGCCTTACATAAATGTGGTTCTGAGACACCCATTCTAATCATGGGTTATATCAACCCCAAAAACCTAAAGGTCAAAAAACTACCTTTTCAGTTTGCAGTTTATGATCTAGATTTTCTTGAGGCTTTAAATAAATATCAGCAGGGAGCAAAGGTCCACATCTTTGTAGATACAGGGATGTGTAGGGAGGGGGTCAGCTTAGTTGATCTTCCTAAGTTTTTAGAAGCTGCAAAAAAACTAAAGCATATTCAAGTTGTTGGATTAATGTCTCATTTCGCTTCTGCTTCGTCAGAAAAATCACCACTTTTTAGAAATCAGTTAACAAACTTCAAAAAAGCCAAAGAAATAGTTAAAAAAACAGGACTGAATCCCAAGTGGATTCATATTGGAGCATCAGAGGTAATCTCTCATCAAAAAGTCAGGAATCAGGTCGCCAACATTTCTAATCTGGTTAGAATTGGCAAGGAACTTTACGGGATTACTTGGAATACTGAATTAGAGCTCTCTCCAGTGATGAAACTGCTGACTCATATCTCACAAATTAAGCAGCTGAAAAGAGGGGACCTGGTGGGGTATGATGGAACCTTAAAAGCAACCCGAAACTTAACAGCCGCTATCTTACCTATTGGGTACTACGATGGAGTAGATAGACGACTCTCTAACAAAGGATGTGTAACTATAAATGGAGTTGTTTGTCCAATAATCGGAAGGGTCAGTATGAATATCACTACAGTAGACACCACTCAGGTTAGAAATCCCTTTGTCGGGCAAGAGGTTGTAGTATATTCGGATAACCCCAGCGATCCTAATGCCATTCGACAGGTTGCTCAGTTAGTTGAAACAGTAGCATCAGAAATACTTTGCCGCGAGGCTCTCAGTACTCGCCGAGTAGTTACTCCTTGAAATTATCGCTAGCTTCACTATAATACCCTATAATGCTTCATGAATTACAACCAATTCGGTTCAGAGATCTGATCGTTAGACCAGATGAAGAAATAGACTCACTAGTAGAGCATCAAGTATTTTTTGCCAGAAGGCAATTTTCTCGCAAGAGGAACTAATCCCCATATTTTAATTGCTGGAAGTGATCTTTCTCCAGCAAGGGTTGCACGAATACTTGCTCAAGTACTTCGAGACTTAGATAAGATCAAAGGAGCTCCGAATTATCCGCAGAGAGCTCATCATCTTTTATTCAAAAGCGGATTACTTGCTACCCCTATTTTTCCCCATGAAGTAAATCACCGATCCCCTTACAGAATAGCTACCCGACGAGAGCGCTCTTCAAGACTTAGGTTTCCTTATTAGAAATTTGATAAAAGTGTTAAAATGCTCCTTGATGAAGAGTCAAAGAGTACATTTTCTAGGGATCGATGGGTCAGGAGCTTCAGCTGTGGCTTCGATAGCTATTGCAGATGGTTTCGAAGTTAACGGTTGCGGAACAACCCTGCATAATGAATTCACCGAGTATTTTGATAAATCCATCCTCATTTCAGGAGAACATAAACTAAAGGACGTAGATATTTTAGCAGTTACTCCGGCTATATTCTCTGCCAATCCTAACCATCCAGATTTATTACTAGCCAAGAAAAATGGAATCAAAGTCATGACTTGGCAGGAATTTATGGGGGAATATTTAGAAAAAGATAAGTTCGTGATCGCTGTTTGCGGTACTCATGGAAAATCGACCACCACCGCTATGGTCGGTCGGCTTCTCGAAGACGCTGGACTCGATCCGACTGTTGAACTCGGGGCAATCGTAAACAGGTGGGGAACTAATTTTAGAATAGGTAAAGGGAAGTATTTTGTCACAGAAGCAGATGAATTTAATAATAATTTTCTAGTTTCTAGTCCAGATATTACAATTGTGACAACCATTGAGATGGATCATCCTGAGTTTTTTAAAGATTTAGCAGATTACGAGAGCTCATTTTTTAAATTTTTAATCCGAACTAAACAGGCTATCGTTGCTAATATTGCTGATTTCGGTGTTGCTCATGTTCTCAAAGATGTGATGAAAGAAACCAGTGTTACCTCAGTTGACTACTCTAAAAACCAGCTCAATCTCGACTTAATCGTTCCGGGAAAACATAATCAGCAAAACGCTTCGGCAGTATTTCAGGTTGGGATCTTACTCGGGATTGACCCGGAGATAATCCGATTTAGCCTAGAAAACTTTACCGGAGTTGGTAGAAGATTTGAAATGGTCGGAAGATATAACGGAGCGCTAGTTTACAGTGACTTTGGGCATCATCCAACCGAGGTAAGCGTTACCCTAGAAGCAGCCCGAGAAAAGTTTCCGGACAAAAAAATAACCTGTATCTTTCAGCCCCACATGTATTCAAGGACCAGGGGTTTATGGAAAGAGTTTAAAACTGTACTTAGCAATTTACCGGTTGATAAAACTATTGTCTTAGATATTTACAAAGCTCGGGAAACTCCCATCAAGGGGGTGTCCTCTGAGAAATTAGTGAAAGAAATAGCGAAGAAGGATGTTCTGTATTCAACCGATGAAAACTTAGTAAACCTTTTAAAAAATACTTCCCAAGACGATGTGCTCTTTTTTATTGGCGCTGGACCAGTCGATGAAATCGCCAGAAACCTCACCCGTCAAACAACTTAGAACATGAAACAAAAAGATAAGGTTTTAAAGATTTTAATTATAAGTGGTGGTGGCTCTTCAGAGAGAAAGATTTCTCTCTGGTCAGCAAAGCAGGTCAAGCTTGCTTTAAGAAGCAAAGGTTACAAAGTCAAAGTTTTTGACTTACGAAGGGGGACGGATGATTTAAAGAAATTATCAAAAAGCTTTGATGTAATTTTCCCTGTGCTGCATGGCGAAGAGGGTGAGGGTGGTGAGTTGCAGAAGTTTTTAACAACCCTTAAAGTTCCGTTTGTCGGGGGAGACTGGAAAGGCTTTAAAAAAGGATGGTTTAAAATTTCATTCAAGAAGTATTGTGATCAAGAGAATATAAAAACTGCACCTTGGAAGAGGATTAATTCTATAACTTTAAGTGGGGTAATACGGGAGGTTTGTCGGTTTGGCTTTCCTTGTGTATTCAAAACATCAAATGGCGGGTCCTCGCGCGAGGTGATGGTGTTAAAGAGTGAGCATGATTTAAAGCTTCCTAATTTTAAAAGACTCAGCAGATCCGGGGCAGATTTAATGGTAGAGAAATTCCTGATTGGGATAGAGGTAACCTGTGCATTACTCGATGATAGGGCTTTGCAATTAATTGAAATTAGACCTCCAGGAGATGGCTGGTTTGATTACGAGAATAAATATTCTGGAGACTCCGAAGAAATTCCCAATGCTCCGTCACTTAATGAAGAAACTAAACAAAAAGTTCAACAGATTGCACTTTCGATCCATCAAGATTTAAAACTCGGACAATATTCACGAATAGATTTTATTGTCTCCAGCGGTGAGCCTTTCGCTCTGGAGGTTAATACTATTCCGGGCTTAACTGCTAATTCACTTTTTCCCAAAGCTGCCAAAGCCGCAGGTATAGAATTCCCAGAGCTAATGCAACAATTAGTTAAGACTGCTAGAGTTCGATAATTTCTTTAGAGGCATCGGTTAGTTGGATTAATTTTTTTCCTTGGATCGTATATAGATCTTCAATCCTAACCCCAAATTCACCCGGCAAATAGACACCTGGTTCAATGGAAAAAACCATTCCGGGTAATAAAACATCTTTTGAGGCTGGCGACAGGCGAGGCCCTTCATGAACCTCAAGTCCAATCCCGTGTCCGAGTCCATGACCAAAGGGCTGAAAACCTTGAGACTCAATATATTCCCTGGCCACTTTGTCTACCTCTGACGATCTTATCCCACTCCCGGTGTGGGACATTAGGTATTGGATAGCTTTTTGTTGAGCAGTAAGCACTGTTTGGTAAACTTTTTTCTGTTTAGCCAAAGCCTTGCCCCAAAAAACCACTCGAGTCATATCCGAGCAGTAACCATCTACCTTGACTCCAAAATCCATCAGAATTAGCTGGTGGTTAGTCGCTCGTAGCTTATCGCTTGTATTGGCGTGATGGGGCATCGCTGCATTAGCGTTAAAAGCAATGATTGGATCGAAACTCAACTCTGCTCCAGCATCTTTGACAAACTTTTCCATTTCCCAAGCTAATTCCTTTTCGGTTTTTCCTGGTTTAATAATAGTGAGCATATATTCAAAAACTTTATCTCCCAGGCCGCAAGCCTTTTTGATAGCCGCTATTTCACTACTCGTTTTGATTAGTCGAAGTTTAGAAGGGGAGTAGTGAGTTGTTTTAGCTCTTTTAATTTTGCGATGTTCTTTGATCGTTAGGTTATCTTCTTCTACACCTAAGTTTTTAACCTTATGCTGATTGATTAACTCCGCGACAGCCTCAAAGTGAGAAAGAGTAGGAGAGACTTCGATTAACTCCAACTCTGGAATTTGGAGCTTAACAGCCTCTGTGTATCTACTATCAGTGATGACGTACGAGGTGTCTTTAGTGACAAATAAGTAAGCCTCTCTTTCCGATGGCTGGAAACCGGTAAACTGGGTTAGATGAACGATATTGTAATGAGAAGAGATAAGTGCTGCATCAAGATTATCCTTCTGTAAATCTTTCTGAAACTTTTTTAACATCCTGGCAAGAATAACATCTTTAAAGATCTGATAAAAGTGCTAAAATTTGATGATGCATATTCCCACCAAAAAACTTAAAAACGGATTTATTATGCCCGTCTTCGGTTTAGGAACTTGGAATATGGGTGGTAAGTCCAAACGTGGAATTGCTAGGGATGATCAGGCTGATATCCTAGCAATAAAAACGGCTATTGAACTCGGAGTAACTCACTTAGACACAGCCGAATCATATAATGACGAGGAGATCATCTACGCGGAAGAGCTTATTGGCCAGGCGATCCGAGATTTTAATCGAAAAGATTTATTTATTGTGTCTAAAGTCAGCTTTGATTTCTCATACAATGGTATCATGTCCGCAGTTCAGGATTCGCTCAGAAGACTGCAGACAGACTATTTAGATCTTTATCTGCTTCATACACATAAACTAGAGTTCCCTTTGCGCGAATCTCTACACGCCTTAGACGAATTAGTCGAGCGCGGTTTAATTAAAAATATTGGGGTTAGTAATTTCTTACCAGAATCGCTTAAGGAGGCGCAAAGTTTAACTAAAAATAAGATTGTTTGTAACCAGGTCCATTATAATCTAGTTTATCGGGAACCAGAAGATAAAGGACTGGTAAATTATTGCCAGAAGGAAGATGTATTCCTGGTTGCTTGGAGTCCTCTTGAAAGAGGGGCTTTAATGGAGACTCCCCCGATGATCCTTAAGGAAATGGCAGAAAAATATCATAAAACCCCTGCTCAAATATCTCTAAACTGGTTAATCTCCCAGGATAAAGTTACAGCTATCGCAAAAACCCGAAGTATTGAGCACCTAAAAGAGAACTTAGGTGCAGTTGGCTGGGAGATGGATCGTGAAGATATTGAAAAACTACGTCTAGAATTTCCTAACCAGCAAGTTACCTCAAGTACCTCGGTTATCCTAAGTTAGCTCTTTTTTAACTTGCTTTTTGGGCTCAAATGTAGTTAAATGAATCTGATAGAAAAACTGCCGAGAGTGGCAGTTTTTAATTTCTTCCTAGCATGACCGACACACCTAAACCAACCGATCCTAACCTTGGCAAAATTGAACCGATAGCTTTAGTCGAAGAAATGCAGAGATCTTATCTCGACTATGCAATGTCGGTTATTGTTTCCAGGGCCCTTCCTGACGTGCGAGACGGTCTTAAACCTGTCCAAAGGCGCATCATTTACGCCATGTACGACCAGAATATCCGCCATACCACACGGTATCAAAAGTCGGCAGCAGTAGTAGGAGAGGTGCTTAAAAACTATCACCCCCATGGAGATGTAGCGGTCTATGACGCCATGGTCCGTATGGCTCAAGATTTCTCGCTACGCTATCAGTTAGTGGATGGTCAGGGAAACTTCGGATCGATCGATGGAGATTCTCCAGCGGCTATGCGTTACACTGAGGCTCGTCTTAGTGCTATCGCCGAAGAGTTATTGCGGGATATCGACAAGGAGACAGTCGACTGGATAGATAATTACTCCGGAACCACTCAAGAACCAATCGTACTCCCGACAGTTTTACCTAATTTGTTACTGAACGGGGCGGCAGGTATTGCTGTAGGCATGGCTACCCAAATACCTCCTCATAACTTAGGCGAAATAATCGATGCTTTGATGTATATGATAGCTAATCCTTTCAAGGATTCTAAGGTGACTGATGAGTCGAAAGAGTCGGAAGCTAAGAATCAAGAAATAGCAGAACCTTCGACTCCTCCGACTCAGGCCGAAGGCCACGACTCTTCTGCACTCTTTAGTAGCGATGTCACAGTTGATGACCTAATGAGACTTATTAAGGGTCCCGACTTTCCTACAGGTGCTTCAATCTATGATCAGACAGAAATCCTGGCTGCATACGCTACTGGCAAGGGCCGAGTAGTGATGCGCGCTAAAGCCGAGATTGAAGAAACCAAATCCGGACGCTTTGACATTATCGTCACCGAGCTGCCATATCAAGTCAACAAGGCTGTCTTGATCGCTAAAATTGCCGATTTAGTGCGCGATAAAAAGATCGAAGGCATATCAGACCTGCGGGACGAGTCAGACCGTAAAGGGATGCGGATTGTAGTAGAGCTCAAAAGAGACGCCAAACCTCAGTCTGTTTTGAATAATCTTTATAAGCATACCGCCCTGCAGTCGGTCTTTAATGTTAATATGGTCGCCCTCTCCGATGGAGTTCCTCATTTAATGACTCTTAAAAGAATCTTGGAAGAATTCATCCGTCACCGCCAGGTAGTCGTCAGAAGGAGGTCGGAGTTTGAGCTTAGACAAGCTAGAGCCAGGGAACATATTTTAGAAGGCTTAAAGATCGCCGTCGACAATATCGATGCAGTTATACGAATTATCCGTGAAAGCCCTGATGCTGATACTGCCCGCACCAACTTAATGGCCAAGTTTAAACTCTCCGAGCTCCAAGCTACCGCAATATTAGACATGATGCTCCGCCGCCTGGCAGCCCTCGAGAGACAAAGAATAGAAGAAGAGCTCAAAATGATCCAAGAAACAATCGGTTTCCTAGAAGACCTGTTGGCTCATCCGGAAAAAGTATTAGATGTAATCAAAGATGAGTTGACTAAAATAAAGGAGCGTTACGGTGACGAGCGAAGAACCCGGGTTTACAAACAAAAGGTCGGTGAATTTTCCGAAGAAGATCTGGTAGCCGATGAGGTAACAATAGTTACGGTAACAGAAAATGGCTATGTTAAACGCCAGCCACCATCTATCTTCCGAACCCAAAATAGAGGAGGCAAAGGTGTATCCGGGATGACTACCAAAGAAGAAGATGCCGTCTCTCATATCTTTTATACCAAAACCCTAGATAATTTACTTTTTTTCACTGATAAGGGCCGAGTTTTCCAAATCAAAGTTTGGGAGATTCCTGAATCTTCGCGGACAGCCAAGGGACAGGCAATTGTAAACTTGATTAATGTTGAGCAAGGAGAAAAGGTTACTGCCATGTTGACCCAGCGGTCTAATGATCAAACCAAGTTTTTGTTTATGTGTACCCATAAGGGAACTGTCAAAAAAACCCCCATCGCAGAATACGCCAATATTCGTAAGAACGGTTTAATCTCGATCAAGATAGATCAAGATGACCTATTGGGTTGGGTTGTACCAACTACTGGTGGAGACGACTTAATCATCGTTTCCAGAGGCGGTCAATCCATTCGTTTTAGTGAAAAACAAGTTAAAGCCACACACCGGGATACCTCCGGAGTAAGAGGGATTCGACTTTCTGTGGACAAGGTTGTGTCTTTGAGTATTGCCACCGATGAAAGCGATGATTTGCTGGTAATTATGGAGAATGGACTGGGCAAAAAGACTAAAGTTTTATCTTGGAAACTGCAGGGAAGGGGAGGATCCGGGGTACTTGCCGCACAAGTGACTCCCAAAACCGGTCAGATTGTCACCGCTCAGATTGTGGATAAAGAAGCTGATACACTAGTTCTAACTTCGAATAAGGGGCAGTTAATCAAACTGAATATCAAAGACGTCCCAACCCTGCAAAGACAGACTCAAGGTGTAATCTTGATGAGGGTCAAACCCGGAGAAAAGGTGGTCGCAGCCACAGTAGTATCCATGGCGGATAAAATAGTCGAAGATGTTACAGATAGGGCGAAATAAGCATGGAAAAGAAAATCTCGATATTTTGTATTCTTTATTTTAGTTTTGGTTTATTTTTTGCGATTGGCTTTGCAGTTTATTACCACTGGCCAGTCACCGGATTTTTAAGTCCGGGGTTTTATATGGTCATTTTTACTTGGCCTTATCAAGCAATTGGGTTTGTTAAAGATATTTTATACTACGGCCTAACCGGCAAACCAGTTTAGCCTTGTACAAAATCGAGGATTAGATTGGCAAGCAGATCTTCTTTCCCTAAAAACCGGTGCTTAGCTCCGTCAATGGATTCTCCATGGAAGTTTTTAATTGATCTATCTAGCATTTCTAAAGCCTCTTCCGGATGATCTGGATTACTAGGATGAAAATAGGGGTCCTTCTTACCAACTAACATCAGGGTAGGGATCTCAATCTTTTGTAAGATTGGAAAGCTGTAATCCGGTTGATGAAAATTAAAGAGATTAGATAAATCCGAGTCCATATAGAAACTGAAATAATTTTGATAAGTTGAGGGGGTCGGACTAAATAAATCCGGAACCTGCTCCAACCCTTTCCCATTGGCAATTTTTAATTGAGCTTTCTGTAAGTATTCACCAAGCCTATCCTTGGTATACTCTCTAATCAAATAATTTTTATCATAGGGAGAGAGCAGAATTAGTTGAGATATCTTATAAGCGAAACTGCCTTCGATCAGATAGCGAATAGCTTTGATAGACCCCAAAGAGTGACCTTGCAAAATAATCTGATTGTGTCCGGCATCCGCCAACAGTTGAATCCAGGCATCGATATCCAAGTAGGCCTCTTCGAGTAGCTCATGCTTGGCTCCGTACATCCGGGCGTTTTTGCTGGTGGTAAATATCCTAAATTCTGTCCCTGTACCCCGAATCATTACGGATAAAAATCCGATCTGATGCTCCTGGAGCTTGTTAGCTATCTTTAAAATGAACTCATTTTGAAAAAAGTCCTGCGAATAACCATGAAGCTGTATCACAACCGGCTTATTCTGCAAGCCTTTAGCATACAGACCCTTTAGCAGCAGCCCGTCTTTGGTATTAACCGTAACCAGCTCAAACATATCACTAGTTTACCATGATATACTCGAGATTATGATTAAAATTGGAGCACATATTTCCAGTGCCGGGTCAATAGACTTGAGTTTTGATCGGGCCAAAGAGATGGGGGCCGAGTGCATGCAAATTTTTATCTCTCCTCCCCAGATGTGGGTTAAACCAGAAATATCACCACAAAAAATTGAGCGGTTTAGGAAAAAAGCCGAGGAGTCGGGGATCGGACCAAATTTTATTCATGGAGTATATCTCGCTAACCTGGCAACCTCTAGTCCGGAAAGCCTGGAGAAATCTATTGACTGGCTAAGATTTTCCTTAAAAACAGCCGATATTTTGGGGCTGAAGGGAACCATTATTCATGTTGGCTCCCATAAGGGGAGTGGCTTTGCAGGCTGCTTAAAGCAGGTCGCCCAGGCTATTAAGGAAATTCTTGACTCATCCAACTCTAGCTTCTCTTATCTCATTTTAGAAAATTGTGCTGGGTCTGGAGGGACTATTGGGTGTAATTTTAACGAACTTGGGCAGATCCTGAAACAAGTTCGCTCCGATTTAATCGGAGTTCAGGATGACAGACTAAAGGTCTGTTTAGATACTCAACACGCCTTCGCCTCAGGCTATGACCTAAGAACAGAGGAGGGGGTTTGGAAAACCTTGCAGGAGTTTGACCAGGAAATCGGGTTAGAAAATTTAATTGCTATCCATGCCAACGATTCTAAAACAGAGCTAGGGTCTAAAAAAGACAGGCATGAGAATATCGGACAGGGATTGATCAAAGAAGCAGGCTTTAGGTTTTTGATTAAGGCTTTGCAGACTAACCCCAAAGTTTCGGATGTAGTTTTACTTTTAGAAGTACCCGGGCTAGAGGGTAAGGGCCCGGACAAACCCAATCTTGACCTTCTAAAAAGTTATCTTAAATAACCCCTGGAGAGGCGCTAAGGTTAAAATTAGAATCTGAGAAATAACAACTAAGCCTACAGTTAATAATAGGTAACGATTGGAGACCAGCGATTCTTTACCCCGGAGGATAAAAATAAAGATCATTTGTAAAAAAATTAGAGTAGTAAAAACAACTGCTCTGCCCGCCTCCAAACCAAACCAGGAGTAGGCGAAAATAAAGCTTCCAACACTTAGGATGGCCATTATTAACCCCGAAACGATTACATAACTTAACCTTTGATTATTCAACAGCTCGCCGCCGCGAGGCCGAGGTTTTTGGTGCATAATCCCAGAGTGCCCATGGTCTACAGCCAAACTCAGAGCAGGGAGACCATCAGTTACCAGATTAATCCAAAGAATTTGAATAGGCAGCAGAGGGGAGGGAAATCCTAATAAAACAGCGATTAATATGACGAGGACTTCTGCCAGGTTGGTAGCCACCAGGAATTTAATCACTTTAACGATATTGTTATAAATTAATCGACCCTGCTCTATGGCGTTAACTATGGTTGCAAAGTTATCGTCAAGCAGTATTATATCTGAGGCTTCCTTGGCCACATCCGTGCCCATTTGACCCATAGCAATACCAATGTGGGCTTGCTTTAAAGCAAGCGAGTCGTTGACGCCGTCACCAGTGACAGCCACGATCTCACCTCTTTTTTGAAAAGCTTGAACTATCCTCAGCTTATGCTCCGGTGAACACCTAGCATATACTTTAATCAGGTCTAGGCGAGAAGAGAACTCTTCGTCACTCAAGGAATCAAGCTGTTCTCCGGTGATAACCTCCTGACCTTCTTGAATCAAACCAATTTCTTGGGCGATCGCCTCTGCTGTCAGCTCATTATCTCCGGTAATCATCACCGTCACAATGCCTGCATCGTGAGCTTTGGTGATAGCTTCTCTAGCTTCGGGACGAGGTAAGTCGGCGATGCCAAATAATCCCAAAAAGTTCATCTCCTTTAAAACCCCAAGTGTTAAGGTTTCCTTTTGCGCCAGAGCCAAAACCCGTAAACCCTTGGCAGCCATTTCCTGAAAACGATCTGTCAGGCGAGTTTTTTCTTTTTCAGAGAGGGAGCAAAGCTGGATAACCTTCTCGGGTGCTCCTTTGACAAAAGCGTGGGTACCCCTTGAGGAGCGCCAGAGCACAGACATCACTCGTTTATTGGAGTCAAATGGCTGTTCATCAAGCAACTTCCCAGACTCACGCAGAGCCTCGTAATTTACCTTCTGTTCCTTACTCCATAAAAGCAGTGCACCTTCGGTAGTATCACCGAGTACCTCAAACTCCTGATCTTTACCATCCTCCTTAAGTAGTAGGGAAGCACTATTACATAAAACAGAGGCCGTTAGCAGATCGTCTCGCAAACTGGGAAGGTAGGGCACAAAGTTTTTAACCCTCATTTCATTTTTTGTAAGTGTTCCTGTCTTATCCGTACAGATTACTGTGGCTGCACCCAAGCTCTCAACACTAGCCATTTTTCGAACTAAACTCCTGTGTTTGTAGAGACGATGCGCACCAATAGCCAAAATTATTGTAATCACTGCCGGTAAGCCCTCGGGCACTGCTGCAACAGCCAGAGAGGTACTGGTAAACACCAGTTCAAGCAGCGCTTTTTGATTGCTTAAAATGTGGGGATTGCGGATCATCGCTAGCAAAAAAACTAAGCCACTTGCAGCAACTGCAATGAAAGCTAGCTTTTTGCCTAAAGAGTTAATGGCTACTTCCAGTGGGGTATCCTCTTCTTTAACTTCCGACAAGGTGATGGCAATTTTGCCAAAGCGTGTCAATCTACCAGTTTGGGTAACCCGAAAGCTACCCCTACCAGCTACAACAATGGTTCCAAAAAATACTTCATTTTCATTTGGCTGCGTGGTCTTTAAAACCGAAACAGACTCACCAGTTAAAGATGATTCATTGGTAGTGAGCTGAATTGACCGGACAATGCTTCCATCGGCAGGTATTCTACTGCCCGATTCAACCAGGACTAAATCTCCCGGAACTAGTTTTGAAGCGCTGATCTCTTGTTCCTGTCCGTCACGAATAACTCGGCAACTAAGCACTTCCAGTTTACGCAACTCCTCAATCTCCCGACTAGCTTTATAATCCTGCCAAAATCCCAATAAACCATTGAGTAAAAGAATCGTTAGGATCAAGAAACTATCCGTTATATCCCCAACCAAAAAGGAGAGTGCTGCGGACAGAAGGAGTATGCCGGATAAAAAATTGGTGAACTGAGATAGTAATCTTTTAAACAAAGAAGTGGTTTTTGGTGGAGGTAACTCATTTGGTCCATATTGTAAAAAAAGTTTTTCCGCTTCTTTGCTTGATAGATGGGGTTGGTCATTCATACTATTCTGGTTATCAAAACAATCGCCAAGATTCCTAAGCAATTAAAGAAGTAAGATATTACGGCAATTTTTAGATAGCTGATATGACTCAGCCCCAAAATAGCCAGGCCAATTTCATCGGGAAGGGGGGAGGAGATAACTAAGGCTCCAATAAAGGGTAGCACCCACGACCGGAAAAAATGGGAATGTAGAAAAAATATTAACTTAACAAATCTTTTTTTCTCAAAATTTCTTAATTCATTCAAATCAATATGATAAAAGACGAAAATTACTCTGGTGACTTGCGAGGCTAAACCTACTAGAGGAAATTCTTTTAGTGACATCCGGCGAAATAAATTCACTATAATCAGATCTCCGGTCATTGCTCCTAAGGCACCGAATAGGGCTATCAATAGTGGAGAGCTAAGAGGAGCTAAAACGATAAAAGCAGCAGTTCCAATCGCTGCTGTTAGAAACGAGCTGAAGAAAAATCCGGCTAAAAAAGCCGAGAAAATAGTCAAAGGAAAAAAAGATAAGATGAACTGATGTAAAGCACCTGATTTAAGTATAAAAACGGCCAGGGCCAGACTACAGATAAAAATAAGGTCTTTCACCAGGCGTTTGTATCGTCGGGAGATGGGCATCTTAAATTATTGTATCAGAAAAATCAGCGGGTGACGTCACGAAGCAGAGAAGATAGAGTGGTAGAGACAATCGATAATACTGCGGCAGCCAGAATTGCCCACCAAAAGTTTTCGATTACAAAACCAGCCCCTAGAATCCATGAAGCTATCGACAAGACGATCGCGTTGACTACAAAAGTGAATAGTCCTAATGTCAAAAAGTTAAGAGGTGCTGTTAGAAACAGCAGAACCGGTCGGATAAAAGTATTAATTAACCCAATAATAATCGCGGCGAGCACTGCGGTCTTAAAATCAGCAATAGAAATGCCGCTTAGTAGCCAATCAGTTATAAGTAGGGCCAAGGCATTAGCCAAAATGGATACGATCAGTCTCATGATTTAATAATATCTTATCGAATAGCTTGATGCAAGATAAACTTACTTCTTGAGATTCTTGTTGGTGATATGTGTATAGATCTGGATGGTAGAGGTATTGGCATGCCCGAGCATTGTAGAAACGGAGCGAATATCGGCTCCTTTGGCAAGCAAATTTGTGGCAAAAGAGTGGCGCAATGTATGCGGGGTAGCTTTTATACCAAGCCCTAACTTTTTAACATACTTCTCGACAACTCTTTCGATAGACCGGGTTGTCAACCTCATTTTTTCTCCCTGATCAGCTGAATCCTCCTGACCTTGATAACGGATAAATAAAGGCTGAAAGTTATCTAATCTGGTAGCTAGGAACCGACTTAACCAAGCCGCAGCTTTGCTTGATAAAGAAATTGATCTTTCTTTACCTCCCTTACCGATAATGCCAAATTCTTGTTTTTTGAGGTTAAGCTGGTCCCTGTTTAAAGACGCAAGCTCCGATACCAAGAGCCCCGTCGAGAAGAGTAGTTCTAGGATAGCCTTATCCCTTAGGCCGTCTCTTTTAGTCGTATCCGGGGCCTCGAGGAGTCTGTTTAGACTGTTTTCGTCCAAAATCTTTAAGGGAGCAGTATCCTGGCTACCTAGTTCTATTTTGTCCGGAGTGAGAGTCTGCACATCTATCTGAGCAAGGTAACGTAAAAAGGCCCGCAGAGCGATCAAAAAGTAATTCTGGGTAATTCTCTTGAGTGGTTGACCATTTAGAGGATCAATAAACTGGGAAAGATAGAGTCGGTATTTGCGAACTAACCTTAAATCTATTTTAGATGGATTTATATTCTTGCTAAATTCCCCGAATCGCTGCAAATAATGGTGATAGTTTCGGATGGTTAATGGACTGACATTTTTTTCTAGTTCGAGATAGTCCAAAAAATCGGTAATCAGAGATTGCAAAGGAGAAGCCTCGGACATAAAACTATAAAAAGACCATCCCTAATACTCCTGCCACCAAAAGGAGTAGCCCTACCGACCCGGCTAGAATGGTTGGCGTCACCAGTCCTGTGTCTTGTAAAACAGGTTGCTTAGTCGGAAGAGGCGTAGCCAGAGCCGCACCTTGCCCACCCTTAGTCCCGGTTCCTGTACCTGAGGTCGAACCTGAGCTAGTGCCGCTACTTGGAGCAGGAGAGGTGGAACCACTGCATGCTCCATCAGCGATTGTGTAATTGCCATCTGGAGCAGAAGCCAGTAAATCTACAACCGTACCGTGTTCGACTACGTTGGAATCAGTGGTTTTAGATTTATCGTTTGGATCAAAGTCAAAGCTTATCTTAGCCGGACCAAGTGTAGAGCTGGCACCAACGGTAAAAGTAATGGTGGCGAGTGTGCCTTTGCTACTAAACGGCTTACTCGTCGAGGCTAATCCGGAAACGGTTAGCTTACCATTATCGACAGAGTTGCCGGGGTAATCCTGATAAAGGGAAGTGTTTGGGACTATCTGACTAACAGTTGTCGAAAAAACGCTGGTTGGAAACAGCAAAATCGCATCGGTGCCATCCGTCTGAGCCCCTATAGTATCCAGCTCGATCTTTAGCTCTACCGAACAGCCTCTGTTAAAGGTCCCTGACGATGGATTTAAGGTTAAAGTGGCGGCCAAAACAGAAGCTGGCAACATTAAAATTACAAATATTGATCCTACTAAAAGAGTTAATTTATCAAATATATTCATTTTATTGTTAATTTATTGTTAATTCCACTGGTGTCACCTCGACTAAAGTATCTGTTGTAGCATTGGCCGCAATGATATTTGAGTCATTAGTTGCTCCCGGCTTAAAATCTAAGGTGACAGATGTCTTCCCGGCAGATCTTGCCTTTAGATTAACGGTTGCAAATAGCCCTATTCCATTGTAATACTTATTTGCACTCGACGTCACTCCGGAGATTTGAACTATGCCTGTTTGGGGATTAAGCGATTTAAAAGGGTACTCCTGAAATAGACTACCGGCTATCAATCCCGAGCTAGATCCCTCTATTAAACGGGGGTCAAAGTGCAAAACCACATCCGCACCTGAGATGTCTTTTCCGCCTGATGAAAGTTTGACCAACACCGAAATATAGTCACCTACTTTGTAGTCTTGTTTTAGTGTCACGAGTGACAACTTAGCATCTTTAAGGACTTCTATTTTGGTAGATGGGGGAAGAGGCTTACTTAGCGTCCTGATACCGATGACTATCTCGATGGCAACCACTGCAGCTAAGATAAAGAATAATAATTTCGGCAGTTGACTAGAAAAATCCCGTTTAAATTGAGAATGATTACCAGTATTAGCTGATGATTCAATAATGATCGGTCCGGCAGGTTGATTATCCATTTTACATTTTAATATCTCATATTTTCGCTTATATTTGCTACTCTATAGATCCTCTGAGTCGTCCTCTTTATTAAAATCAAAAATCATACAAGCAGCATCGAAGACATTAACTTTACAGTCTTTATTCAGATCACCGGATCTGGAGGGTGGACAATTAGCGACTGCTCCAAATTGTCTCTTTAATTCTCCAAAGTCACCGGAATTAATCTTTTTGTCCTGAGATGAAGTTGGGTAAATATCTCCCATCGGGATATTAATTGGAGCATAGTTGGTACCTTTTTCGATACCAATGGTGACACAGCGCCTGAGTCCAAATTGAGGCTTGGCACAAACCTTATAGATATTGCCTGTCTGGAGCTTCGGCAATCCGGTAATTAAACCGTTCTTGTCTAGTTTACCTTTGAACTTAAGCTTAGATTTATTACTCGATGTGTCGGTAATAGTAAAATCAACATTATCCAGATCCTGGTTTGAAGCGCTTCGGCAGATAGCTTTGGCTCCTAAGGAAACCTCGGTGGTATCCAAAGAACAAGTCCCCTCAGCGGTTTTTTGGCCATCAGACCTGGTCACTTGGACTTTATAGACCCTGTTATTATCCGTGCCGGATATAGAGCCGACTGATGCAGAGATGCCGGTATTAGCCCAGTCTAAAACCGAAACCGGAGAAGAATCAACTGTCACCTGTCCGGCACCTTTGGAGTTACCAAAATTTGTACCGGTGATATTTACCGCCATAGCCGACTTGGTAATATCCAGCGTACAGGCGACGTTGGTGGACTCTGGATCCTCTCCTACTAACTCGATCTGAGCCAGATTATCGGACACTCCGGTCACTTGATTGGTTGCACTCTTAAACTGCGCATAAATAAATTTAGTGCCAGGAGTAGCGCTGGCAAAGGTATATTGGTTTTTGATCATTGGATGAGTAGAGTAAACCTGCCATCCTTCATTGGCACCCATGGCTGCCAACGCTGCTGAGGTCTCGGCAAATCTAAAGAAAGCTGTGCCCTGAGGTGGAGTAGTCGAGCCAGACCCGCCTCCGCCAGTTCCACCAGAACCACCTCCAGTTGTCCCTCCGCCAGTACCACCCCCTGTGGTTCCGCCAGTCGAGCCAGACCCGGTTCTACCAGTGGTTCCACCCTTTGAACCTCCAGTCGTACCGCCGGTAGCTCCTCCAGTATCACAAGCACCGTCAATTACCGCCCCACCGCCCTTACATCCATCCCAATTAGTATTAGTGTTTGTGGCAGCAACACAGGCAATATTTTTCTTGCAGGCAGCGCTATTTTGATCTCCACTTAATTTCCACTTCTTATTAGTGCAGGTAAAACAACTCGTGTTTTGGTTACAGGCAGTATTAACCTGATCGTTGGTTCCAAGACAAGGAGTCTCTATTACTTTAGACGAATCACATGTCACACTCATATAGTTGGCACATTCAGTCAGGTCGGAATCTCCACCAGCTAGCCTCCATTTACCTCCACCCTGAGATCCACAGACTAAACACTGTCGACCAGCAGTAGCTCCTGCACCTCCAGCAGCTCCACCATTAGCTCCTCCGGCAGGAGTCCCTTGATCTACCGGACAACTATCATAGTGGTCGTTATGTCCATCCTGAGAACCCCAATAGCCCCAGCCAGAGGGACATGAATTATCGTTAGACACCCAGACATTGGCAGTTTTACCACCCGAGTCACATGTGGCTTGGTGTCGACCGCAATCCTTGGAATTACTGGTGCTATTACAATTGATCTGATTTCCAATCTCACAGTTTGTTTCTTCAACATAGTCAAATCCAGTACCGTCACCATTGCAGATCTCAAAGCCATATCGACAAGAGTTAGGATCTTTGCAGGATCTGGTCGCTGTATTAGCTTCGCCAGGATTACATATCCTATTTGGTTGAGTTGGTTCTTGAGGAGCAGGTTTACTCCCACACCCCCAGTTACATTCACCCTCCTCATGGAATTGACCACTGTCACAAACATTTACCTTAGCCTCACCAGATCCACCGCAGCTATCAGGAAAACTATTATCTATGCATTGGACAAAGACCCTCTCTCCTTGATTACACGAAGAAGATACATCTGGAACACCACATTGCCCGGCTGTTCTATTCCCAGACGGACAGGTCCATTCACACCCGGTCGAAGCATTTCTTACAACATGCATGTATAAGTCACCTGAGTTACCACAACCTCCACATTCATAATAGTCATCGTTTGCCGTACAGGCATTACCCCCACTTTCACATTGACCGTTTTGGCAACTCCTACCGCTGTCAGCACAATCTTCTATAAAATAATGAGCACCGCTAGCATCTTCACCAACAAGACGTGAATCCTCACAGAATGTACCTGGAGATCCAAGATGTCCGGCATAAACGGTCTGTACCAGGTTAGGGACTTGAAAGCTGGCTAGATTATTGCCAGACTGAATCATCGAGGTAGAACCGGAAAGGGGAGCGCCGTAAGGAGAGTTAAAGACAATGTTGACAGTAGGAGAGGTGGCGACTATTTGGTTATTCCGACTGACCACATTTGGACCGGCAAATTGGACTCGAGCCACATCTGCCTGTGAATGCAGAATTTGTTGATTTCGGGCCAGAGAAGTACCCAGTGGGACGCCCAAAACCAGGACAGCAAGGGACAAAAGATTGATTAGATTCTTTTTGGATCTAAAATATTCGACTAATTCGTTCACAACAGTTTCCCCATAGGGCTATTTATCTCATAATGACGGAAAAATGCTCGTGTTGTCAATACTTCGACAAACTCAGTATTTCTAAGGTTTAGAGATTGATATTCTTTTTGATATATGCGAAGTCAAAGACATTAACCTGACCATCCTGATTTAGATCTAAACCCTCAAGCTCTGTGGCCAGGAGTTTGCGGATATAGATAGCCACATCAAAGACATTGACCTTGCCGTCTTCATTGAGATCGGGGTTTTTAATTATCTTAGCCGAAGGAGAAGCGGGGGTTGAGCCTGTACCAGATGGTGCGGGGTTAGATGCAGTGGATGGTGCGGCGCTCGGTCCAACAGATGCGCTGCTGCTGGCTATTGGACTACTTAAGCCTGGAGGCGGTAGAGTAGAGAGATCTGCAAATAGCTGGCCAACAGGCTTGACTGCCCCAGTCGAGTCTACCAAACCCCAACCACTACTCCCGTCACCTCCGGTCATCAGGTCGGTAAAAGCAT
>MFDD01000009.1:20316-37744 GCA_001776775.1 Candidatus Daviesbacteria bacterium RIFCSPHIGHO2_02_FULL_43_12
GATTCTTGGGCGAAGTGGGTTTTTCCGGATAATTTTGAATACCGATTTCAGTGATCCAAAGAGGTTTATTAATTGCTTTTTCCTGCAGCGCTTCCCGTAGGCTAATTAAATCTGGAGTAAGTGTTGCCAAATTATCCGGAGTTTTATATGGATGAAGCGCGATGCCATCGATACCAGTAAACACTCCCGGATCAAGCGCATAGAGAGACAGTAAGAAATTGGTCATATTCCCGCTGGCTAGTCCTCCTGTTAGAATCTCTATCTTGGGGTTGATACTGCGGATTATTCCAGAACCCACATCCACCATCTGACTGTAGATCTGCGGTGGGACCGAAGGATTATAACTCGCTCCGGCGTTTAGGTCAGGCTCATTCCAGATTTCAATGACATCTAGCTCTGATCCGTAATCGGTCACGATCTTAGCCAGGGTTGGATAATAAACTTTCTCTAGGTAATCATTCCAGGGCTTTAGCGCGTCAGAAGAAGAGGTGATCATCATTTCCGGAGTAGTCACAGGCGCATTCCAGGTTGATTCACCGTTGATAACCGCTATCTTCTTCATACCCGGGGGAACTGCTGCAATACGGTTTTCGGAGTGATAGTCAGCTGGGCAGCCATTATTATTCGCCGGCGAATTGGTGCAGGGAAAAACAAACCTGACTGATTTAGGCTTAAGCAGGTCAACCTGAGCACTGGTGGGGATTTTCGATGGATCCCGTATATCTATATTCATACCCGTCTCAGGGGTAACTATCAGTGGGCTATTGGTCAGGGTAATCTCCGTCGAATAGGCTATCGACCAATTCCCGCCGACTTTAAATTCTACATAAACTGTTTTCAGACCATCACCAGATGCTAGCATCCAGTCTCGAACCAGATCGTTTTGGTTAAAGGGTTCTTCTTTGGCTAAAGATAAACCCAGCATAGAGTTGGCGATTTTATAGGCAGTGGGGAAGAGGTTTATTTCTTCACCTAACACGCTCGCTTCCGGGCTTGGGGAAGGGTCATTAGAGGTCAGCTCTTTTAACTCCACATCATCAAACCAGACCCGAGCACTCGACTCGGTGACAGTTCGAATATTAACCTGATTGGTCGCTGGTGTAAAGTTACAGGATACTAACTCCCAACCGTTTGTTTGCGTGGCATAAGCGGTACATTCCTGGGCAATATCACCCACATCTAAGTAGGCTGTGCCGCTACTTTTATATATCCAGCCCGAGAGTTGATAAGTGCTGTTAGGAACCACTGTAATCGGCTGATAGGCTGAGGTGTAACCCGACACACCAACAAGCGAAAAACTACCGCTATGTGATCTATCACTAGACAAAGCCAGGTTACTGAAATCGTTCCATTGTCTCCAGCCCTCGGCCGGATTACCCTTGTTTTCGAAGCTGGGATTGATAACTTCCTTGCCGCTCATCGAGGCCACAGGGATGGGAGATGGTGTCGGTAAGACATAGGTCAGCTTAACCTTGATATCCCGACTTGGTGTGGTGGTTATTTCATTACCGGAGATATCTATAAAAGAGATTTTAGTCACTTCATTGCCGGCCCGGCTTTTTAAATTTTGCCTTTGCAAACCTAAATAAACTCCTAAGACAATCCCGCAGATCAGAAAAAGCACCGCGATAAATTTGAGAAATGTTTTCATTAAAAAAACTTTAAACTAACCTCCCTTTATCTAACCATACTGGGGTAAAGATTAAAATACTGGTTACTTTGTAAATTTAGACAGGGGGTGGAATTTATGGTGGCTTTCCTCTGCAAACTTATCTTGAGTATTAATATACCGAGTGGTCGTATCCAAGGATTCGTGCCCTAAAAGCATCTGGATAGCCACCACACTGGCCCCTTCCTGCGCCATATAGGTTCCAAAAGCATGTCGGATCGAATGAGCACTAGTGGGGATAATAATCCCCAAAACCTCTCGATATTTTTTAATTTTGTGCTGGAGATAGTTATTTGAGATCCGGCAGTTGGCGGTATTTTTTCTTTTGCCTTTTAGCGGTATAAATAAGGCTCGTTGACTATCCTGTCGTAAAACAAGATACTGATTAAGATACTGTTTGGCTCGATCAGTCAGATAGACTAGCCTCTCCTTGTTACCCTTACCTTTGACCATAATTCTTCCAGTATGATCAAAGTCTTTTTTATCAAGAGATAACAGTTCAGAAATACGCATCCCTGTCGAAAACAAAACTTCCATCATTGCCCGATTACGAGCGGCAATCAAAGGATCGTTTTCCAGGCTCGAAGGTGCCTCTATTAATTTAACTATTTCGGGTAACTCTGCCAATTTATACTGTTTTTTGTCTTTGCGAACCATGCGGATATGTTCCGGCGCAACCGGAGTAGGGTAGTCCTGGTATATTAGAAATTTCAAATAGCTCCGCAGCGATGATAGGCTCCTGTTAACCGATCCGCTATCTAATTTTTCCAATGCATCTAGTTTCAAAACTGCAGTCTTACGATCTGAGGAGAGGAGATAGGCCTTATATTGTTCGACATCCATTTTGGTCAACTTAGCAAAGTCCCGGCTTAGTTCATTTTTTAAGAAATCAACAAATGTCAGCAGATCCCGTTCGTAGCTATAAAGAGTCTCGACAGAGTAGTTATTGGTCTGCAAGAAGAGCAAAAACTCATCGATGAGGGGGAGATTTAGGGTTCTGGAATTGGTTTTGGGTAGATCAGTCATTATGAGTGTTAGATTGATTATACTCATAATAATCTACCTCTTTCAGGCTGTCAAGAGTTGGTTTTAAATATAATTAAATCATCAACTAGATTCATTCACAAAATGTGGTAGATATACCTAGTCCAAAATAACTGATCCAGGTAAATAGACGAGCATCTACGTTTGCTTACGCTATCAAATAGCCTTACTAAAAGGAGTTTTTTAGCTTACTAGGCAGCTTCAGGCACAAGGCCCAAAAAGGCCCTAAAAACGGCTTGCAGAAGGGAGGGATGGCTACTTGGATCTCTCTAGTTTAGATCCTTAGGACAGTCTGATCGTATGACTTAGAAAATAAAAGAGCAACCAAATAACCTAAACATATTTTTACAAAAAACTTACAAAATAGCCTCAAGCAGGAACTGCTCTAAATCCGCCCTTTATTTGTTCTTTTAGCTCAATCTAACATCATTAAAGCGTTTTTTATTATTTGACCAGTTTAACATTGTACGACATAGATTGTTTAGATACTAAAGCTTCTGACTAGAGAGAAACACTCTCCCCTTCGGGGTATGAGAGGTCTAGACTAAATTAACTGGCCAGAACATTCTTGACATGGATACTTCTCTCGTCACTACCGAACAAGACCTATAATTTTTCACGATATTTTTCACAGTTTTCCACCAAATAAGTGAATTTATATCTGGTACTAGCCTCAAAATCTCACCTCTTGAATAGTACGATGAAAATAGATGGAGCCAGGGTAAACGGTAAACAGAGAGACGTTGCTCTATTCTATGCCGACTTGTTTAAAACCGAAGATTATTGACTATGTCAAACTATATCATCTCGTTAATTGATTAAGTCCTATAGTTTTATAATCAACCAGTCCATGAGGTGGTTACCAGCATCACCAAAAGAGTCATAATTCCAAACGAGATATACAACCACCCCTCTCTCCTACTCAACCGCTCCCGCAAAAAATCCAGGTTAATCCCCAGTAAAATAAATAGACTTGAAGCTAAAAATATCGCCCACATTAGGCTATTTGAGGGTACAGGCCAAAAGGACAAAGCCATGGCTAGTTCTCCAATTAGCACTGACGTCACTAAACTATACATTAATATCTTGAGAGACAGGTTCTCCATCTCCACCGACCACAGCATGGGAACAGATAGCAAAAAACTAATCATCAAACTAGCAAGTCCGTTCCAGTAAAACTCCAGTGAAAATGCATGCAAGATATGAAACAGCAGCACTGAGGTGGTAATACTAAAGATAAATGCCGCTGTAGAGGCAGCGCGATACAGAGGAATCGTTCTGGCTGCTGCAACATTAAGCACATTCTGGGAAAGAAGTAAAAAGTAAAACATTAATCCAAAAATAATATCTACTGGTACTCTGGTCAGCCACCTGATCGGCAAAAGAAAATAAAAACTACTTACTCCTAAGGTAAAAAGGGCTGGTAAAAGTAGTAAAGTAAAAGCCTTTACCCTATTCATCCCCTCCCAAAGAGCCCAGAGAGACATAATCAGAGACAAAGCTCCTAGCCACATAATAAACTTGGTACGTACAAAGATAGGCACATTTTGGGTGTACATTAGTCCTATAGTAACTATCAAGGAAGCTGCAACTATCTTTTGGCGCTTGTTGAGAGTTAACCTTTGTTGAATTGTTTTAAAGATACTTTTTTCGATTATTTCCATAGTTGGTTTATGGTTTATGGTTTATGGTTTATGGTTTATGGTTTATGGTTTATGGTTAAGAGTATACTTCTTTTGGCTTACCATGAACTATCTACTATGAACCATGAACTACTTAGCGACCATTTTCAGGACATGGCAGATGGCGATAGCTAAGGCATCGGTTGCATCATCATTAAAAGACTTTTTTCTCTTGATACCGACATGGGGGTTGGCGAGCTCTCTTATTTTTTCAAAGTTACGACCCAAGAATTTACGGACGCCGTCATGAACTTGGGATTTATCTGCCCTACCCGACCCTGCTACCATCAATTTTACAGTGATGGCGCTGTAGTCTGTCACCGGTATATCATGCATTCCTGCAGAAAGCAAAATTACTCCCCTCGCCTGCCCCACCGAGATCGCCGTCCGGGCATTTGACCCAAAAAAAAGCATCTCTATGGCTATTTGTTCCGGACGGTGCTTTGTGATCAAAGCCTCTATCTCGTGATGCAGCATCACCAGCCTAGATTGCATAATCTCCTCTTTGGGCGTGGAGACAAAACCATAGTCGACTAGCTCTATCCCGTAATCAAATTCCCGACTTAAGATATCGTCGGGAACTTTGATAATGCCAAAACCTGTGATGGCAGTACCAGGATCAATTCCTAGTATTATCATGGATTTATTTTACCTTTCCATAGCGGTGAAACTCGTTGCGCAAACAATTTTTTTAGCTCCGCTCCTCGACATCTTTGGGAACACCAAACCTGAGCTGTTTCAGGTAACGGTCGGGTACAATTAAAACAGACCCGCTTATCTTCTCTATTATCTACAAAATTATCTGCTTTTCTCCCATCCCATAGTGGGTTCAAATCATTTACCAAACTTTGTTCAACCCTCCAGGTGGGCCCATCTTTTATACCTGGTAACTGCCCTTTCCTTAACCGCTCAGCTATAGTTGATAGAGGAACACCTGTTAGTCTAGAAAGTTCAGCAGCTGAAATCATCCCATCGTTACAGTATTTACTAAGCCCTAATTTATATAACATTGTTTGACGAGCCTTGGCGTTCCTAGAGGGAAGAAGATTGCTCCACTCTTCCTCCTTTGTAGTAGAACCGTGATGGGCTAATAACCGAGCAATTTCGAGATTGCTCCATTTGCGTCCACGCCCACCACGTCCATCACCTCCTTCAGCGTTCATAGTATTTAAATTTATAGTGTCGATAAAATCTCTTCAGGGATATCAAAATTAGAATGGACTTTTTGGATATCATCACAATCTTCCAGTCTCTGGGCAAAATCAACCACTTTTTGAGCCATAACTTTGTCAGTGATCTCTTGGGTAATCTTGGGACGCATCACCAGCTCTGCACTCTCTACCCCAAACCCAGATTGAGTAAGCTGTTTACTAACCTGGGCTAAAGATGAAGACTTCGTCGTCACCAAATACTTTTGCACACCTTCTTCTTCAAAATCTTCAACATCCTCTGCCCCCAGATCAATCAGCTCCAGGATCTCTACATCTTTATCCTCACCTTTGGTTTTAACTCTGATCTCTCCTATCTGATCAAACATATGGGCTACACTGCCGGTTGTCCCCAGCGCTCCGCCTGAACGCTCAAAAATATTACGAACCTCGGCCAAAGTTCGATTGCGGTTGTCCGTTACCGCCTCGACTATAAATGCTACTTTTCCCGGTCCAAACCCTTCATAGCTGATCTCTTCCAGTTTTTGACCAGGCAAGTTCCCCATTCCTCTATCAATGGCTCTTTGAATATTTTCTTTGGGCATATTGACAGTTCTAGCCTGTTCTAAGACCATCCGGAGTCTAGGATTGGAGTCGACATCCCCTCCTCCGCCAGTTCGGGCGGCTACAGCGATCGCACTGGCGATCTTGGTAAAAGTCTGTCCCCGCTTGGCATCGTTGGCCCCTTTAGTCCTTTTAATAGTTGACCATTTGCTGTGTCCGCTCATTTAGGTAGAGAATAGCGCGTAACGTATAGTTTTGCAAGTTGACACCCAGTGTGGGTATCAGTATACTTTGCAAATTAATAGGTTTACTATGGAAGATTCTGCGACTATTGCTGCTCTAAATCGTCGGGCTATTGATGCAGCACTAAACTGCAACTGGACAGAGGCTATAGAAATTAATGAACAGATTATTGTCGATGATCCGGAAAATATCCCTTGTCTAAATAGAATGGCCAAGGCCTACACTGAGCTTGGCAAATACAGCCGGGCTAAAAAGATTTATCAAGAAGTTCTTAAACTGGATCCCTATAATCCCATCGCTTCCAAAAACCTTAAAAGGATAGCTCCTTTTAAACTTGACGAAAATCCGCATAACGGAAATGAAACCAAACAAAAACTGTCTGTTTCCAGCTTTCTGCAGGAACCCGGGGTGACTAAGATTGTCAGTTTAGTAAAAGTAGCCGAACCTCACAAACTATCCGCTTTATCAACCG
Source organism: Candidatus Daviesbacteria bacterium RIFCSPHIGHO2_02_FULL_43_12 (assembly GCA_001776775.1). GTDB lineage: Bacteria > Patescibacteriota > Microgenomatia > Daviesbacterales > UBA10151 > HO2-FULL-47-45. The sequence continues at coordinate 27,139 of MFDD01000009.1, forward strand.
GTATGAAAGTCACCATTCTTCCAAAAAGCCGGGGTATTACTATCACTGATTTGGACGGAGCCTATTTAGGCGTTTTGCCAGACGATATTGCTCATTTGTTGCTCAAGTTTATAAGTGGCGGAAACAAATACGAAGCGATCGTCAAGTCGGTCAAGTCCAACGGGTTAACTGTATTGCTTCGAGAAACCTTTCGATCCAGGCGCTTTAAAAACCAGCCTTCCTTTTTGGAGGATAGTCACTACGCGTCTTATCCTAGCGATCACCTCAGTTTAGGCGCGGATATGATGATGGATGACTCTCCCAATGAATCTGACGAGACGGATTCTTAAACTTTGATTAAATTAAAGATATCTTCACCATCAAGGACAAACTTTTTTACTTCCCCAGGTAATAAACCTCTTTTCTGGTAACTTTCAAAATTAGCCGAAGAAGAGTGTTTTTTTGGCAGGCGAGACAAAAAAGTTATACTTTTTATATTGGTCTCAGCTGCCCGAGCTATGGCTATTCTTCTAATGCTGTCTTTGGCGCTCACAACCATCCGCATGGTCACCTGAAAATTTGATGCCTGGCCAAGAGGAGTAGACACAATTTGGAGAAATAGATACTCATCTTCCTCAAGATTTAAGCCCTGAGTGAAAAGTTTGTTGTCAAAATCTTTGGGCAGCGCTTTCCCGTTTAGCCCCAGCTCAAAACAATTGACAAAAGAGACCGGGATTTTTGTGGTGTAGTCTGCTAACTCCACTCGCAATAAGGGCAATTTAGCAGCCAGTACTTTAGGAGCAAATAAGACTAGGGCTGTTTGCTTGCCTCGAGTGAGGTGCTCAAAGGAAATTATCGGCGGATCTGTTTGTTGGAAAATCTCTTTCGTTAAGCCCAGATTATGCAGCTGGGCTATAAAATTTGGTGTAAAGTGGCTGGGATCTTGCACCAAAAAAGCCCCATAGTCAGCCTCTGTTGGCCTCTCTTGAAAATCTTTCATCGACCGGAGTCCCAAAATAAAGGATAGTCCGAGTATTAACCCTAAAAATATTATAATTATTAGAATCATTTAAAATGGGTAATTACGATCGTTTTTTTTGAGGTAATAATCTTCTCCTAGCACAATATTAATCTGCGCCCTGGAGCTTAAAACCCGAGGGTCACTGCTTTCGCATGTAGATTTAAGACAGGTGGGAGCAAAAAGTGCAGCCAGCCGTTGATAAGTCATGTTAATAGGATCAAAATCTGGGCTGGCTAAGACAAGGCTTGTGTCGATATTGGAGCTGGTATTCGAAAGCGAGATGACATTACCGCCCATATTCGTAATCACTCGGGCTAAATCCTGAGCTAAACCCGGATGATTGGTAGCATTAAAGATGGCTATCCCGCCATCGAAATTAACAAAGTTGGAGTCCTTAAAATTCTCCCGGATATAGAGGTCAAGTTTAATGGTGTTAACCCCCAACACCCTGGTTGAATCTGCGAGTAGCTTGCTTTCCGTAATTGATGAGTCGGCTAAATCTATAATCTTGGTGTTGTCCTCTCTGATCGCTTCAATGCCCTGAACTAAACGCACCAACTCTGCCCCTGTCCGATCTGATTGAATTTTATTTAGGCTCAAAAGTAGACCAAGCGGCCCATGATGAATTTTGGCCAAAACCTGCTCCAGCGAACTGGTGCCTTTGGTCGGAGGAATCAGTATAAAACCCTCGACGGGAATCCCTAAAAGATTAGACAAGGTACTGCGTACCAGCTTTGAACCAATCGCCGGATGCTCGGCTTGTCCCAGGTCAAAAATCGACCTTGCCGGCCATCCTCCATAACCTTTTGGCAAAGATAAAAAAGTCTCATCGGGGATTTTCAGCACTGTCAGTTTGCGATTAACCGGATCGTAGTTGACCACCGCCAGTGTATCAACCTTTACAGCCACCGAAAAAGAAGATTTGCCGTCCCAGCGCAAAGCCGAACCATCGGTCATACTCGGTGTCAGGGGGTTATAAAAACGGGTCAAAAGAGTGATTAACTGACCTAGTAAAACCAGCAGACAAAGGCTCCCCAGAGCCCATAAAGCTAAGGCTGCAGTGCGGGTATTACGACGGGTTTTTTGTTCTGCGGAATAAGCTTTTTTTTTGTGTTTTGATTTAAGTTTCTTTTCGACTTTAATCTTGGCCAAAAGTCTAATGATTTTACTACGACCCACTAAAAAACCTTTCTTCCGTCTGCCCCGATTAGATCGGGTATGCTCTAACTCCGCTCTTTACCTTTTTTTTGAATGGTTGGAGGGATAAAAACGGGTGCAGTAGAGATATGTACATTGCCACTCCCCTTCTTTTTTTTCTTTTTTTCTCCTGTAAAAAAGCCTGTCGACTGAGCCATAAATACACCTCCCTTTTATTTATCTTAAGGTTTTTAAGGCTAAACGTCAACGAGTGAGAAAATTATTTAACAAATACAGTTTGGGCTTGTCGAGCTCTGATTTCACAAACCAAAGCTTTTAAGCATTTTCTTTGTTCAGCCTTTAGGGAGAGTGTCTCTTGGTAATCAGATAGAGACATCTGCCTTGTGAGTACCATAAACAATCTTCCTGGCTGAAATGGATCATACTTTTTGGTATCTACATCTGGGATTAATTTGCGGCCTAAAACCTTTGCCGCTTCGTTAATCGCTATCATTACCCTATTAAACCCTAGCTCCATAGTGGATAAGTCTCCTAGATCTGATTTAGGATACGTTTCCCGAGCAGCCATACATAAAAGTAAGTTTTCAAACCTATCTTGAGGGGTATGCATTGGTCCATGAGCAGACACTACTGTATAAACTCTGCCTAAAGTAACTGGTAGATGAGTATCACTCCCGGCAATAGGTGCAAGTCCATTGTCTTTGGCAGATTGTCTAATTTTACTTTCGCTTACCCGAAATGCAGCAGGAAAAGCTACATGTGAGGTACCACTTAGTACCTCAACTCCCACTGCTCCTTTATATTTTGTTTGTTCACAACCGTCATTTATTGCATCAAGAGAAAATCCAGAAAGTCCAGGCTGAGCAGGATGGTTAAATACTAAAGCTAACATATTATCCCTTGCCCAGTGAATAAGGTAATCAATATTAGGATCTTTATGACGTAGATAGATCAGTTTTTTTTCTAATATGGTAAGGTTTTCAATGGGACTGGCGATAAGGCTCGCATGTCCATGTACGCCGTTATGCCAAAAATCTAACTCCCCTCCTGGAAATATATCCACTTGATCCTCATATGGTGTCCCTTGGAGTGCCTTTCGGACACCATCCATCATTCTTGGAGAAGGGCTATATGTGTGATCAGTCACTGCAAATCCACTAAGTCCCCTTCTGGCAGCCAGTAAGGCAGTTTTGGGTAAGGTCAGCCGACCATCTGAATTAGCAGAGTGCACATGCAGGTCATATCGATATTGTTTATTCTCAGCCATAAAGTAAATTATATCAAGCTACGGCTAAACAATCAAATGACTATGGGTTAGAATTTAATCTGGGGCCAGTGGGTCTTCAGTTTTTCGACCAAAAAGTCTGCCGAAACTTTGTCCGGGATTAGCACATAATCTGCACCAAGTTTCTGGAGAATTTCTTCATCTTCCAACTGACCGGCGGTAACGACAATAGGTGCCCGGACACGACGTCTTTTACATTCCAAGAGCAACAGTTCATTATCCGCCAAATCCTCGGCAGTACAGATAATCAGTCGGGCATTTTCGAGCTGTAAACCTTCCAGTACATCAGGGTCTCCTACATCTCCATAGATGGCGACGATGTCTTCTGCCCGCAAACCTTCAATTACTTTAGGGTTGAAATCCATCACCATAAAGGGGATTTTTTCGCGCTTTAAAAAGCGAATGATCGGGCTGCCCACCCGGTGAGATCCAAAAATCATCACATGATCAATTAGTTCACTTGTTAGTTTGTCTTCTAAAATATGTGTTTTGGTTTTATGCTCAAAGAAAGAAAGCAGCGGAGACAACCGTTTGTAAATTTCCCTGGAGTAACTGATCAAAACAGTGGAGATAATCACCGAACAAACAGTTGCCGCAGACACAATAGACAAGACATAGGGGGGGGCAACCTGTGCATTGATCCCTACCAATAATATTACCAGTGAAAACTCGGATAGCTGAGTCAGATGAATGGCCACCTGAAAAATAGTATGCTTTTTGAAACCAAATACCCCTAAACAAAGCAAAATAATCAGCGGCTTAACTAGTAAGATATAGCTTGTAAAAATAACCATCAGCGGCCAACCTTTGACTAAATCCGGCAGATGAACATGTGCGCCCAAATAAACAAAAAATAGCGCTAAAAAGAAATCGCGGAGGGGTTTAATCTTGCCCTGGATCTGTACTTGATAAGGAGAGCTGGCTAGGGCGATACCCGCCAAGAAAGCTCCAATTACTACTGAAAACCCCAGGACTACGGCTACTGTCGTAAACACAAAACACCAGGTCAAAGCCGTTAAAAATAGCAGCTCTACCGACCCAGCCACCGCCCGAAAGACACTTTTTAAAACATACCGCGAGAGCAAGAAAGTCGCTAGAAAAAGTCCCCCAGCTTTGATTATGAGCATCACCAGAGGAAGGCTGTTTTGCAGACCAAGATGGAAAGACGAGGACGATACCGAAATAGCCATTAAAATACCGATCGCTACCAAATCTTCAATCAATAAGATCCCCACTGATAGTTTCCCAAAAAGCGAATTTAGCTCCTTTTTTTCCAGCAGCATTTTGATCACCACTACCGTAGAAGAAAAAGCCAATCCCACACCTAAATAAAAGCTCTCCATAGTGTTGAAGTTAAAAAGATAAGCAATGGTAAACCCGGCCAAAGAGGTGATCAGAATCTGGCAAAGAGAGGTAAAGATAATCGGCTTGCCCAGGGATTTAATCTCCCAAAGATTTAGCTCCATGCCGATTAAAAAAAGCACCAAGGCTATCCCTAAATCTGGCAGAAATTTAAAGACTGCCAAGTTTGACCCATTTAAACCCGGAAGAATTGCAATCAGCACCCCGGCCAAAAGATAGGCAATAATAATTGGAAGTTTAGTGCGTAAGGCCATAAAGCCAAAGATTGAAGATATTCCAAGAATTAGGGCAAGTTGTACAAAAATATTAGACATAAAAAACTACAAATAACTTAAGGCTTGCTGTAAATCCTCTGGTAGAGGGCTTACAAACTCCATTACTTGACCTGTAACCGGATGACAAAATTCGATCGATGCCGCATGCAAAAACTGCCGCGGACACCAGCGATGATCCAAACGGGTAGTTTTGCGACCTCCATACTTGCTATCCCCCACTATTGGATGACCGATGTGTTTTAAATGTACCCTAATTTGGTGGGTTCGTCCAGTGAGGGGAGAGCAGCGGAGGAGAGTAAAGAGTGCATAGTTCGTAGTTCGTAGTTTATTAAATTGAATCTTGCTAAACTCTTCGAAAATCTTATGTAGTTTTTCTTCAGCCAACTCGTAAGTCTTTACTACGAGATATTGAGTAGTCGCCTCTTTTCCATCTGGGGTAACAATAAATTTTTCCCGATCCCCTGGATTACGCCCGATTGCCCCCTCAATCACTCCATCATCTTTGATCAATCCATGGACCAGGGCGATATATTGTTTTTTAACCACTCGATCTTTGAACTGAGCTTGCAGGTTTTCCAGCGCCGCCTGTGTCTTGGCAACTAGCAGAATCCCCGAAGTATCTTTATCTAACCTGTGTACTATCCCCCCTCGGTCTAAATTGTTTTGGTAGTCTCGGATCAGGATATCGGCCAGGGTGTCTCTGGTTTGAGTTTCAGTTGGCTCAACTACCACTCCGGCACTTTTATCAAGTACCATGAGGCAGTCGTCTTCAAAAATAACAGTCAAGGGGTTCTTCACAGGATTTAAGCAGCTTTGAGGTAGGTCTTGATCTCTTGCAGGACTTGGTCAGGGTTAAGGGCGGATTTGACTAAATATCCGGCCGCGCCCAGTTCAAAACAAGTTTTGATGATCACATCTTGCCCCAGGTTGGTTAACATCACAATCTTGCCGACTGGGTTTTTGGAAGGATTTAGTTTGTGATCTCTGAGGATCTGCAGTCCGTCTTTTTTGGGAAGCATAATATCCAGCATCACCAAGTTATAGCCACCCTCCAGCATCTTTTGGGAAGCTGTTTCCCCATCTCCTGCTACATCAATATGATACCCTTCTCCCTCCAGCAGCTCTTGATAAAATTCACGGAGGAATTGATCATCTTCGACTATTAAAATCTTTTTGCCTACTTCCATATCTTAATAATAACGTAACCGGTGACAAGTGTCTAGTTCCAGAAAGATTCACGATTTTCTTAAACGACTACTGGCTCTAAGACTTTGGCATTACCACCCAGTTTAATAGTATACTTTTCTGCATTGGCCAAAACATCGGGAGTAGCTATCGGCAAACTAAAATCAAAGCTCGACCCCTTGCCTACCCCCTCGGACCTAGCCCAAATTCGTCCATGTAATAAATCAATCAAAGTTTTGCAGATATACAAACCAAGCCCTGTCCCCCCAGAAGTAGCCGAAGATATGTATGAGTTATCCAATCGTCCAAATTTCTTAAACAACCTAACCAAATCGTCCGGCGAGATCCCTACCCCCGAATCTTTAATCGCAGTATCTACTGTTTTTCCGTCAGTAAAGAAGGATATGGCTATCGCTCCACTAGGCGGAGTAAATTTTAGGGCATTTCCCACTAGATTCATTACTATCTGTCTGACTTTTTCCGGATCAGCAAAAACTTTGGGCAGGGGTGTGTCGATCATCGACACCAAAATCCCTCTTTCCTTTGCTTTGGCCTCTACCTCGATGATAATATCTTTGATCAGGTCCCTCATATCAAACTGTTGCGGCAAAATCTCGACATGTCCAGATTCAATTCGAGAGATATTCAACATGTCATTGACCAAATTAATCAGCCGTTCGGTCGAGATAAGGGTTCGGCCCAGATACCTCTTCATTTTTTCAGTGATTATTACATCTGATCTATTCAAAGCCATCCAGGCATAAGAGCGGATGGCAGTTAAAGGGGTTCTTAGCTCATGGGAAGCAACCGAGACAAAGTCGTCTTTTAGCTTATCTAACTGATGCAGCTGAGCGTTCATCTTGTAAATCTGTTGAGTTGTAGAAGTGATCGAAGTCTGGGTATCTTCCAACCGGAAAGCCATCCCAATCAGGTAACTAATTAGCTGCAACAGCTCAAGTTCGTCTATTGTCACCTGCTCAGGGCTTCTGGACGAGCCCAAGATCATAATCCCACTAACCCGTTTGACAAAACGGATCGGGCAAACGGTGACGGAATGTAGAATCGGGAGACGATCATAGTTAGGTTTAATAATTAAACTAGCATTAGGAAGTACTGCAATATGACCTTGCAAGACATTCACCCACTCTGTTTTTTCCTGGAATAACCCCTCAAAGGAAAAGATATTTGAAGCATTCACTGGCTCTATCCGATTACCTTCTTTTTCGGCAAAATGAGACTTACGCAACTGGTTGCTGGGATCGACAAAGACTACACTCAAAAATTCGTAGTCCGAACCGGTTGAAAGGATTTCGGTCAATATCTGGGGGACCAGAGTTGTAAAAAGAGCGCTGATATCTTCGCTATCCAGCACCAGCTGCTGCAGGCGAAGCAGGGCTGCTAATTTATCGGAATGAACCATGGGTTAATTTTTTAGGATCTCGGGAATATCGGCGGGCTTGAATTGGTCGCTAACAGACTGAAAAGCTTCTCTGCATACTTCAATAGAGGTCTGACCAAACAGTTTGGCATATTGATTGACCAGATTGGTTAGGACGTCTTTGCCGGCACCAACTATTTTAATATCATCTACTGTGGAGACCTGTAGACCCTGAACTTTTTGGGCCTGCATCAGGGCAATCGGGCCAATAATAGCCTGTTGTTCTTTGATTATCCTCTGGGCAGCCAAGGCAAATATATCCATATTAATCTTTTAAAACATTGTTTAACCGCAGTAAGCCAATTGTCATTATAAAGTAAGAGATAAAGTAGAGATAATCTCCATAACCTCCATTAACCCAAGTGCCGTTTAAGTTTTGAGTTAAGAAGTTTGCTTCAGCTACATACTGAGCAATAAAAGCGACAATAATAAACATAATCCGATTCCTCATTACCCCGCCGAGTAACTTACGGGAGAGTCCATAGGTTAAAATTGCAATCGAGATATAGATTGCTTCGCCAAATGGGTAGCCAAAGTCCAATAAAATAGGCAGAGGGTTTGACCAATCAAACTCGTATCCTTTCAAAAAAACAAGATAAGACATAATCAACATAAAAACAGGGATGGTTAAAGCAACCAGTTGATTCCGCACACTTTTTAGAGAAAACTTGCTCCCAGCAGCTTTTGAAAAGAAAAAGATACCGATGATATATAAGACAACTGAACCAAAAAAACCAACGTCAGCTAAAGACGGATAAGGGATCTCTACATGTGTCACGATGTTGAAATAACTAAAAACTATTTGGCCAAACTCTTGAGCAAATAACCCAACTGAAAGTGCGATGATCGCCTTACCAATGACCGAAGATAGACCTCCCCACTCTTTAGCTGCTCTAAAACCAGCTATTCCTCCAATTACGCACATCAGACCATAAGTTGCAGCAAAAGCGTAAAGTTGATTTGAATCCTGAGTACCAGAGATAAAAAGATAAGCCCACCAACCAGAAATGAGTATAAAAAACACTAACGCAAGCTTTGCTAGCCGATCATGTTTAAATATCTCGAACATATATTTAGTGTAGAGGATCCAAATAATCTATGTCAACTTATCAAGTCCTGATCTATTGTATAATTCTAACCATGCTTCCTTCGTTTCCCAACTTTAAACAACTAACAATCGATGATAAAAAAGACATTGAAGAGTTTGTGAGTCTTTATCCCCCTTACTCGGATTATAACCTAATCAGTTTATTCACTTGGAATTCTACTCTTTCCGCTGAAGTTTGTTTATTAAACGGTAACTTGGTTGCTAAATTTGCAGATTACACCTCTGACGATTCATTTTTTTCTTTTCTAGGAACTCAAAATAGTGCAAGGACAGTAGAAACTCTTTTAAACTACTCTAGCGAGATAGGACTAAAACCCGTTTTAAAATTAGTCCCGGAAGTTTCGGTAAATAGTGATGAATCTTTAAAGAGTAAATTCCATATTTTAGAAGATCGGGATAACTTCGACTATATCTTTTCCATCCCAAAACTAGTTCAGCTCGATGGTGGGAACTTTGCAGCTAAGAGAAATTTCATTAAGCGATTTAAAGAAAGTCACCCAGCTTCCGTTCAATTAATTGAGATAACAGAAGAACGAACCCGTAAAGAGATGCTCGAGTTATTTCATCTCTGGCGAACGAACAAAAATCACACTTTGGAACACGTCAAATATGAACTAAGTGCTATATCTAAATTACTTGAATACTATCACTCGATTAAGGTACTTTGTGTTGGAATTTTTATTGACTCTAAAATGGTTGCGTTCTCTATCAATGAAGTCTTACCCGCAGGTTATGCTATTAATTTATTTGAAAAAGCCAACACTCACTATATCGGTATTTTTCCTTTTTTAAGACATGAGGTAGCTAAAATTTTAGAAAAACAGGGTTGTCAGTTTCTAAACTTTGAACAGGATTTAGGAGTCGAAGGTTTAAGAAAATCAAAGCTTTCATATCATCCAGAGAATTTCTTAAAGAAATATACAATAACCCCAAAATAGGGCTTATGAATCTAACTAACTTACTGATAACGGCCAGGCTTGAGTTCCGGTAGCCTTTATAGGTATAGTATTACTTAAGTAATATTTAATATTTATGGACCAGCCAAATAAACCCTCAATCCTGATAACTAGTAGCAGTAAGAAACCTCAGCAAATACTCATAGTAGCTGGAATAATAGCTTTAATATTTGTCGTGGCTATGTCTGTCTGGTACTTGCGATCTATAAGAAGCAAGGACCTACCTAATAAAACCATCGTCTCTTCTCCTTCTCCTACCTCTATCTCAAAACCCTCAGAGCAGTCAGTCAATAAAGTCTTTCAGTTTAATAAGTGTAATACTCTTCAAGCAAACAGTAATCCCCTGATAGGTGGTGATCTTAGTGTCATCGAACAAGGAAAGGATACCCTTATCTCCGGAGTCTTTATCGGTAATATCAACTCTATCAGCTATAACAAGACAACCAAAACAGCCAAGATAGAATTTATCTCCTCAGCTGGGATGCAAACATATACTACGGACATAAAGGAAGAACCCCAGCTTGTGTATAACAGTGTGACCAAAAAAGATAGCAGTTTAAGTGAGTTAAAGGTGGGAAACTCAATTGTTGCCAGTTTTAACTGTTTCCCTAAACAAAATGATCTATTTAAAATTGTGACTATCGAAGTAAATGGTAATATTTATTAAGAGGTGGTGGACATTTTTTCATGACTTCTCCAGCATGACTTCTCCAGATTAATTTCCAAAAAACAATCTGGAAAACTCCCTTTGACAAACTCCTAAAAAAGTGCTACGATAACCCTATAGTTAGCTCATAATCTGAGTTCAAAAATGGACAGACCAAGACTTCCAGAATCAG
>MFDD01000010.1 GCA_001776775.1 Candidatus Daviesbacteria bacterium RIFCSPHIGHO2_02_FULL_43_12
AGGCTTCAGGCCAGAGACCGGGCTGGGAATCCTTCTACTCCCCAGTACTATACCTTTACGACTGATAACGCCTGTAAATGTCCGACCTTGTCTACTCTAGGAGGAGATGTCCATGCTAACCAGGCGATAGATATTAATTGTGGGAAGTAGGCTTACTTAAGTAATATTATGCCTACAAAGGCTAGGGCTGCAAAGAAGAGTGTCCGGAGGATGCCATCCTTACTGATATCCTCTTTAAATATTTTGGGGGCAATTATAGTTAAAATAGCTCCATACAATATTCCATAAAAGACCTGAGTACCTTCTATCACACTTACTAGGGCGGCAGAACCCAAAGAGATAGCACTATAAGTAAACAGCTTAGCTGCCAGATAAATTGATTCGTTCATGACAATAGCCCCAACCCCAAGCACCGACATCCTCTGGTTATTTGTCTTGGCTGCCCGACGAACCCTGGGAAATATCAGATAAAGGAGCACTGCTCCCAAAAATATCCCCCAACTTTCATAACTGATTATCTTTACAAACGAACTCCCCTCCACCACAAAACGGAAGATGATATAGGCTGCTGCGATAAAAAGATCGGTGATCATAATCAGAAAAAAGGCTTTTGAAAACTTGAACCTTCCCCTCTCATCTGTCGAGGACATATTGATCGCTGCAAAAAGAATCAGCAAAAAACCCAACAGTGCAGTTAAGGTAATGGACTCTTTAAGCACCAACATCGACAAAACCAGCGTAAAAATCGGAGTCATCTGGAAAAGAATGATTATTTTACTGGTCGATTCTTGCAGCAGGGCTTCGTAATAAGCCGCAAAACCCCAGATAGATAAAACACCTGTCAAGAGTACCAAAACGCTGTCTCGAAGCGATAAAATAGGAAATCCATTTACTACCCAAAGCACTGTTCCCACCAAGAGACCTGAAAAACCAGTATAAACTGCCATCCCCCTGGAATCTTTGATAATCCGTTCCAAAAGGTATTTATCTATAAAGTTAGTGAGGGCATAAATCGCCGGGGCGGCTAGGGCAAATTGTAACCAAGTCATGAAGTAATCATACCATCTGCGGGTTACTTCCAGCCAACGACTTGAGTCACTGCTTTATCCCGGGTAACCTGACAATAGTCCAGGGTAGCGGCAATAGCTTTTTCTTGGTCAAAATCTTTGCAGGAAAATATATCTATCTGAGCCTGGCCGTGCTCGGTAAAAGTATGCACTGAGATATGAGAATAGTCGATAATCACAAAACCAGATAGACCCGGATTTTCCGGAATACCCTGGGCAATGACTGGTCCCGCCAGAATAGACATATCAATAATTGGAGGAAGGCTGACCAAAAAATTGCTCAGCCTTTGTTCGTCAGTTAGAATCTCTTTTTTTATACTCCGAATATCAATAATTAGGTGAAATCGTCCGGCAGCCATTGAATATTAATTATACACTATTTGGATTTTTTCTTGGAGCAAGACATGCAAATCAAGGTTTCCGGCATCAGCTTTAATCTGGCGGGTTCGATAGCCCGACCACAGGTCTCGCATTTGCCATATTTTCCAGTTTGCAAACTAACCAGGGCTTTTTTGATACGGCCTAAAAGATCAGTTAAGTTCTGCTTCATGGCAGCGAGCTGAGTATGTGCATCGGTTTTCCAGGAATCTGTTCCTGGTTCAGTAGCCTCGGCCAAGGCATCCGACATGACCGGATCATCTTCTTCGACAGCTTTGATCTCCTCTTCGACTCGTTTCTCTTTTTTAAGTAAAAGATCTTGAATCTTGGCAAAAAAATTTTTATTCATTAAAATTCTGTAGGATTTGACCTAATATTCAATTTTCTTCTAATTGTTCTACGAAAATTAGTCAAACTCACCCTCCAATAGATCCGTTGATTGTACCATCTCTTAGCGAGTTTGGATAGGGCAAGACTTCGCTTTTGACTATTAATCACCACTTGGGCTAGATTTCTGAAATCGGTCCTAATCGAGCGCTCTCCTTTGATATACAACACCAAAACCCCTCCTATTATACAAAATATACTGATCAGCGCCCCAAGCGAAAATGGCGGGAATAAAATTTGCAGATCCCCCCGAAAGAACTCAAGCACTAACTTGATCAAACCAAAGAGGATCAGTCCCAAGGCGGTGATTTTACCGGTAAAGTGAAACTTAACGATATTTCTCCAGAGCAGCCAGAAACCGATTAAAAAAACTAACGATTCGACAACTTGGAGTGGAAATCTTTTACCAACTAACCCTACCATGCTCACGGCAATCGGAAGCGTGGAAACCTGACCTGGTTGACAGCTGCCCAGGAAACAGCCGAAACTACTAATGGCCAGCCCAATAAAAAATCCGACAAAAGCAAAGTCAGTAATAACCCACGGACTTAAGCGAAAACGTCTGCTCAAAGCAAGTAGTGTTACTCCTCCCCCCAAAAAGCCTCCCCAAAATGACAGGCCGGGAAAACGGTTTATCAGCAGCACTCGAATAGACTTGTCTACCCAGGATAGCTCAGTTTGGGCAGCCGAATTGATAAAGAATGTGCTATGCGTAAATACAAAATATAAACGAGCCACAATTAAGCCTCCAAAAAATGTCAGGAGAATTAGATCAATGGCTTGTTCCTCATTGATATCGTAGATCCGGCAGAGTCTCCAGATGACAAAACTAGCTGCAAAAAGAGCAATTGTTAAAAAAAGTCCAAAAGATGAAATTGGCCAGGATCCGATCGTCAATAATACTGGAAGCATCGACTTAAGGGTAACATAGAGCCGAATCTTTGCGCAAATGAACAAGTATTGATATACTCTATGAACCAATTAACTAATTTATGACTGCAACAGCACATGCACTTGTGGGCGGAGCTATCGCCGCAAGCACTCACGATCCAATCCTTGGTTTTTCTTTAGCCGTCGCCTCACATCCGCTACTCGATATCATCCCTCATTGGGATGCTGCCTGGAACTGGCGAGCTAAGTCGCGAATATTGTTTTTTATGGAAGCGCTAGCCGATGTCTGTGTCGGACTATTGATAACTTATTGGTTATTTGGCAGCTTTGTACCCCTCTGGTATCTAGCTCTTTGTATTTTCGGTGCTTGCTTTTGGGATGGCTTAGAGATCCCCTATTGGTTCTGGAATTGGAGATTTCCTCCTTTTTCCTGGTCTCATCGAATCCAGTCTCAGCTTCAGGGTAAAGCCAAGCTGCCTTGGGGGGTAGTTAGTCAGGTCGTAACCGTGGGACTGGTCCTACTAATCGCCTTCCAATTCATAAAATAGTATCAACTCTGAACTCTTAACTAATTTCAGAAGTCTTTACAGCGGGTGGCTAAATATTCGACAAAATCTTCGCCAATTTCTTCGTGTTCAATGCCATATTCGACTACTGTCTTGAGATAATCTAGTTTATTACCAGTGTCATGGTAAACTGCATTTTCCAACTCTACCGCATAAACCGAGCCTCCTGAATCAATTACCCCTTGCATACCCATTAGATAAACCAATTCCTCCCCTTCCGGTAAAGTTTCTTTAGCCTTTTCTAAATGATCATATATATCTTTGGTAATAACATACCCTCCATTGGTCGCCAAAACAGAAGGCGAATTCTCCCTAGTACCGGGTTTTTCTACAACTTTGGAGATTTTGATTACGCCGTCACCAAGCTCTGTACCGCCTGCATAGCCATATTTCTTGAAATCTCCGCTGGCCTCTTTACGGATTCCTCCGAGGATCATGGCCTGGTACTTGTCGTAAGCCTCTATCAATTGCTTAGCCCGTGAAGGGCTTGCGTCCACAAACTCATCTCCCCAAAACATCAAAAAAGGGTCGTCACCCATGATGTGCCGGGCATTTAAAATAGGCGTTGCGTTACCCTGAGGCCCTTTTTGACGGACATAGACGAATTCAGCCAGATTGGATATGCGTTGGACGATCTCTAACTCTTTTTCTTTTCCAGCAGTTTCCAGCTTCTGTTCCAGCTCAAAATTGTTGTCGAAATGATCTTCGATTGATCGTTTATTCCATCCGGTGACGATCACAATAGTCTCTATCCCCGCCTCGACCAGCTCTTCGACTACCCGTTGGATAATTGGTTTATCAATCAACGGCATCATCTCTTTGGGCATAGCTTTGGTTTGAGGTAGAAAACGGGTTCCAAATCCAGCTGCCGGAATTAAAGCTTTGGTGATCTTTTGGGCCATACCTAAACGATATTAGCAGATATCTTAAGTTGTGTGTAGGGCCCATTTTACTTTGCTAAAAGTTTGTTATACTACCCATATGGCAGCCTTTGCCTTTGTGACGTTTGACAAAAAAGCTCTATTTTTCTTAAGAGACAACAACCCCTCTATCCCCTTTCCGGGACACTGGTCTCTTTTGGGCGGGGCAGACGAACCCGGAGAAACTTTCGAGCAAACGATGATCAGGGAGCTCAAAGAAGAAGGCGATATCGAGGTAAGTAGGTACCATTATCTTTTTGACTCCCAAGATCCCAATCAACCATCTCATGCAATTTTCTCTGTAGTTTTGTCGGAAGATCAGGTTAAAAAGATTAGCAAAGGCACGGAGGGCCAAGAGATCCGTTGGATGACACTAGACGAGATCGACAAGCTCCCCAAAGTCCCAGCTCTAGCCAATATCCTCAAGACCAAATACCAGATCCTACAAAGCCTCCTCTCCTAATCTCTAGTTCCATAGTTCCACCTCCGAGGTGTGATATTGCTGCTGGAATAGGCTAAATGAGGACTACTTGACTCTTTCAACGAACCTTTATCGAACCTCCGAGGTTCGATACTATCGATGCTACTTTTCTAATTGGAAAAATTGTTTAAGCTGTCAATCGATACCATCTACTATTTACACCAGGTAACGCCGTATTGTTTCTCTGAGATCCAAGTGCAACAGATTTTGGTAAAAGATCACTGTAGCGATCCAAAAATGTTTCAACATCTGGAACCCTCGCACTTGGCATAAACCATCTGGGTCGATACTGTCTTTTTATTCTAATTCCATTATCCCCATCTCTGTTATCTGGATCAGCTAGCTTGAGTGCTTTACTGGCGTCCAGTTCAGCTCGACAGATCAATCCTTCCAATCTTTCTAGAGATTCTCTCATTTCTGATATCGGTTTATTGGTTAAGTTGGCTACTTCTTTTTCATAAAATCTGGGACTAAAATTATTTCCATATCTATCCCGCAAAGCCTGAGTCCTGCTATAAATAGCTACTAAAACTGGCATATCTTCTGCCTGGACTATCTTTTCAAATTCTCCAGTATCGAGAGCTACTTTAACAGCCTCTCTATTGCTCGTTGGTACCTCAAAGCTTTCGTACCTAGATCTTCCGGTGACTGTTTTCGGCGCTCTTATCTCTCTATAATTCCATGAATTACCAATATATTCCCCCTGACCTGCTCTGTAAACAGTGTGACTAGCCTCCCTAATAGAGATAACTCCGTAAAGACTACGCACGACTCGCCAAATTCTAGATTTGGACCATTTAGCATCTTCTTCGGATGTCCAAATTAAATCTTTCAAATGAACATCGGGTCTCTCTCCTTCGTTTCCTCGCAAGTAATCAAAATAACCTACTCCGAAGCTATCCCCTCTTTTATCACGCAAACTTCCGAGAATAATTGATTGATCTGAGTTTAGAGGAACAGAAAACCTAGTTTCTGGAGGAGAGCTTCTTGCCATGTATTATTTGACTCTCTCGATGTACTCACCTGAGCGGGTATCAACTTTGATCTTTTCGCCTTGCTTCATATACATCGGGACTTTAACCGCTAGGCCATTGTCAAGAGTCGCATCTTTAAAAACATTAGAGACCGTATTTCCCTTTTCTTCCGGGCCGGTTTCGGTGACGGTATAAATCAAACTCATCGGCAGCTCTATTCCTAAGGCTTCCTCTTCGACCATTACCACCTGCACCATCATCCCTTCTTTTAAAAATTTAGCTTGGTCCCCTACTATATTCACTGGGATCCCATACTGCTCAAAGGTGGCATTATCCATAAAGTTGAAGGTTTGCCCATCGGAATAGAGAAATTGACAGTTTTTTTTGTCTACAGAAGTGTCATCCACCCGAGCCCCGGTGATAAAGGACTTTTCAACCACAGCCCCAGTGCGCAGATTACGGACTTTGACTTTAATGTTGCCGGAACCCCGCCCCATTTTGATGTGCTCATAGACGATTACCTGATAAAGGTTGCTGTCTTCTTTAAAAACTATTCCGCTGCGAAGCTCGGTGACATTTAGCATATTTGTTTAACGAACCAGTTCGACCAGAGTTTTGATTCCTACACCCGTTGCTCCAATCCCTCGGTAGGGTTTGGGTTTAGAATCCCAGGCAGTTCCGGCAATGTCCAGATGGACCCAGGGAGTTTTTTTAGTTATACCCGCCTCGATAAACTTGGCTCCGGTAATCGACCCTGCTTCCCGGTCGGGATGTCCTACATTAGAAATATCTGCGTAATCAGATTTGATCATCTCCCCAAATTCATCGTCCATCGGAAAAGCCCAATATTTTTCCCCAACTCTTTCTCCTGTTTCGATAACTTGCTCTTGCAGCTGTGGGTTATTGGAAAAGACTCCTGTATAAACTCCCGACAAAGCACCCAGTACAGCTCCCGTCAAGGTAGCCAGGTCGATGATTTTGGTTGCTTTAAAATCTTTTTCAGCGTACGACACAGCATCAATCAACACTACCCGACCCTCGGCATCGGTGTGCAGGATTTCCGCGGTTTTACCGGAATAAGTTTTTAAGATATCCCCCGGCTTCATGGCTTTGCCGTTCATCATATTTTCGGTCATTGGCATCACGGCGACAATATTGGTTTTTAAGTTTAGTTGAGCTGCCGCTACCACTGCCCCCAAGACAGATACTGCCCCACACATGTCGTATTTCATTTCATTCATATGTGGAGACGGTTTGGCATATAACCCCCCGCTATCAAAGGTTATACCTTTACCTACCAGGCCCCATTTCTCTTTGGAGCTGGGATTGCCGGTATATTCCAAACTCAACATAAAACCCGGCTCGTCAGAACCAGAAGCCACTGCCACAAACCCACCCATTCCTTTTTGTTTAGCTTGGGCTTCGGTCAGGATGGTTAATTTAAAGCTATTTGCAGAGGCGATCTTTTTGACTTGAGTGACAAAAGTGGTGGGAGTCATCAGGTTAGCAGGAGTATCGGCTAATTTACGGGCCATATTAATCGTATTGGACAGAATTTGGCCCCTTTTTAACCCCTTACTGATATCAATTAAGGAGACGATCTCTATAGTGTGTAAAGTAATTTTCAAAGGCTCTGACTTGTAGTCTTGAGTTGGGTCATGGGAAGCGATCTCGATTCCCAAAGCGACAGCTTCACCGGTTTGTTCAGGAGTTAGATTGGTTAGTTTGGGGAGAACCAGAGTTAAGGTCTTTGATTTGGTTAGTTGTTGTTTGACACCGACCCCGGCCCAATTCTGGAGAGTTTCAAAGGTTAACTTATCCTTTTTTCCGAGACCTATCACAAGCAGCTGTTTGTTGGTCGTAAAAATAGTCTGTGTCTCGTAAGCCTTGCCAAACTTGGGGTTAGATTTTAAGAAGTGTTCAATGGATGGATCTTGAAGAGTATTTTTCCACTCCGGGACGGTCTCTTCAAAAACAGGTAAAACTATCAGCTCTGCTTTGATATCCGCCAGAGGCTGTCTGGAAACTTTAATAAGCATAGCGTTACTATAATCATCAAGCCAAGAGTTGTCAATGCGGGCAGACAGAGGGTATAATTTCCCCTGATTGCCGAAGTGATGGAATGGTATACATGATAGTTTCAAAAACTATTGATCGCAAGGTCATGAGGGTTCGAGTCCCTCCTTCGGCACATAATATCACTGATTAAACACCATTGAAATTGTAAAGACTATCCATTAATATAAATACATGGAAGGTGGAAACGAGGGAGGATCATCAGGTCCTAAAACACCTACTCGTCGAGGGGCCATTGGGGCTGCAACAGTTGGTGTTGCAGCTGCAGTTACTTCAGGGCTTGTGGCTGAAAGAACAGGTTTCTTGGGAAGATTATTTAACCGATATGCTAAAGATACCAAAAAAGGACCTCCAGCTTACGAAGTGAAAACAGTTGAAGGACCGATAGGTGGTATCGATCAAGATTTTTTAAGACGAACCTTTAACTATGTTGGTAAAGATACTGATCCTGCATTCTGGCAAAAAATGGATTCAACTTTAAAAGGGAATCCACCACCAGACATAGACACAGTTAAGAAGAAAGAAAAAACAGTGAATCCCGGTATCATGAGAGATATTAGATACTCTCTAACTTTACCAATCAACGGAGCCGGGTCTCCAGATAGAACTGTAGAAATGGAGATATCGACTCGTTATCCTTCTCCAGAAACAGCCCCTAGGCTGGCTTCGGTTACTGTAATTGGTACCATGGTTACCCCAGACGGGCAATTTGTGGGTGGTTACAATGAACCCATAGATCATAATTACTCAATTGAGCAGATGATGGCTGTAGCAGAACGGATGTTTGGTAAGCCTAACGAATGGCATCAAGGAGAGGGGTCGTTAAGGGAGTCAATGATCGCGCAGACCGGAAATCGGGAAGGTGTAACAGCCTTTTGGGTCGATACAAAAGGGCGTTTAAATGTCAGAATAGTTGAAACTGACTTGTTCCCTGGTATTCAAGAGAGTACTTCTCGACAAGCCCCTACAGAATGAATTAAATTCATTATTAGACTACCAAGGTTCCAATTTCTTCACCTCGAATGATCTTTTCAATATTATCGGGCTGGTGGATATTAAAGACCACGACAGAGATATGTTCTCTTTGGCATAGGGCAAAGGCAGTATTATCCATCACTGTTAGGCCTTTTTCAATAGCCTCCTGGAAAGTGAGTTTCTTGTAGAGAGTAGCATTTTTATCCTTGCTGGGATCAGCGCTGTAGATCCCCTCGACATTACTCCCCTTTAGCAAAATCTCGCAGTCTAGCTCCAGGGCCTTGAGCGCAGAGGCCGTATCGGTGGTAAAGAAGGGGTTACCCATTCCTCCGGCCAGGATAATAGTACGGTTTTTTTCCAGATGGCGTAGAGCCCGGCGGCGGATATATGTTTCACAGACCGAAGGGATAGGCAGTGAGGATAAAACCCGGGTCTCATCGCCTAATCTTTCCAGCTCTTCCTGCAGAGCTAGGGCATTCATAATAGTCCCCAGCATCCCAATATAGTCGGCGGTGGCCCGGTCAATATTGGTTCCGGCCACTTCTCTGCCCCGAAACAGATTACCGGCTCCCATCAAGATCACCAGTTGGGTTCCGGTGTTTTGCTTAGCTTGATAGGCAACTTTAGCAAACTTACCGATCGCCTCAAAATCCAACCCTTTTTTATCTTCCCCGCCAAATAGTTCACCGGTAATCTTTAGGAGAACCCGTTTATATTTTCCAGACATTAAATAGAAAGTATAAAGATTTGCGGTACAAGATACAAGATTTAAGATTTGACATTTACCATTTGAGATAATTTCTGTACAATACTTTGGTGAACAAAGACAAATTTGTGATCGGACTATTCGGTGAAAAAGGCTCAGGCAAAGAGACCTTTACCGAGTTACTTAAAGAGATTCTGCCGAATAAAAAAATTCAGGGAGTCCGGACTTCGGCTATCCTGATGAAAACTCTTAAAACTTGGGGCTTGCCGGATATCCGCGAAAACTACAGCAAACTGGTCATCAGCATGGAACAAACTTTTGGAGCAGGATCTTTGGCTAGGGCTAATAAACAATTAATTGACCGGGAAGAGGCGGATATTGTGGTCATCGATGGGATCCGCAGACAACCCGAAGTAGATCTGGTCAAAAGCTTTCCTAGACATTGTTTACTATATCTCACCGCTGATCCAAAGCTTCGTTTTGCCAGACTAAAATCTCGTCAGGAAAAGGAAAATGAAAAGAATATGACTTTTGAAGGCTTTTTAGCAGAAGAGTCTCTCCCTACCGAACAATTCATCCCCCAAATGGGCCAGGAGGCCGATTACAGGATCGAAAATAACGGTCAGATTGAGCGATTTAAGGATCAGATCAAAGACTTCTGTCAAAAATTTGAGTTAGTTTAAGAGTATTTGTACTTCGATGAACGATACACGATACACAAACAACAAAATTATCATTGGTTTAATTGGCGAAAAAGGAGCCGGAAAAGAAACTTTTACTCAGTTGCTCCGGAACACACTCCTTCAAACAACTCAGGTGATTAATACCTCCAATTTAATGGCGGAGACACTGGAGTTATGGACCCTGGAAAAATCCCGCCATAACCTCCAACAAATCGCTTTACTGATGGAGCGAACCTTTGGTGAAGGAACCATGAATCGAGCTTTAGCTGAAAAAGTTAATAATTCCACAGCCGAGGTGATTATTTGGGACAGTATCCGCTTTCCCAATACTTTTGATTTTGTAAACACTCTTCCTCGCTCTATCTTGGTATACATCACAGCTTCTGCAGAAGCTAGATATGAACGAATAAGACTAAGAAAACAAAAAGTGGGTGAAGATCAGATGACTCTGCAGGAATTTATCGATAACGAGCAGGTTGGCACTGAAAAAGATATCCCAATGCTTGGTCATAAAGCCGACTTCACGCTAGACAATAACGGCAACATGAATCAGCTTGAAAAGCAAGTTAGAGCTTTTTGTCAGCAGTTTGGCTTGGGTTGAAAATGGCTAAGGGGTTTGCCCAGAGCTTAATCTAGCTTTAACTAATTCTCTTGTTGCTCGCCAATAGTCTCTAAAGTCCCCTGTATCTGGATCCCCACCAATCGGGACTTGCATCCAAACCGGCATAACCCCAACCGCCTCTAGGCCTTTATCGTGGTCGTCATAATTGATCCCTTGTTCGATCATTTTATTCTGAGCTTCTCTCATATCGTCTACCATCTTTTGAATTGATTTTGGCGCTGCTAAGTATTCGTTTGAATTATCCTTTAGTCTATGCACTCGCATCATCCCCCCATCTCCAAAAAATTCATCATTTAATAACAGATCCCCCTTGCCTGATTCAGGGAGATGTGCCTCTCGTTGTCTAGTTAGTTTATGCATACTAAAACGACCTAAAATACCAATAACATCTTTCATAATTCCCATATCAAAATCCACCTTCAAGTCTCCACGAGCAAACTCCTGTTTAACAAAGTTTGCTAGTTGAATAAGCCCCACTACACCTTCTTGACCTAATTTGCCTAGAACGGCCTCTTTTAAAGCTTTAATCGCGGCGTTCTTTCTTCCTGGTCTTTGATTTTCCTTTCCAGCAACATTAACCTTGTCTCCCGCTAAGATATACCGCATAAATTCGATTGCGTTCATTTTTTGTCGTCCTTTTTCAATGTGTATTCCTCCACTTTCGTTGTCGTATTCATGTTGATTGAATTTAAATGGAATAGTGTCGGCTTCTTTAACTACATCAACTTCAACTTGTCCCACAAATTCGTTAATTAAATCATAGAGGACTTTGTCTTTCATCACCATTTGATAGTCGACAGCCAAGCCTGTAGCTTCTTCGGCTACCTCTCTCATCAAATCAAATCCCCCTGCTTTATAGACATAACGAATTATTGGAACTCGGTTACCGTAATCCTGACCTCGAATGGTATAGTGCATGCCTCGCATTTTAGGAACAAAGGTTTCTCTGGTAATACCAACTGAGGAAACCACCCCTGTCTTCAGATCATAAGACATAAACCCAATCGAGCCACCCTGGTCAGCATATGTTTCATCATCTTCTTCTGAATACCCAAATAGTAAAAAATTAACCTTAGTGCTATTTAATTCCGAATCAACTCTCTTTGAGTACTCTGGATCTCGGGCAGCTCTCTCTGCTCTTTTTTTAAAAGCAGTCTCAATCAGAGGCCTGATCAGATCATTAAACCGATTAATACTTGTATCCGGAGATTTAGGTAGTTCCATCTGTCCTTTTGTCGCTTCGGCCGCAATAACCCCTGCCGCAGATATAGGTGCAGCAAATTGTGCCGCGACTAATCCTTTGCCAATAGCTCCCAGAACTGTTCTTCGTCCTATGGCGGTTGCGTTGGCTACCACTTTTGTGATACTTGGAGCCTCCAAAATACCCTCCTGCTGGAGAAAAAAGGGGATTAAAGTATCATGATTTAGCTGATCCAATTCTCGAGGATTTATCCGTGCATCTATCGATCTTTGATTGTAATCATCGGCTAACCCATCTAACTTATCATCTGTGAAGACTATCCCTTTTTCCTTCGCTTTAAGGTCTATTAAAATCCGAATAAAGTCATCCGCCTCAAATTTTCGACCATATTTATCCCTACCAGCATTTAGGGTGGTTTTCCAAGTCTGCTCCCAAGCTCCGGGATGTTTAGTCTTTAGTACCTGTTGGCGAAAAGACTCAACCTGTGCTTCTGCTTTAGATGGTCGGGCTTCCGCCCTAGGCATTACCGACTCAGCCATATGTTTATTGCAACTCCTTAATTAACCCAGGAACTATACTTCTGATCTGTTGATAGTATGGAATATAGTTTCCTAAAGCAGTTGGTGGCGCATTTGGGTCGGCCTGAGATGGACGCAAAATAAAATCCTTATAAAAATCACCCGGAACTTCACCTGGTTTTAAGTTAATCAAAGTCCCATCTTCCCGACTTATTCCATAAGAGGAAAAAGCTTTGGATGATAGCTTTAGTGGATTATTTACACCTCCATTTAGTTCAATAGCATCACCACTAGTATTAGCAAGCAAGGCACCTATCACCGATTTCCAGTTTTTTTGTTTCCTTAATTCCACTAGTCCACTTCTGATACTTGCTATCATTTCAGGCAGCTGAAATGTCGCAAATAAATTATTCTCACTACCTTTTGGACCTAACTTTCTTTGCTCATAAAGCGCAGTAATTATTAAATCCAATGTTTGCGTATTGCCTACTAGTAAATCCGCTGAGATCCTTGGAAATAGATTAGTCATTGCTTGCATCAGTATATGTCTTTGCTTCTCAGACCGAGTAAAATCATTGGCACCCTCTGATTTTCTTAATCGTGCCCACTGAGTAAGTCTCACACCATCTAAAGTCTGCTCGCCCTTTTTAAACTCAACTGGCATTGTGCCATAACCATTGGGATAACTTGGGTCAAACTCATCTCTTGAGCTTTTAACTTTTAACCCTCCCGGAAATACTCGATCAAATATTCCTGGATGCCATCTACCCTGCTTACCTCCTGGGCTCTCCAGCTCTTCGTTCCACCCCTGCATAAAATCAATATTAGTTTTGACTACTCCATCTACGGGGATACTCGTAGCTGTTTCAACGACTTTCCTGATCATATCCAGGGAATCATAGTCCTCGGGATGAATCATGCCTAGAGTATTAATTCTAGCTCCATCGGCAAAGGCAGGATCTCCTTCTCTCTTATATTCTTCAATATATTGTTTTAGTTCAGGACAGAATAAATCTCGGGGGATAGATAAAGCGAAAGTTTTACAGGTGTGCGGATTAAACCCAATCAGCATAATAATGTCGGACTTTCCGCGACCATTGCCATTAAATTCATTGTACCTTTCCCTGGTTTCATCGATTCCAGTGTAAACAAAAAATAAATTATCGGAACCCACGAACTCTTTTTTAACTCTTTCGCGAAAAGCTGGATCCTCTGCATATCTACGTCTTCTTTCTGGTTTAAAGACGTCTTCTAACATCGAGCCCAATAAGAACTCAGGCAGATTAGATTCCCCTACAGCTTCTGGTCGAGAGGGTACTTGTTCTGGTTCAGGGGTCGGAGCAGGTGTAGGTGATGGCAGCTCTGTCGGAACAGGTTGAACAGTTGGAGCAGCTTCTGTAGCTGCAGGAGCAGGCGTGGGTAAATTCATTGGCTTTAGCATACTGGACGGATTAAATTGAACTTTTTTTACCTTTTCTTTTCGTAGAATATTCAAAAGATTTATCCCGCCTCTATCTCCAGCAAAACTTGCTGCAAAAAGACCTGCTCCAAATAAAGCTTTGCCAAAATTTCGTCTACTAAAACTAAAAGGTCGTTTTTTAGGAGCACCCAGCGGGTTTAACGGTTGACCCCATATAGGATCAGCGTTCGCAGCCGAGGCTTCAGTTGCCCTTGGCTGAGTTAAAGCTCCCGCAATGCTTATCGCCATCGCCTCAGAGCTACCTTGAGACTGGGGATTATCTGAAAATATCTCCATTAAGCTTTTTGCTTGAGATCGGATAAATTGATCTAAGACATTTTCCGGAATCCGTTCAGAGTGATCCTCTGCAGCCTGAGCAAAGAACCCTCGACGGTTTTTAACGGTATTCGTATTAACTGACGGTGGTCTACCTTCTAAATTATCCATTACAAATAATCTCCACGTACACTATCTCTAATAATTTTAATAGAAGAAAGTACCGCAAATAACTCGCCATTTAACTCTCTCCCCGGAGTATAATCTCTGTTACCTACCCTTTGGACATATTCCATCATATCTGGGAATCGATCTCTAGCAGATGCTGGGACAGACATTATTTTTACTAAGTCTTCTGCAATCCCTTGTTTTTCTTGCTTGGGTAAAGATCTATTCCCCTTCCAAACTGTATCATTTAAATGTTTATATACCGCCTTTTTTCTACTTGAGTCTACCCTTAGTTGTGGCATAACTGTCCAAATATCTCCAATTCCTTGAAAGACCTCCTGCAACCTAGATCGGTCCATAACTGTATTTGTTTCCTGATTCTGCCGGACGTCTGCATATATCTGATTGTTCAAATAATTATTAAATCCAACCTGAAGGATTCTTTTAGAGCGTATATCAAGATGAAGCTCGTTAGAAACTTTAGCTACTACGCTCTCTGGCGTTAACTCAACCCGATTTCGCTGACGTCGCCCAGTATCTAATCCAGGTGCAGAAGGTACAGCCTCCTCTGGATCTGAACTATTTTCCATAGCTCCCTCTGCTTCGGCAGAGTCAAGTATATTCTCGGTCGGAGGCAATGTTTCTTGGGTTCTACCAAAACGGTTTCTTGCTAAACTGGCTGCCCTACCAGCAAGCCCACCAAGCTTGCCCTTCGCCTGACCTGCCAAGTCTCTTGCTTTATCTAAACTATTTCTAGCTTGCCCAGCTCTTCTACCTACTGTTTGGGCCAAACTCCTTAAACGACTTCTCCCCAAAGTTCGGACTGGGGCAACTGATTGGACTGTCTCAGTAGCAAGCTCCGGCTCTGGTGGCTCAGCTGGAGACGTTGGTTGGTCAGGTCCAGATCCATCGGGAGGTTGAACTGGTGATTCAGGAGGAATCCTCTCTAATCGAGCATAAGCGCCACCTCCATCTACTATCCGGAGACCTATCTGCTCGGCTGTTTCTGCTAAAGCACCTCTCAGTGAGGCCCTATATGAGTCTCTCGCTATTAAAGCAGCATTCGTAGCTTGTGCGTACAGAATAGTCGCATTGATGACTTCGGCTACTGGATGACCCTCGACCACGGAGCGATAGCGAATTCCACCGGCTACATTTTGTTCATCTTCGCTTATATCAACCTGATCTCTATTAGAGATATTGTAGTGGCTGACTAGTAATTCTTGTAGCAAATTTACTGCAGCGACCTCTTCCTCCGTTTGAGAACCGTCTCCAGATGCTTGTGCCCGATCGTAAAGCTCTGAGGCTCCTGGTATTTGTGATAGCAACTCCCGCATCAAAGCCCTTTGTTCTGGCACAAACTCTTGATATAAATTAACACCTTTAACAAGTGACGCGAGTTTTTCAGATAGTGCCCTCTCTTGTTCTTGCCCTAGCTCAGTTTGAATAAATGCCCTCTTGGCATCAGAAGATACCTTAGAGACAAGAGCTATCACATCTTCCGCATATGGATTAAAATTATCTCCCTGAGCAGCTCTCAATCGCCTAATCTCAACTAAACCTTCTTCTACTCTAGCTTTGTTGTCACCGGAAATTTCTGACATCACTTGGTCTATATCTATCGGTTTTTCACCTTCATTGGGAGCGCTGGGCGAATCAGGACCTGAGGTAGGGGGTTCCGCTGCTACATCTTCCGCTTCACCCACCTCAATATCCGGCAGGGCATAGATCAAAAGAGCCATCGAGTTGGGAGTAAAGTCTCCACTCCGACCAGCCAAGATGATATCACTTTTAACTAATTGGTCCACATCCATCCATCTCATCCCTCGACCATTGGGATCTATAACCCTGACTTCTAATGGTACACCTGTACTACCGTATAGCTGGTTCCCAGGTGGAATAACTCCGACATGACCAGAATTTAGCGGGATGATTGCCACAGCTCCCGCCCGAGTCGCCTCTAAGATATCTGCCACATCAGCCGAGAAGTCTACCTTTACTCCGGGGGTTGATTCTTCAATTAGGCGCTTTACATCTCCCGATGCTGCCCCAATCGGATGAGATGTTATGTAATCTGGTCCTAAAGCCCGAGAGAAGGCCTGCTCTCTATTATTAGGGGATGATTTACCAATCATGCGTAAAGCATTGTCAGCCGATGCTAAATAGCAACTCCACATCCCGCCTGGATTAGTCTGAAAATCCCAGTCTACTCCCTGAATTGGAGCAGGATCAAGCAGCTCAAGTGCGTCGCCGTCTCCAAATCTAGCTGTAATAGCTGCCCGTTGTTGGTCGACACGTCTGTACATTTCCGCGAGATATTCTTGTTTTTCTTGGGTCTGTCCGGCCGCCTCAAAAGCTCTCAACCTACTACTTCCCTGCTGAGTCTGACTAACCCAATCTTCGGTCTCTCTTAGCTGTTCGGCTGTGGGGGAGGGGCTTGTTTCACTCAGTTCTATAACTACTGGCTGGCTATATTCCATTCTGTCATCAAAAGTTCCGGCGGGAACTGCCACTGCTGGTTGGATTGGTACGGCTGGTTGTTCTATTGCCAAGGCAACATCAGAGACCGGTTCGATAGACACAGGAGGAGGAATAGCCCAATCAGGCAAAGGAACCCCACTGTCTACTACCAAGACTCCTACTTTTCTACCCAGCTCTGCTATAACCTGGTCTCTGGTCCTTTCCCTAAAACGCGGATCAGATGGGCCTACTGCTCCTACCTGTAGTGTTCGCCTTCCACCTTCGCCAGCGATATGTACCGGAACTCCTAAAGACGCCTCTAGCCTCGCCTGCTGCTCAGGAGTTACCTCCCCTCTTAGAGTAAACGTGACCAGATCTCCCATTCGTGAAGGCTGTTCGGTAGAGACTGCTGTTTCTACTGGCCTCGCATCATCGACTGGTGGAGAGGCTAGTTGAGTAGCTGCAGCAACGGTTCTAGCTGGGCGCAGGGAGGAGACAATGTCTGCAGCTTGGGCAGCTAACCGAGTTGCTGCTGCTAATTCCTGAGCATCAGCTGAGGTGTTGGGCGGAGGCGGACTCCCTGGACCACCTCCTCCTCCGGAAGGAGGTGTTTGAGGGGGTGGAGTCGGAGGGGGCTGAGCGGTTGTTCCTTTGCGATGAACCAGAACATGGATTCTTCCAGCTATAGGGTCAATACCAAATCCTGTCACTTCCCAGGCCGAAACGACTTCTTTATTAAGCTTACCCTTCACGCTATTATTCAGATCGGCTATCTTACTTCGAATTAATCCTTTGAAAACGATGTGTGCTGAAGATAAATCAAGCGTTGGTTCCCCTACCAAGACTAGCTGATTATTTTCATCTACCCTTAATTCCCCCCCAATTGTACTCCTAAATCTGGGAAAAGAATCAGCATGTCCTGCCAAAACTACACTATCCTCTCCAGCTATTTCTAAGTGAAGATCTTTTAAGGTAACCCCCGGCACTCCTTGCATACTTTCTACCTGTTGAGCTAAATCAGTGGGGCGTAAGGCCAAAGCTAGCTCGTTTTCAGAGCTGGAACGCAAAATATTATTTACATCTCTAAGTAATTCACCTTTTCTTCTCGGGGTTATTTCCACAACCTGACGAGCTCTGACCTCTGGAACCACTACAGAAGCTACTTGAGTTTCAGTTACTGCTGGTGTTCCGAGTGGTACCCCGGTATCAGGTGAAGATACAGCTGCCACCTCTGCAGCGTTAACAGGAGTTGTCGGGAACAAAGCTACGATACCCATAGTAATATCATCCCCGCTACCATTTTGGGTAGCATCCCTTAACCACCTAGTCATGTTCTGTTTTACAACTTCCCCTTGGCCTGTTTGGATCAATTTATGAATATCAGTAGCAAACTCGTGGAATTCAGTACTACCACGATTGCTGTTTGCTAGTCCATCAGTCGAGACCATTACCAAGGCAGGATCACCGCCTGATCTATCAATAACAGCAACTTTAAACTGAGTAGGATTGTTGTTCGACAAAGAAGTTGTTTGATTGGCCATTAACTCTGGGTTAGTGATTGGGGTGTTAACTGTGCCGTCGGCATTGACAATGACGATATCCCCATCTCCAATTTGAACCAGTAGAAGATGCTCTTTCGTAGCTATCGCTCCGACCAATGTGGAACCATAAGCTAAGGTCGGATTAGCTTGGACCTCAGCGCGAGCTGCACCTGCTGATGGAATACTGTCAATTTCAGTCTCGGTAATTGGCTTGCTCGCAAGATCAGCCTCTACTCGTGACTTCCATTCAGCCAAGACTGCACCAGGGAGGTATGCCAATGCTGCATCTTGCAAACCCTGCCGATCCAATCCATCCGGCAGTGTTGCCAAAAATTGGCTCCCTATGTCTTCGAAAACTGTAGTTGCAATATCTGAACCGACATCACTTCGAAAACATCTCGCATCACCATGACCATCAGCCACACTCATAATTCCCGTCTCTTCACCAGGCGAGTACTCGATTTTTAGAGAATCTTGGTTTGGTAAACCACTCCTTCTATGAGAAGCTCCTCTGACAGTAGCTCCTACTGATTCACTATTTACTCCAAGCTTATGTTCAAGCCTATCAGAAGGATCTTCTGCCAGCTCTGCAGAAGCAGCAGCGCTAGCTGCAAGAGTCTCAGCAGGAGCACCCGAGGGACTTGCTAGTGGAACTGAACTAGCTGTAACAGCTGGCGATGTTGTAGTAGGAGTAGTAGGAGTTGAAGTCACAGAGGCTGAGGCCGTAGACGATAAAGGAGTACTTGCCGGAGCTGGGGCTGCTGGTGCCGGAGCTGGGGCTGCTGGTGCCGGAGC
>MFDD01000011.1 GCA_001776775.1 Candidatus Daviesbacteria bacterium RIFCSPHIGHO2_02_FULL_43_12
AATATTGGACAATGGACGAAAGTCTGATCCAGCGACGCCGCGTGGAGGATTGAAGGCCTTCGGGTTGTAAACTCCTTTTATGTGGGAAGATTATGACGGTACCACAAGAATAAGCACCTGCTAACTACGTGCCAGAAGCCTCGGTAATACGTAGGGTGCAAGCGTTATCCGGATTCATTGGGCGTAAAGAGTTGCGTAGGCGGACTGTTACATCTTGTTGTAAAGCCCACGGCTTAACCGTGGTCTCTGGCAGGATATGGGCAGACTAGAGAAAAAGATAGGGTACTGGAACCGATGGTGAAGCAGTGAAATGCGTTGATATCATCGGGAACACCAAAGGCGTAGGCAGGTACCTGGCTTTTTTCTGACGCTGAGGCACGAAAGCTAGGTTCGCGAAGCAGATTAGAGACCTGCGTAGTCCTAGCCGTAAACTATCCTTGCTAGATACCGGGGGTTTCTTCGGTGTCGTAAGCTAACGCGTTAAGCAAGGCGCCTGGGGAGTACGAGCGCAAGCTTAAAACTCAAAGGAATTGACGGGGAGGCGCACAAGCAGTGGAGCGTGTGGTTTAATTCGAAACAAAGCGAAAAACCTCACCAGGGTTTGACATGCAATTGCTAAGCCTATGAAAGTAGGCCTCCTTCGAGGGTATTGCACAGATGCTGCATGGCTGTCGTCAGCTCGTGGCGTGGGATCTGGAAAAAGATCAATCGCGCCCGTTGACAGCAATGTCAAATGGAAAATTCGGCTCATATCGGTGAATCTATTTATATTCGGGTTTATTTCGGATATAATTGAAATACCGAGGGAAGTCGGGAAGAATGATTTTCACTGCTCGTAAGAACTTAAAGCTTGAAGTTTCCAACAGACAAGTAGAAATCTTAATTGGCTGTTTGCTAGGTGATGCTTATCTAACTAAATTAGGTAAAATTCAAATTGAACAATCAGACAAACAAAGAGAGTATATTTATTGGAAGCATTCAGAGCTTGCCTCGATAAGCTACTCGCAAATCAAAGAAGTAACTCGTTTTGAAAAACGAGACGACAGAGTAACAAAGTCTTTCAGATTTTGGACTCGACAGTATTTCAGAGAATGGCGAGAAAAGTTTTATCAGAAAGATCGCAAAATTTTCCCAAAAGAACTAGCAAAGTGGATAACTCCATTAGCCGTTGCCGTTTGGTATATGGATGATGGTAGTTATCAGAAGTATAACTGTACTTTATCGACTGAATCATTTGATTTAGAAAGTAAAGAACATCTTATCGATGCTTTAGAGTCTTTTGGTATTGGAGCGGTTTTTAGAGGTAAAGGAAAGATCAGGGTTGTGAACTCTGATCTAAATAAGTTTTTCGAGTTGATTTCGCCTTATATTCATGCGAGTATGAGGTATAAAACTTCCTTGACCCTGTAACGACTAATATGGAAGGTACCAGATAATCTGGAATTAAACTTCCATTATACGCCGAACACCCTAAAATCGAAGTCGTTTAGACTTCGAAAACAGGGTGATGGGATAGTCTAATATTTGCTTTAATGCAAATTCGGAGCTGTACCGTTAAGTCGGGAAACGAGCGCAACCCGCACCGTATGTTAAATAGTTCATGCGGAACTGCCCCTTTTTGGGGAGGAAGGCGCGGATGACGTCAAGTCAGCACGGCTCTTACACCCTGGGCTACACACACCCTACAATGGCGAAAAACAATGAGTTGCAAACCGGTAACGGCAAGCTAACCCCAGAAATTTCGCCTCAGTTCAGATTGAGGTCTGCAATTCGACCTCATGAAGTTGGAATTGCTAGTAATCGCGAATCAGCAGGTCGCGGTGAATACGTTCTCGCCTCTTGTACACACCGCCCGTCAAGGCAGCAAAGTTGGGGGCACCCGAATATCCTTACAAGGGTAGAAGGTGACACCAGCGATGAAGCTTAAGTCGTGGCCTATAGTTATAGGCAATGCGACCTACAATCAGTAATGATGTAGAAAAATCCGACTGAAATCGGTGAATTCCTATCTTGACTTCGGGTAACTTTCGGGTTATCTTGAAGTAAGAGGAGAATACCGAGGGAAGTCTACGATGCTTAAGCAGCTTACAAACAGTAATTGGCTTAAAGAAGTCAAGAAAAGCTTAAATCTATCTCAAGTTCAAAGAGATGTTTTAATAGGAACAGTTTTAGGAGATGGTTGTTTAAAAATCTCACGTTCAGGTAAGGCAGCTCAATTACAGATATGTCACTCATATTCTGCTAAGGAGTATGTTTACTGGAAACAGGAGATCTATGCAAATTGGGTATTTTGTGAACCAAGATATCATGCAATTAACAATTCATTAATCTTTAGAACTGTTTCTCATCCTTTGATATTTGAATATATGAAAGCTTTTTATGTTAACGGAGTAAAGATTATTCCAAAAAATATATCGGACATGTTAACAAGTGCTTTGAGTCTAGCTGTTTGGTTTATGGATGATGGTAATGGTTATCTAAATTCTTATGCACTTAGGTTAAGCACCTATGCGTTTGGATTAGAAGGTAATTTATTGCTAAAATCTTGCTTGAGTAATAATTTTGGATTAAAAGTCAGTTTAAGAAAGGATAGTAAAGGGTATCAACTTTATATACCTACTTCTGATGGAAGTGCTCTTAGATTTAAAGATTTAATTGCACCATACGTAATTCCAAGAATGAAATATAAAATAGAACGTCGTAGGCACCCGTAGAGACTTATATGGAAGGTACCAGATAATCTGGAATTAAACTTCCATTAAACGTTGGCTCCTAATTTATTAGGATGATGATATAGTCCATGCCCTCAGTAATGAGTGGAGTAACATGAACAAGGTATCCCTAGCCGAAGCTGGGGATGGATCACCTCCTTTCTGGAGATTTGATCAGATTGAGAGATTTCATAAATGATGTGCCGAATGGTGCGTCAATGATAGCTCCGGTCTCGATCCAAGATCAACCTATCACGCCTCTTGATGAACCATCAAGAGAATGGTTGTAAGTAGTTTGAGTCTTCTACTATAAAAAATGATTCCCCACCACTGTTTTGAATAGAAATGAAAAAACCTCCTTTTATGGGAGGTTTTTTTGTGCTGTGTTAAGATAAAGTTATGTCCCAAACAAACCAAGACCTCAAAAAAGCGATCGATAAAATAGAATCGGCTGAAGAAAAAATTGAACTAAATGAGGCAAAGATCCTGGAAGAAGAGCGAAAAATCTTAAGTAGTGTTAAAGAGACTCCTGTTAACATCTTTGATCTTGACCCAGGCACAACCAAAAGAAAGATCCATTTATTTAGATTAACGATTATCAAAAAAATCGCCAGACACAAGCTTCTTTATGGAATTGTAGTAACTATTTCCCTAGTCCTGATCTGGCGAGGTCTATGGCATACTATCGATGAACTCCCAATAATATCGATTTCCCTGGTCTCTTTGGGTGTAGGACTACTTTCGATCTGGATCCTCAAAAAATACACGGACTTGCATTAATAAATCGTCTTAGAGATCCGGGCGAGATTTGCACCCGCGCATGGCGGTTTTGCAGACCGCTGTGTTAACTACTTCACCACCGGATCATGAAATAAACTATCTATTACCAGGTACCCGTTATATTAACAGAATTACTCAGAAGACAAAAGAGGCTGGCCATGTTAAAATACTCAGGGTAAAAGGGCCGGTAGTTCACTGGTAGAACGCTTCACTGATAATGAAGAAGTAGATGGTTCGATTCCATCCCGGCCCACTATTTTGACCATCGAGCAAAGATTCCTGTTGATAATAATTTTCCACTAGATTTTTCTTCCAGGGCTAATTCTCCGGACTCAATGACTCCCGCTTCGCCCGCGAAGCGAGGCGAGCCACCCAAATCAGCAAAAACCTCTTTAAAAATATTTTCTAGCATCAAGCTGGATGAAGAGATCGCGTAGGCGTTAACAACCACAAACAAGGGTTTCTCTGTAAGAAGCTGCCGACAAGCCCTGAGTAATTCAGGAAAGTTTTCGTTAAATTTCCAGACCTGTCCATCTGGTCCATGTCCAAAACTAGGCGGGTCCATAATAATCCCATCATATTTGACACCCCGGCGGATCTCCCTCTCTACAAACTTTAGGCAATCATCCTGGATCCAACGGATGGAGGTAGTCTCTAGTCCAGAGGCCCTTTGGTTTTCTCTAGCCCAGCCGATGGCGGGGTAAGAGGCATCAACATGGGTGACCTCGGCTCCAGCGGCTGCACAGGCCAAAGTAGCAGCTCCTGTATATCCAAATAAATTTAAGACTTTAGCTGCTGATTCAGGATTCATGATTTTCGATTCATGATCTTGAATCATGTTTCGTGAATCGTGAATCTTTTGTGTCATCCATTCCCATTGAACAGCCTGTTCTGGAAACACTCCGGTATGTTTAAAGGGGGATAATTTTATCCAAAAGGATAAGTTTTTCCATTTAAGAAGCCATTTTTCCGGTAATTTTCCTTGAATAACCCACTTTCCACCAGTCCCAACTTTCTTGAAAGTAGCTTGAGCTTTTAACCACTCAGATTCTGGTAAGCTAGGAGACCAAATTACATCCGGGTCAGGACGGGAGATAATATATATTCCATACCTCTCTAGCCGGTAACCATTACCCGAATCGAGCAGCTCATAATCTGGAAAGTCCGAAGGAGTAACTATGATCATAGAATACCCGCGCCTTCTATAAGGCTCTTGGTTAATCCAGAGCCGTTCCGGCTTTCCATCAGTCTTAGATCGGAAGTCCAGATAAGGGTAAATGGATACCTGAGGTCTGCATCAGACGTGTGGCTTCTCAGGAATAAGGCCCTAGCGCTCCACTGCAAACTTCGAGTTTTCGCTAAATCGAGTTGGGTAGATAAGTACGCTGGAGGAAATAAATCATCTGCTACTCTGTAATGCGGCAGCCAAAAAGTATGTTGAGGTGTGGCCAGACGAAGATTATCTCCTAAGGTGATGCTATCTCCTCTTCCAGGTTCAGGCTGATGTACTACCCAAGGGACAGTGATCAGGGAAAAAGGGAGGTCCTTCACTAAAGCTGTGCTGTCGATTTCTTGCTGAGAACGAGCCTCTACCAGATCCAATAACGACCCTGCTCGCCAGTAATTTCTTGCTGGAGGCCCAAATTCACCGAGATACTGCATAAAGATATTATACTATTTGTCCCATAGTTGTACAAATAGCTGTTAAGGTGTTGAAACAATCAAATTAGGTCAGATAAACTACACGAAACTAGCATTTTCAACCCTATAGTGATAATATATCATCTTATGGAAATTAGGAAAAGGTTTGTTTCTAGTTGGAGACCCAATCAAGAGCTTGAATCCCAGCTTATAGCCGGAGCGGTCTTCAGGGAAAGATTACCATATCAATCTCCACCTGCAAGCTTTACTTCAAGTATTATTGATGAGTATAGACGAGACCTCGGCCGCAGGACCATAGCAGACAAGCTTCGTCGAGAGAGAGGTGCCTGGATTGGGGTCGGTTTAGATCGGTATGCCTTACTTTTTCAAGCAGATCCAGTCATCGGGAAGAGCAGGTTTGTTGAGCTATCAAAGTTTGATCTGCCAAGCGCAGCAATTGCCTCAGCAGAGCATAGCCATGGAGATGCGGCTCCACTATCCAGAACCGATTGGACGACCTTCTTGCAAGAAGCGAATTTATCTAATGGTCTGGTAACTCCTTATGTAAGATACTCTTTGTTCAAATCAGATAAAACGCCTGAATCTATCTCGGCGAAAGGAATCAAGAGAGCTGTTCGCCAACAATTTATTCAGGCTAGAACATTAACAGCTACGGCAAGAGAGAGACTCGCAAGTATGCGAGAATCTCTGCGTTTAAAAACACGCAAAAAAGAGCCCTTCGAGCAAGCACTTTGGGGTTTGGCAAGTCAGGTTTCTCCGGGAATAGAGCTGTTACCCTATATTGATGAGGTTATTCTGACTAAACTCATGGCAGATCACTTTAACGTTTTGGTCTACAGATCAAAAGCCCCAGGGATCTATGCTAGACTCGATGATATGGTTGTACATAATCTAGTTACAGCCTTTTCTGGAGATTTAGAGACTATTTATGCTGCTGCTAAAGCTGCCTAAAATCAGTTTTGTCTGCTGGAGGATCTAGGGTTGGCTAGCATGGATGAGTGACCCATGGAAAGTCTTCGATAGTACGTCTTAACATCTAATCCGCTGGAATGGTAAAGCATCAAAAAACGAAGGTCCGAGGTCCATCTAGTCTGTAAATCTTCTTCCCCCAGGGTCTCAGCCTCTGTTAGTCCGAACCAAGGTGCAACCTCCACCGCCAGGCTAAACTGCATCCCGATATGGTTTGCATCAAGGAGTCCGATTTTGCCGGTTTCAGGATGCTGAAAGCGAGGTTCCATGGTTACCTGGGGTATATCCACAAAAGCTAAATGATAAAATCCTGTCCCGTGTGTAGTTTTGCGCCGAGCTGCTTTAATCAGAAACCTGCGGTTATCGGCGGAGGTCATCCGGATAAACTGTTGCCAAGATTGAGGGGCGTCTCTCATGGCGAACTTCCTATTTAGCGCCAGATCTCCAAAGTCAGTCGCTGTCAGGACCTGTGGTTGCCAGCGTTCGGGCGTTATTTGGGCAGGGCTAACTAACTCCATACCCAAATAGTACCAAAAGTGTCTTTTTAATAAAACTTCCAGCCAGCTTTACTCCAAACGAGAGCCTCTTAATCTTTCCAGCAAACATGAGAAGTGTTAACATCATAATATGACAACTGCCACTGCCCAGCTTATTAAAGGAAAAAAAGTTCTGCTTCGTTTAGATATGGATGTCCCTTTGAAAAAGTCGTCAGTCGTCAGCCTGCCCGACAGTGCCAGTCTCAGGCAGGCGGGTTATCAGTCATCAGAAAGCCTGATAGCTGACAGCGAAGCGAGTCTGAAAGCTGATGACTCATTAAAGTGGGAGGTGGCTGATTCCCTAAGACTTAAAGCGGGGATGGCGACGCTGAAACTTTGTTTGGAAAATGCGGAGCATACTACTATCTTCGGACACATAGGGAGACCTGAAGGCAAAGTTGACCCAAGTTTAAGCGTTAAACCTGTCGCCGAGTGGATTAAAGCCTACGCCAAGTCTCATCAATTCCCCAAAGCTCCCCTAGATATCCTAGAAAACCTCAGATTTGAAGAAGGGGAAGACGGGAGTTATGCCGAGTTTGCGATGGAGCTGGCCCACATGGGGGATTTTTTCATCAACGAGGCTTTTGCTGCTCATCATGAAGCGGCCTCCACTACGCTTCTTCCGACCATGCTGTCCCACGCTGCGGGTTTGAATTTTTCCAAAGAGGTCAAAATGATTACGGGGGTCAGAGAACATCCTAAAAAACCAGTGATTGCCATTATCGGAGGCACAAAAACAGAGGACAAATACCCCGCTATCATAGAGTTGGCCAAATTCTGTGAGGCAGTTTTAGTCGGAGGTAAGCTGCCGGAAGAGATTAAGGACCAGCATCTCGCAGTACCTCCGAACGTGATGTTAGGTAAAATGTCCAAAAGCGGCCTGGATTTGGCTCCAGAAACGATTGAAGCTTTTGCCGGAGTATTAGCTAATGTCAAACAGATTATTTGGGCAGGGCCGGTCGGAAAGTATGAGGACCCGGAGGGAAGTAGAGGGAACCTAGAGTTGGCTAAGGCGGCAATTAAATCTGGTGCGGAGACCATTATTGGAGGGGGAGACACTACTGCCGCCCTCGATTTCTACCTGGACAAATTTTCGCATGTCTCGACCGGCGGAGGGGCGATGCTCGAGCTACTCGTCAAAGGAACTCTCCCCACTATTCAAGCTTTAAGATAGTTGGCAACTTGTTGTAGAGTTAGGCTATGGGTTTTCTCCTGGCAGGAACGCTTTTTATAATTCCTCTTTTAGGGTTTACAGGAGCATTGGGCTTTGAGGGAGTCAAGGTTGTTGGGCTATATCTGCTAACTTCTGTGGCCCTTTTTGTTTGGGGGGTTAAGCTAGCGAAACTGAAAAAAAATTTCCAACTATCCAAAGCCTGGATTTTGCCAGCTCTTTTTTTGCTCACTCTGCTAATAAGTAGTTTAAAATCAAAAGAGCCAGTTACCAGTCTGATTGGGGAGTACCCCTATTTTCAAGGGTGGTTAAGCTATCTATTTCTAATCTTCCTAGCTGTTTTGATCGCTAAGTCTAAAATTAGACAGGAATGGATTGAATTTAGTTTGATTTTAAGTAGCTTATTTGTCTCTCTGGTAGCCCTAAAAGAGGCTTTTTTGGTATATGTCTTACATCACTCGGTTAATCTGTACGCAGGAAGAGTTGGTTCGACTTTTGGTCAAGCTAACTTTTATAGCGGTTTTTTACTTCTCTGTCTACCGCTAGTGGTTAAACATCTGCAAAGACGCTGGGGAAAAATAACTTTTGGTCTGTTAATGCTCGGAATTTTAATTAGCTTGTCTAAGCTAGCGATCTCTTTACTGGCAGGTTTCTGTTTTTATCTAATTATTAGAGCTTATCCCAAGTTTCGTAAATGGACCTTAACTTGTCTGGTCATAGTAATTTTATTCAGTCAAATACTTTCTCGGGAGCGTCATTCTGGAATCTGGTATAGCGAGGTAGTTGATCCTCAGACTGCCAGCTGGTTGCAGCTGCATGCTCCGGAAAAAAGGATCTTTATTTGGCAGTTTGCCCAAAGGGTTATTTTGCAAAAACCTCTGCTGGGGTTTGGGCTTGACCAAGTCCAGGTAGCTTTCAGGGAATACCCCGCTCCGCTGCTTCCGGCTGTTTATCGCGATGTCCTAAAAGACCTCTATATTACCCGGACTCATAACTATCTGCTGGATCTGCTTATTTTTGGGGGTTTAGTTAGTCTCCTGGCATGGAGTGGGGTAATCTGGCAGTTTTTTAAACGAAAAACTGCTCCAGAGTTCAAAGAGATGATGATTTTGTATTTAATCTGGAGCTTTTGGCAAAACCAGTCGATCGTCCATTTAATGATCTTTTGGGTGTTTGTGGGGTTGTCTATACGGCTTAATGAAACTGACCATTGACAGTAATCTAGTAATTATCTAATCTAATATCATATGCCCAGATCGCAACGCGGTTTTGCTTCTATCCTCCTGGTTATAATTGCGGTAGTAGGTATTGTTATCGGAGTCATCCTAGTCCAGCGCCAACAACAACTCAAATCTCAAGCCTCTATCTCTGGTCCTCTGACTCCGACCACCAGTCTGAGTTTACAGGTTAGCCCAGACACAGTGGCGCCAAATGAAACTTTTAAAGTAACAATAGTCGTACACTCGGATATCGATTCAGCGAATCTGTTTGCTGCCAAGCTAAACTTCCCGTATGCCTTTATGCAGGTAGTAGATATTGATTACGCCGATAGCTTTATAAGTAGTTGGGTCGAGCAGTTTTATGACAATAATACTGGTGAGATCTCTTTGGTGGGGGGTGTACCTGATCCAGGGTATAAAACTACGATCACTGACCCTCCGTCAGCTATGGCTGTCATTACCTTTAAATCAACAGGGACTATTGGTCGGGGAACTGTGAGCTTTGTGCCTGATACAGCAATTTACCGAAATGCCGACGGGACAGATATCTTAGCTGAAAGAACAGTTGGTGAGATCCAGGTAGCTGATATCACCTCCACTCCAACCCCCGTTGCCTCGGCGTCCTCCTTACCGGCTCCGGTAGGTTTGGTCTACAACCTTCAAGCGGGCAATAACTTTATTGGAATACCTTTGCAACTCAATATGACGCCCAAGGAGTTATTAGATATGACAGCCGGGAAGTGTACAGTCATAACCGGATTTGAAGAGCCTCTGGGTGGGACCACTAGCTATTTTGCCGATCCGTCCAAGGCGGTCTTAAATAATATCGATACTATAACAGGGGGTAAGGCCTATTTTCTACAATGTAGTAGTTCGGTAGCCATTGGTCTACCAGGCAGTGCCCTGACCTCCCTGCCCCAACCGGTCTATAGCATTAACTACCTTTCATTGTCCAAAGACGCTAGCTTCACGGCTTTAGATTATTTAAAGACCGTATCTACGAGCTCTCTCAGCTGCTGGGAGCTAAGTAAGTGGGAAGATGGCGGGTGGTTGAGCTATCGAACCGATGTGCCAACGGTAAATAATTTCACAATCACAGATCAAGAGGGCGTAAATGTTAGATGTAAACCAGTTGAAGCTAACCCATCACCGTCCTCCTCTGCGCCGGTAATCTGTGCCCAAGTGATTACTCCGGCAGTCAGCTTAAGCCTTCTCACCTGTAAAGACTTTGCTACCCCTTGCGATGTGCCTGCCTCAGGTTGGCAAGCTCTGAAGGGTGCAGCAGACTGTGCTTCAGCTGGAGACTTCAATACTGATGGAAAAGTTAACATAGCCGATGCTTCCAGGTTATATGCTTTCTTTAATAAATCAGGCAAACTGATTGCCGACCTAAATCAAGATGGCATCGTGAACACGATCGACTTTAGCTTGATGATTAATCTCTTTAAGGTCAAGTCTGTCATCCGCTAGTGCGGTCTTGTAGCTTTATACTGTTTCCTTTACTATAAATAATAGATATGGCTGTCAGAGTAGCGATTAATGGTTTTGGACGAATTGGTAGAAATGCTTTTAAAGTCGCTCTTGAAGCTCATCCTGACGAGCTGGAAATCCTGGCTATCAACGATCTCACTTCTCCCGAAGTCTTAGCGCACCTCCTTAAATATGACACGGCTTATGGTCCCTGGGACAAAGAGATCAGCTTTGACGATCAGAATATTTCTGTCGATGGTAAAAAATATCCGATCATTGCCGAAAAAGAACCAACCAAGTTACCCTGGGGACAGATGGCAGTGGATGTGGTAATTGAGTCAACGGGTCGATTTACTGACGAAGAGGGGATGAAACAGCATCTAACCGCTGGAGCCAAGCGGGTGGTTTTGTCCGCTCCGGCCAAGGGTGGTAATGTCGGGACTTTTCTGATCGGGGTTAACCACGCTGACTACAAGGGTGAAAACCTGATCAATAACGCCTCTTGCACCACAAACTGTATTGCACCAGTGGCGGCCATTCTCCAGGAGAGATTTGGCATTGCCAAGGCCTTGGTCACGACAGTGCATTCAGTTACTGCCGAGCAAAACCTGGTCGATGGACCTCCTCCGGGGGGTAAATCTACTGATCTGCGCCGGGCTAGGGCAGCCTATGCCAATATGATCCCGACTTCAACCGGGGCAGCCATCTCAGTGACTGAGGCCATCCCAGAACTAAAGGGTCTTTTTGACGGTCGAGCGATCCGGGTGCCGACCATTGTTGGTTCTATTGCAGATTTTACTTTTTTACTCAAGCTGAAAACCTCAGTCGAAGAGGTCAATGAAGTGTTTAAGCAAGCAGCCTCAAGCCCCTTATTCAATGGGATAGTCGCCTGGACCGAAGAACAGCTGGTCTCCTCGGATATTATCGGCCGCTCTGAGTCAGCCATTGTTGATCTGTCTTTGACCCAGGTTGTTGATGGAGATTTGGTGAAAGTGTTTGCCTGGTATGATAATGAATGGGGTTATTCTAATCGGTTAGTGGAACAGGTGATTAATGTCGGACAAACTATTTCTGGATCGGTCCCATCGCTAGAAGTTCAGCAAAATCCTTTAGTTTAATGAATCTTTTTCAAAGCGCTAAAAGCTGCCTCGACTCTGTCTGATTCGATATAAAAGGTGACCTCAGTAAAGCTGGAGACGATCTCCTGAAAACTAATTCCTTCCCAGGCCAACTGCTTTAAGATGGCATAATACACGCCGGGTACCTCCGCTGCTTCCACAGGCAGCATCAAGGTAATCGAAGACAGCCCGTACATTTTTCGGATCAAGGTCTCCTTTGTAAACAGCTTTTCCACCAGTTCTTCCAACCCTGAATTTACAAACAGAGTCGTTTCAAAAACCCCATGGCTAAAAGTAGTTAAACTAGCTTGTTGGGCAACTGAGCCTAGCAACTGGCTCTGCAGCTTCGTGAGAGTTGGGGAGTTTTTATAGGTGTACTCGGTGATATTTGACTTGATCGAGATATCATTAATTCTTTTTAAAACCTCCTTTAGCTTCGAAGACTGGGGGAGTTTGGTCTTGAGACGTTTTAAAGCCATGATAATAGCCCCGAGCTGGATAGGGCTATCTCGGAGGGTCTTTTGCTCCAGGATTGTCTGAACCTCGGGGTAGATCTGGCGAGCTAGAGAGGAGACATTAATTAAATCCCTCAGTAAAGCCTCCTCTAAAAAAGGAGACTTTTTGATAATTTGTTCAACTATTTCTGGTGTACTAATCATTCTCTCTCCGTCATTCCCGCGCAGGCGGGAATCTATATTGTTAATATTTTAACAAAATATATCATTTTTGTACATTACTATTAAAAACTTGAAGCTTATTCTCACTCTTAGTATTATCTCCACATGAGACAAATAACGGAAAGATTTTTATCACCAAATGACATCTGCGAAGGACTACTCGCTAGCCATCAAGCTCGTTTTGAGGGAGAAAGAGGAGTGCTTTTGGTAGGGCCTCTGGATAGGCTGCTTCGTTTAGCGACATTCGTAGTAGAAGCTGTGGCTCTTCGTCCGCGAGGGACTGTGACTACTTATTTACTGCCGCCTGATGTGGCAGTGCCTGTAGCAAGAAATTATGCTAGAGCATATGGATATGCCCGGATCGCTTTTGATAATTTACAATTCCAGGGGGCGAGAAGATGAACCAACTAGTTGATGCGGGCAGAAGTTATCCGCCGGCCGCGGTAGCAGGATATATTCGAGAACAGGTACAAGGCAGGCAAATTGGAGAGACTAGAATCGGAGTACGCCAAGTGGCGCTAGAAGGCCCGCCACTTTTTTTCCGACCAGCCGAGCATTTTCCAGCTCAGAGCTGGAGATCTGTGCAATTCCACCGTGGGTGGGAGCTAGCGGAGGCTCTGCAGCGAGTAGTTCCCACTACAACTCGGGCTAACCACTGGGTGATGATTGATGATGTCAATAATTGTCCAACGGGACGGAATGGCCTCAGTGCCCAAGGGGTGATGGAAGAGATCTTTACAGTACAGCCTGATTTAAGAGCAATTAGATTACTAAGAGGCATACCTTCTGATTTTGCTCAGCATCGGGGTTCATGGGAGAGTGACCTGGTGAAGGCAATACGTAATCAGAGACCTTATCTTGACAGACGATCCTTGCTCCCCAGAGCAGACGGACACTTCCAGGCGCGCAAGCTAATGGCCTCACTGATAGATCAGCAAACTGAAAATGGTCAGTTGC
Organism: Candidatus Daviesbacteria bacterium RIFCSPHIGHO2_02_FULL_43_12; assembly: GCA_001776775.1. GTDB lineage: Bacteria > Patescibacteriota > Microgenomatia > Daviesbacterales > UBA10151 > HO2-FULL-47-45. The sequence continues at coordinate 13,272 of MFDD01000011.1, forward strand.
CGGAGCTAGTGCAAGATAATCAAGAAGGTGACGCGTTAAGGGTGCTTCAAATGAGAGGACTACCGCTACTAGTTGTTGTACATCCCACTGAGTTCGGCAGACAACAGCAACATACCATGGAGGGACTTCTAGGAGCAGTGAGGCAGGATGAAAGATTTCCCCAACTGTTGGGGAAGCTCTCTCGTCAATCTAGGATTGAACTTATTTCCAGAAGTTACCTGCATGTTTGGGTGAATTGTAACGGGGAGATAATATCCCTGACTCATCCTGCATGGAATACCGAAAAGCAAGGTTTTCAGCACGATGAAGTTGAACTTTAAGCTCTATCTTGAAAGCTGATTAATAAATACATATAGTTAATTATAGGATTAGATTTGACAAAAAAGGCCTATAGCTATATAATCTCCAATCATGAGACCACATAGTCCAGATCTGGATTACAGAATTCCAACTGATCGTCTAAAACCTCGAGTGAGACCGGGGGATCACTTCCATCGCAACGTAAACTGGAGCATAGTGATCTTTACCATCGGATCTATCCTTGTCGGTACAACACCCCTGGGTTTACAAATAAAGGAAGTTGCCAGTAGAGTTACCTCTCTTTTGTCTCCAAAAGGTGAATTTAGACCAGACCTGATCCTCCCTTCATCACTTGCAGAAGATTTAAGAAAGGCTGTGGCCACCCCAACTGCCAAGAGCCCTTTTCTACCGGCCAACAGCAGAACCATTCAGTAACCTCAATTTGTGGTTGACCCTGATCTAATCGGGGTTGACAAATCTGTTATCCGTTTGGTAAACTTTGCTCCAGTGATTATCGTCACGAGAAACAACGTCATTTAATAAACTCTTCTCCGCTTGGGCTTCCCGAGTTGGGAAGGCTTCTTAGCGTTGCATCCCTCGAGATTTAAGTATGAAAGTATTTAGGTTGAGAGGTTTTTTTAATGCGAAGCAGCAAGCTTTGCTTAATACTCTTTTCTAAAAACTTTCCGCGGGCCCCTAGTTCATCTGGTAGAACGTCTCATTTGCAATGAGAAGGTGAGCGGTTCGAGCCCGCTGGGGTCCACCAACCGTTAGTCGATATTTGTATTTAGATAGAATTTTTTGATAGTTAATCGAAAAATCCTACCTAGGTGCAATGAAAGTCCTGGGGATTGTACTTTGAAATGTGAATACGAATAATACTTAGTTCGGAAATATCCGAACTATTTTATGGAAGGCCGTGCTCGCAATGCTACGCGTAGCGTTAGCAGGCGAGCCAAATAGATGTACCCTTGTGGTACGTCTCAAATTTAAATAAGTTAATAGTTCGGAAACGAGCTATAAACTGTAATGGAGCCAAAATTACTCAACATTAATGCATACGGTGAATGCCTTGGTCGAAAGTACCGAAGAAGGACGTACTAGGCGTGCGATACGCTCTGGGGAGCTGCCTTGAAGCTTTGATCCAGAGATCTCCTAATGGGGTAACCCATCCCGATTTAATCGGGATATCTACCGCTGAATACATAAGCGGATGAGGGGTACGCGCTGAACTGAAATATCTAAGTAAGCGCAGGAAAAGAAAACAAACGTTTATTCCCTAAGTAGTGACGAGCGAAATGGGAGGAGCCTAAACTATACATCAGTCCGATACGCAAGTATTGGACCGTATAGGGTTGTAGGGGTTTTCATAAGTGATCCATCAAAAGTAGTAGAAAGGACTGGAAAGTCCTACCAAAGAGAGTGAAAGTCTCGTATACGACGCTCGAAGTGGCACGAAAACTACCTGAGTAGCTCAGGACACGTGTAATCCTGGGTGAATCTAGCAAGACCACTTGTTAAGGCTAAATATACTTTCGGACCGATAGTGAACTAGTACCGTGAGGGAAAGGTGAAAAGAAGTGCGAAACGCACAGTGAAATAGAAACTGAAACCGTATGTTGACAAGCTGTGGAAGTCCGCAAGGACGACCGCGTGCCTATTGAAGAATGAACCGGTGAGTTATTGATTACGACAAGACTAAGCCACTATGTGGCGTAATCGGAGTGAAAGCAAGCCCTAACTGGGCGAAAATTTCAGCCGTAATCATTAGACCCGAAACCAGGTGAGCTATCCATGAGCAGGGTGAACTCCGCCGAAAGGTGCGAGGGAGGCCCGAACCCATTAGCGTAGAAATGCTTCGGGATGACTTGTGGTTAGTGGTGATATGCCTAACGAACCTGGAGATAGCTGGTTCTCCCCGAAATATATTTAGGTATAGCCCTGTGTAATAACATGGGGGGTAGAGCTCTGGATGGATGCTTCGGTCGCAAGATCGGAAATCCAATCAAACTTCAAATACCCATGTTTTGTAGCAGGAGTCAGTCCGACCGGGCTAAGCCGGGCGGGCCTAAGGGAAACATCCCAGACTGACAGCTAAGGTCCCTAAATCGTACTTAAGTGTTAAAGGAGGTCATGATCCTTAGACAGCCAGGAAGTTGGCTTAGAAGCAGCCATCTTTTAAAGAAAGCGTAACAGCTCGCTGGTCTACTATGGGTTGTGGCGCCGACAATGAATCGGGGCTAAAGTACGTACCGAAGCTACAGATTTGCCATTAATTTATTAGTGGTAAGTGGTAGGGGAGCGTTCTAATTGCTGTGAAGCTTGACCCGTGAGGGCAGGTGGAGCGATTAGAAGTGAGAATGCCGGTATGAGTAACGAAATTGATGTGAGAAACATTAACGCCGAATGCCCAAGGTTTCCGATCCAATGTTAATCAGGGTCGGGTAAGTCGGTCCTAAGGAGAGGCCAGAGTGGCGTATCCGATGGACAACAGGCTAATATTCCTGTACTATTTTTAGTTTGACAAGTTCTTTGATTTATCAAAGAAGCCATTAAGAGGGGACAAAGTAGGAAAAACTCAGCTATTTAAAGTCATCCTTAGCCGTAAGGCAACGGATGACGACAGATAGTTTAAGCATGCAAGTTAGTAGAGATCGGCAAGTCCGTTTCTACAAGTCATTCAAGAGCAATCTTGAATGATTGAAAAATACAAGCTGCGATGACGAAAGTGAGCGATTTCTGTTTTCGGGAAAATCCTCGTAAAGGAAATTAGAAGTATCCGTACTACAAACCAACACAGGTGGGCGAGTTGAGTATACACAGGCGATCGAGAGAACTATCCTTAAGGAACTCGGCAACAAAAGCTGGACGTAAGTTAGCAAGATGTCCTACCCTAAGGCCGCAAGGTTTTGGGGTTGCAACAAAAGACGCTGAGCGACTGTTTATCAAAAACACAGGTCCCTGCTAAAGCGAAAGCTGATGTATAGGGGCTGACACCTGCCCAGTGCCAGTAATTTAAAACTTCACTTGACCTCAGGTAGCAATACTTGGGCGAGGATGGGGTCTAAGATCTGGTGAACGGCAGCAGTAACTATAACTGTTCTATGGTGGATTCGCCGCCTTAGAAGAAAGTATGTGTTTTTGAAATCTGACTATATGCTGGAATAACTCAGTATGCAACAGTACTAATTTTCAAAATTATGCTAATAATTTTAAAGAAAGTCACAATCTGTTTGCTGGAGTCAATCAGCAGGGAAGAATCCTGATCTACATCAGGAGAACCCTCAGAGACTACATGTCAGACTAAACTGAATTTAACTTTTCAGTTTGGAAGATATAGTCCGAACTACGTAGCGATACGTAGAGGTGGAAATTAACTCATCCACGAAAGAGTAAGCAATTACTCTGTTAACACACAATTAAAGGAATTGAGCGAAGTTCCTTGTCTGGTGAGTTCAGACCCGCACGAAAGGTAGAACGACTTAGCGACTGTCTTGAGGATAGACTCGGTGAAATTGCAGTGGCTGTGAAGATGCGGCCTTCCCATACTTGGACAAAAAGACCCCGTGGAGCTTTACTGGAGC
>MFDD01000012.1:0-2618 GCA_001776775.1 Candidatus Daviesbacteria bacterium RIFCSPHIGHO2_02_FULL_43_12
CATTTTGTTAAAGTATCCTCAGATATCGGTTCAGCAGCTTCTTTACTCAACCTAAATCCGGACTTTTCCGGAGCTGGAGTAACTGGTTATGGAGTTTATAATATTGGAACTGATACCACCACAAGCGCTAACACCGATTATGGTTATTACAGCTCTCTTGCCTTATCCGGCAATGCTGCTAAAACCGGGATTGGACTGTATTCAACAGTGACCTCCAGCTCAACCACCGGAGATACGCTAATCGCCTTGGATTTAGCGACTTCAGCTACCGGGGGCCTGGCTGCTACTCAAACCAGGACAATCTATGGCATAAGATCTCAGCCTGCATCAACTGGGGCATCGGCAAATTCAGATGATACTTTAAATTTGTATGGCGCCTACCTTGCCCCTTCCTCTACTCTGGCAACAGCAGGAACTAATAATGTATATGGTCAATATATCTCTAATACTGCTACCCATAACGCTGATGCCGGGACTGTCAACTCTTATGGACTCTATATTGCCAATGGAACTTCCTCGACCAACGGGACTAATACCAAATATGGCATATATGTCGAGTCTCCAACTGGGGCAGATACCAACTATGCAGGAATCTTTGCCGGAGGTAATGTGGGGATAGGAGCAGTAGCACCAGCATACAAACTGGATATTGCGACCAGTACTGCTTCTGATCGCGGGGTAAATATTGCTAATACTGCTGCAACAGGAACAAATTATGGAGTCTATTCTTCTGTAACCGGAGCAGCTACGGCCAATATCGGAGGATATTTTGTGGCAACCGGTGCGACAACCTCCCGAGGACTTGAAGTAGCAGCGCTTACCTCAGCAACTAGTACCGGCTTAACAATTGGAGCATTATCCGGAACAACTGCTAATACTGGCGTATCTGTTGGTACCCTCTCTGGAACAGGAGCCAGCAGTACTGGCCTCACTATTGGGGCTATCTCCTCAACCGGAGCAAGCCAAAGGGGTATATTACTTGGTACTTTAACCGGTGGATCTACTGCCAATTATCAGCTTCAAGTTGGAGCGATTACTGCTATTGATGGAGCTGCTAATAGTTTTCTAAACTTGGGGGCAATTTCCGGTGGCGGAGCAACTGCAACTAATGTCGCCATGGACGTTGGGAATATCTCAGCAACCGGGGGCAATGATTTTGGAATCAGACTGGGGACTTTGACTGGAGGAACCACTGCTAACTACCAGATTACTACTGGAGTCCTCACTTCTGCAACCACTACCACTAACGCACAATTAAATCTGGGCGGCGTGGTAACTACCGGAGGAACTACTAATTATGGAATTAATGTAGGAGCATTATCCGGAACAGGCACGACTAATTACGGAATTAATGTTGCTGCCTCCACTGCTGTTGGTACTACTAACTATGGAATGAAGATTGGGGCTATCTCCGGTGCAGCCAGTGGCACTAATTATGGATTATATGTTGATACAGTTTCCGGGGCTGGGGCTAACTATGCTGCTATCTTTGCTGGAGGAAATGTGGGCATTGGGACAGCAACCCCAGGAAATACTTTAGATGTTAATGGCAGTGTTGATCTTTCTGTAGCTGGCCAGACAAATATCATTGGTACTTCAGCAACAAATACACTTGTGCTTCAATCTAAACGCACAGCCGCAAACGCCGGGACAGCTTTTCAGATCCAAACATATACTGCCAGCGATTCTTTAAGTAATGTTGTGCAAATATCCGGAGGCAGCAATGTTGCAAGTATTACACTTACTGGTAATACCGTCATCAATCCTGCCTCAGGAACAGCCTTGTCTGTAACTGGAGCAACCCTAACCTCTACTTACTTTGCCGGATCATCAGGAAATACCAATCTCCGGGCCACAGGGGCAACCTCGGGCAATGGTAATACCGCCTCAATCTACTTCCAGGATTCATCCGGCAATACCAAAGGCAGATTAGATACTCAGGCAATTGGCAGCTTTGGCACAGGAACTGACGGAGCTTGTACTATTGCCTCCGGAACAACCAATATTCAAAGTGCTTCCTGTGCAGGCAGAAGCACTGCTGATGGTATTGCTACTGCTCTATCAACTACAGCTGCGGCCGGAGCTACCACTTTAACAATCGCCTCCTGTACGGGGATTGCTGCCAATGATGAGGTATTGATTATTCAGATAACAGGAACCGGAGCCGGCAGCTATGAAACCAGAAGGGTTACTAGCTGCTCGTCTGGCACTCTGACTCTTACCACAGCCACTGCGAATACCTATACCAATGATGGTTCATCAAAACCGCAAGTGGTCAGGATTCCTCAATACACCAGTGTCTCAATCACCGGTACTATGACTGTCACTGCTTGGGGAGGTACAACTGGTGGGGTCGCGTTTTTTAGAGCAAGTGGTTCTGTAACCGTTAATAGTGGTGGTGTGATTGATCTTAAAGGTTTGGGTGGTGCCGGAGGATCTGCCGGCAGCCTTGGCAGTGGTGGCGCAGGTTCAACACAACCGGCAGCTGCAACAACCGGAAGTGCCGGCTCTAGTGGAAGTGCCGGAACCGGTTTTGCCAGTGGGGCGGGCTCAGGAGGAACTGCAGCCGGAGGTGGGGGGGTAGGTGCCTCTGGTGGAGTTGGAGGTGGTGGTGGGGC
>MFDD01000012.1:2625-22495 GCA_001776775.1 Candidatus Daviesbacteria bacterium RIFCSPHIGHO2_02_FULL_43_12
TCTGGAGGAGGCGGAGGATCAGGAGGAGCAGGAGGTACAGCTGGAGGAAATGGTGGTATTGGTGCGACTGGTGGTGCAGGTGGAGGTATTTTATATATTGCCAGCCCAACAGTTACCAATAGCGGTACTATCAGGGCCAGTGGAAATAACGCAGGCGATCCTGAGACCGGAGCCCCGGGTACTGACACTGGCGCAACTAATACTTCAGCTGGGGGTGGTGGGGCTGGAGGGGCTGGAGGTGGTGGTGGGGCTGGAGGGTCGGTATTTATTCAATCCAACTCGGTGACAGCCGGAACTTTATCTGCCAGTGGAGGTACAGGTACAGCCGGAAACAACGGCGCTAGAGGTGGAAATGCAGCTTCCGCTAATGACGGTAACTGTGGTGGGGGTGGAGGTGCAGGTACAGTCGGAGGAGCTGCAGGCACAACAACTTCAGCCTGTAGCTCTAGTCCTGCTGGAGCCGGAGCAACCGCTGCTCCGGGGTCCGGTGGGGCTGGAGGAGATGGACGTGTCAGAATCGAAGCCCCAACTATTAGCGGCAGTAGCACCCCAACTGCCTCAACTGCCTCAACCATTGCCAGTCTAACCGGCCAAAGCGGATATGGAACTTTATATATTGGAGCTACCAATACATCATCTGCTGACTTAGCTGAGTATTATGTCTCAGGCGACAAATCTATAGAAGCCGGAGATGTGGTAGTAATCTCCAATAAAAAAGTGCTGGATGACAACAGTGAGGAGGTGCTGACCCACGGGGTCTTAAGGAAGTCGCAGGTCTCCTATGAACCAACTCTGGTTGGCGTTATCTCTACTGACCCTGGTTTGGTACTTGGCAGTGTTGATGGGGATACTAAGAAAGCTGACCAAAGAGTGCTTGGACTTAAAGGTCGGGTACCAATTAAAGTAAATGGCGAGGGTGGAAAGATTTATATTGGAGACTACTTAACCTCCTCCTCTACTCCGGGGGTAGCGATGAAAGCTACCAAAGCCGGTCCGGTGGTGGCAATTGCTTTAGAAGATTATGACGGAGTAGAAATCTCTAAGATCCAAGGATTTATAAACTTAGGGTTTGCCGATCCTGAAAAAGTTTTGAATAAATTTTTAGTCGACACTGACGGCTCTTTAATCACTCCCAACCTAAAGATTAAAACTCTTAGGTTAGCCGGTACTGGGGGTATTGGTAGTGAGGCTACAGGGTCAGGTAGCCTAGTCTATGATATCTTAGATGTTGGAGATAAGCTGCGAGACATAGAAGCAGCATCTTTAGCGACCAGCGTTAAAAATCAAGAATTCGAAGACAAACTAGCTAACCTTGACTCCAAGCTCTTATCACTCGATACTAGTGTAGCAGGAGTATCCACCCAATCTGCCCACTTGGCCCAGGAAATAGCATCAAACTCCGCTCAACTTGCAACTTCTGTATCAACTGTCGCCTCTCATTCAGCGGTCTTGGCAGACTTAGACGCTAGATTGCTCACTCTCGACTCCAACCTAAAACTAACTCCACCTCAAACTTTATTTGCCACAAGCTCGGCAGGACTGATAGACCTCAAGGTAACCTCGGAAGCAACTATCTCTGGGCAGCTGGCAGTTTATGGAGATAGCATGTTATCTAATACCACTATTGCTGGTAATCTAGCGATAGATGGGCTGTTCTCTATTGGAAGCAATGCGATCAATGTGATAGGCAGTCCAGTTACGGCCGATCAGACAGCAACAGATGGTATCCTCTACTTACAAAATTCCAGCCTGGCGAACCTGGTTGATCTATTTAATGGGCTGGTAACTGTGGCTAAGGATGGAACCGTCAAGGCGGTATACGTCGTCGCTGATCAGTTTAAAGTAAACTCGGGTAAGTCTGCCGGGCATGCTATTCTAGGCTCTGGACAAACCGAAATCACTGTTATCAATCCCCTTGCTCAGGCAAGCTCGATCATTTTGGTCACCCCAGAAACCACCCTGGCCCAAAGCTTGGCTGTCACCAATAAAGAAAATGGTTCATTTACGGTAAAAGTATCTACTCCAGTTGCCGAGGATATCCAATTTAATTGGCTGATCATCGGAACAAACTAGACAATTCCAACTTAAAAAATGATTATTCAGAAAATCTATTAAATAAAGATTGGAATAGAGCAGATAGATCGTCAAAACAAGATATTCTCCAGAGTAAAATAAGTGCTCCAAACTAACAAAAAAGAGATTAATATGACCTATTTATCAAATGGGTCCTTTGCGAGCCATTGGTCTAATTTCACCTCTTAAAAGAAAGCATAAAATCTAGCACTCATTATTTTGGACTGCTTACCAAAAAGGCAAATTGACTTTTGTCAAAAATAAAACCTACAATAATATAGTATGTCTGCCCCAAAGAAGTTCATGGTTCATGGTTCATGGTTCATGGTTAGGATAGTTTTATGTCTTGTTCTGGTTGTGGTTTTACTACGAACTACGAACTACGAACTACGAACTATATACGCTCAAAACTTTGATATCGCCTCAACTTATACTATTAATGATCCCGAAGCCGGGGCAGGAGATATCATCAGCTCTGGGGATAATGGACTTGTGCGCGCCAATGTCTCTTATGATAATCACATCTTTGGGATTATTCAAGAAAATCCAGTAATAGTCTTCACCGAAGCCAGCGGTTCTGGCCGGGTGATTGGGCGTAGTGGAGACTCAATGGTCAAGATCACCGATTTTAATGGCGAGATCAAGATTGGAGATCGAGTGACCTCATCGCCGATTGCAGGATATGGTATGAAGGCTACCCAATCAGGATATGTGATTGGAGTGGTGACTGCTGCTCCCTCCAATACCGGCTCGTTATCTTATCAAAATCGCCAGTTCAACGCCGGGACTGCTCAGGTCGCTTTAAAAATAGAGTACGCCGAACTTTCTACTCCCAGAAGCTCAATTCGACTACTTGAATATATCGGGGCGGCTTTTTTCCGAAATATCCAGGATCCCGAAAGGTTCACTCAGGCCGTCAAGGCAATTATCGCCGGGCTGATCGCCATCATTTCGTTTGGGATAGGCTTTTTCGCCTTTAGCCGAGCTATTAGCAAAGGAGTGGAGGCAATTGGGCGTAACCCCTTAGCCAAGAGGGCAATTCAGGTTTCGATTCTGATACAGCTCGTGCTCACTATCTTTACTACTCTTGCCGGACTAGTCGGAGCGTTCATCGTCCTGAGGCTTTAGTCGTTAGTCGGGAGCTGTTAGCTCTTAGCCAGTAAACGAGTGCAAAAAAAATTTAATAGCTAATGACTAATAGCTCTAACTTTGTTATTCTAAATACATGGATATTTATTTTGAAATAATTAGCTTAATAGTTCTGGTGACACTTTTTGTGCTGCTACTCAGAGAACGTAAACAGCATAGTGAACAGGAAAAATCTTTTTTAACCCAGATTAACCAAGACTCCAAAGAGTCAATTGCCAGAGCGGAAAGTTTAATCTCCACAGCCACCCAAAAAGCCGAAGCAGTGATCGAAGAAGCAGAGAAACAGGGCTTAAATGCCCAAAGCGCAGCCAAGGAAGGCTTCAAAGTTTTTGACGAAGAGTACCGCAAGAGCTTTAGCGAAGCGATAACGCAGGCTAAGCAAGACCTGCAAAAACAGCTAGGCTCAATTGATGCTGAGCTTAAATCGCGCTATGATGAGTCGGAAAAACAATACTCTGCTCACCTGCAGGCTCTGCAAACCCACACCAGCGAGCTAGACACCAAAATTGGTGAATACATGAAGACCAGTGTCGAAAGCTTGGTGGGCCGTTTTGAGGGTAATCTTAAATTAATCCAGGAACGGGCACTCAGCTCTCAGGAAGAGGCAGAAAATACCATGAAATCCAAAATCAGTGATCTACTCCTAAACTTTGAACAATCAATGTCGAGCTTTCTGTCTACCTCTCAAGAAAAAAGCCTGGAGGCAGTCAATCTGGAGGTCAAATCAGCCAAAGAGCTGATTGAAACATACAAAAGTCAACAGCTGGCTCTGATTGACGAAAATATTGTCGCTGTTTTAGAAAAGACTCTCAGTCTGGTCCTTCGTAGTAAACTAACTCTCAAGGATCAGGTTGATCTTGTTTTTGAAAGTTTGGAAAAAGCCAAAGCTGAGAAATTCTTAGTTTAGTTCATGGTTCATGGTAAACGCAATTATTCTAAGAGCGGATTACTCCGAACTCCTTACTATGAACTATGAACCAAGAGTGAGCGGAGCGAACGTACTATGAACTAATATGGATACTGCCCAAAAAAATTCAATAGCCTCTACCAAGCAGGATCTAGCCAAGGCTACCGAAAAGTATCAGACTGCATCAAAAGATAAACCTGTAGTACAATCTTCACGGGTTAATCCCTTGGTCAGTAAGCTGACTGACTCGATTTTGGAATCTACTTATACCCGCAATCAGCTGAGGCGCCGGATGCGGCTTTTAAAAGACTATATCAACTTTCGACTTTATCAATCCACCGAAAAGTTGGCCTTTCTGGAAACCATTAGCGCCTTTTTAACCCGCTATCCTCTTTATAATCAAGACGCTCACTGGATCAGCTCCCTGGGCGAAGAATTTTACAAGAATTTTCGGGATACTAATAGCAGTACCGTACTTCGGGATGTGAATAAATACTTGGACGAGATGTCGGTCCCGGTTTTATATCTCCCCTTTGCCCTGACTGACGATATTATCGACCAAAAGTCACTGGGAGGACCGGCTAATTCCACTCAGGTTGTGCCGGTTCAAGTGATGGTGGAGATTGGCAGCTGGTTTAAAACTAATGTCTCAAAAACCTTTATTTTCGAACCTTCCTTTAGCCCTGATTTAGTTGGAGGCTGCGCTTTGTCGATGAATGGCACTTACCACGATTTTTCGCTGCGGATCTCCATGAACGAACACCATGAGGAAATTATCAAATCACTGAAAGGAATCAAAAAGTAAAGCAGTTACTTGTTCACAGTTCACAGTTCTCAGCTAAAAAAACGAGACTACAGTGAACTGTTAACAGCGAACCGAGAACTAATATATGCCTAAAGATAACTTAACAGATGCCGAAAAGATCATTGCCGAAGCCACACAACTGACTACGGAAAACCTCAAACTCCCCCCCCAGACCATACCGGCCACCCCAACTGACTCTGTTTCAACCAGGGCTGACTCTCAAACCAGCTTTGAAGTAGGTTATGTTACGTCTACCCGCAATTATTTATTACTTCTTAACGGATTACCCACAGTCAGGATCAACGAGATTATCGCCAACAAAGATGGTACTCGGGCCTTGGTGACCGGCCTGCAGGAAAATTTGATTGAGTCGCTCCTGCTTGATGATGCCATTGTCGCCCCTAATGAACAATTCTTTAAAACCGGCAAGCAACTAGGAGTCGAGGTTGGAGACCACCTGCTGTCTCGGGTAATTAATCCATTAGGTCTGCCTATCGATGGCAAGATGAAATTTCCTACTACCAATCGTACTGCCGAGACTAACAAAATAGCCACGGGTATTAAATCCCGACAGTTTATCAAAACCCAATTCATAACCGGAATCACCACCGTTGATATGCTCATACCTTTGGCCCATGGGCAAAGGGAATTGGTCATGGGAGCAGCTCGATCAGGCAAGACCGGCTTTATTATTGACTTAATTGTTAATCAAGGTAAGAAGTCGTCAGTCGTCAGTCGTCAGTCGTCAGAAAGTCTGAAAGCTGACAGCGAAGCGAGTCTGAAGACTGAAAGCTCCTCCCAAACTATCGTCATCTATGCTCTGATCGGCAAACCCCTAACCGAAATCCGCCGACTGGTCGACATTCTGACCGTTAATCATGCCTTAGAATATACCTGCGTTATCGCGGCCTCTTCATCTGACCCTGCCTCAATGGTGCTGGTCACTCCAGCTGTAGCTTTTTCGGTGGCGGAATATTTCCAATCTAAAGGGCGCGATGTACTGCTAATACTAGATGACATGGGCCTGCATGCTAAATATTATCGGGAGATTAGCTTACTCTCCAACAAAGCTCCTGGGCGTGAATCTTACCCCGGGGATATTTTTTCTATTCATGCGGCCTTGGTAGAGCGAGCCGGTAAATTTAAATCGGAGTATGGAGGTGGGTCGATTACCTGTCTTCCAGTCATTGAAACTCCTTCCAATGACTATGCCAGCTTTATCCCTACTAACCTCATGGCTATGACCGATGGACACTTGATGTTTGATTACGAGATCTACCATCGGGGCTTTAGGCCAGCTATTAATGTGGCGCTATCAGTTTCCAGGGTAGGTAGGCAGACCCAAAGTATTGTCCAAAAACAGTTAGCTGATCATGTTAAATCTATCCTGGCCCAATCCAAAAGACTGGAAACTTTGTCCCGATTTGGTTCAGAGGTCTCTGAAGAAACCCGGCAGCTGCTAAATCAAGGTACTCAGATAGAATCTATTCTAGCACAGGATAATTTGGTTAGCATGGAATTACCTGTACAGATTATTTTACTTGGTTTAATATTTACGACTTTCCTGACTAGCAAACCAGCCGATTTTTTGGAAATTAATAAGTCAAAGATCATAGAATATCTGCGGACACATGTTAACTTAAATGACTTTTTAGCCAAGATCACCCCCTTAACTGATGAAAAACAGTTAGCCCCTCTACTGGAACCCCTGATTCCACAATTGGAAAAACTTACTGCCGCATCACCAGAAAAATAATGGCCAGTATTAACGACTTAAAACATCAACTAGAAGAAAGCGATTCACTCAAGCTGGTTACCGACGCTCTCGGTGACCTAGCTGCCTTAGAGATCCAAAGAACCAGGGCTGAGGTTTTGCAAAACACTCAGTTTTTCAATGAAATTGCCGAGGTCTATCATGACGTCCGAGTAGTCTCAGCCAAACACCGACTACTGCACAAGCTCCCTGCTCACACCCCTAAAAATGGCCGGACTGTGGCTGTACTTTTAACCTCTAATGAAGGATTCTTTGGCGGATTAGATTATCGTATTACTCAACAGTTTGTAGATACGGCCAAGAAGTTTCCCTGCGAACAAATTGTGGTGGGCAAATTTGGAGTAAAATACTTAGCTTCTACCCACTATTCGCTACCCTATACTCAGATCTTATTTGACAGAGACACGCCTACTCCGGAAGAGCTGCATAATTTGGTTAATAAAACTATCGAGTACTCTAAGGTGCTCTTGTTCCATGCCAAGTTTGTCACAACCTTACATCAGGAACCAGAGATCTCAGATATCTCCAGCGCCGAGGAAACTCCCGAGTCCCTGGAGTCCAAGATTGATTACATTATCGAGCCGGAGATAGATAAAATGCTGGTATTTTTTGAAAACCAACTATTAACCCTACTCTATAAAGCTATTTTTCTGCAGTCTCAGCTTTCCAAAACAGCCGCCCGGATGGTTTCCATGTACGAAGCTGGGTTGAACGTCGAAAAACAGATCGCTGCCGAAAAACGTGAATTAACGAAAGCTAGCAGACAAAGACAAAATGTGCTGATTTTGGAAACTTACGCCGGCATTCGAAACTTGCTATCATACAGAAAGGAATAACATGGATACTGCCCCCCTCAAAGATAAACAGCCGCAGGTTGCAGAGAAACCAAAGGTCAACCGTCAGGTGACCAGTGATGCAGACTCCAACAAACCTAGATTCTCCCGGGGGACGACTGTGACAGTTGGTCGGGTTAGCTCGGTCAAGGGACATATCGTTGAGGTCGAGATCGAGGAGGACTATCTCCCTTTGCTCGCCGAGATCCTAACCTCTAAAGAAAATCCTGGCGTTCGCCTGGAAGTTTATGCTTTTTCGGATAATGCCATCTATGCTTTACTCTTAACCGAGCCTTTCGATATCTACCGCAATATGGAGATTGTCACCACCGGACAGCCTCTGACCATACCGGTTGGACCCAAGATATTGGGCAGGGCAATTAATCTTTTTGGTGAACCCGAGGATGACAAAGGACCCCTGGAGGCAGACACTTCCATCCCCATTTATTCTCCCGCTCCTACTTTTAACGTACTCAAAAATACCTCGGAGATACTCGAAACCGGCATTAAAGCTTTGGATTTTGTCTCGCCATTTTTAAAGGGCGGCAAGATCGGTTTTGTAGGCGGTGCCGGTGTCGGAAAAACTGTTTTAATCACCGAGATTATCCATAATATTACTCAACAATCCCAGGGGATCTCTATCTTTGCCGGTATTGGCGAACGTATCCGGGAAGGACAAGAGCTGTATCAGCGATTGGAAGATTCTAAAACTCTGTCTAATACTTCCTTAGTCCTGGGACAGATGAACGAGAATGCTGCCATCCGCTTTCGGATTGCTTCAGCCGCGGTAGCAATTGCTGAATATTTCCGAGATGTCCAGAAAAAAGATGTTCTATTTTTTATTGATAATATCTATCGGTTTATTCAGGCTGGTAACGAGGTCGCAACATTGCTGGGTACCATCCCTTCCGAACAAGGCTACCAAGCCACCCTGCAAACCGAGCTCGCCAACTTAGAGGAGCGCCTGATTTCAACAATTAACGGTTCGATTACTTCTATCCAAACTATCTACGTCCCCTCTGATGAATTAACTGACCCTGGAGTAACGAGCGCTATCTCTTATTTGGATTCGGTTATTGTCTTATCCCGTTCGATAGCTCAACTGGGTATTTATCCCCCGGTTGATCTGCAACAATCCTCTTCTTCTATCCTCTCTACGGCCTTTATTGGCGAGGAGCACCATAATGTCTTAGGTGAATTCCAGGGAGTGCTTAGTCGGTATAATCAACTTTCCAGAATTGTGGCAATCATTGGTGAGAGTGAGTTGTCTAACGAAGACCGTCAAATCTTTGCCAGGGCAAAACGCCTAGTCAACTATATGACTCAACCGTTCTTTGTGACTGAATCCCAAACTGGAAAGGCTGCTAAATATGTCAAAAGGCTAGATACTGTATCAGATGTACGGGCAATCATTGATGGTAAACTTGACCAAGTCCCGGAAGAAAAGCTTTTAAATATTGGGTCACTAAAGGATGCAGGGTTATTAAGTTAGGTTTTAGGTTAGAGGTTAGATCTCATGCAGCTTTTACCTACTAAAAACCTAGAACCTAGAACCTGAACTATTTTATGGAAGAGTTTATTAATGTAAAAGTTATGAGCCCGCATAAAATCCTCTTTGAGGGTAAGGCACTGGCTGTTTCCTCTGTCAATACTGATGGTAAATTTGATATTCTCCCCGAGCATGCTAATTTTATTACTCTGGTCGAAAATCAAGTCATTCAGATCACCAAAGAGGATAAACAACCGATTTCCTTCACCTTTACGCAGGCCTTAATCTATAACGAATCAAACAAAGTTTCTATCTATGCCGAGCCGCTTAGTCTGTAACTAAGCCCACTCTTGACAATAAGCCTGCTAAAACTTTACAGTTAGTTATTAGTTATTGGTACCCATTACCCATAACTCAATACTAATGCGTAAACAATTATCTGCCAAATTAAACGCTCTAATTACTCTTTTGCTGGTTGTAGCCGTGGCTATCGTCCCGCTAGTCTTTGCACCTTTCCTAACTGAGTTCTTTGAAATGCCCAAAGTAATCTTACTGTTCGCGCTCAGCTTGGTGCTGGTTGGGCTATGGGCTCTGAGCTGGGTCCTGGAAGGAAAGGTACTGATTACCCGCACTCCCTTAGATTTACCCCTGTTACTGCTCCTGGTAGTAATTATTCTTTCTACTCTGGTCAGCCCAATCAGAGATATCTCCTTTTTTGGTAATCTACCTCGTTTACATGGTTCAACGCTGTCCTGGATCTCTTATATCCTACTCTTTTTTGTCGCCACCTCTCATTTGCGTAGCGCCAAGCAAGTTAAGGCAGTAATTTATGCTTTATTAACATCAGGAACCGTTATCGCCGGGATTACTATCCTCTCTTATTTTGGAGTTTACCTGATCTCTTTATCCTTTACTAAATTTGTAAACTTTACTCCAACCGGGTCTTCTTTTTCAACTGCTGCTCTCTTGGTATTACTCCTACCCTTGCCTCTTTTATCGCTCACCAGCGACGGATCAGAAAGTGCAGCTATTCGGAGGATTCTCCCCAAAGGGATCGCCCTTTTTTTAACAACGCTGTTTGCCATTACTCTTGCTTTAGTTGGCGACTTCTCTACATATATAGCCGGTTTCGCTGCCCTCCTGATAGTTTCATACGCTAATCGAAAAAGCGGACTAATCAGTAACCTTCGCAAAGCAATAGTCCCTCTAGTTGTTTTTGCCGTCTTGGTAGGTTTAAGCTACATACCCCCGACCGGCAAGCTCAAGAATCCCTTAATGGAAAAGAGGGTTAACTTTCCCCGGGAGATACAACTACCTTTTCAGTCATCTTGGAAAGTAGCCGTTTCCAGTTTTAGGGATTCACCTTTTTGGGGTACTGGCCCAGCCACATTCTTGTTCGATTTTACTTTCTATAAACCAGTCGAACATAATAATTCTAATCTATGGAATGTCCGGTTTGATACTGCTCATGACGAGTTTTTGCAAACTTTGGCCACTCTGGGAGGCTTAGGACTACTCTCTTTGATCTTTTTATCCGGGGTCGTGCTAACCTTTGCCATGACTGGAATTTTTAAAAGGATCCAGGACAGCAGTCAAGAAGATCACCTGACTTCTGCACTGGCTGTTTCCGCAATTGTAAGCATTGTACTACTGGCGTTACACACCTCCACCCCGGTTACCCTGGTGACAAGCTTAATCTTACTGGCGATGCTTATGGCTACACATCGTTCGGTGTCAGATAAAGTTGAAGAGATTACTCTCGGAATCAGCGCTTCCAAAGTTAGCTCCAATACCATTACCGGAGATATTCTCCCAATCATAATCTTTATTCCAGTAATCGGATTTTTAACCTATGCACTTTGGCATTTGGTTCCGTTTGTAAAGGCAGATTTCCACCATCGATTGGCCCTTGACGCTGCAGCAACACGAGGCCTTGATACCTATAACAATTTAGTCCGAGCTGAAACCTTAAACCCTAAATCCGATCTGTATAGGATAGATCTCGCCCAAACTAACTTTGCCTTAGCAAACCAGATCGCCCAAACCAAGGGTCCATCAGAGGCCTCCCCCAGCGGATCTTTGACAGATGCCGATAAGCAGAATATCCAGCAGCTACTTTCCCAAGCTATTAATGAAGGGCGAGCAGCTGTGACCATTAACAAATTTAATCCTCAAAACTGGGAGGTACTTGGTTCAATCTATCGTCAGATTTCGGGGGTGGCGGAGAACGCTTTCTCCTTTTCGCTGGATGCCTACGGCCGGGCTATCGACAGAGACCCTCTAAATCCACTGCTCCGTTTGAATGTGGGAGGTATCTATTACTCAATTAAAAACTATGATTTGGCCATTCGTTTCTTTACAGATGCTATCAATCTCAAACAAGATTTTGCTAATGCTCACTATAACTTATCTGTAACTTTAAGGGACAAAGGGGATCTACAAAATGCCATCTCAGAAGCCCAAACTGTGATTAAACTGCTCGATTCGAAGAGTCAAGATTATCAAGCAGCCGCTGATTATCTAAAAGACTTGGAGGCCAGAGTTGCTACAGGTTCAGCGGCAGCCCAAACCACCACTCCTCCAGCAGCCCAGGAAACCGGTGCCCTACAGAAAAAGAGTTTACCAAAGGTTTTAGATAAAGAGTTAAACAAAGCTCCTTCTATCGCCACCCCAGCGGCCGTCAAAAAACCATAGTGTGTGGACCGTACCGGGCTTGAACCGGTCACCTTCTGACTGCCAGCCAGACGCTCTACCAAATGAGCTAACGGCCCTAAACTCTGGTTATTTTACCTCATTTGGCAAAATAGTCATACACATCTTTAGACAAATTAGCCAGTAGCTCTACGGTATCGTCTTCAAATTGGACATTTTTACTCATTAATACAATGATATATGGGTTATTTGGCAAAAAGACTATTCCGCCGTCATGACGTAATCCTGGAAGCTCCGCTGTTTTATGGGCAACCTTAACCCTTTTTGGTTGTCCACCAACCGTACTCTCTATTTGCGGAAGAAGAGACGGAATCCGATTATTAATCTGAGAGCTAGCCAGTAAATCAATTATTTCCTGGGAAGCTGCCGGACTGAGCACTTTACCTTCAGATAGCAGTCGGAAAAAATGCGCTGTATCCAAAGCGGTAGTCTCAGGCTGGCCAAAGTGGGTATCTTTAAGCCCCAAGTCTTGAGCCATCTGAGCCAAGGGCTCCTGTTGATTTGAGGTTAGCTCTCTGACCTTGTCTGTTAACATAATCGCAGCAAAGTTATCCGAAACCTGAGCTACCCGGTTTAGGGCGTCCTGCAGGCTCAAGGTTATCGGTCCGCTAAAATTCTCATATCCAAAGTCAACTGCCCCAAAACTTTCTGTTAAGTAGTCTTTAGACGCACTCAAGATCGTTTCTTTAGTCAGGCTTCCTTTTGCTAATTCTTTATAGACACTCGCGATAAGCACTAACTTATAGAATGAGCCGGATGGGAAAAGTTTTTGGGAATTAAAGTGATATTGCTCTTTAGTCTGAATATTTTCGATAACTATGGCAAAATCTCCTTTTTGATCTTTTAGTCTATTATTAACTATTATTTGGAGAGCTTTTGACTGGGTTTGAGTAGGTATATCGGAAAAAACAGTGTATATAGCCTGGCCATGAATTAGTCTAGCCAAGAATATTGCTAAGCAAAGTGCTATGAGTGTACCCAGACCTAGCCTTGAGTGGGGAGACATTATTCAAGCTTAATCGACAAAGTTAATGTTGGCAAGAGTCGTTTTCACAACTAGATATATGCTCGATTCATTGCGTACTTAAACAAACGCTAGCACAAAAAGCATTCGTTAGCTGACGAATAAATCAAGATAAAACTATGGGTGCTGCTCTACCCCATTTTAATATATGCTTAGGCAACAGAGGTGTGCTTTAAATTTAAAGTACGCAGACGGAAACTCTGTGGTGCGCAAATCAAGCTTTGCGGAAATAAAGGAATACTCTTTATGAAGAGTCAAATAGAATACGTAAAGACATGGGGGCTTCACCACCTCTCTAACACTAGGATACGCCCACTAGAGACAAGTTTCAAGGGACAAGGGAGAAACAAAATAATACAGAACAAGAGAAGAAGGTTAAATCCTAGACTCTTGACTCTAGCAACTAGTGGCTACTTAAGGATAGACAGTGGATTGAGCGCCCGGCCCTTGAAGTGGATTTCAAAGTGCAAATGAGTCCCGGTTGACCGGCCTGTTGACCCCATTTGCCCAATCGTTTGACCTCGGGATACTTTCTGGCCAACAGTGACATAAATATTGGACATATGCGCATATAGTGTCTGATAGCCATTGCCATGATCGATTATAATCCTATTGCCATAACCATAGTTATCCGGCCATCCGGCCACAACGATAATTCCACCATCTGAGGCCGTGATTGGTGGAGCAACTCGGTTTGGTATATCGATTCCCGGATGATACCAAGCAAAGTATTGCGAAAGCCCACTGGAAACCGTTGGCCAAATAAATCCTCCTCCGCTCGGGGCTTCAAAGACTGGTGAAGATGGACCTTCGGCCAAATATTGGGGCTGGATCCTGGGTTTGGGGGAAACTTTAACTTCCGGCGGAACTCCATCCGGCACAATTAATATCTGTCCGATGGCGAGTTTCTGATCGTCCGGGATATCATTAAAGGGAAAGCCAAAGATCGCCTGAGAGTCTACGCTGTATTTTTTGGCAATACTCTCTAGGGTATCTCCGGACTTCACAGTATGGGCCACACCAGAAACCGGTAATATCTTGAGTTTATCGCCAGGTTTGACGAAATTGACAGTGTCTAGACCGTTAGCCCACTTGATAGTATCGACTGAGATATCCAATTTAGAGGCAACACCGGACAGAGTATCTCCACTTTTGACTTCGTACTCAATAGTCTCCGACCTTTGATTAGATCCCTGTTGAGTTTTCATATCCACCAGAGATTCTAAACTGACTCCTTGGGCAAAGGGGTCAAAGGTTTCGATTAACCGAGGATCTTGGCCTCCGACACCGGGGAAGCTAGAAGCCACAATCGATGTGCCTCCCATTACTCCGGAAGTTAGCACTCCAGCAGCCGCTAAACCGACCATTGAAGTATGCCAAACATGCTTTTGAAAACGCCCTCGGCGGTGCATCAAAACAGCCACGGAGCGGTCTTTGAATCGGTCAATATGAGTTCCCAGTCTTTTTGTTTTACGGGAATGGTATAAAACGATGAACTGAGTGTAGCTTTTAAGGTCGTCGCGAAGTCGATTCAAAGTGGACTCATTCTAACACCGCAGCCCTAGTCGTTGTCAAATTGACAAAGTGTGATATTGGAGGTCTATTTTACGTCTTTGAGGTTGCCGAGGAACTCAGCATTAGTTTCGGTTTTAGAGAGCTGTTGCAAGCAGATCTCGGTTTGTTCCGATTCATTCAGTAATCGGATCATCCGATGCATCACTGTCATCTTAGCGTAGGTATCTTTATCAAACATCAGCTGTTCTTGACGCGTACCGGAGCTAGAGATATCTATGGCCGGGAAGATCCGACGTTCGGCCAACTTGCGATCCAAGTGCAGCTCCATATTACCAGTGCCTTTAAACTCTTCATAGATCAGATCGTCCATTCTTGAGCCGGTGTCAACCAGGGCAGTACCAATAATTGTTAGCGACCCGCCTTCTTCGCAGTTTCTAGCCGCTCCAAAGAAGTGCTTAGGTGGGTACAGCGCGACCGGGTCAAACCCCCCTGACAGGGTTCTCCCTGAAGGAGGAACAACTAAGTTATAGGCCCTACCAAGTCGGGTAATCGAATCTAGTAGAATCACTACGTCTTTGCCTTCTTCGACTAGTCTCTTCGCCCGCTCTAACGCTACTTCCGCAGCCCTAGTTTGGTTTTCAGCTGGTTCGTCAAAGTTAGAAGCAATAACGTCTCCTTTGATAGAGCGCGAGAGGTCGGTTACTTCTTCTGGACGCTCACCTACTAAAACTGCCATTAGAATGGCTTCCGGATGGTTTTTGGCAATACCAGCAGCTAAGTCTTTCAGAATCGTCGTTTTACCCGCTTTAGGAGGCGAAACCACCAAACCTCTCTGTCCAAAACCAATCGGAGCAAAGAGATCGATGACTCTTTGAGAGAGAGGGGCCTTGCCAGTTTCCAATTTGAGCAACTTATTTGGGTAAATGGCTGTGAGGTCTTCAAAACGAATTCGTTTGCTTTTTTGACCTGTACCTTGAGTTACAAAGCCTTCGGCATCTTTGGAGTTGATTTTGCTGACTTGTAGGAGCCCGTAGTAGCGTTCGTTTTCTTTTGGCTCTCTGGCTCCCCCTTCAACAAAATCCCCGGGACGTAAGTTAAAACGGCGGATCTGAGACGATGAGATATAGACATCTTTGTCCGATGGGATATATTTAGGACGCAAAAAGCCATGCCCTTCCGGCATCACATCCAGGTATCCGGAAACATCTTGAGTGGGTACATCCCGAGACTCTACCCGCTCTTCTGCGTAACCTCGGCTGCGATATCCGCCCTCACTACGAGAACCCTGATCTCCTGATCCTTCACTGCGTCCATAAGCACTGCCGCCTTCATAACGTGACTGGCGGTAATTGCCTCGATCCTCTGAATAACCATTACGTCTATTGTAATTATCATCTCGAACACTGCCCCTGTCATTTCGAGGTGAAGCCGAGAAATCTCTGGACTCAGAGCCTGTGGATTCCTGCCCTGCTGGCAGGCGGGTCTCGTTACCGCTTGAGATGACAGCAGAGGAACTTTGGTTAAAATTTGGATCTTGAGGAGCTTCGGTAGCTGTTTCGTTGATATCAACTGGTTCAGAAGGCTGTTTAGGTTTAAAGGATCGGGTGTTGGCCATAGTTAGTAATTCGTAGTTAGTAGTTCATGGAAGGACAAAGAGAAGTTACAGAGAAGTTTATCTTCATAGGAAGTATCCCACACTCGTATCTAACTGTCAACCCCAATTGAATCTGTCCAATAAGGAAAAATTAGTTTTAAGTTCTACGAACTCTGAGCTATCAACCATGAACAAGAAAAGCTCTAGCTTTTCTTGAACTGTCTGTCTTCCCACATTGAGTTGGCAGTTGTCTCTTCTTTGGTAGATCGTCCGAATCTGCGTAACTTAACTCCGAATGGAGCTACTCCAACCAGCATCCAGGCAACTAAAGGCAATCCGGTTTTTGGCAACTCCTGCACACCAGCTACTTCTACTTGGCCAGTTTTCATAGGCACACCGGCGGTTCTAACATAAGCTCTTTGATAAGCGGCAGCTGCAGCAGCTGGGTAGTTGATACTGGCTGATCCACCTTGAGCAGTGACATTAACTGTTTGATTCTGATTATTAGTTTGAGTCTGAGTCTGATTAACTACTGTGCTGACACAAACGATCGCTCCATTTTGGCCAATCTCTTGGCGAGTGTTAGGTCCACAGGTAGTAGTGGCTGGGGTTGGACTAGGAGTTACTCCAGGTGTTGGAGTAGCTACAGGACAGGCTAAGCCTTGTTTGAAACAGACATTATTGCAATTATCTACACCCTGGGTTGTTTGTCCACAAGCTGGAGCAGCAGCAGAACATGATCCGTTAGACTGACAAAGAACCGGAGGCGTTGACGTAGGAGCAGGGCAAGCGGCACCTGATCTCGTACATGCTACCCCACAGTTATTTACACCCTGGGTTGTTTGTCCACAAGCTGGAGCAGCAGCAGAACATGATCCGTTAGATACACATCCCTGGGGAGCAGGACATAACTGTCCAACAGAAGCTCCGGTACAAGCTCCTTGCCCAGGATTATTTGGGTTACAAGCCGGGCTTGATGTATTACAGTTATTAGATGATGTTGTCCGGTATGCTCCGTTCTCACAGACAAAGCAAGAGGTTGTGGCAACTTCACACTCTCCGGGATTAGCTGCTCGGCATCCATAAGCTCCGCCTAAACCTTCATTACACATTGTCCCGATCCATTTATTGAACTTACACATTTGAGTCCCGACACACTGCTCCACAACACCGACGTTATCATTAGGGGTACACATGCCATTGCAACCTGCAGGAGCGAGGGAACAATTGGTTTCCTCAACCTGGTGCCAACCCATGCCATCAGAATTACATTCATTAAGATTGTACTTACAGCCGGTTGACCCGATACAGGTTCTGGAATTAGCATCTCTTTGTCCAGGAGTACATATTTGAGTTGGAGGTGTCGAGTTTCCACACTGGCCATTTATAGCACCAAGATCGTTACAGCTGTAGCTAACATTACATGAACCATCAACGTTTTTGTTCACATCTATAGTGTGCGAAGAGTCATAGGTAGTTCCGTTACACTCACCACCACACTGGGTGTACTGTCGAGGAGTTTCGTTACATGCAGGAGGAGAAGTGTTACCACACTGACCTTCTTGCTGTCCTCGATCTTCACATTGGTAGGAAACATTACAAGCCCCATCAACATTCTTTTTTACCCAGACAGTGTGGCTACCGTCATAGGTTGTCCCGTTACAGTCACCACCGCATTGAGGATACTGTTCAACTGTAGGTTCTCCGCCATTACATCCACCCTGTGGACAAGGACCAGCGAAAACAACTTGAGGACCCTGTTTTAAAACTTCAGCTAAAACCCCGGCTCGACCCATCAAAGCGATGGAGAGCACAAAAAGAGACAGACCTATTAATAGGTACTGTCCATATTTTTTAGTGATATTTGATAAAAAACTCTTCATGAATTGACCAAAACAACTTTCATTATTGACTTAAGTTCAACACTACGCAGTATACTATAAGGCTCATGTGGATGTCAAGATCTGATACCTACCAGACTACCGGATATGGTAGTATTTCTTACAAAGATCTTACTTCCCTGATAATATATAAATTGCGCACTTTTTATAATCTAGGTCTTATAATCTAAGCCTACTATAACTATAAGCTTCTTATATTGGGGTAGTTTCAAGCTTGTAGGCTCTATTGGGGACTAATTGCCGTTAACTTGCGTTACCGTAATTGATCAAAATAGAAACTTATCCCTGCCCTAGATAAACCCCCTTTGATCATCAGATTAATCCCCAATACAAACTACAAACATTGCTAGTAGCTTCAAATTAGCTATTGACAAGCAATATAAAATATGGAATCCTGGAGATAGAGATATGGTTTCTCTGCTCTGAAATCATATTTTTATGTACTTAATTTAAAAAAGGGCATTGCTATTCGAGTCCGTCTGCGGTAGTAATGCTCTTTTTTTGTTCTAATTAAGTTTCAGGTTTCTTGATCCGTCTGCTATCAAGAAACCCAAATTCTAATTACAACTATCCCCTCACCATCACAATCAGCTTCTGGTCGATACCAGTTAAAACCTTTTTGACCTGAGTAGTCTGGGCGCTATCTTCACGAGAAGAACGAGTTTGACGAGAGAAACGAGTGTTAGAATTTTTCTTCCAGATTTGAGAGAGAAACATCTTTCTAAATTTAGCACTTCCAAAACTATTTGTCAACAATTTCTAGTCCTAGAGTTATTTCTCTAGTTTTTTTTGTATGTCCT
Source organism: Candidatus Daviesbacteria bacterium RIFCSPHIGHO2_02_FULL_43_12 (assembly GCA_001776775.1). Lineage (GTDB taxonomy): Bacteria > Patescibacteriota > Microgenomatia > Daviesbacterales > UBA10151 > HO2-FULL-47-45. The sequence goes on from MFDD01000012.1 coordinate 21,202, forward strand.
AGAGTTATACAAAAGAGATATGTGTATAAGATTAGATTGCCCTATCAAGCCATGCAATGGACATACTTTTAGTAATCAACAATAAAATTTTGAGTGTGGATAACTAATTAGAGAGCTTAGTGCAGGACGTCTGCACCTTTGGCACAGAAATCGACAACCATCTCATTCCAGATATCTGCCGGCGGACGCAAGGATTCGAAGGCTCGCACCCATTTGGTGCGCAGATTGTCGGGGATATCTTCTCTACTACTATAGTGATGCGGAAACCAAGCTGATAAATTTGCACCTGCTACATTTCTTTCTAGCCACTGCCCGGCTCTCCATCCGTTTATTGACGAACCATTGATTGAAACTATGGCCGTAAAGAATGAAGATATTCCGCTGTCGGGAGTGTTTATAATCGCAATTTTACCAGGATTGTTTCTTTGAGCATTTAAAACTTGTGGAAGGTTGAGCCTGTCATCATCATGGAAAAATTCTGGAGTATCATAGGCGTGTTTTAATGTTAGTAGTAATCGGGCGTATTCGATATGTTGAAGCGTAGCTATATCAACTACCCTACCAGAAGTATCTCGCATAGTATCGTTAAGACCCCACCAAATGGCTTCATCGCCTTGGATTGCACCTGCCACCTTGGCAGCTTCCCCGCTACAGACCCCTGCTGAGCTTTCGCTACCAGGATTTTCTCTTATCCAACGCTTAGCCCGCTCTTCCCACCAACCACGTATGTCAGGTCTGGGCCCGCCTAAAAGGTCAGCATGAATTTTTGCGTACCAATCCAAGAAGCTACCTTGGTTATAAACTAGTGTAACTTCGCCTCTAACTGCGTTAGGGTGATAACAAAGCCAATTTTGACTAGCGACTAGTGGACATTCAGGGGCAGCAGCTTTCATTGCCAAGCCCTCTTGGGGAAGAGTAAAAGCAGTGACTACTCCAAGAGCAACTCCACCGGCTCGGCGGGTATTTCTAATAAGTGTCTCTCGGGTCATTCGTTCCATATTAAGATCAGTATTATACCCTATAGTGAAGTGGATGTCAAAATAGAGATGAGTAAAATGTGCGTAAGAAAAGCGTAAGGAGCAACTAATCTGACTTTTTGGGTGTTTCTGCAACCCTTTTAGCAAAGACCATCCGACCAGCCGGGACCTGGAGGATCCGGGAAACCTCGACTAGAATCGTCTTCCCCACCAGCTCGGCCCCATCTTCGACTACAATCATGGTTCCATCGGGAAAATAACCTACCCCTTGTTTGGCATCTTTGCCAAGGTGAACAACCTTAACATCAATCCGCTCT
>MFDD01000012.1:22516-33689 GCA_001776775.1 Candidatus Daviesbacteria bacterium RIFCSPHIGHO2_02_FULL_43_12
AAAGTCCGTGGTAATAATCTTGCCGTGCAGGCTTTTGGCTAGCCTCACTAACTTTTCATCGACTCCCTTGCCGGCGATACCATTTTCCCAAATTTCAATGCGCAGACCCTTAACCTTTTTCATCTCCTCCACTACTTCAAAACCCCGACGACCCCGGGAACGTTTCAGAAAATCAGACGAATCAGCCACCTGCTGCAGCTCTTCTAAGACAAACGTGGGAACCAGAATCATGCCCGAGATAAAGTTGGTCTTGGCAATATCCAGGATCCGTCCGTCAATAATCGCGGAAGTGTCCAGAATCAAGGGTTGGGCCACAGATACCCCACCGACAATGGCGTGGGATGGTATAGGGGCGTTAAACGAGTTTTGACGGGGCAGCCTCATCATTTGGTTGATAATCTCCGAACTGACACGATTGGTCAAAAAATTAATGGCGGATAGTGCATAAACGGAGAGATTCTTGGCAATATCCGGAAAAACCCCAAACCCAAGCAACCCAAACCAGACTGTTACCGTCACCCGCAGATATATTGAACGAAAAGGGGGAACGTCAGGCACGACTTCCGAAAATATGAACGCCACAAGTGCGAAAATAACGGCTAAAATTAGCCGCAGAACGAATGTTATACGCATGAGAGATGATTCCTTTATTAGTTCATTGAACTAATAACTTAATTCTAGTTGATCTAAACAATAAAGTATAGTACACCTAATATAGATGCTGACTCTTAAAAATCCATTTCTAGTGACGCTTTTTGCTCTTGGAGGAATAGTTTTAGCTTGGTGGATATATCTTCAATCTTTCAGCACTCATCAAACTACTCTCAACTTTCTCTTTAACGGAGGTTATGGGTTGCTGTATCTTTTGGGAGCGGTGGTTGGACTGAGAGGAGCTTTTAAGTTCAGCCTGGACAAAGCGGAAGGCAAAGGATTTTTATTTTTAGGGCTTTCTTTGTTATTTTATGCCATAGGTCAATATATCTGGCTCTACTATAATTTGGTTTTACTGGTAGACAGCCCTTTTCCTTCTCTGGCGGATATTCCATTTACCCTCTTCTATCCCTTTGCCGCTTTTGGACTCTGGGAGCTACTCAAAACCTTTAAGTCGGTCGTCACTCCGCGTATGATCTGGGAAGGTGTAGCTATCTTGGCTCTGTCTGCAGGCTTGACCTTTTTTGTTTTTAACAAACCAGATCTTTCACCAAACACTTCGCTGATAGAGCGGTTTTTTAATATCGCCTATCCCCTAGGAGATACCTTGCTAATAACTTTGGCTTTGGTCAGCCTGCGGATATATGTCGGCAAAATCTATGCGGGTTTTAGGATTTTGATTGTTGGCCTGACTATCGAAACAGTTGCCGACTTTATTTTTTTATCTCGTAGTGGAAGTGGAACTTACTGGAATGGAGACTTATCTGACCTACTCTACAGTGTAGGAGCTTTCTTAATTACTCTTGGATTATTCTACACGATCCAAGCTTTTAGTAAAAAAGTTGAAGTGCTACGAAGATAAATAAATTCAGAGTTCACTCATTTAGCTCCGATGGTTACTTCTCCATCCGCTGCATCAGTATCCTTGAGGTTGGCACCAACGGTTGCTTCATAATCAGGTGCTAAATCTTTGATTAACTGAGCAGACAGACTAGCTGTTGAGGCCTTTAGCTTGATTGTCGTTTGAACTACTGTTTGGCTGGGGGCGTTGCCTGTTTTGTCGATTTTATACCCTAAATCCTTTAGTTTACTGGCTAGGGTAGCAGCCAAACCGGATTTGGTGGTTCCGTTCAATACCCGGATCTTAAAATCTGATCTATTCACCTGGATTTCCGGTGAAGGACTTGGGCTTGGTGAGGCTACCACTATCGGAGCCTGGGGAGATGGAGTGGGCGTAGGAGCCTTTTTGAGTGATCCTCCTTTCAGCAAATAAACTGTTGCCCCCAAAACGCCCAAAGCTACTAACCCTAAGATGATTATGGGAAGCGTTCGGCTTGGCCGGGAATTTTTTTGTCCAGAAACCACAGCTCCATTCATTCGGGATCCCATTGGTCGGATCCGAGGGGCAGAGTCTTCCTCGGTCATCCGATGAAAGCCGCTGACGGCTCCTGCCTGTGGATGGAACCCGTCACCTGTAGTGCTCGAAGTAGCCTCCTTGGCCAGATCATCCAAAGAATGCTCAGAATTAGCTGTAGATAAGTCAATATTGGTCGTTTTAAAGCCGGGTGGATACTCTTCTTCCTCCATTTGGTCGGCTGCTGGGATAAATGTTTTGACTGGGCTCATTTCTTCTGACCGAGGAGACTCTTCCGCTTCTTTTTCTTGCGGTTTTTCTGCTGGCTCCTTTTTAGGATGCTCTTTGGTGTCTTCGTCTTGTTTCATATGTCTAGTGTAACTCGAAATAGTGACAAGTGACAAGAGTCTAGTGATAAGCTTTTCTAAACCGAATTAAAACCCGAAATCATACCCGAAGATAGCTTCGATCGCGCATTTGGGGGCTTGCCCTGAGCTTGGCGAAGGGTTTTCCACCACTTATCCACAATATTAAAGATGTGTATAATAGCTCTCAATGGCATTAGAAGACAGTATACCGGGCTTTAATATGGAGGTTCTTAGAAAATTGAGGATGGCCGCTAAACATGGTCTTGGATCTAAAGATCGCGCTGAATCTACAGCTTCTCGACCTTTGCCTACTTATGATTTTAGCGGTCACTTAGGAATGAAAGCTCTACAAGCTGCATGTCAGGCAGCCCACCCTGATCAAGCATCATTTCCTCCCACATCAACATATTTCATGGACACCCAACCCTCCTTTACTCAGAAGCAGCGTGAACAACTTAAAGCAATGGGATTTCGACTAACCGATGCCTTAGTGCGTATTGTTCGAAATTATGGCTTAACTGTCTTCCCCTTAATTAGTGATGGTCTTAGCTTAGCCGGCATTGTCTTTGGACACAATAGTTATGCAGAACAGCTTGAGCATCTACGTAGTAAGGGCCTTACTCAGGGAGAGCAAGGGCCAAGGCATGACGTCTTAAGAGTTTTTGAGATAAGAACATCTGAACTGAGAGACACCCTCACGCCCAGACTTTTTGGAACTAACATGTCCCCAGCCGAAAGAGCGCACGGGCTGAATTGTCTCTTAGCACTAAACACCGGTTTTCTTCTTGATGGCGAGGTGCCAAGTCCTGGACATCCACGGATGGAGTTTCCTACATCTTCAACCCCTAACTCTGTCGTTACCCTCACCCATCCTGATCCTAGGGTGCCCTTTCGAGTTGTATGTAAGACACAAACTCCCGACCATAGCTTGCCTCATCCCCTGACCAGGAGTTTCAGTTTAAGATTTCGAGGATAAATTATGATTGATGGAGATTACCATGCACTTGGGGCAGAAGTAGCAACCAGATTAGGTAGGAGATTTGTGGGTCGGAGAGTTGGTGGACCACTAGATGGAGCAACTCAAGGCCAGCGAGACTTAGCAGAATATCTGGCGCGAAAAGGTTTTACCCCTTCCCCACACTTTCAGGTTACAGATGCTGATATCGCTGCTGTCTTAGCTAGCGGGTCTAAGGTGGATTTCAGTCAGATTAAGGGAGATCCTGTACTTAGAGATCGACGGACTGCTCTACTAAAGGGAGTTGCTATGGCTACAATACTGGTTAGCGATCTCATCATTGGAGCTAACAAACTTGAGACCTCGCATGGACCTCATCTTTTTTATTCCAAAACCCACGCCATTCCTGTAGGAGGTAACAGTAGAGGGTTCGACCCAGAGATGGTGGCCGATGCTAGAGCTCTGGAACAAACCGCCCGAACTGGCTTAAGCTATAGTCAGCTACGAGGAGATCCGACAGATGAACCTCAGCTAGCTATGAGAATTCAGCTTTACCCGCTCTCCCTGTACTCTCTTAGAAAAAGGGCTACAACAGGTAATGTAACGGATGAAGAACTTCTCTCCGAGCTTGTGAAAGGTTATTTAAGTAGCATTAAGACCAATTACCCTCCAGCCCGAACCTACTTTAACTTTCAATTCTTACTTCAACCAGGCTCCTTTAAACCGGGTCCTCCACCAATAACTGGATTTACCGCGGTTCTTAACCCTTTAAGAATCCTCTAATTTTCCCTCTTGTACTTTTGGCTTGTTAAGGCTATATATTACTAAGAGTAATGGCAAACGCATCTGTATATGAACGACATCGACCGAATTACGCCATGTCTTCTGCGGACCTTCTCCAAGCTGGTCAAAGGGTTTGCCGACCGGATATTATTCCAGTAACAACAGTTGTTCTTGAAGATCTAATTGTTGATCAAGGTCACGCTAGGAATTTGGCTGATAAAATACGTAGTAACCCACTTGGTCAGTACTCTCCTATTTCGGTACGAGCTAGACTCATGGGTGATGAGACAGTGCATGATGTCCTTGATGGTGCTCACCGAGCTACTGCAGTAAACATGTTAATGGAAGAGGGTGCGGGAGATGGTACATTAATGGCTAATGTCTTTCATGGCATAGGCGACAGGGAACTCTTTCAAGAGCGTGCTTTAGCTATTAATTCTGTTGCTAGTCTTAAGTTACCTAGAATAGGAATATGGTGCACGAACGCCTGGCAACAATCCCCGTGGGCAAACCGAGGCTTAAAATTACATCAGGTTTTTGAATTAGCTGCTCAGAGCAGACCTCGGCTAACACAAACTGGTTTAAATAAGGATGAGGGTGTAGCCTTGATTACTTGGGGAAGAGAAACAGCGAGTGATATACAAGAGAAGCCTGGAATGCTTGCCCAGATATTTAGAACTGTTGATTATGCAGCTCCCGACTTGGTACGGAATGCCCGAACCCCAGATCCTGGTACTGATGCCCGAAGTGTGATCACCCCTTATAGATTAGAAGCAGTTGTAGGCTCATTTCGTGATCTGGAATTTTATGCTGCTCAAAGAGGGGTTATGCGAGTTATTACTGAAGGTGGTCTAAGAGCTAGAGAAACCCAAGCACTAGTCCAAGCTGCTGCTCGAGTCCTTCGACCAGGGATGCAAGAGGATGAAGTTTATAATATGGTCAGAGGTTTGAATCTAGGTATGATTCGAGCACCAAGACGCGCTCGAGTACCAAGAACAGAAACTTCTCCAGCTAATGCTCATAATGCTGGCTTACAGGCAGAGCTGGCTCAAACCAGAAACACCCTAGCCCAATCTCAGCAACGCGTAGAGAGCCTCCAGGCCGAGGTTGGGAGGTTAGAGCGAGGAATCGAAGCACAAGTGGCAGCTGCTGAAGCTCGATTTACCCTGGGATTAGCTAGGGAAAGAGGTCAACGGACAGCAGCTGAGAATTCTGTAACACGACTGGCAGCTCAAATTGCAGAATTCGAAAAATTACTGGCAGCAGTAATTACTAGGCAGGGAGATGCTGGGAAAGATACAAAAACTCAGTCTACTAATGGTCACACTAGTAAAGAAAGCCCAACTAATGGAACCATTAAACCACCCTGGTGGCATGACGATATTTTTAGAGGAGAGCGGCGTGTTCTTGATGCTCTATTTAAAGAGGGTATTGGGGTAGATGCAACTTCACAACAACTTGGATTGCCAGTCGGTAGGGTCGGAGACTTTATTTCTGCGGCTTTGATCAAACAAAGTAGGCTAATGCGGCGAACTGCATAAAACAAACTCTATTTTTCTTTGGCCGTTAGGCCTTTATTGACGGCTTCACCCAGAGATTTGACAGATTCAGAGGAGATTAGCTGAGTAAACCCAAGCTTTTTGGCCTCAGACAACCTCTTGTCTAACTGACGAACATTACGTAGCTCCCCCAAAAGCCCGACTTCTCCCACAAAAGCAGCTTGCGAAACGATGGATCTATCTTTAAGAGATGAGATAATTGCCATACATACCCCCAGATCGACTGCCGGCTCGGTTAGCTTCATCCCTCCCGTCACATTGACAAAGATATCCTGGTCAAAAAGGGGTAGACTCAACCTCTTAGAGATCACTGCGACCAGCAGCTGGAGTCGGTTATTATCTATCCCCGATCCGGTCCTCCGGGGAATCGGTAGAAAACTTTTGGAAACTAGTGCTTGAATCTCGACCAAGAGAGCCCTAGCTCCGTTAACTGTTACTACTACTGCCGATCCGGGGGCATTGACTTTTTGATCTAAAAATAATTTGGAAGGGTTAGTCACTTCCTTTAGTCCATAATCCTCCATCTCAAAGACCCCGATTTCATCTGTCGGGCCAAAACGGTTTTTAATCCCCCGTAAGATCCGAAAACCGCTGGACGGATCGCCCTCCAGATTCAAAACTACATCTACCATATGTTCCAGAGTCCTGGGCCCGGCCACTGTGCCCTCTTTGGTGACATGCCCGACAATAAAAATTGGGATATGCAGGCTCTTGGCGGCTCGCTGCAAGCGGTGGGCCGTTTCTTTGACCTGGCCGACTGCTCCGGCTGCTGACTCTAAGTCTTGGGTTTCCATAGTCTGGATCGAATCAATAATCACCAATGGGGGTTTAACCTGGCGGATAACTTCGATAATTACATCTACATCGACTTCGTTGAGAATAGCTAGATCGGCATCTTTTTTGAGACGATCAATCCGGAGTTTGATCTGGTGGGCAGATTCTTCTCCAGCCACATAAAGGGTCTTGGGGATGTTAATCGCCAGTTGTGAAAGCAATGTCGACTTTCCTATGCCCGGGTCTCCGGCGATCAGCATCACCGACCCCAACACTACTCCTCCCCCCAACACCCGGTCAAATTCTCTAATATTAGTTGAAATCCGAGCATAATCTGTACGTTCTACATCTCGTAGATTGACTAATTGGACATCTTTGAGTACTTTTTTTCCGGCTGATGACTGACGACTGATAGCTGATGACTTTTGCTCAATCGTCTCTACCAGCGAACCCCAAGCCCCACATTCCGGACACCTGCCCAGGTTTTGGGCGGAGATAAACCCGCACTGTTGACAGACATATGATGTATGCACTTTCGCCATAGCGAAATAGTAGCATATTTAAGCCTTAGTAAACGACTGACGCTGAGGGTCCGATTTTGGCTCGATGGCCCAACAAGCTAGCCTATCCAGATAAGGCTAGCCGACAATATTGCGCTGCACCCAGGTTAGCCCATGAGCGCGGACTTGATCAGAATAACGAGGAATAAGAAGGGCAGTGCCCAAGGGAGTACGATTAAAGCCGGGATTAAAACTTTCCCACACTCTATGCCCTGAATAAGGGTGTTCTTTCCCTTCAACAATACAGGAGGCTAATCGATTTTTAACCAATTTACTCAGCACTCTAGGAACCTGACTGGTTCCTACTGGTACATAGTCATTATAACCTGCTCCATCATTCAGGGCTCTTTCGCGCAGAGTGTCTAGCCTTTGTGAGGAATTGGGGTTCATTAATTTCAGTAAGCGTAATCCCTTTTCTCCCTGAATATCTCTGGCTAGAAATTTCAAATGACTATCTGGGAAGACTGTCCATCCACCTGCCCTAGTCGCTTGTTCCAGTAGCCTCTGGTTGACTACTTCATGTAGGAAATCCAACTCTTCCCTAGCGTCTCTGTAAACTCCGGCCTGAGATGCTTGATAAAGCGCATTGGCAAACATTGAACCCATATATCCAGTAATAATAGCTGCCAGCTCAGCCGGCAGAGCTGGCATAATATTTGGTAACCAAAGTGAGGAAACACCTATAGCCACACCGGCTGAAATTTCAGTTAGATCCCTCCATCTATTTATCCAAGTCAATTCGTTAGTTGCGCCCGCAACATGATCCAAAAGTACATCTGTTGGTAGCTGTTCTGAAAGCAATTTCATTAGAGCATTATATCTCTTTCAATACTATAAGTCAAAAGAAATTACTTATAGATTAACCCAGAAGTAGTGGTGAGCATCGACCCCTAATCGTACAGCTCGGGTTGGTTGAAGACTTGGACGATCTTTAAAAGACTATCTGCAAAAACATCAGCCTCCAAAGCGTCACAATAAATATTAAACAGATTCTCAATAAAATATCCTTCACCCTCTTGTTTGATTTCATTAACTATCTGGAGAATATCCCCTGGGACAGGTTTGTCGAAGTAATTTCCCATGGTGTTATGCAGACGGATACAATTTGTTAAGTATTTTATGGCCTCAGGAGAGAAATCCTGCTGATCTATAAACTGATCAACGATAGTTGACCCAGCCAGTTCATGTCCAGGAGCTTTGGTATTACCATCTTCATCAGTTACCAAGACTCCTGCTTCCCCTTTTCCGATATCATGCAGCAAAGCTATTAGACAAAGGAGTTCTGACCTTTTATATCCATATAACTCCTCGTTTAAAAAAGACAGATATAATTTTTTGGCCTCGGTGTTGGAGATGAAATCTCCCTGAACAGCCTCGAGGGCTCGCTTATAAACACTCAGAGAGTGTGCATAGACTGATTCATGCTCGTGATAAGAATTGTTTTCAATTAGGTTGTCTAACTGTTTGAATCTAGGGCTTTGGATAATTTCGTCAACTATTTCAGATAGTCGCTGCATTTATTTGTAAATTAGACCAGCTGTGGTTGTGAGCATTGGGGAAACTGTAATTCGCCGGCGAGTGCCATCGACTTTGTCGATCAAGACGGTCAAAGCTTCGCCAATTTGGTATTCTTTACCAGCTTCCAAGACATCAGAGGACATAATCGCCTCTACTCCTGGTTCAAGTTGGATGGTTACCCCATCCCCAGAGACGGCGGTGACAGTGCCTTTAACTACATCGTCAGCCTGATATTTCTCACCCAGTTTGACAAAAGGATCCTCTTGTAGCGATTTTAAAGATAGCTCAACTTTGCCTGCCTCCAGATCAACTTGCAGCACCTTAGCTTCTAACTCTTGGCCATCAGTATATGTTTTGGTTGGATCTTCAGTCTTTTCCCAAGCCAGCTCAGAGACATGAATCATACCATCTAAACCATTCTCTAGCTTCATGGCTACAGCAAAGGGCAAAACAGCCGAGACCACCCCTTTGACGCTATCTCCGACTTTCATCTCCTTAAGCAGAGCTTGTGCCTCTTCGGAAACAACTACTTTTTGAGCAAAGATCAGCCTATTTTGGGCTGGATCAGCTTCAATAACCTTGAGAGACAGCTCTTTTCCAACTAGATCCTCAATTTTGGAGATACCCGAGAAGCTCACTTGAGAAGATGGTACAAAACCCCGCAGCCCTGAGACCTCGACCACTAGTCCTCCCTTATTTATCTCCACCCCTTTACCATTAAATAGCTGGCCAGTTTTTAGACCATCCAAGAATTTATTCCATTTAGGGTTGCTTGCCGCTCCTTTGCTGCTTCGAGACAATGAGAGCAAGACTTGACCAGATGGAGTTTCCGAAGCGACCACAAAAGTTTCTATTTCTTGACCGACTTCAATACCTTCGATAGTTAGTTGAGAAAGCTCTCTTTTAGGTAAAACTCCTTCGGCTTTGGTCCCTAGATCGAGGATAATTTCGGAGGGAAGGATAGAGATAACAGTTCCTTTGACCTGTTGACCACGCTCAATTCTGATATTTTTCTGATCTTGTTTGGCCATTAGATCGGCCATACTCATTTGTGCCACTTTGTTTCATGCCTTCTTTCTTTATTAGTTAGGGAGATTGTACATCAAGCCCGGAAAAAGAGCAATCAAAGCTGTCATCCGATGATTATGTTTAGGACCTCAGGGTAGCTTTCAGTTGTGTCATCTGTTCTGGTGTGAACTTACGATTAGATAAAGCAGCGACAAGTTGCATAGCGCCTTTATCTATTTCTCCGTTTATTGGGACTTCAGACAGCAGATTAGCAGCTATTATCACAGCGGTTAGTTGATGCGTGCTTCTATCCACTGCTCCGCTAAAGTCGCTAGCTACTCCAGCTGAAAAAGTAAGTCTTTTAATTCGATATGGCTCCATCAACAAGCGGGATAATTCGGCTTGTTCTGCAGGAGTGAAACTTTTTAACCACGGTCGGATCTCTGTCTCCAATTACAGCTAAGATGGCGTCAGATACTCGAGTTCCCTCAATATATCCTTGAACCTCACCGACTAATCGGGATTTCAAATTACCATTATCCCGGATAATCGGCAGAGCGTGTTTTTCTAAGGCTGCCCCAATCGCATGGGTGGCCTGGCCTCAACTGGAGCCTGTCTAACCCCGCAAGCAGCTCCAATAACAGTTAGTGCAGGCTGCTCCAGGCTATAAGCTCTGTTTTTAAATGACGTGCTGAAAAAGCTCTATTAGAAACTGATCGGTCTGGTGAAGACATATTTTAAAGTTTATTATTACCAGATGTGAGAAGTTTAAGTCAAGGGTAATAATTAGGTAAGTTCAGCTAGTCCCAGGCCTAAAATCCACCAATATTGCAGCAGATTAACTACGCTTAAGGGGTTAAAGAGCAGCACTACCTGTATACCAATAAAAATACTCATATACAAAGGATTAGCTTGCCTAAGTAATCCTTTTATAGATGTATGGAGCAGCCAGGCCATTAGCGCTAACCCGACTACTCCGCCCTCAACCCAAAAATCTAAAAAGATGTTGTGGGAGCTATCCACTGTCACATACTGCAAGTCGTTATTTCGCTTAACAGCAGTTTGATGCAAGGCTAGCTCGGTATTGCCAAATCCCCAACCTAAAATTGGTTTGGCCAGACCAGCTAGTCCGGCAATCTGCCAAATTTGGGCTCGGCTTTCGAATTTGTAAAGAGCCTTGCTGTTGTATTTTTGGTAATAAACAGCCTCTTCCACAAAGGGTAGCACTAAGGTCAAAGGAATTATCAAAAGACACGCTATGAAGGTTTGCTTTAAAGACAAGGAGGTCAACTGAGTTAAACCTATAAATAGCAGCTCTAAACCAAGGGCAATAATCCCTGAGCGAGAACCAGATAAAGCTACAATTATCAGAGCTCCCAGTATGGCTACCATCCTCGGCCATCTTTTATTTTGATAAACCAGAAACGGCAATAAAAAAACAACCGATCCAGCTAGGGCATTCCCCTCCCCCAGGGTGCCAATAAATCTACCGGTGGTATTGGTTCCAAAAATAATTAGAGTTTGCAACAGGAGAACCCCCACAGCCCAAAGGATAAAGGTCGGTGTTTTTTTAAGGCCGTAGAGACTACTTAAGGCTGCCCAGATGAGGAGATGCAAAGCTAAAAAAGCCCCTTGCAAACGAA
>MFDD01000012.1:33712-39314 GCA_001776775.1 Candidatus Daviesbacteria bacterium RIFCSPHIGHO2_02_FULL_43_12
ATGGGCGTTTGTGAAATCACCAGCCCTAAGACCACTAAAGCAAAGATCCCTGCTATTGGAAGGAATTTTTTAGAAATTTGTGGCCTATATTTTTTGGATAAGATCGCTGCCACTAAAAGAGCCTGAACCCCTAGCTCAGCTAAGATAACTTTAGGGGTTTCAAATCTGGTCATCCCAAAGGGCAAGACGACAAATTGTAGAAAAAACAGTAAAAATATAGAGATCACACTAATTAGTGTACCCTACTGGTAAAAGATTTAAAAACTTAATTGAATCTAAGAAACCTTAAAGGGTTAAAGAAAGCGACTATCTGCCTTGATAAACGCATGATTGGAGCAACTATTCTGGTGGAGATACTAGCACTAACTTGATTGAAAGTGTTAGCCACAGAGCTATAGACATTCGTCATTATATTGCCAGAAGGCCGGGAGTTTAAGGGCTCTATAACTCGAGCAGAACTAGTCCCTGCGATTGCTTGGATTTCAGTTAAAATAGCTGAATTTGAAGCAATTCCAGTCGAAGACTTGGTTGTAGTTGTTACCACCACTGTAGAAGGTGCCTGGGTTGAGGTTGAGGTTGAGGTTGGGGTTGAGGTTGAAGTAATTTGAGTTGTCGCACTAGGTCTACTGATGTTTTGACCGTTACAGTTAACTACTGCTGAGGAAATCCCGCTTGACTTGGTACGATTGGTGTTCCAAACTCTCCAATAAAGCGTCTTATTGCACTCATATTTATCCCATTTACCGGGATCGTTTAAGCTCAGTGAGCCCCCTTTTCCAACAACAAAGCTAAGGTACTCGTCCCAGGACATATCCGAGCGGATAGAAAGATCAACTCGATATGTTTCATCTATTTGTGAAGGATATATAAATTTAAAGTTAGCAGTATTTGCGCTAAGAGTCGCAGACAGATTACTAAAATCTGCGGTCGGCTCAACTGGTGATTGATACGAAGCGACTAAACAAGGGTGTTCAAGATCAAAACATTTTGTTGAATCAGGCATTGAGGGCTGGCTAATTTTAATAGAATTAATCTTACTAGTTATATAGTTGATGGCATTAATGGTTGAAGAGACAATAGCGTACCCTGATCCATCAGTGGTAAAGGTGTTATTTAAACCACCATCACAGCTACCCTGGTTTTCTCGACAAAGCCAGAGCCAATAAGTAGTGTTTGGTTTTAAGCCCGATACCGGACCGTAAACAGTATAAGTTCCGGCGTTTGTATTGTAGTTATAGTTAGAAAGATTGACCTGGATAAACCCACCTGCCCCAGGAGTAACACTACCCGCACTAGGCTCTAAGCTAATCAGCTCATCACAAGCGATGGTTGTCGAATGGATTGGCCCTTGGAAGCTACGATCTTCAGATAAAACCCTCCAATATAGAGTCTTTCCACACTGATATTTATCCCATTTTTGCGGATTATTATCAAAAACCAATCCATATTGATCAACTTGGGCATGGATAAAATCAAGGTAAACGGCCCAAGACATATCGGCGTAGGTTGAAAAGTCTACTCGATAGGTTTGTCCAGGTTCCCAGGTAGTTAAATGAACTGTTGCTCGTTTTGCAGATAGGACTGCGTAATTGGCTACGACAGGAGCGGGAGTTGGGGTAGGAGTCGGCGTAGGGCTAGGTGACACTATCGGAGTAACTGGAGGTGTTGGACATGGATCTGAACTCGAAATAGGTGTTGAAATTGGAGAAGAAATTGGTAATCCACAATTAGTGTTAGCGGCAGCCCAGTCTAGTTGCCAGATAGTTAGTATCGAGATAAAGGCGATAATCAGTACTGCCATCCAAGAAGCGAATTTTTGGTTTAAGGATTTAGAGGTTTTTTGCTGCAAAGACTGAAGATAGTCAGGGCTGATAACAATCTGAGAATTCATAATAATCTGTGTATTATAGGATATAAATATCCTTTTGTCAAGGACTATAAGCCTAAAATATACTTAGACTCATGAACGGCCTTATTTGAGCATCAAAAAAGCGAGCTTTAGGCTCGCTTATATGAAATCTGGCAGTGAGGTATTTTCACAAAGCCTTTCGACTTCATTATCGTACCCGCTGTAGCGTTTGACGACTGAGTTCGGGATGGGATCAGGTCGGACCACTACGCTCAAACCACCAGGGCTACATTATAAAGAATCTAGCGGCGAGAAGCAAGAGTTAAGGACGATTATTCAGTAATACAGTAGTTTCGACCTACAGCCTTTGTGCATGTCCGAGTCGAAGTTGGTCCTACTATATTCGCGCCTGGATCGACACCTTCTAAAAGTGCTGATAGAGTTAGTTGCTCCTCGCCAGAAACAGTTTCCACCCGAACGTAATAATCTGTAGCATAAGTAGTTGAGGTACAGTTATTATTTTTAGGATCACAAGCATTGGCAACTCCAGCTGCTGCCTCACTACTACCCCGCAAGTAGCTGCCGATGGTATTTTTCAAACAATAAGATACACCGCAGCTACCAGCAAAACCAGAAGAGGCATCGTTAACTGCAAAATCTTCGGTTACACAGCCCCCTGCTCCAGTGAGGCAGAATGTTCCGGTGGCGTTTCGATAGGCATAGAAAGCCTTCTTTATATCTTCTAGGTCAGACTTTCTTTTAGCATCTCGAGCTATTCTTTGGGCACCTTGCAGCATAACTAAACCTATGGTGGCCAAAACTGCCACAATAGTGATCGCGATCATCAGTTCGATTAAGGTAAAGCCCAACGAGTTAACAGTTCTCGGTTCACGGTTATCAGTAAGGGCAGAGTCTTTTTTTGTCCTACTGTGAATTGACAACTGTAAACTGTGAACTATTTTTTGGGCAGTAGGCATGTCTATATTTAGATTAGGACTAAACATCAGAAAAAACAACCCCCTACGATTTTATTCACTGGAATCTGTACGACAATAATAGTCACCTATATTGCCTGAAGCATAATCTCCATCCCAATTCAGCGAGTTTCCAGTAGCACGTTCCAGGTGTGCACAGGCTACATAAGTAGTGGTAGTCGAACCAGAGGCAGCGTCAATACTACCTGTTTCGTCACACCAAGGAAATTTATAGTACCCACTTTGGTTAAAGGCATTGCTTGCCTGGGGGTCTTTTAAACCGCTATCTTCATTCGAAAACCAAGCCTGCTGGACACACTGGTATCCGGTAGAGGTATTGTAATGAGTCTGGACTGCAGTAGCGATAGCATCGATATCCTGCTTTCTTTTGCTATCCCTGGCAGACGCCTGGATACCCGAAAACATAACCAGGCCAATGCTCGACAGGATGGCTACGATAGAGACAGCAATGAGTAATTCGATGAGGGTAAAGCCCCTGGGGTTCGGAGTTCTGGGTTCGGGGTTTATGGTTAAGTCAGTCTTTTTGGACTTATTTTTACCATGAACCATGAACCATGAACCATGAACTAGTTTCATATGAGTTACTGTTGGTTGCTTACACAAAAAACTGTTCCACTCTCTAGCGAAGCACACACCCTAAAATCAATTGTCCCGGCGGGGGGATTACCAGAAGCTACCAAACTATAGTTTGGAACATCCGAACAATCACCAGAGGTCCAAACACCCGGGACAGCTGCTGGAGCTCCGCTGGTTACGGCACTGACACAATAGGATTTCCCTCCTGGATCGATGGGCAAGGTATTGGCAAACTGAGACGGATCAAGAGCGGGGTAGGTATCTAGGTCAGCCTTGATTCTCGCTAGTTCCAGGGTTTTAGTAATCGAGCTGATATCTGCTCGTCTTTTAGCATCCCGAGCATTCTTTTGGACATTACCATAAATGATAACACCAATTGTGGCTAGGATGACGATAATGGAGACAACAATGAGTAATTCGATGAGGGTAAAACCTAGTTGGTTCGGGGTTCGGGGTTCGGGGTTCGCAGACTTTGTAGATTCCTCTTTACACCGAACACCAAACATCGAACTAATTACTAATTTCTGGGCAGACATAGATTAACTATAAAGGGTTTGAAACAATAGAGCAACAGGGTTTGAGCTAAAGAAGATCTTTGTGCTTTAGAATGTGAATACGAATTCCCCGTACCAGTCGCTTATGCTCCGGTACAGGATTTTATTTAGAAGGCAAATTTGTTGGAATCAAAATTTTCTCAACTACGACCATTAGTAAAAGTAGGCTAAACACATTGCTATGCTTACACCGCTTTCCTATCAACCTAGTAGTCTGCTAGGGGTCTTAAAGATACCTCATCTTAGGGTTTGTTTCGTGCTTAGATGCTTTCAGCACTTATCAATTAACAACGTAGCTACCCGGCGTTGCATGTTTACACACAACCGGCACACTAGAGGTTGCCTCATCTCGGTCCTCTCGTCATTTTGTTAACTCCAGTTTCCTGGAGAATCAGACTATATCTTGTCCTTCCACCAGTTGGCGGATCAGGACCTGGCATATAATGGAAGTTTTAATCCAGATTATCTGGCACCTTCCATTAGTCCCGATTTAATCGGGATCAAGTCGTTACGGGGTCCGATTTGCATCGGACTTCCCACGGTATTACCCATTAACACTCCTTCTTCAAGTTTAGTATAGAACCAAACTAAACCTAAAATTAAGAGGGCTTCACCGTTATTAGCCAATTTGTCATTCTGCATTTCTACAGAAAGTAGCAATTTCTTACTAGAGACGACTCCCTTCAAGTATCAAAGCGCCCATACTGGATAGAGTCCGAGCTGACTCACGTCGCTCTGAACCCAGCTCGCGTAACGTTTTAACGGGCGAACAGCCCGACCCTTGGGAGGTACTACCCCCCCAGGATACGTTGAGCCGACATCGAGGTGCCGAACGAAACCGTCCTTGTGGACTGTTGGGTTTCACTAGCCTGTTCACTGTATTCTAATATCACTATTAGCGCTGACTATATCTTCATCCTGTTTTCGAAGTCTTGACGACTTTAAATACAGGAGTACGGCATGTGATGCAAGAGTTTACCTCACATCTCGCCCAAGAGGAATATCGTTTCCTCTTTTAATGGGCTCAGTCGATACGGGGTCAAGGATGTACCATAAAGGCACTTCCCGACTTCCCACGGTATTGTCTATAACTCTTCTCGATGTTGGTAAAGACCTAAACCAAGAATTATAGATTCCACCGTTATTAGCCGTATAAATGACTCCATGTTACCATGAAGTCTGGACACATAACATATCCCCGGGGTAGCTTTTATCCGATAAGCCGTGCCGATCCCACGATCAAACACGAGATCACTAAAGCCTGCTTTCGCACCTGTTCGACCTGTTTGTCTCACAGTCAAGCACACTATATACTTTTGCGCTTATGTCCCAATTTCTTTATGGGAAAAGTGTACCTTTGCACTCCTCCGTTACGCTTTTGGAGGAAACCGCCCCAGTTAAACTGTCCGCCAGACCTTGTCTCCTCGCCTGTTTTTATAAGGCAGAGGGTTAGATCTGAAAAATTAAAAGAGAGGTGTTTCATTGTCGACGAATCTCCCTCCTACGCTACACAATTAATCTTTCAAATCAGGGCCAAGCTCCAGTAAAGCTCCACGGGGTCTTTTTGTCCAAGTATGGGAAGGCCGCATCTTCACAGCCACTGCAATTTCACCGAGTCTATCCTCAAG
>MFDD01000013.1 GCA_001776775.1 Candidatus Daviesbacteria bacterium RIFCSPHIGHO2_02_FULL_43_12
ACCAATTAAATGGCAGACCCAGAAAAGTCTTAAACTGGTACACTCCATTTGAAGTCTTTGATAGTCTGTTGCACTAGCAACTTGAATCCAGCATCTATAATTACTCATCTTTATGGAAAGTGTTCCAGATATTCTTTATAAAACCCCTCCAACCTTCACTCGTCAGGAGAGATTAGTGTGGGAAATGAGTACTTCTACTTATAGCCCACGGACTCATGAACGAGGAGTCATAAATAGAAGTATTGATTTCAAAAAAGCTAAGGTAGAGGATCCCGTTTTTGCCAGAGTGTTAGTCGGCCTGGCCGAAACAGGTTGTTTCTCTCCGCAGTTTCTTGACGATAAGCTAAAAGTACTCGGTACGCCTAATCAGTTTTTCAATCGACTTTTTCGTAGAAATAACCATTATATTGGCCCCTTTATTGATACCATGCTGAACAGAGTAGACGCCTATGATTTTAAACAGTATAGGCTAGGAGGGTTGCTCACAGGAGATGCTGTAGGAATCACGATCGGATATCCCCAGAATAGATTAGTTTTATTTTTAGATAACATATGCCGTGCGGCCGATCCTTTGGCAGCTACAACAGCTATAGATGCTTATGTAAATTTTTATCGGACTTCTAGGCAAGTAATCTCTAGAAAAGCTGAGGGAATCATGGAGACCGGAAAATCCGGATCCAAAAATGATTCTTTATCGATTCCAGATCGAAGAGTGCTAAGCTCTAGGATCGTTGAATTACCGAATACTGATCCGGCCGTGAGTGTCTTTATGGAGAAATTAAGACTATTTGTAGAAGCATATAAATATGCCTGTCCCAGGCTTTTATTAAATGAGGGTGTACACATAAACCCGCTTAATCGCCAAGTAGTCTTTTCAACTGAGATAAAGGAAGGTTTATGGATGGTTTGCAAAAGAGAGCTGGAAAGCGGGGCTTATCTCTTAACCGAAATCTTAGAAAGAGGAACCCCGATCTCTCCTTTACCGGAAAGATTCTTTTTTATATCTGAAGGAGATCGTATGACGAGCAGCAGGGTAGTTAGATCTATCTCTGATGGTCATAACATTCAAACTAATGGTAGTGATATCCATGTTAGAGATGATGGTGTAAGAGATCCACGAAATTGCCCATTTTTTACGACTGGCTTTACAAGTCTAAAGCATGGCTGGGTTCGGGACTAGCTTTTTACTGCAGAAACCGATCACCAAAGCCTCGCTAATTAATTGTATAATTACCTCCGTGACTACTCATCGGTTTTTTATCCCTTCATCTTGTATCGATCAAAACTGGGTGACCATGCCAAACGAGATCTCTCAGCAGATTTGTAAAGTGCTACGACTAGATGTGGGGGACGCGGTTATTGTATTGGATAATAGTGGTTTTCAGTACACTGTAATTTTAAGCCAGGTTAATCCAAAAACTGTAGCCGGAAAGATCACTTCTAAACTAGAGAACAGAGCCGAACCCGAGACAAAGATCTCTTTGTACCAGGCCTTAATTCCTCGAGAAAAATTCGAAACAGTCTTGCAAAAAGGAACCGAGATCGGCATTGACCGATTTGTCCCCCTCGAAACAAAGAGAACCTTAATCAAAAAAAATACTTACGGTGAACAAAAGCTGACCAGATGGACTCGGATTGTGCAGGAGTCATCTGAGCAAAGTGAAAGAGGCTTTATCCCAGAGATAGTTTCTCCCACCAGCTTTAAAGAAGCTATCTTGGAGGCGGTAAAATCAGATGTGGCACTGCTTGCAGCTGAGCGGGAAAGTTCGGGTGGTTCACCTGGATTACTTGCTTTGTTGGAAAATAGCAAAAAGGTGTCGTTATTTATCGGTCCCGAGGGTGGATTTGAAGATTCGGAGCTTGAGTTTGCTCAAAAAGCCGGAGTCAAACTAATTAATTTAGGACCGCGAATTTTTAGATCTGAAACTGCCGGACTAGTCCTGGCAACTCTGGTTTTGTTTTCAACAGGCGACTTAGGGTGATAAGCTCTTTTGCTATGCATAACCAAAAGTTCTTGTTTCTAATATTTGTGATCATAGTAGGAGTGCTTAGCCTATTTTTGTGGCAACGGTCCCCTTCGATATCTCCCTTGATCAGCCCTCTTAGCCAATTGGAAGCTTTAGCCAGGGACAATGCAGGTTTACCAAGATTCAAGTCTCTTGATGAAGCAGTTAACAGCTCTCTAAAAGGCGTTGCGGGGGATTATAGCTTAAGTATAAAAAACCTTAAAACGGGAGAAAGCTATGCTTTAAATGAGCATAAATCCTACCAAACAGCCAGTCTTTATAAATTATGGGTGATGGCGACAGTTTTTGACCAAATCCAAAAAGGAGCTCTAACTGAGTCGCAAGTGCTAAGTCAAAGTGCAGATATTTTAAATAGTAAATTTAATATTGACTCGGTTGACGCAGAGATTAAGGGAGGGCAAATTACCTATACGGTCAAAGATGCCCTGGAGTTGATGATTACTATTTCTCATAATTATGCGGCCTTGCTTTTGAGTGAAAAAGTCAGGCTTTCTCAGGTTGCTTCCTTTTTAGAAAGTAATGGTTTTAATGAATCTAAAGTAGGAACTGACGGAAGTGTTCCGGAGACAACAGCCGCAGATATGGCGCTTTTTCTGGAAAAGCTATATACCGGTAAGTTAGCTAATACAGAAAACACCGATAAAATGATCGAACTGCTCAACAGACAAAGGCTGAATAACAAAATCCCCAAAGGTTTACCAGCAGGAGTAGTCGTAGCCCATAAGACCGGGGAGATCGGTACCTTTACTCATGATGCCGGAATTATCTTTACTCCTAAAGGAGACTATATCGAAGTAGTTTTAACAGATAGTCAACAGCCATCTATTGCTGAGGACAGAATTGGAGCACTTTCTCGTCAGGTCTATGATTACTTTAAATGAATAAATATTTAGTATCTTTTGCCTCTCTTAGTCTGATTATATTAGTCCTCTTGTTAATTCAGAGACTAGCATTCGAAACTAAACCTCTTGGTACTTCTTTTAGTTACCCTGCAAGTTCTGCTAGTCTATCCCATCCTTTGTCCATCGAAGTGATGCGTAGCACGGATTATCCGGGAAGTGATATTACTATTGAACAA
Source organism: Candidatus Daviesbacteria bacterium RIFCSPHIGHO2_02_FULL_43_12 (assembly GCA_001776775.1). Lineage (GTDB taxonomy): Bacteria > Patescibacteriota > Microgenomatia > Daviesbacterales > UBA10151 > HO2-FULL-47-45. The sequence goes on from MFDD01000013.1 coordinate 3,106, forward strand.
ACTCTTGAGAGTGGTTTCGGTTTTAATCAATATGTTGTTTCCTACAAGTCTGAAGGTCTAAAGATTAATGCACTTTTAACAGTACCAATAGGAGTACAGCCTGATGAGGGTTGGCCGGTAATTATTTTTGACCATGGATATATCTCACCGTCTATTTATCGGACAACCGAACGATACATAGCTTATATCGAAGCATTTGCCAGCAGCGGATATATCGTTTTTAAGCCAGATTATCGTGGTCATGGTAGCTCCGAGGGTCAGCCGGAAGGGGCGTATTATTCTCCGGCCTATGCTAATGATGTATTAAATGCCCTAGCGAGCATTAAAAAATATCCAGGCGTTAACCCTGCAAAAATCGGGATGTGGGGCCATTCGATGGGGGGCAATATAACCTTACGCAGTTTAGTGGTCCGTCCGGATGATATAAAAGCGGCAGTGATTTGGGGTGGGGTTGTTGGTACCTATGATGATCTGATGAATAATTGGCAAAGACGAGTTGCCTACTCTCCGACACCTCAGGAATTAACTCTGCGCCATCGCAGTCGGTCGCAGCTGATTGAGCAATTTGGTACACCCCAAGCTAATCCCGACTTTTGGCATTCGATCGACCCTAATTTTTATCTCTCTGACATTAAAGCTCCAATCCAGCTGCATGCTGGTTTGTTAGACGAAGAGGTTCCCTGGCAATTTTCAGAGGGTTTAGACCGGAGGTTGAAGGAAGCGGGAAAAAGTAGTGAATTTTTTAGTTACGAAAATGGAGATCATAATATTTCAGACCCAAATTTTTCCATGGCGATGCAGCGGTCGGTAGATTTTTTTGATAAATATCTTAAATAAGTGAGGTTAGATTCAGCAGCTAATTTCACTCCTATTCTGATATACTAGGTTAATGAAGCAGTTAGTTTCGGTTGTTATCCCAATCTTTAACGAAGCCCAAAGTCTACCAGAACTGACCGCTCAGCTCGACCAAGTTTTTATGGGTCTCCCCAATGTTGAAAGTGAAATAATTTACATTAATGACGGATCAACTGATAATTCGCGACAGGTCCTAAGAGAGATTAAAAAGCATAATTCCAAGATAAAGATTATTAACTTGCGTCGGAACATCGGAAAAGCCACTGCTTTAAACCTCGGGTTTAAAAAGGCCGCAGGGTCAGTGATTGTAACCATGGACGGAGATTTACAGGATGGACCGGAGAATTTACCAGTAATGCTAGCTAAACTTTCGGAAGGTTTTGATCTGGTGGTGGGCTGGAAAAAGAGACGGTTCGATCCTTGGGGGAAAACAATTCCATCTAAGGCCTTTAATTTTTTTGTCAGTAAAGTGGCTCGCGTCTCGTTGCATGATGTTAACTCTGGGTTTAAAGTCATGCGCCAAGAAGCAATCAAAGAGTTACATTTATACGGTGAGCTGCATCGTTTTATTCCAATTTTGATTGCCAAAAGAGGCTACTCTGTGACAGAGATAGAGGTCCTGCATCATCCGCGTAAATACGGCAGAAGTAAGTACGGTTGGGACAGGCTGATAAAGGGTTTTTTTGATTTTCTGACTGTAATGTTTTTAGATACATATGGACAAAAACCATTGCATTTTTTTGGAATTATTGGTGGGTTGAGTATTCTAATTGGTTTAATTTTTTCGATTTATCTTTCCATACTGCATTTTCAAGGAGAGAGCATTGGCCAAAGACCGCTCCTGATCTTTGCTGTGCTGCTAATTCTGGCGGGGTTACAACTGCTGTCAACAGGTTTGGTAGCAGAGATGTTAATTAGTAAAACCCGAGATGATAAACTGCCGATAGATGACGAGGATTAACCAATTAGCAGATGGATTTTAATTTAGAAAAGGATTTCGCTATTTTTGATAAAATCCTGAGCTTACGCCCAGAGATATCTCCGGATGGTCTAAAGGATGACTTGCAAAAGTTTTTCCTGCCTTACCTGGAAAAATTAATCACCATCAAGAAAAACAAAAATAGTAATCAAGGTTTGATTGTCGGTGTTTCGGCTATCCAAGGGGCAGGAAAAACTACCCAGGGAGAGATTGTGGAAACCCTGCTGGCCCATTTTAACTACACCTCTGTGAGCAGGTCGATTGATGATGATTATATAACCCACCTGGAACTATGCCGGCTTCGAGACATAGACGCTCGGTTTATACGCCGGGGGGTCACCCACGATATCCCGTTGGCTATCTTGGGACTTCGGGATTTGAGGGAGATGGGGGAGGAGCCTGTTCTAGTTTCAGGGTACGACAAGGGTGCCAACACAGGAGATGGCGAAAGATTTCGGTTTATTAATCCAATAGCTGGACTAGTGCAGAAGCTAAAAGTTATCGAAGAAGAATTAATAGTTGATCAGACCAAACAGATATTACCTGTCCTAAAATTAACTGATGCCGTGTATGAAAATAGAGAGCTTATTTTACCAACTAGAATGGGCTCGGACATACCGATCATAGAACCGCTCCTTTCTAAAGAGCTAGTCGATTTTTTGCAACCTCTGGTTGGTCAAGAGATTAGCGTTTCCAGTAACGGCGAAAAAATTGTCTTTACAGGACAGACCTCAACTTGCCTGCTAGATCATGGTCTTCCAAATGGTTGGCGACTAGTTACCAAAAAGCCCGATTTTATTTTTTATGACGGCTGGATGTTAGGAGCCAGGCAGATTCAAGATGAATCAGTTTTTGATGCTGACCTACCCGCACTAGAGTCGCCAAAGGCGAAACAATTTGCTAAAGATATTAATAAGAGGTTATTTGACTATGAACCGCTGTGGCAGATGATTGAATTTATGAATGTTTTATTAGTTCCAAATTATCAGATTTCGATAAAATGGCGGGATCAAGCAGAAGAAGTGTTGCGAGCTAAAGGCGAGGGCATGACACATCAACAGATTGTCGATTTTGTACATTATTTTTGGAGGTCGGTTCATCCGGCAATTCACATTAAAAGGTTAGCTGAAGATGAAACTCGTACTCAACAGGTGGTGGTAATCAATGACGATCACTCAATTAGTGAAGTCTTAAGAGTCTATAAAGGTTAAAGCAGTACCCTTATTTCCCGCTCGGCCAGTTCGACCTATCCGGTGAATATAATCATCATAAGTTTCCGGAAGATCGTAATTTATAACGTGAGTAACATTTTCAATATCCAGTCCTCTGGAGGCGACGTCGGTAGCTAGTAAGATTTGGATAGCGCTTTGTTTAAAACTCTGTAAAATACGCTGTCTGTGTCCTTGGGTTTTATTGCCATGGATAGCCCCGGTTTTAAATCCACGAATTTCCAATTCTTTGTGTAATTTTTCAACCTCATGTTTGGTGCGGCCAAAGATGAGTACTTTTTTAAAGTCATCTTTGATCAGCAAGTCATGCAGTTGGTCAATCTTTTTGGATTTATCAATGACCCGAACGACATCCTGATCAATGTTTGCATCTGACTCAGCTTTTTTGATAGAAACAGTGACCGGATCTTTAACAAAACTTTGTAAAATCTCGCGGATCTTGGGAGAGATAGTAGCCGAGAAAAATAAGGATTGGCGAACTTTTGGTAACAACCCTAAAAAGAATTTAATATCGGCAATAAAACCAATATCCACCATTAAATCCACTTCGTCTAGTACAAAAGTATCGTAGTCTGCGACATAGATACATTTTTGTTGTACCAGATCCTTAAGTCTACCAGGGGTCCCAATGACCACATGTGGGTTTCGCCTTAAATCCCAAATCTGCCTATTCATATTTGCGCCGCCAATGACCAGGGTGGAATAGATCTTCATTCCCTCTGTTAGCTTATAAAATTCTTCGCGAATCTGTTGCGCCAACTCCCTAGTTGGAGCAATGATCAGAGCTTTATGGGTTCTTTCAATAAAGATCTTGTTTATAATTGGAATTAAAAAAGCGCCAGTTTTACCGGTTCCGGTACCAGCCAGACCGATTAAATCACGGCCTTCGATGATTGGGCCAATGGCTTGATCCTGGATCGGAGTGGGTTGAATATAGCCACGAGCAAGGATATTTTCCTTGACTAGCCGATGCAGATTAAAATCAGTGAATGAGTTGACTGGAGTGAACTCTTCATTAGGGTGGGTTAGATCAGCCTTTTTGATGAAAATCCCGGTATTATGAGTTAATTTACTGACTGGCCGTCTTTGGTTACCGAATCTATAGCCGCCTCGATTACTGGAAAATCTAGAGTTGCTAAATCCACCGCTACGATAGGGGCGAGACGCTCGTGATGAATAATTATTTGATTTTTGATACATATATTGATCTTTCTAGTCCCGCAAAAATGGGGACTAAGAAAGAAATTAAAATTAGTGAGAAAAGAAAATATGGATTGCTCCAAATTTACCCCGATAAATCGGGAAGGAGCTACAATCAAGAAGTAATCCCGCTACCTAATGTAGCTAATACTGCGAAAAAATAAATGCAGATGAGGGATATGAATCGTCTTATGAAGCTCGGATTCTTAAATCAACTAGACGCTAGTATACCACATCTCTTCTAATAAAGCAACTTAAGTTGAGCAACAAGAAGATACCACGGACATGAGTGCGTGGAGATTCATTTAAATTCCTGATACACTAATATTAAGATTGGAGGTGAATCAAATGAATATAAATTATATAGCAGTTTTGGCGGCTGCAGTAGTCAGTATGGGTGTTGGGTTTTTGTGGTACTCACCAACTTTATTTGGTAAAGCCTGGATGAAGCTGATGGGATATACCCAAGAAGATTTGGCTAAGGCTAAAAAAGAGATGGGCAAGTTATATGCTTTAAGCTTTGTGGCAACACTGGTTATGGCCTATGTATTAACTCATGTCATGATTCTTTCCAAAAACTTTTATGGTTATAGCCCTGTCACCACCGGACTAACAACCGCTTTTTGGAGCTGGCTCGGGTTTGTAGCCCCTGTTCAATTAGCAGATGAGCTTTTTGGTGGAAAGCGTTGGAAACTTTTCTGTTTAAACACCGGCTACCAACTAGCCTCCCTGCTAGCGATGGGTGTAGTCATTGGGATGATCGGCTAAAGAGTGGTTATAGGTCGGGATTGTACAATGTATAAGCGACCCTTTTCTAAAGCCCATTCTATATCCTGAGGGGAGTGATAATGGTCTTCTATTCTTATACCTAATTGAGCAAGCTCTTTAACTTGGGCCTCGGTAAGAGTTGGTTCTTTTTTCTTTTCTTCTGGGACTAAAACCTCTTTGTTTTCTCCATCTTGAAAAACCAGCATCGTTTCTTGAGTGCTGATCTCTTTATTTCTTATCTCTAATGTATCCTTGGCAACTACGAAATTGTCTGGGGTGATCATTCCCTGAACTAACATTTCACCTAAGCCAAAGCCTGCCTCAATCATCAGCTCCTGCGTATTTTTTGTAACTGGGTTAATAGTAAACATCACTCCTGACGATTCACTCTCCACCATCTTTTGAATTACTACCGCCACAAATAATTGATCCTCGGCTATATTTTGCAAAGCTGCATAGGCTAAACCCCGCTCAGACTTATTTGAATTCCAGCATTCCCTAACTTTATCGAACAACTCCTGTTTAGAAACATTTAAATAACTTTCCATCTGTCCAGCCCATGAAGCGTTTGAGGAGTCTTCGGCTACAGCTGAGGATCTAACAGCGACTCTCTCGGCGCCCAGCTGATCAAAGGCAGCTAGAATCTCTTGTTGTACATCGATCGGTAGTTCCTGTTTATAAAAATTTTTGTAAGTATCAGTTGTAATAACAAAACCAGGGGGCACCGGGATCCCGGCATTTGTCATCTCTCCGAGTGATGCTCCTTTGCCGCCAGCATCCTTAACATTGTCTTTGGAAAGATCTTTGAAGAATTTTATAAACATGGTTAGTATTAAGACAGGGGATCTAATTGTTAATTATCTAGTACTATAGTAATGAACGCAATCCCTGATATAATGAAAATTATACCAGCCAAGCTTTAATTTTGATTATGAAGATTGCATTTTTTGGGCTTAAAGAGCAAGAAAAACAAGAATATTTTTTAAATTCCCTGATTGAGCATCAAGTCATATTTTTCGACCAAGATTTAAACGAAGAAACTCTTCCCAAAGATAGCAGTGTGGAGATTATCTCTGTTTTTGTTCAATCAAAGATAACGGCAAGGGTAATAGATGCATTTCCCAATCTAAAAATGATTGCCGTTAGAGCAACAGGATTTGATAATATCGATATTAAATACGCTCAGAAAAAAAATATTATAGTTTCCAATGTTCCAACTTATGGCTCACATACCGTAGCGGAGTTTACTTTTGGATTAATTCTGTCTTTATCGCGAAAAATTCCTCAGGCCCTGACAAAAGTTAAAACCAAGTTGAAGTTCGAGCGAGGAGGATTAAGGGGGTTTGATTTATATGGTAAAACTTTAGGTATCCTTGGCACGGGTAAAATAGGGGCAAATGTCGCTAAAATTGCCAAGGGGTTTGGCATGATTATTTTAGCTTATGACCTTTATCCGAGTAAGCAGTTAGCTAAAACCTTTGAGTTCCAATATGTCTCCTTAATGCAGTTATTAAAAGAATCCGATATCGTAACAATTCATGTTCCAGCTACCAAACAAACACGTCACTTAATCAATAAAAGCAACATCTTCCAGCTTAAAAAGGGAGCCTTTATCATAAACACGGCCAGGGGAGATGTAGTTGAGGGAGAGGCTCTTCATCAAGCTATTGCTAGTGGTCATCTTGGGGGAGCTGGCCTAGACGTTTTAGAAGCAGAAACTAACTTGCAGGGTGATCATAAAAAACAGAAACCGGATCCATCTATAAAGAAAACAGTCTTGGCGGATAATCTGCTAATTAAAGACCCAAAGGTGATAGTTACACCTCATATTGCTTTTTATACAACCGAAGCGGAACAGGCGATTATCCAAACGACTGTCGAAAATATTCAAGGATTTATAGAGGGATCATCGAAAAATGTTGTCAGTTAATGAACTAAAGTAAATGGCATATCTTGTATTAGTACGACACGGCTTAACCGAATGGAATAAAGAGGGTCGTTGGCAGGGTTTTACGGATATTTCGATTACCGCAGCTGGTAAGGCAGAAATTAAACAAGCGGCTCAGTCGATTAAAGATATTAGAATAGATATAGCTTATACATCAAATTTAACTCGCACAAAGCAAAGTTACCAGGAAATTGTAAAGTCTTTAGGTCTAAGTTGCCCGGTACTGCATGAAGCCGCTTTAAATGAAAGAGACTATGGTATTTATAATGGTAAAAATAAGTGGGAAGTGGAAAAAGAGCTCGGCAAGGCAGAATTTGAAAAACTAAGAAGGAGTTTTGACTATCCGGTGCCTGCTGGAGAGACCCTTAAAAATGTTTACGAAAGAGTAGTGCCTTTTTATAAATCTAAAATTTTAAATGATCTTAAATCTGGAAAAAACGTATTATTGGTTTCATCCGGTAATACCTTCCGGGCATTGATAAAATATTTAGAAAATATCTCTGATGTAGATATCTCCAAATTTGATTTAGGATTCGCTGCTGTTTTTGTCTATAAAGTAGATAGTCAGGGAATAATCTTTGGTAAAGAAATAAGAGTAAATGACCTATATCAAGGAAAACATTACTGATGAAAATACTTAACATTCAGGCCAGACAAATACTAGATTCGTTGGGGATTCCCACACTTGAAGTGAAGCTAACCCTAGCAAATGGATTAGCTGCCCTTTCCTCAGTTCCTTCTGGTGCTTCAACCGGACGAAATGAAGCGGTTGAATTAAGAGATGGTGAGAAGACATGGGGCGGTAAATCAGTCTTGCAAGCTGTTAAAAACGTCAATGAAGAAATATTTTCAAAATTAGCAGGTGAAGATGTGACGGACCAAAGAAAAATTGATCAATTAATGATAGATTTAGACGGAACTAAAAATAAACAAAGACTTGGAGCAAATGCCATTTTAGGAGTTTCCATGGCCGTTTGCAAAGCTGCGGCTACTTTTGGAAATATCCCCCTTTTTACCTATATTGGCAGTTTGATGAATAATCAGCAATTTATAACCCCACTTCCGCTGATCTTAATGCTTGAGGGTGGTAAGCATGGTAACTTTGTGACCGACATCCAGGAATTTATGATTATCCCCACAGAAAATAGATTTGATAGCTTTGCCAGCACCCTAGAAGCGGGAATAAAAATATTTTATTGTCTCCAAGAAATTTTAAAAGAAAAAGGTTACTCAACTGGTTTGGGTTTTGAAGGAGCCTTTTGTCCACAAGAGCTCTCGTCTAATGAGGAGGCCTTACAACTCTTAACCCAAGGTATCGAGAAGGCCGGTTTGATACCAGGTCAAGATTTTTCGATCGCCCTGGATTTTGCCTCTTCTCAGTTTTATCAATCCGGAAAATACATTTTAAAAAGTGAGGATGGTAAAACTTACCAGCCAAAAGATTGGACGGACAAAATCGCCTCTTGGGTAAATGATTACCCAATCTTTTCCTTAGAGGATGCTCATCAAGAGGATCTTTGGCAGGAGTGGACCGATCTTACTGATCAATTGGGACAAACTCACCAAGTTGTAGGTGATGATTTAGTGACCACGAATATTCAAAGAATCAAACAGGCCATCGATACCAAAGCTATCAATGCTGTTTTAATCAAACCAAACCAAATAGGTACGGTGACAGAAACCCTAGAGGCCATCACTCTCACAAAGCAAGCAGGTTGGCCATCGATTATTTCCCACAGGGCCGGAGAAACTAATGACGATTTTATCGCAGATCTTTGTGTAGGAACTGGCAGTGAGCAGTGTAAATTTGGAGGCTTAAACAGAGGTGAACGGATTGCAAAATATAACCGCTTACTAGAAATCGAAGAACAATTGCGCTCAAGCTCCGTGTTTTAATGTATGTATCAAAAGATCTACCAAGGTTTTAATTAGCAAAAATATAAACAAAGTTGATTGCCTAAAATTGGCCCAATAACAATCTTAACCTTTTGACTTAGTAATTTTTTAGTGCTAATCTGATATTAGAGTGAAAAAATTCTCTGCCCAGACAGGCATAGTCCATGTTATTCCACTTCTTATAGTGTTGGTAATTGCTGGTGTGGTTATTTGGTTTTTTATTAATAAAGGTGGTTTAGAGCCAAAGGGGACTACGGTACCAATCACCCCTTCTCGGCTGATGCCCTCTGTATCTGCTACCCAAGCTCGAGGAACCATCTGTAATATGAAGAAAGAAGGATTATTTACCGAAGCCTGCCAGGAGAAATTTAATATTGTCGGTAAAGATGACAAAGAAAAATTAGCTGAGCTATTTGGTCTTATTAAAAAAATCAAAAACGACAAAAGTCTATCAGATTATGACAGATTATTGCTATCTCAAGCAGTGTTTGCAGCACTTCCCAACAAAGATAGTCCACAGGAAAGTCCACAACGAGTTAATTTTTATCGTTTGCCCTCTTTAATTAAAACTGTGTTTGCTCAGGATGGGCTTATCAATGAGGAAGAGCTTAAAAAGTTAATGAAAGAAGACCTGCAAAATGTGCTAAACATTCCAAAGGGAGACAATGCTTGGGTAATTTCTGTGACAGTGGCAAGATATTCCTGGAAGGATGGGGTGCGTCAACCAGCCTATTTTGATGATTATGGTGAATCACGGAACCCTTATCCCAACAACCCGAATGTAGATGAAGGGACTCTACCTTATAATGTACGCTCAGTAGTTGGTGAACTATCTTTAAATGAGGGCGGTGATTCTATTCAGGTTGCCTGGTCGTTCCAGATTCAATCGTGGAAAAGCGAAAAGTTCGCAGGCTATGTCGAAAAAGAATTTATTACCTCAAGAAGTGATAAGTCCGATGCAAACTACCGTAATACCGGAAACCCTTTTTACCTGACTACTTTGCTTGAGGAAGTCAAATTCCCCACAGAATCAGATGAACCAGATGCAGAGCCAACTAATCAAACTCAGGGAGTAAAAGTTGATTGTTCCAAAATTAGCTCCACGCTAAAGTTTGAGGGGGAGGGTAAGGTTGATGGTTCTGGGCCTAATTCACTTTGTAAATCCATAGACAAAGAAAAGATATCCAGGACAACGCATGTGACATATTGGGGCGGTATCAGCTTAGGTTTATCTAAACTAGATTACGATCCAGCTAAACCTATTTCAACAAGAGGTGCTCCTACGAGAAGTCAAGATTTGGATGTAGGAGATGAGGCAAAAATTCATTTTTGGGAAGAACCGTGGGATCCAATAAGTGGCAAAGATTTTAAAGTTTTCTATATGATCCGCTTGGGCAATTGTGCGATTGATTTAGAAGCTAGTGCCGTAGGAAATGTCGATGAATTTTATACCACAGGAGCCAAACCAGATTGGAAAATTGCCGGGGAATATATTACCCAAAAACTAACCTCTGTCGCAAAGGAGATTGAAGAAAATATTAGCACAGAATGCGGTGCTCTCTAGCCCTTTAAATAATCTTAGAATTCTTGCCTGACCTCTCCGCTTTTGAGGCTAACTCTATACCAGTTAAAAGTAGCAGTATGGCCATTTATCACCTCATAAATATGAATATTGTACTCACCCTCTAATTCGTTATCCACCTCTACTTTGCCACTCGGAACCCTTTTAAGATATTGCTGTACTTCTGGCAGCTTTTTGACATTTTCTATCGCCTGTTCACTGCTGATCGTTGTTGGTAAGGTCCAAACAGGGGCCTTTCCTGGAACTCCGCTTTTAGACATAAAGTAACTGACGCTGGCTAAAATGATAATCATTACTACAATAATTTTCATGGTCTCAAATATTTTTTCTTTTTAAGATTAGCATAGTCAGAGGTAGCTTGACTTGTCAAATAGTAAATGTTACGGTCTATTAAATGCCCATTTTTTTAAATCAGAAAGGGATAGCACCTCTGGTAGTTGTTATTATTATAGGAGTAGTTGTTCTTGGCTGGGTTGGTCTCACAAGAGGAAGTTTTAATTTTGGAGGTAAAAAGGGAGATTCCTCAACTGTAGTCTCAGCTGAACTTGACTGCCTACAAGTGATGAATGAGGTTGGTAAAGGTAAACTAACAGAATTGGAATGGAATGGAGAAAAGAAAACAGTAACTTATCAAGATAAAGATTACTGCCAGCTTCAACGAGAACAGATTGGTAAAGCTGCTAAGATAGCAGAAGTGGTTAAGATTACATACTACCAGATTATTTCTGATGCTGAGGAAAAATTAAAGGATCTCACCACAAAAGGAGATAGTGCTGTCAAACTATCAGGTTACTGTTTAATTGAGTACTCACCTGCTGAAGGAGAAAAATCCCAAAATATTTTAGATAACATTGATAAAAATGAAAAATTTGCAGGATTTTGTAAAGATTCAGCTAGATTAAAATCTGGAGATAGCAGATCACCAGTTCAGGCATTGAACCAAACAGGAAAAGGTGGTCAATTTGATTGTTTAGCTACTTTATCAGAAGCTGAGTCTTCTTCTTGGAATACTGTTGGTAAAGTAACTGCCGGAAAACAAACTGTATCCCAAACAGATAAGGATTACTGCCTTTTGAAACATCAAAGTCAGGTAAGTGATTATGGAGCAGGTTTTGGAGAGGTTGAAGATCCGGTCATTGATTGGACTGTTAAAATAACCTATTTCGGAAATAAGATAGGCCCTAATGAAGCATTTCCAATATTAGATAAGTTAAAAAATTCTGAAAAAAATGGTTTTAAAGCCAATGAAGGTAGTTTTTATGGCTATGATGGCCAAACAGTTGACCTTTCAGGTCCAAGTTATCTTAGAAATGTAATGTTTCAGGAGCACTGTTTAATTGAGCAAACTGTAGAAAGTAATTTTGGGCCACTTTTTAAGGGAAACGGGGTATTTAAATGGAGTGTTAGCGATGCTGAATCTCAGATGGGTATGATTGGGGCTTCAGTGGCCAGCTTACTCTATAATTTACAAAATAACCAAAAGTTTAGTAGTTTCTGCAACTAAAAAAGACCGAAATTTACTTCAGAAGGATAACAATTGAGTGCATTAAGGTAGTGTTCCTGATACAATTCACCCATGAAAGTAGGGAAGCACACTCCACAACTCCAATTAATGATTCTATAGACTTTCCATTCCAATTTAGCTTCAAATTGCCACTTCCCAATAAAACTAGAATTATTTTAGTAAGGGATCACTTAGGAAAAATAATTCATTCGAAAGTTGCAGAAAGATAAACTCCAGTATATAGTAGTTTAAATATGACAGGAATTCACTCAGGTTCTCTAGATTTTAAACTTCCATTAATGTTTTCTGATGGAACAAAAGTTTATGAAGAGTTTGCTAAAAAGTATATAACTCACAAGCATGGTTTCTTTATTTTAGCTCCTTCGGGGGTAGGAAAAACTCACTTTATTAAAAATCAGAAAGAACCACACTGGATGGATGGAGATGCTTTATGGGAATCTACCAATGCTCATCCAGCGGGTGAGTGGTGGACCTGGGGAGAGTTAATTGATGAAGTTGATCAAAGAAGTGACATCATTACTATGATGGCAAAAAAGATGGGATTTTGGATAATGGGTGCTTCAAATAATTGGTTAAAACCTGATGCTATAGTCCTCCCCAATTGGAATACTCATAAAAAATATATCAAAATACGCGAGCAAACTAATTATGATGGGGGCGCTACCTCAGATCGCCTTGGGCAAGTCTTAGGACATCGTAAATGGATTCGTCAATGGGTTAAAAAATGTGTACCGTGCTTTAGATCTGTTCAAGAAGCAGCGGATTATTTAGCCAAATTAACCTGATAGCTTTGCCCTTGAACTTGGGTAGAAGATTCTCCTGAAGGTTTGATATTGAAAACAACTCCACCTCGGTTATCAACAGGTAGATAATCTTCAAGAGGTTGTCCAGTTACTTTTTGTTTCAAAAATGGACTAATTGAATCATAATGGCTAACAGCCCATACAATTGCTCTTCTGCCTGGATGGGATTGATGATAGAGTTTCATAGCATTATCTAAAGTACCCATATATTGTCCAACTCGATCTGCAATCTCAACAGGTCCTTCAGCTTTCATTCTAGTTCTTGTCTCTTTTTCCACATCCGATTCGTAAGCATTCCAGAATTCTTGACCAGAACCGTACTTATTTACAAGAAATTGGACAAATTCGGGAGAATCCTCCATCATTTTCAGGTCTTTAAGTCTACCTGATGTTAGTTCAATTGGTTTGCCTAATTTATTTAGTAATTGTGCTTGTGCAACTGAAAATTCTTTCATAGCATCCTGCACTCCTGTCAATACATGTTCTGCTGTATCAAAACCTCTTTTATGAGGGCTAGTCCTTCCATCGGGCATATTCAATGTAGTATCAGCGCCAACTATCAGAATATCCACGGTACTTCTTTCTTCAGGAGTTAGTTCCGCAAAAATTTGATCAAAGAACTCTTTAGATTGAGCTTGAGTTGCTTCAGGTTCACCAGCATCTAGTTTGCCAAAATCTGGAGAATCTTTTGGAAGTTTTCGATTATCTTTATCCTTAGCATTTCGTTGAAGAACGAGAACGGATCCTCCTCTTTCTGGAGTTACTGGTCTAAGGTCAGTAATAGTGACACGCTCAACCTTTGGTTGGGATTTTTGTGCTTCGAACTTTAAGCCTTCTCCAGATTCCATATTGCTTTCCTCCTACAGTTAATATACAAATATTACATGGATGATAGTACAAAAACAATAGTAAAATATTTTGGTTATGGGTCTAATGCAGATCGGGATATGATGGTCCATATGGTAGGTAGAGAGGATTTAAAAGGTGAACCAGGAAAGCTGATTGGGTATCAACTATGTATTCAAACACTTGACCAAATACGTGATATTGTGCCGGAGGCGAGTCCCGTTAAAACTTCTCCTCGGGAAATGATTAGACAAACGTATGGTGATTCTTTTGAGCTATTTATTGCCATTCCTAAACCTGATGCTGTAGCTTATGGAACTATCTGGGATCTCACACCTGAAGAAGTTAATTTGGTCAAAGAATGGGAGTTAGTGGACTATGGTATGCAAGAAGAGGTGAATGCTATGGCTATGGATTCAGCCGGTAATTTGATTCAGGTTGAGACTCAAGCAGTTTTAGACCCACCTGGAGAGTTTGATCGCGTCGTTGAAGGGAATGATTACCCAAGATATATTGCTGATAGAGACGCAATGTTGAGAGAGGCTGACAAAGCCCGCCTTAGTTATCAAAAAATGTTGAGTGAACAGAATACTTCTCAAAACTAATCTCAAGCTGTTACAATTCACCCATGAAAGTTGGAATAGTAGGACTCCCAAATGTAGGGAAGTCGACACTGTTTAATGCCCTTTTGAAAAAAAGGGTTGCGCTGTCGGCTAACTATCCTTTTGCCACTATTGAACCCAATACAGGGATTGTAGCCGTTCCAGATTCCAGATTGGAAAAATTAGCAGAGCTGGTCAAATCGGAAGAAAAAATGGAGACGCTACCTCCATTGGTGCCGGCAGTGGTGGAGTTTCTGGATATTGCCGGATTAGTTAAGGGTGCATCAAAGGGAGCCGGTTTGGGGAATCAATTTTTATCCCATATCCGTGAAGCAGATGCCATTGTTCATGTTCTACGGGATTTTACTGACCCAAATATTATCCGTGAAGGATCGATTTCTCCTGATGAAGATAAAAATACTATCGAAACTGAGCTAGCTTTAGCTGATCTACAAACTATTGAAAAGTTAGTAGCTGCTCAAGACAAAATAGTTAGAGTTTCAAAAGATGTATTAGAAAATGAGAAGATGGAGATCCTGACCCGAATTCAGGATGACTTAAACCAAGGAAAATATCACGGCACTTATCACATCGGTGATGAACGCCTAAAAGAATGGTTTCGTACTTTACCACTTTTAACTCTAAAGCCTGTGTTATATGTCTTTAATACTGCTGAAGAAGAATACGCTCGCAAATCCGAACATAATGCCAACCCTAGTGAGATAGTCATCTGCGCTCGGCTAGAAGAAGAGCTAGCCGATTTAACTGGTGACGAAAGGCAAGAGTATCTACAGGAAGCAGGAATCGGGGAGACTGGACTAGAGAGACTAATTAAAAAAGCTTATCAGCTGTTGGGACTGGCCTCGTTTTTAACTGCCGGAAAAAAAGAAGTTCGAGCTTGGACCATCCATCAGGGCTCGAAAGCCCCAGAAGCAGCCGGAGTGATCCACACTGACTTTGCCAAAAAGTTTATCCGAGCCGAAGTTATCGAATACGCTAAATTAATAGAAGTTGGATCCTATAAATCTGCCAAAGAAAAAGGGCTAATCAGGACAGAGGGAAAAGAATATATCATCAAAGACGGCAATGTAGTGGAATTCCTAATCGGAAGTTAAAGATTAATTGCTTCGTAGTAAACTCCGTTTGTCGTGCCTAGTTTCTTGACTAGACCTGCATCAACAAGTTGCTTAAGGTCATAGCGTAAAGTTCTTTCGTTAACTGTCAAGAAGCGTCTACGAATAATGTCAAAATTTATCAATCTTTGTTCTTGTATAATCCGTAAAATCTCCGCTCTTCGGGGTAACAGATAGTCAGAAGCTTCTAGCTGCCTCTTTTCCAGAACTTGCCTCTTGGCTTCTAGGCTAGTTTCTGCCAGTGCTTCTAACATAAATTCTATATAGGTACTAAGCTCTTTTTCTGGTTCTTCCAGGCTTAGATAGTAGTCGCTTCGATGGGCATCGAGAAACTCTTCTAAAGAAACTAAGCCTTTCATGCCGTAGCCACCTTTAGCTAAAACCATTTGGAATAGTAATCGACCGACCCTGCCGTTCCCATCTAAAAAGGGATGAATTTTTTCGAATACAAAATGAGAGAGACAGGCTCTAATAGGGCCGAATTGCTCCTTTGAAGAATTAATAAAGACTAGCAGTTTATTTATTAGTCCTTCAATAGCCTGAGGGCGAGGAGGGAGGTAGACTGCAATACCCGCTTTATTATATATAGCGCTCATTTCTTGTCTAAAGTTCCCCAAATTATCTCTATCAATTAATCCTTCCAGCGCTGTTTTATGCAAGTTTAAGATATCTTTTTTTGTGACATCTTTACTAACCCCTCTGGTATAAATATTATTTGTCGCTTTCAGAATATTTAATACCTCTTTGCGTCGCTGGTCTTTTGAGGCCACTTTAGGAAAGTCATTCAGCCGCAGGGTATTTCCTTCTATTCGTGCAGAAAAAAGAGCACTTTTTAGAGTTGAGGATCTTCTGAGATTAAGTTCGATCTCATGAGGGATTGACATACTTTCAATAACCTCCTTGTTGGCCTCGATTGTTTGAAGAAGCTGGGTTATCTTAGAAGTTAATAGGTATTTTGCAGGAATAAGCATAATGAATAATTATAAGTATATTACCTAATATTACCGAATAATGCCAGATATTGCCGAATATTGCTAAGCAAGAGCTAGCTTGAATTAATTTGTTTAAACTAGTACAATTCCAAAGATCTATGAACAGTTACCAGTTAACAGTCGTCGTTAAACCATCAATTGAAGATAGTGAGCGCAAGGAACTCCTTGCAGCGATTACCAAACAGTTCGGAAAAGCGACTAAAGAAGAGCTTTGGGGTAACAGGGATCTTGCCTACCCAATCGAACATCTCTTGAAAGCTTATTATGCTCACTACGAGTTTGAAGGTGATCCCAAAACTATTGCTGCCCTTGACAAGTCTATGAAATTAAATGAAGATATTCTCAGATATCTTCTGATACGAAGGTAGGGCAGAGTCCATCTTGACTCTAGCGACTAGAAACTCTTTAAGGTATGGCGACAAGATCTTGGAATAAAGCAGAATTAATCGGTAACGTCACCAGGGATCCGGAGGTCCGTTTCACTCCAAGCGGTGCGGCAGTTTGCACCTTTTCCATTGCTACGAATCGCACCTTTACCTCCGATGGCGAAAGAAAAGAAGAAGTCGATTTTCACCGGATTGTAGCCTGGAATAAACTCGCTGAGCTCTGTGGTCAGTTACTCAAAAAAGGCACTCGGGTATTTGTTTCCGGACGCCTGCAGAATAGGTCTTGGGAAGGTACCGAAGGACAGCAACGCAATGTTACCGAGATAGTCATAGATGACATGATTATCCTGACGTCCAAAGCTAGTACAAGTGAAGTTGCCGAAGATTCTTCCCTAAGTGATCTACCTGTAGAGAAAACGGAACCAAAAATTTCTATCAAGAAAGAAAAGCCCGAAGAAAAAACCACTGCAGCTGATTCAACTACACCCCAAGAGATAGTCAATGACGATGATCTACCTTTTTAGTTATGAGTTATTAGTTCAGAGTTCGTAGTAGTGCTTGAATCTTTACCCTTAAGCAAGTATAATCTCTCGATGTGTAGTGACGGTTCTTACTCAGAACTCAAACTTCACAACCAATTATAAAATTATGGCTGTTAGACATACACTAATCAAAAAGACCTCTACAACTGCCAAGGTGCAAACTCTGCTTGCATCAACGGAAAAAACTCAACCGATGCGTTCTGAAAAGAGCGAAAACAGACGCAGGCCCGTTGACGAAAACGGCCTTCCGATAAAGAAAAATTGTCTGTACTGTGAGCTGAAAAAGGAGCCGACCTACACCGATGTAATAACTCTACGTAAGTGTCTGTCAGAGCGGGCCCTAATCATGCCAAAACAGAGAACAGGTGCTTGCAGCAAACATCAGCGCCGAATTACCAGACAGCTCAAATATGCCCGTCACCTGAGCCTGCTCCCCTTTGTAAACAAGATCTAATAGAATTCAGAATTGGGAAGGCAGAATGCAGAATTTGCGTTTTCCGTCTGAATTCTGAACTCTTAATTCTGCATTCACTATGCTATCCTTAAAGTATGCCCGGTACTGTCAGTATTGTCGACTTTTTCTCTAATCTGGATAAAGTACCTTTATCGAATATTCGTAAATGGTTACGGATTAAAATTGACCCCCATATCCTGGAAAATTTCATCGCCAATAGAATACTCTATCCTTCTACAGTTCCGGTTGATGGTAATGAAGTCGAGATCGATTTAGCCTTTTTCCGGGAAGCAGTTTCTCTGGAACCGAAGAAGCTTTATGACAGCTTAGGTAATAAATTAATTATTCCCAGTCAATTTTTAGACACCTTCGGATCGCTACAGGAAATAGTCTTTTGTATTTTGGAAGTGGTTAAGACTAGTGGGATTGTTGGGGTTTATACTAAAGACGAAAGAGGAGTTAACCAGATTGGGACTATTATCTCTCCAAAAATTATTATCCAGCCGGAGACGACTACCGTTATGGTAAACGGGACTACTTATCAACTCAAAAATGGTTATTTATCTTTAGTCCCAGCAACTAATCGCCATGCTAAAGTTAGAATTTTAGATGACGAGGAAATATTTATTTCTGGCGGTGATTTAGGCATAATTTTTGATTTCAGGAAAGAAGAGGTCAAGCCATGAACTTACGCGTCACCGCTCGGATGCGTATTAAATCCAGAAGCATTACTCATGTGCATCGAACAATCGCTGATGCATCAAAAATCAAGGTTAAAATTGGACAAGTACTAGAGCCACATGACGTGCTTGGCGAGGATACTATTAATGTCGGCTTTTCTTCTTTGAATATCGCCAGGGAACTTGGAGTTGCTTCTTCCCAGGTGCTTAAATACTTAGAGCGACCTCTTGGCTCACGGATCTATGAAGGCGAGCTGCTCGCCTCGAAACCTGGCTTTTGGGGGATGGGGAAAAGAGTGATCACCTCGCCAACCGACTGTATCTTGGAAAATGTTGACCTGGAAACAGGAGAGCTCCGTTTAAAATTCTTGCCCAAAAAGAACCCACTCTTTTCAGGTGTATATGGAATAGTTGACGAGATTACCTCTACTGGGGATATCGTGATCCGAACTTTAGGCACAGAGATCTTTGGGCTTTTTGGTTCAGGGAAACAGCGTTTTGGTCCTTTGATTGTACCGAATCGCAAAGACGTCATTTTTAGTAAGGCGGAGATTACAAAGGATAGCAAACAACAGATTCTAGTGACAGGAGCGTTGATTTTGGCTGATGCCCTGCGCCAGGCGGTAGCCATGGAGGTTGGTGGAATTGTTGCCGGTGGTATCAATGCCAAAGACGCCCGGTCGATCTGTGCTAGCGTGGATCCAAAAAAACAAGTTCATTCCGATATTGGCTTGTCACTCATGGTGACAGAAGGATATGGGGCGCTACCGATCGGCGACGACATCTTTCAGATTCTCAAAGAGCATGAAGGAAAGTATGTATTTTTATCGGGAAATAATCCAAGACTCCTCTTGCCGAGTATTGAGCCGGATAGTATAATAAGGATCCGTAAAGTTGCCTTGTCGCCCCATGCATCTTTAGAAAAAAGTCCTAATACCAGAATTATCGAAACGGCAGTTGGAGAGAGTGTTCGTTTGATATGGCCTCCTTATATGGGTAGCCAGGGACAGATTGTAGCTATTGACGAGCAGCCGACATTACTTCCTTCGGGAATAAACTGCATCATGGCGACGGTTGAACTGAAGCTTAGAAAGCTTAGGGTACCACTGAATAACCTAGAAGTGATTGTATAGTTATGACTGATCTTAAAGGACATCTTAAGCTAAAAATCCAAAAAACCATTTCTGCACTGAATTCTTTGACCGTTACGCTTGTTTTGATAGCCTTAATCATTGGATGGATGCTTGGGCAAAGAGATCTCCGTTTGCAGCTAGATGGATCCCGTCCGCAGATTACCTTTACCCACCAAACACCATCAGGTAGTGCTACGAATATTGACTTTAAGCTTTTTTGGGATACTTGGGATTTGGTCAGCCGAGAGTATGTCGACAAAAAGGCCATTGACTCGACGAAAATGTTTTATGGAGCGATCAAAGGGATGGTTGAGGCAGTTGGCGATCCTTATACTGTTTTTCTTCCTCCTGAGTCTCAAAAATCGACCAAGGAAGAGTTGGGGGGCAGTTTTGAAGGAGTCGGCCTGCAACTTGGGTTCAATAAGGAGAAGAGGTTGGCGGTAATCGCACCTTTATCGGGAACGCCTGCAGACAAGGCAGGTATTAAACCAGGTGATCTGATTCTAAAGATTAATACTACAGACTCGATAAATATGTCCTTGCCTGATGCTGTAAATATGATCAGGGGAGTGAAAGGCAGTCAGGTCGATCTGGAAATCTATCATGATGGTGATGATAAAACCAGAGTAGTCACCCTGACTCGGGATACAATAATTGTTAAAAGTGTCGAATACCAGTCCAAAACCACACCTCTGGGCAAGAAAGTGGGTTTGATTAAATTGTCTCGTTTTGGGGAAAAAACCAGCGGCGAGTGGGTAGAGGCAGTCTCAATGGCCTTGGCCGGCAATCCTGCAGCCATAGTGCTGGATTTACGGAATAACCCGGGAGGATTCTTGGATGGCGCAGTATTTATTGGATCGGAATTTATCAGCTCGGGAGATATTGTACTTCAGGAAAACGCTGCAGGTGAAAGGCAAGGCTACAAAGTTAATCGAGTCGGTAAGCTAACTAATATACCAGTCATTGTACTGATCAATAAAGGTTCGGCCTCGGCTTCGGAGATTGTGGCCGGAGCGCTGCAAGACTTAAAAAAAGCTAAATTGGTAGGAGATCAGTCTTTTGGCAAAGGGACGATCCAAGAGTCCCAAGAGCTTCCCGGTGGCACAGGTATACATATCACGACTGCTAAATGGCTGACTCCCTTGGGGCGTTGGATTCATGGAACTGGTCTAACTCCGGATGTAGTGGTTGTCTTGGGGGACGATCAGACCAAAGATGCGCAGCTGGATAAAGCCTTAGAGCTGCTAGATTAACTTTTTTATGCTAAAATAGGCCCAAAAGATTATGGATCGACTGAGGCAAATTATTTTAATAGTTATATTAGGAAGTTTAGCTGGACTTACGACCTTTCGTTTAGCCTCCGAGGGCAAGCTACCCATTAAAATCGGTAATTTAGTCCCCCAAACGATCAATAATCAAACCCAAACAGTAGTGCAAGAGGAAAATTCCGTTATCAAGGTAGTTGAGCAAAGCTCCCCTTCGGTTGTAGCGATTGGGGTAACTCAAAGAGTTGCGAACCCCTTTGATCCTTACGCTCTACCTAAACAGCAGCAGAGTACAATCGGAACAGGGTTTATGGTTTCTCAAGATAAAGGGATTATCGTTACCAATCGACATGTGGTCGATAACTTGTCTTTAAAATATACAGTTATTACGAAAGACGGCAAAAAGTTTGATGTTAAAAAAATCTATCGAGATCCGAACCTTGATCTAGCCTTGGTGCAGGTAGATAATATTAATCTTCCCGCTCTTGAACTGGGAGATTCGTCTAAAATTAGAGTTGGTCAGCTGGCTATTGCTATCGGGAATGCGCTAGGCCGGTTTGACAATACAGTGACCACTGGAGTCGTTTCAGGCTTGGGTCGAGCGGTGAGTGTCGGAGATCCGTTTGGGGGAATAACCGAACAATTGGATGATTTGATCCAAACAGATGCTGCGATCAATCCCGGTAATTCTGGTGGACCACTCCTAAACTCGGCTGGGCAGGTAATCGGAGTGAATGTAGCCACTACCGAAGGTGCTCAAAACATCGGTTTTGCAATTCCTATCAATTCGGTAAAAGCTATCGTTGATGAATTTGTTAGCACGGGTAAGATCACCCGGGCCTATATGGGTATCCGTTATCGTTTAGTTACCCGGGACATCGCGATCTTAAACGAAGTACCCCAGGGGGCATATATCCAGGAAGTGATTACAGGCAGCCCTGCCGACAAAGCTGGGATTCTAGCGGGAGATATTTTAACCAAAATTGATGGCCAGACGATTAATAACGAAACTAAAATTTCCCAGATAGTGCAGTCTAAAAAGCCCGGAGATTCGATTAGCACCGAGGTATGGACTGATGGCAAAACCAGATCTGTCAATGTGACTTTAGCGGAAACTCCAAACCAAGAGCCTTACTAAAATCTTACTTCCTCCAAAGGGTACTCTTATGTAACTTTAGTAAAGTAATGGTCATGGAAGCACTCAATGCATTTTTATCTGTTAGCTTGCTTAGTTGGATGGCCCTCGGACTCCTTGTGGGATATATGGTACATATACTAGATTACCACTCTGTAAATAGAAGTATTTTGGGTA
Organism: Candidatus Daviesbacteria bacterium RIFCSPHIGHO2_02_FULL_43_12; assembly: GCA_001776775.1. Classification (GTDB taxonomy): domain Bacteria; phylum Patescibacteriota; class Microgenomatia; order Daviesbacterales; family UBA10151; genus HO2-FULL-47-45. The sequence continues at coordinate 25,236 of MFDD01000013.1, forward strand.
CTCTACTGACAGGAGTGTTGGGAGCCCTAGCCGGTGGAGTATTCGCAAATATTGTGTTGGGTTCTGGGGTCAGCGGATTTAACCTCTGGTCTCTGGCTATCGCCGCAGTAGGTGCTCTATCTTTGGCTATATTACAGAGATCGATTTTTTCTAACTCCGGTCAAGAATATCAAAGAGAAGCTGAGGTTTATCATCAGCAAGTGACACCCCTGAGAAATAAAGATCCCAAAAGGATTACCCAAGAAGATGATTTAGGTCTAAATAATTTAACTTGGATCCAAAACCTCTTGCAACTAGCGCACTATCCAATCTCTAAAGCGGATCTTATTCGTTCTGCGGAGCAAATGGATTCAAGCAGCCAGGTGCTATCTATTTTAGAAAACCTACCGGATCATATTTATGATAATGCACAACAGATAGAAAAAGAGCTCGACACCGTAGATAATTATTGACAAAGACGACAGATCTGATTTAAGCTGTAGGCAGTGAAGACCTCGTTTACTCAGGCCATTGATTTAGTTTATCCGGATCTTGACTCAAAAATCCGTAACGAAATTAAAGAAAGAGTAACCGGCAATATGTTGGAATTTTTAAAACATAAGGTTTTTGACGAATCCGAGCAGGCTAGTTTCGATAACGAAATAAATCAAATTCTCGACCCAAAGCAGAAATCCGAAAATTACGGAAGAAAGATTATGGAAAAGCTGCTTAGCTTACCTGAGGATACTCAAAAACAGATTAATGGTGATTTAGATTTGGAACTGATTAGGGTCATGAATAAAATCGACGAGGCGATACAAGGCTAGAAATGACAGATCAAAGAGAAGGACCAGCGGTTCCAGAAAGACCAAATCTATTCAGCCGGGTTGGAGCAGCTCTGGAAACTTGTTTACATCCCAATTGTTTAATCGAAGGTGCGGCATCGGCAGCTGGAGCTATCCTTGGGGCGGCATATAATCCGGATAATCCACTTTTGGGTGCGGCGGTAGGAATATTTACTGGGGGAGCAGCGGCTTTTATAGGTCGGGAATCTGTTCAGAGTATGATGAATGAAAATAGGGTAAGAGCGGCCACGGCTTATGATCAAGGAATAGTTGGCTTAGTTGATAGACGTCCCTCTGTTCAATTATTATTTCAGGCGCTTAAAAGTGGTAGAGCCCAAACTCCATCTGGGGAGACTCAGCCTATTGACGACATAGATCGCTTGAATCAGGTTAGGGAAAACAGTAACTCATCCCGGTAGTCTGATGGTTAAGATTCTTTGCATATAGGCTAAATCCTTTTTAACTTCGATCTCGGCTTCTGGAAAGTACTTTTTGGCGATATCAACAGCCAATTGCCCATGGGTATAGTCGATCTCGCCGATTAAAAGTTTTGGGGTCAGCTTTTTTTTGATTAACTGTTGAAAAAGTATCTCATAAAGTCCAAAACCGTTTTCGCCACCGTCTAATGCCAGATGTGGCTCGAAGTCTTTGACAGATGAATCAAGATAGGGAATCCTGGCAGTGGGGATATAGGGAAGATTGGTAACAATAATGAGCTCAGAGTCGGGAGTTATTAGTTCGGAGTAAAGACTGGTTAGTAGGTTGCTCTGGATGAATTTAATGTGATCTTCTACGCCGTGGAGTTTAGCATTTTGTTTAGCTACTCTCAAAGCCTGCTTAGAGATATCTGTGGCTATAATTTTATATCGAACCTCGATGGTTCGATTAGATAAATTCTTGGCTAAAGAAATAGCAATGTTTCCTGAGCCGGTACCGATATCTATTATCGTATATAGGTTATCAGTTCTCGGTTCACGGTTCTCTGTTTTGCTGTGAACTGACAACTGTGAACTGTGAACGAACTGTAGGATCATTTCTACCAACAGCTCGGTCTCCGGGCGGGGGATTAAGACATCCGGGGTGACTTTGAATTTGAGTTTGAAAAACTCGACCCAACCTTGAATATATTGCTGAGGTTTATCGGAGTTATTCATCCTCAGGGGACTTGCTGAAATCCGTTGCTTCCTGAAGTGCTTTTATCACCGGCCCTAGGTGGCCCTCCAAAATATCTTCCAGATTATGCCAAGATTTGCCGATCCGATGGTCGGTTAATCTGTTTTGAGGGTAGTTATAGGTTCTGATCTTTTCGTTTCTTTCTCCAGTCCCGACCTGTTTGGCCCGCTCGGCCTCGACATTACCCACATCTTTGCTGCGTTCTAGCTCCCAGATCTTGGCCCGCAGTAAATTCATGGCGTTTTCGCGGTTTTGGAGCTGGGACCTCTCGGTTTGGGCAGTAACCACCAGCCCTGTCGGAAGATGTTTGACGCGGACTGCGGTATTAACCTTATTAACATTTTGCCCGCCCGCCCCTCCAGAGCGAAAAGCTTCGAATTCAATCTCGGCTGGGTTGATGTAAACCTCTGTCTCTCTAATCTCAGGTAGTACTGCAACTGTCGCAGTTGAAGTATGGATTCTGCCCGAGCTTTCGGTTTTAGGCACTCGTTGGACTCTATGAACCCCTGATTCGAACTTTAAGGCAGTGTAGGCGCCTTTGCCTTTGATCTGCAAAGTGACCTGTTTGATCTGTCCTAAACCTCCTTCAGAGCGGTCCAGCTCTTCGACCCGCCATTGCTGGGTTTCAGACAAACGTAAATACATCCGCAGCAGGTCTCCGGCAAAGAGACCAGCTTCATCTCCGCCGGCAGCAGCGCGGATTTCAATATTGGCCACGTTTGGATTTACTTCATCGGCCTGGTCATATTGGCCTTGGTTAGGAGACGAAGTGGATGCCGATTGCTCCAGCTCTTGTTTTTGTTTTTTTAACTCGGTAATCTCTAGTTCTGCCAAATCTTTTAGTTCCGGATCATCCAAGAGCTTATTGGCCTCAGCGATCCGCTGATCTATTTCGGCTAGTTGTTGTTGAAGGTAGTCCATAAAGAGATTATATATTAACGCGCAACGTCATTTCTGGATAAATCGAGTGAGCTGTACTCATTCGATCCACCTGCGTGGATCGAAAACATCTAAGAAGCGGACTTGCGGGCTTGCATCAGCAAGTCTTTGAGAGTAGGTTTGTCAGCTTTAGTCTGCAGCTTAGCAGCTCTACTGGCGATAATTTGTTGTTTTTCGGCTTGTTTGACTTTGGCCACAGCTTGTTTCTTTTGGAACCTGTCAACTTGGCCCAAGGTATCGACAAATTTTTGTTGACCAGTATAGAAGGGGTGACAAACTGAACAGATCTCTACCCGGATAGTTGGTACAACAGAACCAGTCACGAAAGTATTGCCGCAAGCACAAGTAACCTTGGCATCGCTATAATAGGTGGGGTGAATATTAGCCTTCATAGGATCGTATTGTACTAGATATTAGATCAAAAATCAAAGATCAAAGATTCAAAAAATTACCTAGAACTTCTTCTTCGGTGAAGCGCATTAGAATGAATTATATAATTGCCCCACGCCAGCCCACCAAGACTAACAAATACTCCGGTGAGTCCTAGGTTTATTCTCTCTGATCCACGTTGAGGAGTTTCTAGTGTAGGTATCCCAGCGATTAGACGATCACGATCTTGAATGGCTATTTCCGCTTGGCGAGTGGATGAAGTCATTAGCATCAGGCAGAGTAGTATTCCGGAGTAAGCCTCCCTATTTCGCCAAACATGGTTTTTTAGGTACTCTAATTTCATACCAGGTATTATAAGGTATTAGTCCTATAATAACAAACTCGTCCAACGGCTATTTATGGTGTTGTTGGAAGTGTTGATTATGGTGTTGTTCTTTGCCCAGTGTCCCCCAATATACCCCCAAAATAATCAGACAGGTACCAACCACAAAAGAAAAGGATACCCGCTCTTGCAAAAACGGCACCGCTAAAAGAGTCGCCACTACCGGATCGATATAGCTAAAAAGACTAGCCTTAGCCAAGCCAATTTTTTCTAAACCCCATTGAAACATAAAAAAGGCGCTGATTGTAGAAAGGATAGTGATATACAAAAATCCTAATCCGCCTAAAACTGTTACTTTATAGACCCATAGTGGATTTTGCAGATAATCCAAAGTGGCCGGACCGGCAAAAGTCACCACGCCAACTAAAAAAGTACCAATAGTGACCACGATAAAATGATAGCGAGCGAGCAAAGGTCTGGCGATAGTGGCTCCGGCAACAAAGACTATGCCGGATAGAATAATTAACAAATTTCCCAGAGTACTTTCTATATTAAAGCCAGAGGTAAAAAGCAAAGGCAGTCCCAATATGACAACCCCGCCAATTAACCCGAGCACTGTCCCTAAAATATTTATCCAAAAGACTTTTTCCTTCAGAAACCACCATCCACAAAGCATAGAGAGAATTGGTACAACCAAGGTTAAGGCCGAGGCGTTAAGAGCAGTGGTCCGGGATAATCCTTCATAGAAAAGATAAATATGAAAGGTGATCATCAGCACCCCGGCCACACATAATCTAGGTAAGTCTTTGAGCTGCATTTTAAGCTGACGTCTCTCGATCCATAAAAAGGGAATCAGAAAAATACTCGCCAAGCTAAAGCGTAAAAAGGCTAAACTCATCACCGGGATCTCCTGAAGGGTGACCTTGGCGACTACAAAATTAGCTCCCCAGATGAGATGAGCTAAAAATAGGGCGATAAAGGCACTCAGAAAAAAACGGCTTTTGGAAAAGTTAGGAAAAGTCATCTTCCCTTAATTATGTCAGTTTTTGAAGGAGATCTACAAGGGAGAGAGTTTCTTGAGTGCCACTGCTCAGATCCTTAAGTGTTACCTGATCTTTGGCGGCTTCATCTGGACCGATAATCACCAGGTAGGGAATACCTTTGGAGTTAGCATATTTAAATTGCTTCTCCAGTTTGCTATTTTCATCCAGCCAAACTTCAGTATTGATACCCTCGGAGCGCAGTCGAAGAGTTAGCTCAAGAGATTTAGCTAATAAATCAGTAGAGAACACTGTCACGAGGACTTTGGTTACTGTCTTTAGCTCGGGAAATAGCCCGACAGCCTCCATCGCCTCTAACGTCCTGTCAAATCCCAGCCCAAAACCAGTTCCGGGAACATCTCGACCAGAGAGTTTTTTGGTTAAGGAGTCGTATCTTTCTCCACCCAAAACCGAACCCACTGGATATTCAGGAATAACTATCTCCCAGATAGGGCCGTCAGAGTAGGCAAAGGATCTAGCGATAGTTGGGTCAAACTCATACCAACCTTTCTCCACCCCTAATTTATCCAGCATCTCAAAGATCTGAATGATGGTTTCGTTAGGTTTAAGAGTAGTAATGTTCTCCAGATATTGCTTAGCCTGAGTCTGAGAAATACCCTTGCTAACCATCTCAGCAATTACTCCATCAGGTCCGATCTTTTGGAGTTTATCAATAGCTGAGATCGCTTCGTAGGGATAATCTCTGAGGAGCTTGCGGTCGTTTACTTTGGCGATGGCCTTTTTGAATCCGAGCTGTTTATAAATATCCAGGGATAGCGCGATCACCTCAGCGTCAGCAGCTGGTCCGGGAATGCCCCAGATATCTGCATCACACTGCAGAAACTCTCGGTAACGCCCCTTTTGAGGCTTTTCAGCCCTAAAGGCTGGCTGGATCTGATATCTTTTAAAAGGCATCGGGATTTCAGAGACATACTGCCCAACCACCCGAGAAGCAGGGACTGTTTGGTCGTATCTTAAAGCGACTTTGCGTCCACCAGTGTCTTCAAATTTAAAAAAGAGCTTTTCATCTTCACCAATCACCCCTTCAAATACCTCAGCGTATTCTAGGGTAGGGGTTTCTAGTGGATCATAACCCCACCTCTCGAAGACTGCCCGGATTTTATCCCGCAAAAAATTACGCTTGATCGCGTCTTGAGGTAGAAAATCTCTAAATCCTTTTAAAGTCTGTAACTTCATAGGTTCGCCCCTCCTTATATTACTTTCCCTAGATCTAAAAGACAACCCTGCTTGCCGGCCGGACAAGCAAGAGTTGTGTCCTAACGAGGGCTTCTGAACAAAACTCGGTCTTGGTTGATTTGGTCAATGAGTCCATTGACTACCTGACCAGTTTGTCTAATTCCTCGAGTTCCATCTGGACTTATAAAAGGTTCTGATCTTGGACCCAGTAGCTGCTCGAAACCTATTTTTCTGGCAGCTATAGTCATGGGCGAGTCCCAACGAGTTCTCTGCAATGCAGGGATCCCTTGGCTCCGTGCCCAGTCCCATCTCCTTGTCCAAAACTCATTACTCAGACCGTTTCCTCGATAGTCTGGCAGAATGCCACTTTCGCTAAAATATCCAAACTTACCAGCGATTCCTTGTTGCTCGAGTAGCTGGATCAATCTTACTTGGAAACGTAGTCCAGTGACATCTCCTCTTGTAACTTGATATTTGTCTTTGACAAAGTCTTTGACGTCTGGATAGTTATACATCCAAGTAAAGGCGACAATCCTTCCCTGATCTGGCCCACTGTTGGGTCTACCAATTAGAGCCAAAGATCCATCTTTGGTTGTTTCCTCTGCAAAATATTCAACCATCTCTTGCTTGGGATACGCCACTTCTAGGGGGGTTCTTTTTGGTTGTGATGCTACTAAGCAGTCAGGACAGTCTTGACCTGGCTGAGTTTGACTACCAAAGAACCTTCCAGGCATAACTGGGCATCTGGTAACTTCGTTCCATGGTGGACCTGCAAAAACTGCTGCATATACATCAGCAAGTTCTTCGGCATCCCGACCTGGATCGAAACCTGTAAATTTAATTTCCATAATGTTCACCTCCTTTGCTTAAGATTTCCATAAGCTGCCCAAAGGCCTCTTTAAGGGTGTTAAGCTTGGATATTTCGATGTATTCATTTGGTTTATGAGCCATGACATTTTCGCCTGCTCCAAGCATCAAGCAGGGTACTTTATCAAAACACGACCATAACATTTGAATATCTATATATCCACCAGATTTAATATCTCTAAATCCTCCAGGTAAATATTTCTTTAGTGAGTTTTTAATGGGCTTAAGGCTTCTTTTTTCTGTTAACCATGAACCTAGGTCGTGTCGCACAGTAACTTGTCTTAGATTAAGCCCTTCGTTTTTCAGGTAACCTTCTAATAAACTAATCACTCTTTGAGCGTTTAATTCGGGAGCAGTTGGTCTAATATCTAGGACAAACTCAGCAAAATCAGCTATATTATTGCCTTCTTTACCGATTCTTATATTTCCCTGACTATCTTGCCCTAGATTTAAGCCTCCTTGCATGAAAGCTAAATTACAGGTAGAAAAACCTAACTCAGTATTTTTGAATTTTGATTTTAACTCCTCGGTCAGTTTTTCAATGGCTTTGCTACTTCCAGACAGAGCATTATTGCCAGTCCAGGGTCTGGCAGCGTGACCACTTATTCCTTGAACTTTACCCGAAACTTCGATTAACCCCTTACATCCATAACCAATAGAGAGGTCTCCACCATCTGCTGAGATCATTAATTTGGGACGAATTTTATCTTTATATTCTTTAATAAACTTTTTCATACCCAAAAAGTCGTATTCTTCATCAATATAAAAAAGAAAGCCCACTCCTTTGATGGGTGCGGCCTGAGGGATATTAGAAAGTAAAGCTGCTAAATTACCTTTCATATCAGTTGCACCCAGCCCAAAAAGCTTTCTATTCTTGACTGTCGGCTGAAATGGATTAGTAGTCCAGCCTGCTCGAGGTTGTACTGTGTCAAGGTGACCACAAAAAAGTATCTTAGTAGGATATCCATCTTTGGCGATAATATTAAATCGCTTTTTAGTAACTCTTTGTTTTGATACTTTAAGCCATTTAAATTGCTTTAGGTAATCAAATATAAATTCTCCAATTTTTTGCTCATCACAATCTTCCCCTACATATGAGGGAATAGAGATTAGTCTTTTCGCTAAATCTAATGTCGCATCTGCTTTTTTCATAATTTTTCCATTAAAAAACTCCCGTTCGCTGCACCCCACAAACTCATATGTGAGATACAAGGAACGAGAGTCTTGTTTTCGGAGTCTGAATGACTTCGACCGAGTACAGAGTTTTCGTTGTATCCGAAATAAACTGTTATCTCAGTTAGGTCTTTTTAGTAAAAAAAAGACCGCTCCCGCGGTCCCATCCTTTGTTCCATATACCATTTCGATATACGGCTCTTAGTCCGGCTCTTATCTTGCGATAGATTGCGGTTGATATTCTTTATACAGCTATATCCTTCTGTAGAGTATTTGGCTCTCAGCTCCCAAGTCGTGACTTTGGTACAAACGCTTTTGGCTATTAATAACAAGTAGTTTACTATAAGTTCAGTCCTCTGTCAAGTACTTTTAGTACACGTCTGTCCACCCCAAGGGTGGACAGACAAAGGCAGGTCCTTGTTCCTTGACAAGGAGAGCTTGACAAGCAATAATCAAAGACGTGGTAAATACGGCAATTATCTTAGCTGGAGGCAAAGGAGAACGCCTACGCCCCCTCACCAACGATCGGCCTAAAGTAATGGTCGAAGTAGCCGATAAACCTATTCTAGTTTGGCAGATTGAATGGCTCAAATCCCAGGGTATCAAAAATTTCATCCTAACTGTCAGCTACCTGCATGAAGTAATTGAAGAATACATTGGGGATGGTAGTAAGTTAGGGGTTAAGGTGGATTATTCAATCGAAGACAAACCGCTCGGTCGTGGTGGGGCTATCAAACAAGCTTTTAAAAGCGATATTATCGAAGGAGACAATGTAATTGTTACCAATGGAGATATTATTACCCATTTCGACCTTTCTCCGATGATCGCGAGTCACGAAAGCAAACAGGCCCTGGTTAGTTTGTTGTTAGTCCCTTATCTTTCCAGGTGGGGAGTGGTTAAAATCAATGATAAAGACGAAGTGATTGGGTTTGAAGAAAAGCCCAAATTACCTTATTGGATCAATGGCGGCATTTATGTCTTTAACCGCAAAGTCGAACCTATGCTTCCGAATGTTGGGGATCATGAGTCCGAAACTTTTCCCAAGATCTCTCCGGACAAGTTCTTAGGCTTTAAGTATGACGGATTTTGGCGCGCTGTAGATGTGGTCAAAGACCGCTCCGAAGCCGAACAGTTTTTATTTTCGGGAAAAACGGATAATAAGTAATTGGTTCACAGTTCACGGTTCACGGCAAGACAAGAAGCAATTTCTGTGAACTGAGAACAGAGAACTTAAGAATGTTACTTGGAATTATCTCAGATACCCATGATGATCTAGCAGCGATTAACGAATTCTTTCAGATTTTTGAGGCCAAGCAAGTAGACCTGATTATTCACTGTGGGGATTTTGTAACTCCGGAAACTTTTACCTATTTAATAGATAAGGCTCGGGTGGTAGAGATCCCGGTTAAAGCTGTGGTTGGAAATAACGAGTCCGAAGAAGATATTCGGGAGATTCGGCTAGTTGTGGAGAGTGGAGAATATCCGGTAGATATGTCTCATGACACCTATGACCTGACCTTTGAGGTCGGAGGATTAGAGTGTGCGATCTGTCATGGTCATGACGGGATTCTGCTAGAATCTTTAATTAAATCCGGAGATTATGATGTGATTTTCCGGGGGCATACTCATCGGCCCCTTGAGCAAAAAGTCGGGGAGACACAAATTATCAATCCGGGGAGCTGTTGCAGCAAAACTTTAGGGGCTCCGACTAAAGATAGAGGGATAGCTCTTTTTGATACCGTCACCCGTCAAGTCGATTTTATCTCCTTAGATTAATTCTTAGCCTTTACCGAAGCAGAAGGCGTAGCCGCGTTTGACGCGGGGGAAGCCGTGGGCTTTGGCTGGCTAATTAGATAAACTAGTCTAGCGATATCTGTTTCATCAGGCTGAGTGCTAACCAGGATCACTAAAGAACCTGGCTGGATATCCGAGACTCCCAGGTCATTTCTTTTAGCTGACATTAAGGTGGTTTTTTTGCTTAGTTTGGCGCTGGCGGTCGACTCGTCCCGTAATCGAATAGTCAGTAGATTAGCTTCGATTCTGACTATCGTTCCCCGGACAACTTTTTTATCTACCTCTGGGGAACTGGCGGAAATAAGGACTTTTTTAGCCAGTAAATTGTTTTTATCATCAATTTCTCCTAAGGCTAAAGCGAAGTTGCCCACGATGTTTTTAGGATCGACTTTTTTAGTGCCATCGGTTCTGACAAAGCTAGTAAATTCGTTTATCAAGATCGCTTTTTCTGCTTTGTTATCTTCGACCAGAATACTTTTGTCAGTAGACGATTTTATTTGGCCTAAAATAAATTTATTCTGCAAGTGTTTACTGATATCCTCTTTAATCTTGGCAGCTTTGGAGGCGATTTCTTTTTTTAGATCATCAATTTTTTGTTTGATTAACTGAGACGAATCTGACGACTCTGCCGCATAAATCGGATAGAGCGGGTGAAAGAAAGGTAGCTCTATGAATTCAGCATGCAAGATGAAGAATACGGAAATAGCGATATAAAAAATATACCGACTTACTATGAACCATGAATTATGAACTATAAACTTCCTCATAATTGTTCTCCGGAAAGATAGATTCTTTTGAGTGTTTGTTTTATATCGCCTCTATCGTTTAAAACAGTGACAGTAATAGTATTTAGTCCGGGCACGAGGATCAAATCTTTACTAAAGCTTCCCTTTGCCGAGGCTATCGACACAAAGTCCTCGTCTTCTGTCGATATCACAACCGTCGCTTTGGCCAAGGTTTGGCCCGCTATAGTCAGCTGTTTATCAAAGACGACACTTAAGTCCTCCGGAGTGTTAACGTTTAGAGTCAGATCTCTTGGACCCGTAGTTACCGGAGATGAAAAAGCTTCAGGTGGCTTGGGAAATGATTTATTGATATACCAGGACAATCCGACAAAGACGCCGACCGTGACTAAAAAAACCAGTGTTAAGCTTAGAAATACCGTATGTCCAGGAATATCTCGCCTCTTCTCTTCCATGTATCCTTCATAGTACACCTGAGCTTGGATTGGTGACAAGTCGCTAGAATCTAAAATCAAGGAAACTCAGCAGAAAAATCTAGCAACTTGACTCTGGAAACTTATGACTCCTTTGGTTTATACTCGAGACTATGGAGATCTACTATCTAGGACATGCCTGTTTTAAGCTGAAGGGCAAGACTTCTTCGATTATTATCGATCCTTTTAATACCGAGACCGGCTTAAAGCTTCCGAAAGATATGCAGGCCGATGCTTGTTTGATCACCCATAATCACTCAGACCATAATAATCAGGCTGCAGTCACAGGTTCGCCGGTAGTTTTAAATGGTCCTGGCGAGTATGAAGTCAAAGGAGTGGCAGTCACCGGCATCGCTTCTTACCATGACAATGTTGCCGGAGCAGAGAGGGGCGCAAATACGATCTATAACATATATATAGACGGACTTAATATCGTGCACCTCGGAGACTTGGGTCAAGACGCTTTAACCGAGGCCCAAGAGAGCGAGATCGGTATCACCGATATTTTATTGATTCCGGTTGGAGGAACTTATACCATTACTGCCAAGCAGGCAAGCAGCATCGTTGCTCAGTTGGAGCCGAGAATTATTATTCCAATGCACTACGGCGTAGAGGGACTTAAATATCCATTGGAGGGGGTAGCCAGCTTCTTAAAAGAGATGGGGGTCGAGAGTCTGGAACCAGTCAGCAAGCTGTCTATTACTAAAGACAAACTGCCTGATGAACCACAGGTAGTGGTGTTAAGTAAGATAAATGGCTAGACGAATATCCGATTCTAAGTTTAAAACGCACTCCAGCGATGTAGTTTTAAAAACTTCCAAATTGCCTCCGCAAAATATCGAAGCGGAGCAGTCTCTGTTAGGCGCCTTGCTAATCGATAAAGATGCCATTGCCAACATCGCCGAAATTTTAACCGACCAAGACTTTTATCGCAGCGAGCAACATGGCCAAATCTATAGCGCCATCTTAAAACTTTTTGAAAAAAGAGAGCCCATCGATCTGGTCACGGTAACCGAGGAGCTTCGTCAGGACAATGCTTTGGATCGAGTTGGAGGCCCAGCTTATCTGACCGAACTGGTTAACGGAGTGCCAACCGCGGCACATGTAGTGTCTTATGCCCGGATTGTCAAAGAGCACGCGACCCGTCGCCGTCTGATCTCGGATGCCACCAAATTTGTCGAAGAGGCTTACGATGAAACCATTCCCATTTTTGATGTGATTGAAGAGTGCGAGCAATCTATTTTTGCCATCTCTCAGCAAAACGTCAAGCGAGATTTTATCCAGATTAAAGATGCCCTGGCACAAAGCTTTGATCGTTTGGATGAACTGCAAAAAACTTCTGGTAAGCTGCGGGGAGTGCCGACAGGATTTAAAGATCTGGACAAAAAGCTAGCTGGTTTTCAGGATTCTAATTTGATTATCCTGGCCGCCAGGCCTGGGCAGGGTAAGTCTAGCCTAGCTTTAAACATCGCTCAATACGCAGCGGTCAATGCAGGATTGCCGGTAGGAATTTTTTCTCTGGAGATGTCCCAGGAAGAGCTGGTGGATCGTCTGCTTGTGGGTCAGGCCAATATTGATGCTTGGAAGCTAAAAACGGGCAATGTCAGTGACGATGAACATAGCAAACTAGTCGATGCGATGGGGGTTTTGGCCGAGGCGGCCCTGTTTATTGACGATACCCCGGGGATTAGCATGGCGGAGATCCGCACCAAAGCCCGCCGTTTGCAGGCCGAACATGGTTTGCGGCTAATTGTGGTTGACTATTTACAGTTGATTCGTGGCAATGGCCGGTTCAATGATAATCGGGTTCAGGAAGTTTCCGAGATCTCCCAATCCCTTAAAAACTTGGCTCGGGAACTTAAAGTTCCAGTGTTAGCACTATCTCAGCTATCTCGATCTGTGGAGTCTCGGGGTACCCGTAAGCCGCAGCTGGCTGACCTACGGGAATCAGGGGCGATTGAACAAGATGCGGATGTGGTGATGTTTATCTACAGAGAGGATCCGGAAAATATTGAGCAGGTCAAACTGGATATTCAGAAACATCGTAATGGGGCGACTGGAGAGATCGACCTGGTCTTCCGGGGTGATAGGACTAAGTTTTATGGAATGGAAAAGACGAGAGTAACTGGTAAACAAGCTGCCAAGGGGGCAGCTGAAACAGCCTCAGCTTAATGAACTTGAATAATCCGGCGAGTAGCTGGAACTTCAGTCTTATTAGCAGGGTCGGACTGTACAAGATACAATCGGAGGCCTCGGTGCGCTTCGATCCAGTCATTTAAGGCTCTGCCTAAACGAAGAAGCGGTACAGGTCTGGAAATTGGAAAACGTAAAGTTGCTCTATGCCAATCTCTTTGGTTGAGACCTCTTTCTCCTAAAACTTCTCTTGCGGTACGGGCTTCGGCAGGAGCTTCTACAAATAGTGGATATCTGCCTTCGATTGTCTCAGCAAAAGCGAGCCACTTTCGTCCTTTTTCCGGGTCCGTGAGGTCTCTATCTGTCATAAGGGTCAGGTTTCCTTGCCAGAAATCATTAACATGAGCTGCACCCTCAAATCGGGTTAATCCTGCGCTTAGGGCTTTCCAGTTTGTGTCGGAAAAAGGGGGTCTCCAAACATAATCTGCTACCGGAGCGGTTCTAAAATCTCTGGTGATCACTGTATTACGTGTGTCTGGTGCAGTGCGATAAGGTTCAGCGTTAGCTCCGTCAAAAAAACTGGCTTCATGGCATCCAGCTAAAGCAGCTCCTCCAGCCATAGCCAGCAGTCCGGTTGCACCTCGACGAGTAAGTCCTCTTGAATGAATTTCCATTGGCTAGAATTTTATCAAATCTATAGCCTACTGTCAAGAACTATAAGTCTTTGGGTCAAATAATATTTAAAGGGTTGAAAAGTAAAGTCTTTAGTGACATACTATTTTTATGGATTCATCCCAGTCTCCGACCAAACCGCGCTCGTCCCAGGGTCCATCTTTAGCTGCTCAACTTCCTCAGGAAGTTCGGGTATTCTTAGAGTCAATTATTGAAGATGCCGGAATCGCCACCCTCGAGGGACAAATGAGGGATGATCTGATCGAGGAGTTATATACCAGGCTGGATACTTTTATTTTATCCCGGATTGTCGAAAAGCTCACCCCCGATCAGCTAAAAGTCTTTACCAAAATGGCCGAGGATGGCAAATCCCGCCAAGAGTTGGAAGAATACCTCAAAGAGAATATCCCTAATGCCGTGGAAAGTTTTGCCGAAGCGATGATGGAATTTCGGGAACTTTATTTGGGTAATATTGAAGATTCTCGTGATGAAATAGCAAATCAGGACCAGTCATCTTCAGCTACTCAGACCTCTTGAGGCTAAGTTAAGTGAAGCGTGCAACCTATAGCATCTTCTGCATTGACCAGTAGAAAAGCCTCTCCTATACTGGATATATGGCCACTGACCCAACAGAGGGGGATCGTCCAGACCCTACAGAGACTGGTGCTCTAAAAGCACCTCCAAAAACTGATGAAAAATCAGGACCTTCCGAAAAAAGGCTCGGTTTAGCCTCAGAGGCTATTAAACGCTTCACTGACGTCCAGCAAAAAGCTGAAGATCTACAGGCAAATGACAAAAAGTTAGCCATAGAACCTGATTATGCAGTAGTTAAAGAATTAGAGGAAAAAGGGACAATTGAGGTTGCTGGTTTAGAAGTTCAGCTGTATGGATCGCGCTTGGCTGTTGAGGCTCTTGACGGAATTCCTCCTTTGGCCGATAGGGCTCGACTAGCCACAAATATACTAACTGGCGGAGAACTTAATCAGAATCTTCGCTCTACTGCCCAACGCATGTTAGATGAGCTTGGGCCGGAAGTTCGACAACTCTCTAATTCACTAAACACCCTTGGTGTCTCCCCAGACTATAACATCGCTAGCCAAAGGGCGACTTTAGAACAGCTAATGAGCCAAGCAGTGAATGCAACAGATGCGACCGAAGCAACTAAAATTGTAACTCAACTTAAAAGTTTATTCGCTGGTGTTGCCCAAGAGTTAAGCACTCATCGGGCAGGTGTACTTTCTCATGAGGTGAAAATTAGCCAAATTGTCGATGCTGGCGTTGGTCAGGCCAATAGGCTACACGAAGATGCTCGAATTGATGATTCAGCAGCAGAACAAGCAAAAGCAGTCAACGATCTAGATTACCAAAATGGTGGTTCCTCAGCTCAAAAAGACAGACTAGATAAAACCCCTGCAGGCAAGTTTAGGCAAAGAGCTCTTCTCCTGCAACATAAAGTTAGAGCTACTCTCGCCCAAAAAGCTGAAGTCTTTCCTGGAAAACCCGATCCCGAGCAGGCTTTTCAAGAGTTAGTAGCGAGCAAGAATCAAGAATTTAATGATTTAGTCGATCAATTAGCTCAGGTTGAGGAAGTTTCAGACGAACAAGTTTCCCAAGCTGCTGCTAGCCTGGTAACTCCTTCTGCCAAAGTAACGGACGCTGCTAACGCTGCTGATCAGGGTGCCAAAAGAATGGAAGTCTCTGCAGCTGATAGGGCAGCGGCAGAGCAGCGACATGCTCAAGCTGTGGGGAAATATAGGGCTGCGCAGGAAGCGAGAAGGGTTGCTATGAATACTGCAAGAGGGCTCTATACGATGGATAGTAGATACCAACAGGCTAGAGCTGTCGAACTCAAAGCCGCAGCAGAAGAAGCCGCCGCAGCAACGGAACTGGCTAGATTAACCCCACAACCTCCAGCTGAGCCACCCCGAGCGGCCGTAACAGGTCCAGTTGCTGCACCTGTTGCTACTCCTGAAGATACTGGTCAAGTTCCTGATCAAGATGGAGCAAAGTTGAGGCAGGAATATATCCAAGCACAGGCCAGATCTGCTGAAGCGCAAAAGCGACTCACTGCCGCCCAAGGCAGTATAGACCCTAGCTCTAGTGTTCCGCAGGCAGAGGCTGCCTATAGAGAGGCGTTAAGAGCAGAAGATGAGGTGAGGCGACAAGTTGCTGAACCGATTCTGCAAGGTCTTTATCAACAGCTAGAACCTTTTATATTGGGCGATGTGGGCATGGGTCGTCAAGCTTTACAATTTGCAGCTCGCAACTTAGGGGTTGCTGATCGAGTCACACGTGATCCCAGGTTTGGAAATTATGAGTACCAAGTATCTCAGGATTTTAGTGCTCGGGTTATTTCGGAAGCAGTGGCTAAACTATACCCAGAAATAAAAGATAAGACCCTCAAGGCCCAGCTACAGACTGAGGCTGTTGCCGGCACTCTAGGTGTTCCCTACGAGATGTGGCGTAAAAGCTTAGGACTACCAGAAACCCTACCCGAGCAACCGGAAGCAGCAAGATCTACGGAAGCTGCTCCTGCCATGACCCCGCAGCAAGCCAGATCAGATTTGGATATGGTGAGGAGGAGGATAAATGATTTAACAGGAGATCTAAGCAGGCCAGCGAGTAAAGCAGACCTGAACCAAATAGCTAGGCTTTTAGATCTCCCCCCGCTTACGCCAGAAGGAACTCCTCTAACCAGGACCCAGCTTGAAGTGGGAATCCGAGATGCTCTCTCGTCCCTTCGAGCGGTGGCTTTATCTAGTGTATCAGAGCCTGGCGGGGAACCGCTCGTTCCCTATCAGGTTGCCTCTATGAATATAGCTATCAAAGCTTTAAGTGAAGATTATAAGCCAGAGTCCGAAGCTGATAAGAGACAAGCAGAGATACAAGCGGCTTATTCCGGAGCTGCCTCTATTTTGAAACATGCCCAAGAAGAGGGAGATTTTGATCAATTCGTCAACCCCGACAATCCGGCACACGCTGATATTCCTGCCGAGGCGTGGGACAGGTTTAACGCCGAGGTAGCCCGCCGGGTGGCAGCTAGAGGGGTGGGTCCCGAAGATCCAAATTATCAGCAGGCAGACAGAGAGGTTCGTCAGGAGCTTTGGCAGCTTGCCAGAGCTGGGGGACCCCCAGAGCCTCCTGAGCCGCCTACCTCAAAAGGTCAAGAAGTACTAAATCTAGATAACATACTAAAGGGTGAGACTTTGCCAACACCCGAAGCTCTTCTCCAAAGTGCCAGAGCTTATTATGAAGGGTTGGTCGGGACTGATAACATACTGGCCTATAACCGCGAGTTTCAACAAGCAAATGCTCTATCAGATACCGAGAGAGCCCTCTCCCAAGTTGAATTTATGGTCAGGTTCCAGGTCAGGGCCGGTCGGGCTTTTGACCGCTTATCACCAGAAGCCCAGGCTAATATCCAAACCGAATGGGGAGAGAGGGCTCCATATTTAGAACAGCTTCAGCAAGCAGCCATTGTATATCCGTTGGTTGAATATACTGAGCGGCATATGGATGCAGGCGAAGATGATCAGTCGGAGGCTGAACGGGGTTTCCAAGATGAAAATGCGCGTACTGATGCAGAAAGAGCCATGCCTTTTGAAGAATTTAGAGCCCAGATGGCCCAAAGATTTGTTAATGTCTATAACTCTTTAGATCAAACTCGAATAGACGCCCTGCTGAAACCTTTAACAGAGAATCGGTCGATTGGACCAATGCTTTTTGGCTATATCAATGTGATCAATTCATGGGCACCTCGGGCGCCCGCCGCTGCTTCAACTCCGACCCCTGCTGGGGCTCCGGGGACGACCCCTCCCGATGAAGGAGTTGAGGGTCAAGAAGCAGCAGAATCCACTTTGACACCTGAACAAGTAACGGCAGCAGAAAACCTCCTCTTTGTAGAAAACAGCCGGCGTTATTTGATAGCTCAACACGGTGCTATCAGTGAGATTGGAGTCGATATGTTAGCTCAAGATTTGGGTCTTGGGGCTAGCTTAGGTACGGGGCAAAGACGAACAGAGGTAGAGAATGCCCTGTTGCAGAGAATTCGTCTCCTGCCAGCAACTCACCCTCTACGTCAGCGTTGGACTAATATAAATCATTGGCAAATTTTTGGGCAAGAGGCAGTAAATAGAGTCATAGCAGAATTTCCAACAGAAGCGAAGTTTAACTATAACCAGCTAACTTCGAGCTTACTTCCGGGAGATGTTCTAGTTGATACTGGTGGAGGAACCCTGACTATAGTAGATGCCTCAGATCCCCGCAATATCCGAGTCCTTGATAGAAATTTCGGAGAGGCTACCCTTCCCTCCTTTAACCCCTTAGAATTTACAATGCTTCCTTCCGAAGAACGGCCAATGGGGGTTCGGGTCAATGATATTGTCCGCTTGAATGACGGTTCGGTCGCCAGAGTAGCCCAAGCTACCATGGGGAGATTTTCAGTTACTAATCTAGCAGGATCAGAGCCAAGAACTGTGGACCAGATAGCCTTAAATAGCGTGTACCGCGATAGTTTTAACACTGCTGCTCCGGCTGAGGTGGCAGCTACTGTGCAGGATACCTTGGCTGGAGCACAAAGAAGAGTTCAAGAAGTGCAAGCAAGTGGTCGTGCACTGACCTATGACGAAGCTAGAAGCTTGGGTAATTATTTTGGATTAGATATTGTTACTCCAGGTTGGGTCTCTCTAAACCCCGAGTCGGTTCGTGAGGCGGTTGGTGAGCAAATTAATCACTGCCTGCGGTTGGTTAAGACAGGAGGAGATAGCACAGCTCAGTATCTTTTAGGTGAAGATAAAAAGTTTTGGCAGCCATTTGCTGAACTTAATCCAGGTTTTAAGATCATAACAGTGAGCCCAGGCTCACCGACTGGAGGTACTGGAGCTGTCGAGGCTGTAGCGGGTGCTCCTGAGAATAGAGAAATTCAACCTGGAGATACTTTATACACCTTGGGCGTAGCAGAATATCAGGTCAAAGTAGTAGCAGTAGAAGGCCACAACGTCAGAATTACTTTAAATAGCGATCCTTATCAGAGAGAGATTGTTTTAGACAGAGATCTTTTTACTCCGGAGCCTTTGCCTCCGCTTGAGCCAGGAGCATCTGTCTTAATCGAGACCTACAAGGCAGACAGCCCCATCAAGGCTGGTTATGTCAGTCCTGACGTGTCTCTTCCATCTATTCTTGCGAGAATTATAAATGATCGAGGAGAAGATACCTCTGTTGTCTGGAGTCAGATATATCGAGTTGGGATTAAACCACTAGCTCCTGCAAGTGTTGTCTATACCAGAGATGGTGCGTTTCCGGTAACTGTCATTGAACTACAAGGCGATCGTCTTGTAGGAACAGTAACTAATCCTGATGGAACCACGGAGCAGAAAGTTTTCGAGAGGGTTGACTTATTGCGCATCCCGTCCATAGATATAACTAAGCCTCCTTTAGAGTGGCTAAATGACCCAGCAAAACTCAAGCCGGTAGGAATACCTCTAGCGCCAGGTCAATCAGTTAAAGTTTTTGCTGACATAGACACTCCAGCTCAAGTTCAGGTTTCTACTGCTGACAATATAGATCCAGTTAGTAGGCAGGGAAGTGTAGGGATCAGGTGGATGACCAATGGTAGTACTGTGGAAATATCTACAGGTACTCTTACTGATACGGGAATGAGAGCACTAAATAATTACTATACACCTAGTGAACTTCAAGAACAACTTAAGCAAGGCCCCATCGAAGTTCAGCTGAATTCAATTGTAGCTTTTGCTATTACTGAGTTTGACCCTACCAGCGGGAAAGTGGTTATTCAGAGAGTGGTAACTGGAGCCCCCCTTTCTTCTGCAACTTCTTCTGCCGGCACACCGGGCGCGGTAGCGCCTGGTATAATTCGTGCAGCACCAGCTCCGGCAGCAGCACCAGCTCCGGCAGCAGCACCAGCTCCGGCAG
>MFDD01000014.1:0-75303 GCA_001776775.1 Candidatus Daviesbacteria bacterium RIFCSPHIGHO2_02_FULL_43_12
TATCAAACTCTTAATCGTTGCACTTACACTTTGAACTCAGGGATTAAGAGGGTAGGGAAGTCAAACTATAGGCCTGGTATAATAATAGGAGTTAATGATTAACTCGGTAGCGGAGGAAGACTTCATTTTCAACTTGATGCATCTCTATAATTTCTAAATTCATAACTTTGTCTGGAGGACGCAAGTTCCCTTCAACCATAGTGATAGTCTTCCCAATCTCTCCGCCAATAATCTTCGGTGCTATGGTCAAAAAAACTTCATCAATCAAATTTTCTTTTATAAAATCCCCCAATAAATGAGGCCCTCCTTCGACCAATACTTCTTTGTATCCCTTATTAAATAAATACTTGGAAAGTTTTCGGATATCTACTTTATTTTTTCCTAAACGAACTATGTCCGCAACTGCACTTAATTTTTCGGAAACTTCCGCTTCACCTGTAGTGGCCACAATATGTCTGGTTTTGGAATCGGTTAAATATTCTACTAAGGAGTCATCAGGATGGGAGGTGACAACTACATATATTAAAGGCTTGGGCTTTTGATAGTAAATTCTTTTTTGTTTGAACCGTTCTTCGTCAGTTCGTTTGATAACACCACCAACAGTATTACGTCCATGTACCAAAACATCTGCTCTAGCCCGAAGATCGAGCAGCGTGTCGAAATCTACACTACTTCCCATTGGCCAATAAGGATTAGGGTCGGGGTGGAGCACTTGAGCCTTGCCATCGATGGTTGTGACAAAGTTGGTATAGAAAAAAGGACGTTTATTAAGTTTTGGAAATTCAAGTTTGGGATAAATCATAATTTATAAAAATAGGTTGGAAATAGTTTTCTCTTTTGAACTATGACCAAATACTTTTCAAACCCTAGAATTCTAAATCCATGAGAAATAACCAGAGTCCCCTTGCTGCACTCTTTTTCCAGTTTAGCACAAAGCTTTTTCAAAGTAACCGGAAGTAAGAACATAAAAATAACATCGTAATTTCTGAGATCTGTTGAAAAAAGATTTTGAATTCTGAAATGAATATTCTTTAAATTCTGCAAACGAGCTAGTAACCGAGAATAGAAAATTAATGGAATATGTATATCGATCCCTGTTCCTGCTACCCCGTAACGCCGGACCGCTAGTCTGGTCGCTCGTCCATCTCCACTACCTAGCTCCAACCATTGCTGACCCTTTTTAAGCTTGGCTCCTTCCAGTATTTCTTCAAGAATTTTTTGAGAGGTGGGAACATAAGGAGCTCCTGTAAAATCGACAATAATACAAAACACTCCGTAGATGGCAAAAAGCAGCGGAATAATAAATCCAAATACTAGAATGATAAGATATAAAAATAAAATCATTGGATACTTAACTTGGTAAAAGAATAGTCTAAGAGAGTCCGGGCATCATCGCGACGATTGGTCGAACCAAGCAGCACTCCTAAAACTTCTTTACCTTGTTTTCTGGCAAGTGTTACCAAAGTCAGTCCAGCCTCCGGAGTAAAACCGGTCTTAAACCCCACCACTCCAGGGTAAGTTGAAAGCAGATTAATACCGGAATACAAATCGTAGTCTTGGTGAGTTGGTGTTTTATCAAAAAGGATGTGCTCTCGGGATGAAATATCCACTAAATGAGGCCATTTTTGGATGGCAAACCTGGACATCAAGGCGACATCATACGCACTGGAAAACTGTTCTGCGCCGTCTTCTTCTAACCCTGTTGGATTTATGAACAGGGTGTCCTTCATCCCCAGCTGCTTGGCTTTAAGATTCATCAATGGTATAAAGTCATCTCTTTGCCCGGTAACGGCTTCTGCCAGAGCCTCGGCAGCGTCGTTGGCCGAGACCAGAAATACTCCATCCAGCAATTCTTCCACGCTTAAGCTCTCTCCTCCAATAAGCAGCATTTTATCCGGCTCCATCTCGGCGGCACGATTCGAGATGCTTACCTGATCGGTAAATTTCTTATTTTCTAATGTCACAATTACCGTCATGATCTTGGCCAGCGAGGCAATCGGTAGACGTAGGTGGCTGTTTTTCTCAAAA
Organism: Candidatus Daviesbacteria bacterium RIFCSPHIGHO2_02_FULL_43_12; assembly: GCA_001776775.1. Taxonomy (GTDB): domain Bacteria; phylum Patescibacteriota; class Microgenomatia; order Daviesbacterales; family UBA10151; genus HO2-FULL-47-45. Next base: position 2,029 of record MFDD01000014.1, read on the forward strand.
AGCACCTGGGCGGTTTGGGTATCCACAAAAAAAGCTGACCTGGCAGTCAGAGTCGGACCAGACTCTTCGGAGGCCCGTACTTCGGGAAGCCAAAGATTGTCGGCAATCGAAATCTGACCAAAGACCGGTGAAACCAGGGCATTGGGCTGGACTTGTGGGACAAATAATCCTGCTATCAGGGCGATGCTACATAATCCTAAAGCGACTAACAATTTTCGCATGCAAAACTCATTATATCCTATCCAAATGGTACTTGACGGAGGAAGCTTCGATCTTACACAATATATAAAGATGACAAAGTTTCTGCCCTTTTTGTTAATTGTTGTAGTGGTGATAGGAGCATTCACTTACCTCCCTGTTAAACGACGAATCCTCTATGCTCTTCATCTTTCCGGGGATACTACATTATCTTGCTGTAACGAGGCAGATGTCGCTAAGTCAAACGGTAACTTTGACGAATCTGCTAACCTGGCTTTTTTTAACGGAGAAGAGGTAGATTATCCGAAAACTTCCCTGGCCGAAAATATTTCTCATCAGTTAGCAGGTAGCGCAGTTTTAGGTACCAAAAACACCGCCGGAGAAGATAAATGGATTGAAGTCTCTTTGGACGAACAGCTGGTTCGGGCCTGGGAAGGAAACAAGGTCGTGAAAGAATTTCCCATCTCCAGTGGTTTATGGGGCCGCACCCCCAAAGGAGACTTTAGTATCTGGTATAAAACCCGATATCAACGGATGACCGGAGGGAAAAAAGAGTTAGGTACATTTTATGACCTGCCCAACGTACCAAATAATATGTTCTTCTATAAGGGTTACGCCCTTCACGGAGCTTACTGGCATAATAACTTTGGACACCCGATGTCTCACGGTTGTGTTAATGAGCCTTTGGCAAATGCAGCCGATATCTTCGAATGGGCCGGTCCGGTTGTGCCTGAGGGTCAAAATGCGGTGCGGGCCACTGAAGACAATCCAGGCACTCGAGTGTTTGTCCATTAAGTGCTACACTAAAAATTAGATGTCCCTCAAAGCTGATCTTCAGGAATTCTTTAAAGGCGAGCTACTTGATGATGACCAGACTCTCACTGCTTTCAGCAAAGATGCTTCCCTTTTTTATATCCGCCCGACTTTAGTCGCTTATCCACACGGGGTAGAGGATATTAAAGCATTAATCAAATATATCAGCGCTCATCCGGAGAAAAAACTCTCTATAACCCCCCGGTCAGCGGGAACAGACATGGGCGGTGGGGCAATCAATGATTCGATTATCCTGGAGATGACTCAATATTTTAATAAAATCAAAGAAATAGGCGCAGACTTTGCAACCATAGAACCCGGAGTTTTTTATCGGGATTTTGAAAAAGAGAGCCTCAAACACGACTTGTTGCTCCCCTGTTATACCGCCTCCCGAGAATTAAATACCATCGGAGGAATGGTGGCTAATAACTCGGCAGGGGAGAAGACTCTGTTTTATGGCCAGACCAAGGATTATGTACGATCATTAAAGGCGATTTTATCGGATGGCAACGAATATACTTTTGAAGCTTTAAATAAATCCGAGCTGGATCAAAAGATGTCTCAAAAAAACGCTGAGGGTAAACTTTATCGTGAGGTTTTTGGGTTGGTTGATACCCACTTTGACGCCATTCAAGCTGCCCGTCCGAAGACTCATAAAAATGCCACCGGATATTTGCTCTGGGAGATTTGGGACAAAGAGACTTTCGACCTTTCTAAAGCTTTTGTCGGCTCCCAGGGTACATTGGGAGTGGTCACCGAAGCCACTCTCAAGTTAGTTAAACCCCAAACACATTCCCGAATGCTGGTGATCTTCATGAAGAACTTAGATAATCTCTCGAACATTGTGAACGCTATCCTGCGCTATAAACCCGAAAGCTTTGAATCATACGATGACTACACCATGAAGTTCGCCATGAAGTTTTTACCTGAAATCATCAAAGTCTTTGGGCCAAAAAATCTTTTTTCTCTAGGCTTTCAGTTTTTACCGGAGATGTGGATGACTATGACCGGAGGGCTGCCTAAGCTTGTTTTGCTTGCAGAGTTTACCGGCGAAAGCGATGCGGAGGCACTTGGTAAAGCCGCCGCCGCCAGGCAGGCGGTAGCCGGGTTTAAGCTTAACGACCGTATTACTCAAAACCCCGAAGATGCCCGGAAGTATTGGGTTGTCAGAAGAGAGAGCTTTAATCTCTTAAGAAAACATTCTCCCCATCGCCGAACCGCTCCATTTATTGATGATATAATTGTGCGTCCTGATGTCTTACCAGAGTTCCTGCCAAAACTGAGGGCATTAATGAGTGAGTACGAGTTAATTTATACCATGGCTGGACATATCGGAGACGGTAATTTTCATATCATCCCGCTAATGGATTTAACCGACCCTAAGTCTCGGGGGATTATTCAAGAACTAGGCAAAAAAGTTTATGATTTAGTCTTTGAATATGGCGGGTCAATGAGCGCAGAGCATAATGACGGGTTAGTCCGGGGGCCGTATTTAGAAACCATGTATGGCAAAGAGGTCTATGGATTATTTAAACAGTTAAAAAATATTTTTGATCCCACAAATATCTTTAATCCTCACAAAAAAACCGATGCTACTTTTGAGTATTCCTTAGATCACATCGCCAAAGACTCTAGTTAAATACTTCACAAATTGTCCTAAATCGATAGGGGAGGGTTTCTTGCAAAAATTTATGCCTAGCCTCTCCCTCTAAGCTCCCAACTTCTTGCCAAACTGCCCTTCCTGCCAAAAACCCCCTGCAGCCTACACTAGCCGCCTCTCTCAACTGTTCGACAAACGTTTCGAAGGAAGCGCCCTTGGTTAAAATGATCCAGGGAGTATCTCCTACCATTTGGGTGATTTTGCTACATGCCTCTTTACTACCTGGATATTCCAATTTCCAAACATGGGGCTTAATGCCACTATCTAAAAACATCTTTACTGAATCTAAGACTAAGCTAGTGAGGTCTCTCCCCAGCTTATCTCCTGTATCTGGCTTATAAGCTCTAATCTCTAAAAATAATGGGAAATTTTTCTTTTGACATTCTTGTAAAACCCGCTTGGCAGTATGCAGCTGGATCTTGGCGGTTAGTACATGTGGATTAAAATAGAGTAGTATCTTTGCTCCCTGAGCGCCGTCAGACTTTAAATCATCGACACTAAATTCTATCTCGGTAATTCGTTCTCCCAACTTCTCGGTATAACCCGACTCCTCTACCGGAAGTAAAAATGGTTTTGTCCTGTTTACATAAGCGGGAAGTCCAATTGTTTGGTCAATGAGCAGAGCGCTGAATTGATCTTGGACACTGGCAATAACCTCTCTCTTTAGGGCAACTGCTTGTTGGTCGCTAACTTGATCCGGATTCTGGGGATTCATTAGTTTCTTAAAACTACCCCTGTGGTCAAAGGCCAGCATTAAGAAATTGCCGTTTTTAGTAAATTGAGCAAGATCCATTATTTTAGCTCCTTCGCGATGATCTCGGGGTTCTGCTTGAGTCTGCCTATCATCTCTTCGTAGGTGAGTAAACCCGTTTGGGCCCCAATCTGTTCAACCACCGCTGCTCCATTGGCTGCCCCCCAACGCATCGCCTCCGGCAAATCCTCACCATAAAATATCCCGGCCAAGGCACCTGTGGCATAAGCATCTCCAGCTCCGGTCATCTGTTTTAGTTTGGTGGGAAAAATACCTAGCTTCCAATAATCTTCGCCGTCAAATCCAAAAGAACCCTTATGTCCGTCAGTAATTATTACCATTTTCGGTCCTAGGTCGGCGATTCCTTTGAGTAATTTTTTAGGTGCGATATCTTCCATTCGATTAAACCCTAAAATAAGTTTTGCCTCCTCCAGGTTAACAATAAACAGCGTCGTCGAGTTCAGTATTCGGGGGTATTTTTTTACCCCATGCTTAAGCTGAAAAGTACCCGGATTAAAAACCATTTTTGCACCTGTTTGATCCAAATACCTAACTAACTGTTCCATTAGAGGTGAGTCAATAAAGCTTGGTGCAAGTGAGGTCAGATAAACCCATTTCGTAGCATCGAGATTGGGTAAATTAAATTTCCAGGGTTGGTGATGGACCAAAATAGTCCGCTCACCTTTGTAATCTAAGATAATATTATGGTTAGATGGTAGGTCGTCTGTTTCTACTACATATCTTAAATCGACTTTTTCTTTTTTTAATTTTAGTTTAATTCTGTCATCATCTTTATCGTCATCCAAGCGGCCGACATTGGTATAAATTGCTGTTTTTAGCTGCAAGCGGCTGGCACCAACTGCATTATTGGCTGCATTCCCAGCTACCATCGAAACAGATTGTCCGACCGGAACCTTGTCGCCACTACGCAGTCCCAATAAAGTTTCATGCGATGTTAAAGAAGTGACAATCTCTGCGTCAGTCAAAGGCACAAAAGTATCGATAACACAATCGCCAATAGAAATTAAGTCAAACATGTTTTCCTCGTTTAGGGTCGTGGACGGTAAATACTTTTAACCCCTTCCACCAGATTGAAAATACTGCTCTAACCGGTAAGATGGAAAACAAATAGTGTATCGTGATCAGCTGCTTTAACCACCAGACCAAAAGACCTGTCATTTCTAAACCAAAGACGTTGGTCAAGGCATACTTTCCACCTACTGCTACAACAAAAGACGGGTAGGGAGGACTGTATTTTTTTAAGGGCTTGCCTTTGATAGCGAGTTCAATATTCAAAGCTGCCACCTTTCCTTCGCTAATAGCCGACCAGGCCGCCGGAGGAACGGGAGTATTTTTGGTCTCGTCAATATATTCAGCCATATCCCCAACAACATAAACTTCCGGGTGACCTGCAAGGTTCAAACAAGCTGAGGTGTGGATCTGTCCTTTTTTGGTAAATTCTACTCCTTTAATCGCCCCATTCAAATTTGCAGCGAGCACCCCGGAGGTCCAAACTAAATAATCATATCCCAGCGGTTCCTTGTCTTGGCAGTAAATTTGCTTTTCGTCAATTTTGGTAATCATATTCCCTGTCCTTACTTGAACGCCTAGTTTTTCCAGCCGATGTAACGCCTCTGCCTGTGACCATTCCGGCATGCCGGTCAAGATACTTGGCAAAGCTTCTAAAAGAACTATTTCCGAGTGCGGATGTGGGAGTAAGCTCATCTCTGCAGCCAACTCTACTCCGCTAAACCCCCCTCCCGCCACCACCACCCGGGTCGGTTTGTCAGTTTGACTAAAAACTTTTTCTAGGTCTGACCGGCAACGCAAAGCATCTTCTGTCGTTTTTAAGGGATGGGCATATTCTTTTGTGCCTTCAATTCCGAAAAAATTGGTGGTACTCCCCAAGCTGATAACTAAATAATTATAGCTTAGGCTTTTAGTTCCTGTCAGAACTGATTTTGTTTCCAGGTCAACCGAGTTAACTGAGTCAACCAGAAATGAAATATTTTTACGGGTGCCAAATATCTGCTCTAATGGTAAGTTGATAGCCGCTACCAGGGCCTCCTGACTTACCTTAGTGGCATCAAAAGAAGCCGTAGCTACTTCGTAGAGATCGGGGGAGTAGCAGTGAAAAGGAGATTGATTGATAATAGTGATCAGGGCGAAAGGAAGACGACTAGACAGGTCTAGCGCAGTACGTACCCCCCCAAAACCCGCTCCTAAAATGACAATTTCTGGCTTTTCCATTTCTTTTATCATCGTATCACAATAGGAGGGTTAGGTCGGCTTCATGCGCAAAACCGTCGTAATCGCGTGTATAATCTCTTTGGTCGTTAATCCGAATTTTTCCAGCAGTTCCTCGGACTCTCCTGATTCTCCGAAGCGGTTAGCTATCCCCACAATCTTCATAGGTACTGGAAACTTTTGGCAGACCAACTCGGCCACCGCTCCGCCTAATCCACCGGTAACCTGGTGTTCCTCAACTGTCACGATTGCTCCACATTCATCTGTCGCTTCCAGAATGGTTTTTTCGTCTAAAGGCTTTAAGGTGTGGCAATTAATTACTCGAACAGAAATATTGTGCTCTTTCATTTGTTCGGCTGCCTGCAAGGCTTGATAGACCATTTGACCACAGGCGATAATGGCTATATCCTTACCCTCAGCTAAAACTTCGGCTTTACCAATTTGAAAAGGAGTTTGTTCGGTGGAAATGACCGGAGTTTTATCTCGAGAAAGCCTGAGATAGCTAGGTTGTTTAGTGGCGGCAATAGCCATCGTTGCTTTTTTCGCTTCAATTGAATCCATCGGCACTATCACTACCATATTCGGCAGAGCCCGCATTAAAGCAATATCTTCTAGGGCCTGATGAGTAGCTCCGTCCGGACCAACAGAGATTCCAGCATGAGAACCAATGATTTTAACCGGCTGGTCGTTATAACAGATAGTCGTCCTAATTTGTTCCCAGTTTCGTCCAGGAGAGAAGGTCGCATACGAAGCACAAAAGGGGATCTTCCCGGCTGCCGCCAACCCAGAGGCGACTGTTACTAAGTTTTGTTCCGCCACACCTACTTCAATAAAACGCTCTGGGAATTTGTCTCTAAAGCTTTGCATACGGGTAGATTCGGTGAGGTCGGCACAAAGAGCGACAACATTGGGACTGCTCTCCCCTGCCAAGACTAACCCCTCTCCAAAGCCATCGCGGGTAGGTACCTTTTCGATATCTTGGTCAAATAATTTTGGATTTAAATGAGCTTGTTGATTAATCATTCATGCTCCGATCTGATCTTTCCTGCCAAAGTTCGTAGCTTGTGCAAGGCTATTTTAGCTTCTTTAGCGTTGGGGGGTTTACCGTGCCATTCAAACTTGTTTTCCATAAAGTCTACTCCCTTACCCGGGATGGTATGAGCAATAATCATGGTTGGTTTCTCAAAGATAACCTTAGCCCGCTCTACTCCGTCGATAATCTCCTGCATATTATGACCATTGATTTCGATGACGGTCCAGCCAAAGGCCTCGTATTTTGCCCTAATGTTTTCTAAAGGCATGATCTCCTCGGTAAATCCATCAATCTGGATATTATTACGATCCATAATCGCAGTCAGATTATGCAGTTTGTACTTTCCCGCCAACATCACGGCTTCCCAGGTATTTCCTTCATCATGCTCACCATCAGACATTAAGCAATAGGTATGCCAGGAGGCCTGATCCATTCGGGCGGCCAGTGCCATACCACTTGCCTGAGACAACCCAGAACCAAGCGGTCCGGAAGTAGTTTCAAGCCCTGGCAGCGACTCACGGTGGGGGTGTCCCTGCAACCTGGTACCTAGCTTGCGTAAGGTACTCAACTCGTCAACCGGAAAAAAACCACGGTGGGCCAAGGTTGCATATAAAACTGGACAGATATGTCCATTGGATAAAACCAATCTATCCCGATCTGGTTTTTGGGGATTATTGGGATCAATCTTTAGGATATGAAAGTACAAAGCGGTGAAGATATCCGCCATCCCCAAAGGACCAGCCGAGTGACCTGATCCAGCTGCCAGCAACATTTTAATAACACTTTGACGGATTTGAGTTGCCTTTAGTTCGAGATCAATAAACTCCTGGGCAGTTAGCATATATTAAGTGTATCAAGTTTTGGTATGAATAACCTCTGGTTTAGTAGAATCAGATTCTCTGGTTGGCTCAATATTCGCGCTTTTTCCGGCTGCTAATTCTTGCTTAAACTGTTCAATAGCCTCAAGAACTTGGTCGGCGGAGCTGACAATTTTAAAGACTTTTAACTCCTCCGGCCGGAGCAGCATATTCTTGCGGAAAGCATCAGTAATTTCATGCCAGAAATCGCCATATAAAATAAGCGGCTTATGGTGACCAAAATAAAGACGCGCCAACCCCCAGGCCATGCCAAATTCCGAGATCGTGCCCGTCCCTCCATTGAAAACCACATATACCTGTCCTTGCTCCATAAGAGTCAAGGTTCGTTCGATATAAGTTGTTGTCTTGATCTCTTTGTCAAAAATATTTTTCGGATCTCGACCCTCAAAATGGGTCATGTCTCTGGGATGAAGAGTTACCGCAAGCACCTCGCCCCCACCCTGTTTGGCCCCGACGGTAGCAGCTCTCATCACTCCTGGCCCTCCGCCATCCACCACTACATAACCGGCCTCGGCTAGTCTTTTACTAACCGCAACGACGCTTTCATAAAGCTCACCATCTTCCGGAGCATCAGCATAACCAAAGATTGCTACTTGTTTGATAGTTACAGTTTCCGGAAGTTTATTAGGCCGAAAGAGTTCTGCGAATTTTTTTAAAATTTTCATCAAAATCTCCTTTCAACAATCCTGAACCTATGGCTAAGTAATCCACCCCAGCTTCTTGAAGAGCTTTGCTATTCTTCGAGTTGACCCCTCCGTCATCTCCTACTTGAATATTCCACCGTTTTTTGATCTGGCGAATTTTCTCCAAAGCAGCTACTGAAAATTCCCTACCCTGCGCACCTGGCTCAGCAGACATCACTAGCACACTATCTATTATGTCCATAAAAGGAGCCAGAGATTCAATAGGTGTTCCTAAGTTCAGAGACAACCCTACTTGTATATGCATGGCCTTGGTTTTTTGAATAAATTGACTTATCTGTCCCTCTCCAACCTCGACTGGCGCGACAATACGGTGAACCGGAATCTTTGATAGTTTTTCTACCCAGCTGGCCGGGTCTGCTACTAATAATTGAATCTCCTTTTTAAAGACGTTAGGATACTTGATTAGTATATCGGGGTCGATACTTTTATTGGAAACGAACTTTCCATCCATCAAATCGATTTGGATCCAATCTCCGTCAAAAAGCTTACTTTGTATAACTTTGGTAATCTGTTCTTGGTAAATTTCTTCTGAGGTAGCAAGTATTGCGGGAAGAATTTGCATAATTAACGCTTTTCTATATCAGATATTTTTTGAATCCTTCGAACGTGTCTCTCTGCATTATTAAAAGAGGTTGCCAGCCATAGCTTAACAGCTTGCTTGGCCTCTTCGCTGCTGACGAAACGAGCACCAATGGATAAAATATTGGCATCGTTATGCTCCCGAGATAGTCGGACAATCTCAAGCGGATCACTACTTTCCCTGCCCCCAATTTCCGGTGACTCCAGTGGAGCCTTTTCACCATAAAAGACAGCTGCCCTAACATGAGCAAATTTATTAGCCACAATTGCCTCGCCTTGACCCGATCCTCCAAAAATAATCCCTCTGGCGGATGGATCACGCGAGACTGCCTCAGCGGCTTTACTAATGAAATCGGGAAAGTCATCGTCAGCTTCGAACTGGGTTGCCCCGCAATCGGTGGTAGCAATTTCCCGTTCCTCCAGCCAGTTTTTTATTTGGTCTTTGAGCGCTAGCCCGGCGTGATCGGAAGCGAGATAAATCATATTTGTACTGTATCATGGATCAGGGGTCAGGAGTCAAGCTTGATACACTTGAATATACTTTTATCCAATTGACGACTAAATCAGTTTACTGATATAAAAGAGAGGCTTAAATTTCCGTTGGGATAAAGCACTACTTACTGCAAGGTGAGTTTACAAGAAACCCCGATACGTTCGGGGTTTTTTGTTTACAAATTATGCTAAAAACCTTAAAGACCAATCATGGAGATATTTCACTCCCAACTTTTTTTCCGGACGCTACTCGAGGTGTGGTCAAAGGAGGACTGGATACCGTTGACCTGAGCAATACTAAGGTCGAAGGGATTGTGATTAATACCTTACATCTTCGTGGTGCCATCAGGGAGCAATTTAATTGTCACCTCTTAATGAATTGGACTAAACCGATCATTACGGACTCGGGTGGGTTTCAGGTCATGTCCCTTATTCATCATCACCCTAAGTTAGGCAAGCTGACCGATAATGAGGCAATTTTTATTGATGCAAGCGGGCAGAAAATAATCTTTACTCCGGAAGCTTCCATCCAGCTTCAGCTTAAATTAGGAGCCGATATTCTAATTTGCCTGGATGACTGTACCGACCCTGAATCTCCCTTAAGTCTGCAAGAAAAATCAGTTGAGCGGACAATTAACTGGGCCAGGCGATGCAAAATAGAGTTCGATAAACTTACTAGTCAAAAAAATGCCCGACCTCTTCTCTTTGCCGTTGTCCAGGGAGGAAAAGATCGGTCACTTCGGAAAAAATGTGCTCGGGCTTTAGTTGAGCTGAATTTTGATGGATATTGCTTTGGTGGCAGACCGCTGGATGGAGAAAATAAGTTTCTTAAAAGTATTCTCCAATTCACGGCCTCTTTATTACCAAATGACAAACCAAAATATGCCATGGGAGTTGGTACTCCTCAGAATATCGTCGACTGTTTTAAAATGGGCTATAACATGTTTGACTGTGTTATCCCTACTCGGGAAGCCCGGCATAAGAAGCTCTATATCTTTAACAAACCGCTAGAGCAAATAGATATCCTAAACCAAGAGTTTTATAGCTCGATCTATCTGCAACAAAGTCGCTTTCGAGATAATCTGCAGCCTATTTCACCCTTTTGCGACTGTTTAACTTGCCAAAATTATTCACTCGGTTATCTATATCATCTCTTTAAAATTAAGGATATCTTAGCCCTCCGACTCGCGAGTATTCATAACCTACGTTTTTATACTATGCTGATGGAGAAACTCACCAGGTAATAGATGAGTAATTTTATGTAAGAATTATGTAAACTTACTTGCAGAAATGTTAGAACTAGTGTTATATTGTGTAAGCCAAGCGAAGCAAGATGGTTAATACAATATTAATAGTCGAAGACGACTCGGGTCTGCAAAAATATTTAAAAGAGCTGCTTCTGGACAATGGGTATTCTACTCAAGTGGCCTCCGATGGTATTCAAGCACTTAACTCTATTGAAAAATTAGCTCCTGATTTAATCTTGCTGGATTTAGGTTTACCCAACATGAGCGGTGAGGCTGTTTGTGCAGAACTACGCAAAAAACATTCTGAGCTACCAATTATTATTCTGACAGCCAAAGATACTACCTCAGATATTGTCCAAGGTCTAAACCTGGGAGCTGATGATTATATGACCAAACCCTTTGTCGCCGATGAGCTTTTAGCGCGCATTAAAGTCCGTTTACGAAGCAAAAATGGAACTGATCACAAGCTTCAAGTTGATGATTTAGAGTTGGATAATAATACCCTCGAAGTCCATCGTGCCAATAAACATATTCAACTAACCCCTCAGGAATTCAAACTTTTACAGTACTTAATGAGCAACAAAGGCCGCATCTTGACCCGAGAAATGATCCTCAACCGGGTCTGGCTATATTCTCCTGATATTGAAACTAGGGTGGTCGATGTCTATATGGGCTATTTACGCAAAAAAATAGATGCCGATCTCGAGAAAAAATTAATCCACTCAGTGCGTGGTTTTGGTTATATGATCAAAGACTAGTCTCTTTTACTTGATATTATAGGATACCTCAGGTAAAATCCCTCTATGCCTTTTAGACCCCCCGAAAACTTTAGCCGAGAGGCTTTGGTCACTACTGTCGCTTTTGGAGCAATTATTGTTGATCCTGCTGGTGAAAATGTTTTTACTGGACTAGAGAGTATGACCGAACGTTGGCATAGACGCAAACAACTCGGTTATCCTATCGAAACCTGGCTGACAGCAGCGGGAGCTAACAAGGTTCGAAGAAATATCGAGACTAGGGCTGAGACTGTCTTACGCCGCGCCATAGGTTATGATCGCTGGTTTAGAGTCAGTGATGGACATGGAGGACTGAGGACAGTTAAAAGGCATGTCGTAGGAGAAGAAGTAGACGGCATTCCTCTGGATCATCGGGTGCGCAGCAAATATTTAGTAAGTGTGGTATATGTCCCACCGAGTACGGAAAAGGCTAAAGTACGTGTTTGGATGGAGAACTATCTGTTTCTGGCAAAAAAGATGGTTGAACCAAAAACTCCTTCTAAACGAGACCTCACGTCTCCCGCCTGGCGGTCTTTTCGGGATCTATTAGCACCTTTTAGTGACAGTTATCCAGCGGGCAGAAGCTATTTTGCTTCTGATTTTAGCCAATTGCCACCAGAGTTAGCCGCGGACTTGGCTCTTTATTTAAATTCAAAACAAAGTCAAATAAGCTCTCGTGAACAAACAATTTATGTCGGCGATGTGATGCGTAGACCTGGTGTACTGCAAGGTTTAAGGCATACAAGAGCGTTGCTGGATAGGTTTGACGAAGAACCTGATTTTAAAATGGCTTATCTGCGTAACCCAGAGACATCCGGCTATCAACCGCCTGTCGAACCCCTGATGTTTAGTCCACCTGCGGACTTTTTTCAGGTTTTGCCCTAATACTAGTTTTGGGGAGGATAATTTCTACAGTAGTTCCTTTATTCACTTTGGATTTTATCTTTATTTCCCCATGATGTTGCTCAATAATTTCTTTAGATATATAAAGGCCCAGCCCCATTCCTTCCTTTTGGTTATTCACTCCACGATAAAAACCTTCAAGTACCTTTTGCAAGTCTTTCTTAGCAATTCCTTGACCCTGATCCTGAATAGAAACCAGCACCTCATCTTTTTTGGAATATAGCTTGATGATAATCTCCTTATCAGGAGTAGAAAATTTAGCAGCGTTATCCAAAATATTAGTAAAAACCTGCAGCAGCTTATCAAGATCACCTACTATAACATCTGAAAAATTTTGATCATCTATAAACACTGCGCTACGACTGGGATGCGTAAAAGCAAAAGCTGCGAGCGAGCGTTTAATAACCTCTCTAAGGCTACTTTCTCGCCAATGGAAGTCAAGCTTACCTGTTTTAATACGATTGACAGCTAAGAGCTCATTTACCAGTCGCAATAACCGATTTGTTTCGCCGTAAATTTCGCCAGACCATCTTTTTTCCACAGCTTGTTGGTCTGAAAACCTAAGCTTTAGCATTTGGGCATATCCACTTATTGTGGTAATTGGAGTCCTAAATTCATGAGCCGCCATGGATAAAAACATATCTCTCGCTTCAAGGGCCTCTCTCGTTTCGTTATAAAGTTGAGTTTTGCGAATTGCCAGACTGGCCATAGATCCGAAAAGCTTTAATATTTCCAACTCTTTATTACTGAATTTAGCTTCCTTCTTATGGGACATGATTGATAGTACTCCGATACTTTTATTACGGTAGGACAGCGGAATAAAAAGAGATGATCTAATTCCCATCTCGGCGGCTTCCGGATGTGCATTCAAATAATCATCTGGATAAATTACAAAAGCCTTTCTTTGGGAATATGAGGCATAGGTAAAACCCCGCCTGCGCAATTTAACAGACAACAAGGCTGCCGGGACTGCCGCGACAACCTTAAACTCTCCGTCTTCCTCCAGGGCAATCATTCCTTCGTCCCCATCAACAAGCTTTAGAGCCTCTTCAATGATTACCGCGAATGTTAACTCTGCCGTTAAAGGTTCCAGAAAACGAAGGGCGGCTTTATTTATCTTTTGCAAAATCGTTTCCGAATCCATACTTTGAAGATATTTTAGCTATTCTTACATAAAATCATACTATTATTGCACACTATTAGCAAAATAATGGCATTTTCTTACAGAATTATTACAAAGAGATGCTTTAATATATTCTCGTTGCCAAGAACCAATGATAATAAGTACTGAATTAAGAGAGATTGACTACCAAGAGAGCACGCTTACTCCAATCGCCAAAATAGGTACAGATAGTGATGATACTTTGCGCAGGTGCGAGTCGCTGTTAGTTGCCAAAGCTAGGGCTTGTCTTGGCCGAGACTTAAAATACAAAGATCTCCATCGTGAGCTAAAACATAGCACAGATCCGGAAATAAGAGATTTGCTAAGGGCGGTAACAGCTGATCCCACTTTTTTTCATCGACGAGGTTTTTACAAACGGACTGCCGCTGGACTGGCGCTACTTCATGAGTATCCTCTTAATCCGGTAGTTATTACCGGACGAAGCAAAAAAATAACTCCTCGTATCGAAAACGAGTTTGACGATTTGATGCGGCTGATCACAGATATTCACCAAATTCCCCAGGATGTTGATCTCAATGCAGCAAAAGCACAAATTCTAGTTGCAGATGGTATCAGAGACCATATTGACGATAACATCACCATATTAGTTGCCGCAGCCAAAGCTGCTACAGCACGCGGGTATGTGCTACATGGACATCTGATTCGCAGGCCATGGAATAGAACTATTACTCAAAAAGGGCTCACTAGAGAGTTTGGTTTAGGAAAAACCATCGAAATCCATCCATCCTTTTATAGAGCAGCTAAATCAATTATTAATTCAGGAAGATACCCTAGGACCCAAAGGCTACTAGGCTAGGGAAGTTTGTTTGCTACTGAACTTTTGATCATAAACAGCACCAAAACCGAAATTAACATTGACATCACTAGCGAGGTAATATCGATACTATCTAGCCAACCACCAAAAAATAAGTTGCCTGCGATTCCTCCAGATAAAGCACCCGCAATCCCAAAGATCAGACATCTTGTTAGAGATTCCCATGATTGTTTGTCTTCCAATAAATAGGCCAAAACACCCATGGTACTTCCGAGCAGTAGCCATAATAAAAAAGACATAAATAGATCTTAACTTGCTTGTTTGAGAATCTATAAAACAAGAGGTAATAAAGGAGCAAGAGTTGCGTATAAGATTTTATTTTGCTATTATCGAAACCCGAAGGAAACCCTTCTCCTTTTTATGACTCTGCCTTCCAAACTCGCTTTTGTGGATATTGAAACAACCGGTGGTAGCGTAAACTACGATCGCATTATCGAAATCGGCATAGTCCGGGTCGAAGATGGTCAGATTACCCAAGCTTACAAAACTTTAATTAACCCTTCCCGTTATCTCCCTCCTGAGATCACCAATTTAACCGGCATCAAGCCCGAAGAGTTAGAAGATGCTCCCTCTTTTTGGGATGTACATCAGGATATCCTGGAGGCGATAGGAGACTGCATCTTTGTAGCTCATAACGTCCGTTTTGATTTTGGGTTCTTAAAATCCGAATTCAAACGCCTGAATAAATCTTTTTCTCCTAAACATTTCTGTACTGTAAAACTATCCAGATCCCTTTTCCCTCAATTTCGTCATCATAACTTAGACTCCCTGATCGAACGTTTTTCTCTGAAATGCGCAAACCGTCATCGGGCATATGACGATGCTTTTTTACTCTGGGAGTTTTATCAGATAGTCCTTAAGCAATTTAGCCGGGAGGTTATCATCGCTGCCTTGTCTTCTGCACTTAAAAAACCTAGTCTGCCGATTAACTTAAGTAGCGACATTTTAGATAATCTGCCCGAGAGTCCTGGGATCTATATTTTCTATGACGCGAAAGGCTCTCCCTTGTATGTGGGTAAATCGATTAATATCAAGGAACGGGTATTGTCACATTTTTCCAGTGACTACCTCTCTTCAACCGAGATGAAAATTGCCCAGCAGATCCAAAGTATCGAAACAGTCGTTACCACGGGGGAACTGGGAGCCCTAATTAAAGAAGCTCAGTTGATTAAAAAGTTGCAACCCCTATACAACCGACGACTGCGCACACTACATAAATTAACTGTTATTAAACGAATTGAATCGACAGACACATACAAACGCGTGACTATAGAAACATTAAACAGCCTGGACCTAGAAACAATTCCGTTCATTGTCGGGATTTTTCGCTCTCAAAAACGGGCCAAGGAGTTTTTGATCAGGCAAGCCAAAAGGTATCAACTTTGCGAGAAGCTTCTGGGAGTAGAGAAAACTAATGGAAGCTGTTTTGGCTACAGACTAGGACTGTGTAAAGGTGCCTGTATAGAAAAAGAGTCTCCTACTATTTATAACTTACGCCATAGTATGGCTTTTGCTGCTAGTGAATTTCAACCTTGGCCTTTCCCCGGGCCCATTTTAATAGAAGAAAAGTCGGAACTCAGAGAGCAGAAAGAACTTTTTTTAGTTGATAAATGGTGTTTTCTGGGAAGCCTTGCTTCCGGAGATGCTCCCTTGGAGCCTGTTTTCGATCTGGATACTTACAAGATACTCCATTCTTTTATGAAAGTATCGGGTAATCTTAAAAAGATCCATCTTGTCGAAAACCAAGATATTAATCTTCTAATCCCAAGCTGATTACTCCTTTAAAGCATTCTCTACTTGCTGGATTAAGTCGTTATAGCTTGATAGTTTTACAGCTCTGCCGTTTAAGTAAAAAGTTGGGGTAGCATTTAGTCCATAGGAGTTGCCGTCATTAGTATCTTCCTGAATTAGTTGATTATATTTGTTCCCCTCAACGGCTTGTTTAACTTTTGTTCCGTCAATCCCTAAATCTGTTGCCAATTTGGCGAAATAATCACTTGGGTTAGGAAGGTTCTCCCAGTCGCTTTGTGTTTCAAAAAGCATGTCTGACATTTGCCAGAATTTACCCTGCATTGCAGCTTCTCGTCCAGCGTTGGCAGCCGCCCGGGAATTAAGGTGCTGGCTTAAAGGATAGTCTCTGTATATATATTGGATGTTTGGATTTTTTTCTGCCAAGATACTTTTAACTGTTGGATGAGCAGCTTTACAAGCTGGACATTGAAAATCCGAAAATTCCACTAATTTTACCTTGGCACTATCTGAGCCAATTTTTTGACCCTTGGTATAATCAATTTGAAAAACAGTACCGGATTTTGTAGAAGTATCCAGCTTTGGAGAAGTTTGGCTTAAGAAAAATACCCCCCCGAAAATAAGCAGCAGAGTAATCCCAAGAATAATTCCTAATATTTTGGTTTCGGCTTTCATCTTACTCTTCTATTCTACTACGATTTTTGTCTAGTTTGAATGAGCATAATTGAAGTGAGTATAAAAATGATTAACGTACAAATTGCTGAAAGTACACACCAAAAACACCAAGCATTAATCACAAAAGCTTCAAGATAACTAAAGTAAAAACTAACCAATATTCCTGTTGCTCCACCAAGAAAAAGTAGGTTCTTTAGGGCCTTACTTTCTTTTTCTATCACCGCCAAAGCCAAAGTTAACATCCCGATATAATAGCCTATCCCCCACCAGGGGACTGGGATGCCAAATATATTTGAATATATGCTCTGACGAACTGCGTCGCAGCTGGTTCCTCCGAGCGGACAATTAATTGGTGAGATTAAAGCGTATTCGTAAGCTAAAAATGAACTTATCCCCAACCCAATTAAGGAAACTAAGAAGATACCGACAAGTGTCTTTTTTATCATTTTTACTCCCAGCCAAATTCAGAATAAAACTTACTTTCATTGATTTTTTTAAAAACAAAGGGGAGTTGAGGTAAGATATTTGAGGGCAAGGAATCTACGCTAAACCAATTTAGGTCATCGCATTTTTCTGGCTCTCCATTTATGATTTCACCTTGAAAGGATTCCACCTTGAAGTAGAAGTCGATATAAACTAGACCTGAACCGGCAGATAAACGATGGCTTACATGGATCAGTTGTAAATCTTCTTTTTTAATATTTATTCCAATCTCCTCTTTGGCCTCACGGACCATTGACTGACTGATCGTTTCTCCTGTTTCGAGGTGTCCGGAAGGAACTGTATAGTTGCCGTCCTGCCAACCAGTATTTTGGCGCCTTAACATTACAATCCTACCTGCCTTTTCCAAAATTAAATAAGTCGCAGCCCGTACAGTATATCTTTCGTCAGTCATATAGTTGAGACAATTTATCCTGATATATTAATATATAATTTCGATCATCCTCCAAGAACTTCCATTCCGTATTTAGATCCTTACGATAATCCTCGATCAGCTGAGTAAGCTTATTTAAATGTAGCCCCAAAGTCTTTATTAAATCTGCAGCTTGAGACTTCATGTTATTTTGTACAACTAAATCGGTTAACTCACCTGCAGTAGTAAAATATCGCTGAGTACTAGGCAAGATTATTCCATATCTTTTATTCTCAGTTAATTTAATTACCTCTTCGAAACGTGCTTTTAATAAATTATATTGAAAATTATATTTTTCTTCAGGAGAAGACTTTAGTTTTAAAAAAAGTTTTTCCTGAAGTCGTCTCATTTGAAAAAGAAGTGGACTATCGGGTGTTGCCGAAGACGAGGCGGGGAGGATTAGGGCAAGGCCCAAAAGAGCAATTATGGTTAGGATTTTAAGTTGTCTTATCACCGGTTAATACTACCAGATACCAACCCTTACTTTCAACCTAAAGAATCATCCAGGTTATACAAAAGTTTAATACAGCTGTCCATATCTAAAACTAAATTTAAACCAAGTGCTTGTTTGGGTGTAACCCACTGATAATCTTTATGTTCATCTTTTTTTACTAAGATATTCTGTCTCTGGGATAACCTAGCTTTGTACATGTTAAAAACAAAATCGTATTCAGAATATTTTACATAGACTTTCAAAATGTGCTTGATTTTGGGTACCGTCAGTCCCGTCTCCTCTTTTAGCTCTCGACAGATGGCAATTTCAGGAGATTCATCCGAATCAACTTTACCTGCGGGAACTCCCCATTTATTGCCCTCTGACTTACCATCTTGTCTGAGTAAAAACAATATTTCCTCATTAGATTCAACGAAACAACCGACTACTTCAAAGCGAGGTGAAAATTTTGAAGGTTTAGATAGATATAACATTAGGTGTTGGAGAGCTTAAATCCAATATAGATTCTAATTATTCCACCTCTGCCTCACCAGGCGCTTTTTCGGCGAAGCGATGAACCGAAATACGGGGGACGTACTAGTCGCTATCGCTCCAGTACATCCCAACGCACACCCTCTTTTGCGAAGCGGTGCATCTGAACGTTAGTGAACGGTGCGCTGCTGCGGGACTAGGATTTGAACCTAGATAGATAGATCCAGAATCTATCGTCCTACCATTAGACGATCCCGCAAAATTAGTTATGGTTATTGGTTCATGGTTCAGGTTTAAATTTAGTTATGAGTTATTGGTTCATAGTTCTTGGTGGAACAGAAGCCATAAACTCAAGCTTTGTAATTTTAACACTCAATTACTCTATTTGTCATGCAAGATGTTTAGGGTGAGAAGAAGCCTAAGAAAAGAGTCTACACAAGGCTTAACCGAGATTGACTTTGTTAATTACAAAAACTAACTGATTTTAAAGTTGGGCAGTTTCGATTAAGCCCTGAAAAATATTAAGCTTTTTTTCGAGAATTCCGAGATACAACTTTCTTTGCTTTTACCTCGGTTTTTTTAAGTTGAGCTTTTCTTTTTTTAGCAGTATTAGCTGCTTTGACACCTTCCCTGATATCTTCTTTTACTCCCTGAGCTAACTGTCCAACAACCTGCAAAGCAACGTGTGCTCTTTTATCTAATCGTTTACCGACTTCCTTGTTATATATTGCTGCATTAGCGGTAAAAGCTGCGACTTTTACCAGCACCTTACCTACTCCAATCATTAACTGTTCAGTAATAAATGATCTTGTATTTTTTATCTTCGGCTGTCTGGACTTTTTTATAGCCTTTTTTGTATGAACACTTTTCTTAGATTTTGCAGTTACATTCTGATTAACTGCTGCTTTTTTTACGATGGTTTTTTTTGTTTGTTTTTTCAAACTTTTATTTGACACTTAAATCACCTCCCAGAGAGCAGTTACTTTGAGGTAAATATAGTACTAACCTAATAAACTTGCAAGAAGCAAAGTGAAGATATATTTTAACTATTTATCAAAACTATCAAAACGTAATATTAAATCATTAATTCTCTCTAGGGTTTTTATGTTTCCTAATATTTCAATACTTTCAAAAAGTGGTGGGGTCACAAGCTTCCCGGAAACCGCTATTCTTATCAACTGAAAACAACTGACGACTGGCAAGCTTAACTCCTCTGCAAGGTCTCTAAAAGTTTGCTCGAATAATTTTGCACTCCAAGGTTTTGGCAATGACTCCATTTTATTTTTTATTTCTATCAAAACATCCCTAATGTTTTCAATCTTTAGCTTCTTTAAAATTTCAAAATCATACTCTGGTTTCTCAAAGAAAAAATCTGTTAGGGGAATAAAGTCCGACAGTTTCTTTATCCGTTCTTTGATTAAAGGAACTATTTGCGCAATTGCTTGCTTGTCTGGATGATCGACCAAATACTCTTGTAATCTCTGTGTTAGCTCGTCATCAGTAAACTTTCGAATATACTCGCCGTTTAACCATTCTAATTTCTCCATATTAAAGGCTGCACCCGAAAGTCTCATCTTAGAAAGATCGAAAGTTTCTTCCATCTCTTGCAAGCTTATAATCTCTTGATCATCGGGCATTGTCCATCCCAGTAGTGAAAAGTAATTTAAAATCGTTTCTGGCAAAAAACCATCCTTACGGAAATCTTCGATGGATGTCGCATTAGCTCTTTTGGAAAGTTTGCCAATTCGATCTGGATTTAAAATCATTGGCCAATGAGCAAACTTAGGGATATCAGCATCTAAAGCTTCAAAAATAAGAATTTGCTTAGGGGTATTGGATATATGGTCGTCCCCCCTTAATACATGCGAAATATTCATATCGATATCATCTACCACAACAGCAAAATTATACAAAGGAACCCCGCTACCTCTCATAATCACCATATCCCCCAGCAAATTTGAGTCAAACGATATTTCTCCGTGTAATAAATCGTTAAATTTAACTACCCCTCTACCTTCGGGCACTCTTAACCGCACTACAAATTTAACATTTTCCGCTAATTTTTTGGCCACTTCTTGATTAGTTAGACTTCGACATTTTCCTGAATAAACGATGGGTCGCTTACCCTCTTGCTGCTTCTTCTTTTCTACTTCCAATTCTGCTGATGTACAAAAGCAATAATAAGCTTTACCGCTCTTAATCAATCTTTCAGATGCTGATTTGTAAGAGGGGAGGCGATCAATTTGATGAAAGGGACCTTCATCCCAGTTCAACCCTAACCACTTTAGCCCCTCAATAATATTCTTTTCAAATTCAGGATTTGATCTTGCCTGATCGGTATCTTCAATTCGTAATATAAAACTTCCGCCCATCCGGCGAGCATAGAGATAGTTAAATAGGGTAGTATACGCCGTTCCCAGATGAAGATTTCCGGTCGGAGAGGGGGCCATCCTAACCCTAACCCCTGCTTGCATCGTAGTTTCTGACATTGAGAAGTATTATATCTTAAAAAGATGCTGAAGGTATACTATACTTAAAGAAGAAACTAGATGACACTCACTGAAACTGCCCGCATAACAAAAATATCTATCTTGGCCTTAGCAATTCTAGTTGTAATTGGAATTTCTGGATGGGCAAGTTTTCAGTTCTGGTATCACCGCTACTATCTACCCAGTCGGCCAGTCCAGGTCGAGGTTCCGGAGGTAAAATTTGGTGTATTACCTAGACCTCTTTTTCCAAAGAGCAATGTATCTTCCTCCAACTTTTCGTATTCTATCGACACAGAGACAGGCGAGCTTCCTACAAAAATTACTCAACTAATGAAAGTGTACTTCATTCCCCAACTCGGAACTACCTTGCTTGCCCCTAACAAGGCCCGCATTCTGGCTGAGAGTCTAAACTTTAATACTAATCCCGAGGTAGTAAATTCTAGTACATACCAGTTTAAAAACGGGGACGGAGGAACTCTGCTGATAGATTTAAATAACAGCAACTTTACTATACGTTATCCGCAAGCTTCCAGTTCTGCCATCTTACAATCAGTACCACTCCCTGACGAAGACAGTCTGATTGATTATTTTCAGAACTTTCTAAAACAACGCGGACTTTTTAGTAACTCTTTACAAAAAGGCACCCCTCTTGTCACCTATGACAAGTTTCCCCAAAAGACAAGCCTTGTTGCTACGGTAAGCATCATACCAGCAGACCTTGATGGAACTAGGGTGGTGACTCCTTCTTTTAAAAACGGATTGGTGCAGGCAACCATTACTCAAAACAAAGACTCTCTTAAACTCCTGGACGTGATTTTTACCATCTGGGAACCAGATAACCAGAATACTTCAACTTATCCTCTGAAGACAATCCAGACAGCTTTCGATGAACTAAAAGCCGGAAAAGGAACAGTCATTGTTGAACCACCTAAACCAAGAGTTTCTTTGGCAACGGTTTATCTGGCCTACTTTGAAGCGAATGAATATGCTCAGTATATTCAACCAGTCTATGTCTTTGAAGGTGAAGAGTTTGTGGCATATGTGCCCGCAATCACTGATCAATACCTAGAAAAATAACGGAAATAAGATCTACTGGTAAATTTTCTCCCATTTATAATTTGCATAAACCCAATCCATCAGTCTTTTTGTCTCCCCAAAACGATCTCGGCTATTTAAGACAACTGTAATAACTTTATGCTCAGATCTTTCTACCAGCCCCACAAAATTTTCACCAGCCTTTTCGGTGGAACCGGTTTTAATACCGAGTACACCATCAGCTGAAAGCAGTTCATTTAAGTTCTTGAGGCTATGTAGATATGATTTATCCCAAGCAGAGACAAATGTCTCTTTTGTTGCCACTACCTTAGCCAGCTGGGGATTTTCTACAGCTAGTTTGGCAATTATTGCCAAATCATAAGCGCTACTGAAGTGATTATCCGAATCAAAACCTGCGGGATTATCAAAATGAGTATCAGCTAGCTTCATTTCCGAAACCTTACTATTCATCGCCGCTACAAAGGCAGGTAAACCTCCGGGAAAGTTGCTGGCGATCGTAAAAGCTGCATCGTTTCCAGAATTCAGTAACATCCCATAAAGCAAGCTTCTAAAGGATAGCTTCTCACCTATTTTCAGACCCATATTAGAGCCACCAACATTATCTATCGGATAAACTGTCAGGACGTCTGCTGGCCTAAAATAATTTGTGGCGATTATTCCGGTCATAATTTTGGTAGTTGAGGCCGGAGCTAACCTTTCATGAATATTTTCTTCGAAAAGGATCTGTCCTGTCTCTACATCCATCGCCAAAACGGATTGAGATTGAAAAACAGGAGCAGGAATTTTCTGATCAGTTATCTGCAGTTTTAACTGTCTGGTCTCTCCTAATATATCTGCTGTCAGCTGAGATTGGTTAGCACCATACGCAGTAACTGCGATTAGATCCCTCTCGGTTAAACGGATTAATTTAGGAAATGCCACTAGCCCTAAAGTAGTTAATCCAAAAATAGCCAATAGAAAAATAGATAAAAGAAAAACCCTCATATAAGTTTTGGCTAAGAACAGTTGTATTTTTTTACGCATAAAAGTATTCTCTCAGAAAAGGACGGTTTCGCCAAGCAGAAACTTAAGATGACTTTTTGGGTTTAAGAGTTAACCCGAGCTCATCAAGCTGCTCAGGCTCAGCCGGAGTTGGAGCATTCATAACCGCTGTCACCCCTGTTGAAGAAGCTGGGAAGGCAATCACTTCCCGGATAGTTGTTTCATGACATAAGATAGCTACCAGTCTATCCAAGCCCCAAGCGATACCTCCATGTGGAGGAGTTCCAAAAGAAAAAGCTTTAAGCATATGTCCAAAATTTTTGGAAATATCCTCTTTACTAAATCCCATTATCTCAAAGACCTTTTCGAGATCCTCGGCTTTGTGATTTCGGATACTACCTCCGCCTATTTCAAATCCATTGAGAACCACATCGTATTGAGTGGTCAGAATTTGATCAATATTTTCGCCCCTTTCTAGCCATTCTTGATGTTCTGGTTTGGCAGCAGAGAACGGATTATGAGTAAAGGTCCAACCTCCAGAATCGGCTTTTTCAAAGAAAGGAAAGTCCGTTACCCAGCAAAAAGCTAAAAGATTTGGGTCCTTCTTATCAGTGCGGATATCCGGCCTATCTGTACCGTACTTTTGCATCGCTTCTTTATAAGATATTCTCGGGAAGGGAATTTCTTGAATCTTTTTTTCTGGACAAAGTTTTTCTACCAAACTAATTAATAATTTTTCATTCAAGGCCATCACGTCTTCTTGCTCCACAAAGGATAGCTCCATGTCCAACTGAGTAAACTCTAGCTGCCTGTCCTTACGAGTATCTTCGTCTCGGAAACAGCGAGCTATTTGAAAATATCTCTCGAACCCCGCAACCATTAGTAGTTGTTTGTACTGCTGAGGGCTTTGCGGAAGGGCATAAAAATTACCGCTATGCATTCTGGAAGGGACCAAGAAGTCTCTCGCTCCCTCGGGTGTAGCTTTGGTTAAAATAGGTGTTTCTATTTCTATAAATTCATCGTCTGTTAGCCAGTTGCGTAGAAAAGAAATTATTTTGTGTCTTTGGCGAATATTACTTGTGAGTCTGTTTCGGCGAAGATCTAAATAGCGATACTCAAGTCTTGTTTCTTCTCCAATATCATAGCCTTCTCCTTCGAGAGGAAATGGAGATGTTTGAGAAGGGGAGACTAGCTCAACTTTTTGGGCAGAAAGTTCTATTTCCCCGGTGGGAATATTTGGATTAATTAATTTTTCCGGACGTTTATTTATTTGTCCGGTGATTTTGACCACACTTTCTGGGGTAATCCCTTGTAACATCTCACCGGTTACAAAAATTTGGATGAATCCTGACCTATCTCGCAGATCAATAAAGCCGATCTTGCCGTGACTACGAATAGTCTGCACCCAACCCAAAAGAGTTGCTTGCTGACCTACTTTTTGCAGACAATCAAGGGCGAGAGTACGCTCCATAAAATTATTTTGGATTAACTTTCGTTACCCAATCCGAGTATTTTTCCAATTCACCGTGTACCAATTTATAAAATAGATCTTTTAATTTTGTCCCTACTTCTCTACTCTCACCCAAAGGCCGATGGTCAATCTCGGCAATGGGAGTTACTTCTGCGGCAGTGCCAGTCAAAAAAGCTTCATCAGCACTATATATTTCAGAGCGGTCTATGCTTCTTTCTATAGCCTGTAGCCCCAGCTCTTTGGTGCAAAGCTTAATCACCGTATCCCTGGTTATACCGACTAAAGTATCGTCTGAGACGGGAGGTGTAATAACCACGCCATCTTTAATCATAAAAATATTTGATGAGCTACTTTCCACAACATGTCCTCTGTCGTCTAGTACCAGCGCGTCATCATATCCATTTAGCTGAGCTTCTGTTTTTGTTAAACAGGTATTAATGTAAGCTCCTGTAATTTTACCTCGAGGTGGTATAGCATTATCCGATACTCTTCTCCATGAGCTAATACCCAATCTTACCCCTTTTTCAGAGTCCAAATACTTACCCATCGGGACATTATACATAATGATACTATCTTGCAGAGTTGGTAGTTTAAAGTTGCCAACAGCCGGGTCGGATTTGAAAGCTAGGGGTCGAACATACATATCTGTTTCGGTGAAATTTCTTTGCAATAGTTCAACTACAAAACCGCACATCTCATCTACTGTATAGGGAATATCAATAAAAACAATTTTGGCTGATTGTTTCATTCTTTTAAAATGATCTTCCAGCCGAAAGGCGAAAAAGCACTTATCTTTCTCGCTATAATAAGCTCTAATCCCTTCAAAAACGCCCGTTCCATAATGCAGGGCATGCGCAGTTACCGGAATAACCGCTTTGGCTTCTGGTACAAATTTTCCATTTACAAAAAAGGTCCTAGTCATGTTTTGCACCCTCCTGTTCCTCTATTGTATAAGCAATACTAAAAAAAGTCATCCAGATCTTTGCAATAATCTCTTTGGTTAAGCCAAGGGCTTTTCCTTGGACAGCCAAGCTATCTATTCTTTCCTGCTCGCGAGCTGGATCTTTAATCGGTTTACCTACCAACTTTTTATATTCCCCAACTTTTTTCACCACTTCAATCCTTTGACTAATTAAGTCTAATAATTTGGCGTCTATTTGATCAATCGCTTTTCTCAGTTGATTTAAGTCTTCCATTAAATCCCTCTTAGTGCAGTTACTAAACCTGCATCTGGATTTGTAGTATATCTTGCTTGAAAGTTTAGAGCAAGATAATCCTGCTCAGAAGGCGGGAGCTGCACTCCTACAGCTCGGAATCTTTCTATACCTCTACCAAAGTTTGGATTAAGCATCACTCCCCTCCTTGTGAGCTCAGTCACACCCCTCCATGAGTCATTTAAAAAGCTTAACCCTGATCGCAGAATCTGACCATAAGCTACTACCTTGTATGCGCCTTGTTCAGTCTGTTGTGCCAAAAAAATATCCACTCCGGTGATTTTAGTCAGCCCATCAGAAAGAGGCTTATTCGTTGGAACATATAAGGCCTCCAATGCTCTAAGTAGTCCTCTAGTTGGTTCGGTTGTTGCAGTCAGGGCCTGTCTAACTTTTGAATGCCTTAAAGTATGTTCTCCTAGTTGGCTTAGATGAGCTATGGCATCACTTTGCCCTTCCAAAGCTCGGGTCACTAAACTATCTAAGAATCCTGTTAGGATTAACTGATTTTCCGGAGAGCACTGAAACCCAACACAGGCTGCTGGTTGACCTTTTCCATGAACGGTACATATAGCTCCCTCCCTTTCCATTTTCAACAAAGGACATGCTACATTTGCTGATTTATCTATCTCGTAGATCGTTAATAATTTGCAACAAAGTCCACAGTCGCAATCTCCCCCATGAATTGTTTGGCTTGATCTTTCTTGTGCAGCGCTATTTAACATTTTATACTCCTCCAATCACTTTGATTACTGGACAATATTGTTTAAGAATATTTAGTGCTTGATCCATCCGTTCATCGTTAGTAGAAACTTCTACTTCAATGAAGAAGTGGTAATCCCAAACTTTTTCTCTGCTCGGCCGGGATTCAATTTTAGATAAATTAATATTGCTGCTGGCAAAAACATTGAGAATATCTCGTAAAATACCTACCCTATTAAATACTGTTAAAAAAAGCAGTGTCCGGGAAGTGGGGATAGATAATTTATTAATATCCTTGGAGATAACATAAAACTTTGTAACGTTACTTTTATTATCCTCAATACCTTTTCGCAAAACAGGAATATTATTTAACTTGGCAGCAAGTAGTGGACTTATAAAGGCTACGCCTAGCTCATTTCTGTGCTCTTTGATACTAGAAACAGTACTAGAGGCAGTCTCCATGTTGACATTTGGTAAATGTTCCCTGAGCCAGTTTCTACATTGAGCCAAAGCCTGGGGATGAGAATATACTTTAGTAATATTTTTTAGAGATTTTTCTTCGGAAAGTAAGTTTTGTTGAATCGGTAAGTTCAGCGAACCATTTGTTCTCATATCAAAATCTATCAAAAAGTCCAGCGTTTCTCTGACGGTTCCTTCGGTGGAATTCTCTGCCGGAACTATTCCAAAATCGGCTTGTAAACTTTTGACTGCTTCAAAGATTTTTAAGAAATTCTCACAAGGGAGAAGCTGGCTCTCTTTGGCAACAGTTAAGGAAATCTGATGAGAGAATGTTCCCTGGGGACCAAGGTAAGCTATTTTTCCTTTGAGTTTCTGGGGTAGGTCTTTTTGTTTTATGCTTGTCGCTTGTTGCTTGTTGCTTGTTCCTTTAGGAGTCGAGTCGATACTCCTATGAATTTTTTCAATTAATTTATGAAGTTTTTCTCTATCACCATTTTTTAGTTCCTGAAGAAACTCTTGCTGAGTTTTGATGAAATCATTTAGTACAGATAGCCCTTCACTATTTCCCAATTGAATTTCTGTCAATAGCTCTGGTGGTTGCGAAATTACTCGACTAAGGGTAGCCATTTGCGCGAGGAAAGGTGGGGTAGAAACTTTTCCCCCCAAGTCTATTTTATTTTTCAGTAAAACCTTGGCTAAGTTTAGATTTACAAAATGAGTTAGATTTTGCAGGTGAGCCATATATAGATCATGACTTTTTGACGACATTTCAATAATTTCGGCTCCAGCATTTTTAAGCACCACTTTAAGTTTGTCCAGTAGAGTGCTTTTTTTAATAACACTTAAAACAACTTTTTGGTTTTGGATGGACGATACTGTTGGACCAAAAAGTAAATGTAAACCTGCTGCGGGTTGGGGTATTTGCGATAGGGTTTTTGCGACTGCCTGTTGAACAGAAGAAAGATCAACAATTAAAGTATTTCTTTTAGCTCTTTTAGAAATATCCAAAATTACATCTTTGGCTTTGGAAATAGGGACCGAGACAAAAATAATCTCACTAGATTTTAGAGTACTATCTTCAACACCTTTAGAACCACTGACACTAACCAAAACCCTTTGGCTTTCTAAAAAGTTTCTTAGCCAATTCCCCATCTGTCCAGTCCCTCCAATAATATGTACTTTTAGATTTCTATTCATTTTATTCTTTCTCGGCTAGCTCCTATTCCTCTTGAAAACCTGCTACATCTAACTTCTAAAAGATTGCTTTTATTTATCCTAAAGGATCCTCTTCTGGCACTGGGATCTATCGGTACCAAATAATCATGTCCATGCGGAGTATTCCCTTCTTCTTGTCCGAAGAGTGTTAACGCTTCTTGAACAGCTCTCTTTGCATCGCTGATCTGTTTTGCTAATGGGACATCTGCTGTATTCTGTATTAAAGGTGCTAATGGATCCATTTGAACAAGAGCAAAATATTGTCCATCTATTTTCATGATCCTTACACCTATCACTAAATCAGACGGAAGTCTCATTAGTCTTCCTGACCCATGGTAGCCTATCGGATCTCCAACTCGAAGACATTGCGCCGGAGCAAGATCTTTAAGAAATTGAAAGACAGATAATTTTTCACCCGTCCTTTTAGATGCTTTTCCTTCTCTGACTGTTCTATGAATTAAAATTTCCATATTTTTCCAATAAAAAACCCCGCATCTGCGGGGCCTCTTTGAGTCTTGGTCTTTTTAAAAGACTACGACAGATGCCCCTCCTTTCGGAAGTTAAAGTTAAAGTAAAACCAAAAATTATTTACAATCTGTTTCATAACTAAAGTGTAGCTTAGCAAATAAAGGATTATATGTCAAATAATACAGCATTCAAATAACTTGGCTTGCGTTGTATAATCAGTATAATGAAATTCATTAATAGCTCGAAAGCTCCAGCAGTTGTAGGACCATATTCCCATGCTATAGTTAGCAATGGAATGGTTTACCTTTCTGGGTCGATAGGAGTAGATCCACAAACTGGAGATTTGGCAGAAGGAATAGAGAATCAAACGAAACAGGTATTAGCCAATTTAAAAGCAGTCTTGAAAGATGCAGGGAGTTCTGTAGATAAAATTGTTTCAGCAAATTGCTATTTGCAAAGCATGGAAGATTATGCAAAGTTTAACCATGTATATGGTGAATTTTTCGGAAATCACAAACCCGCTCGAACAACGATTGAAGTAGCAGCATTACCAAGAAAAGCGCTTGTCGAAATATCTTTTATCGCCGAGATTTAACTAATATTTGACAAATTTAATCGCTTTGCTTAAAATACATTTTATGTTTAGAAAGATTTTAAATCTTAACCTCATTATAGAGCTCCTTAGCAGGAGCAAATCAGGGAGGTTTGTTTAAGTATTTTTAAAAATACTTAAGAAAGGAATAACCTCCCACTCGGGAGGTTTTTTTATACCAAAATGACAGCAATTATAAACGAGCGACAGGGTGCAAGACCCAGCACTCCCCAACAAAGAGCTGCAACGGTTTTTCTGAGGGATAGATTCAATGCCTTTGATGAGAGATGGCTTGTTGGACACAAAGGGGACCATGCTTCTAACCTGCATGACCTGGGAATCATTGGTCAGAGAGTTCATGTTGCCCATGTACATAGTACTCTTGGTGTTGATGCAGATCGGACTTACAAACCGCCAGAAGAAACCTCTGATTCCTATGAGGGACTCCTGACAGGAGCTAATCCCGGATTGTCCGGAGAGGTAAGCAGAGTAAGAGCTGCACAAATGAGGGTTGTAGTTCTAATGCCTTTTCCCAACTCCGACTTTGAGGGTATGATTGCAAGAGCAAAGGCAGGAAGATATTTCGTTTCAACAGCGCCGATAGAAAGTTTCGAAACTTTTGAACCAATCGAGAACAAGATATCCTTTGCCAGAATACTTCAGGCAGCTTTACAAGGAACTCCTCATACGAGAAATCTAATTCCCTGGACCATACATCAACCTCATTGGGGATTAGATGACGTTAGGCGGAATATGGGAGTAGACCCAGGGAGTGCAATTTTCTTTCAAAAAGCTATCTCAGGTGGAGGAGATGGGACAGCAAGGGTGAATGATCGATCCAACTTTAATGAACTTTTAAGTAACCCCTCTTGGATGCAGGCAGCTCGACGAGGGAAACTAAAGGCCTCAATGGC
Organism: Candidatus Daviesbacteria bacterium RIFCSPHIGHO2_02_FULL_43_12; assembly: GCA_001776775.1. Taxonomy (GTDB): domain Bacteria; phylum Patescibacteriota; class Microgenomatia; order Daviesbacterales; family UBA10151; genus HO2-FULL-47-45. The sequence goes on from MFDD01000014.1 coordinate 32,127, forward strand.
AGTAGAAGGTGCTTATCCAGCAAATGGAACCGGATGTATCGTACCTACCCCGGATGGCGGTTGCAAAGTTTTGGTTGATCCATTATCTCATAAGCCTGTTGGGTTAGAGAGTGTTGGAGCAAAACCAGGTAGCGGAGCCGGTAATGACTGGGGTACGCCTTTCCCTAGAGCTGTTACCGATCAATATATTGCAATGGTTTCTCGTCTAGGAAAGTATTTTTATACTACTTTTGGCTACACTGGTATTTTTGGTCCAGATGGATTAGTTGGAGCAGATTCAACCTATCGTATGACGGAAAGTAACTCCAGATGGCAAGGTACTACTCCATATCAAACTCAAAATGCTTTGATGAATGGACGTTTGCCGATCGAGCTGATACATTACATGGTTAAACTTTCAGTAAATGACTCTCACTTACTTGGACAAGTCAATGATATCGTTGGAGATGCAGACTCTTATAATCAAAGAGCCTTCACAGAAAGAGGAGGGTTTTATATTAAAGTTGGAGGGCCTAAAACCAAGAAGGAAGTTAGGGAGGACTTAAATGGACCATGGCGGTGGGATGGAGATCGGTTACATAGACTAAAAAGAGATGGATATTTAACACCTATGCGAATTTATACGAGAGATTACGCAGGAGCTCAAGACCTAACTAAAGATGATAAAACCGTCTGGATTAAGGCACCTAAGGTAGGCGAGGTTGTAGGAGGAGGATTAGTGGCTGTCGGATACATAACAGGTAGCGATATAAATGTCTTTGATGCAAATAAGCCAGAGGTTACTTCGGACGGGCATAAGTTATATACTCAAATGAACCAGTTGATGTATAGCCAACGGAGTTCATGGAAATAACAGAGATAAAAACCAACATTGGAAATACAGCCTCAGGGACACCTCTGCTAATCAACGGCTACCATCTTAAGGGTTCTCATCCCGGGAAAAAGATATATATACAAGGAGGTATTCATGGAGGTGAAGTTACTATTTGGATTTTTCAAGAATTATTTAAATACTTTTCTGAACATGAGATCCAGGGTGAGGTTTTTTTAATCCCCGTAGCTAACCCTGTTGCTTGGAATCAGCGTATTTACTTTAGTACTTTAGGTAAATTTGATTTCTATATGGGTAAAGACTGGAATCGAAACTTTCCAGGAAATGAAGATGGCACTCTTGGAGAAAGGATTGCTAAAAAACTTTTTGATATTGCTTCAAGAGCAGATTTTATTATCGATCTTCATACATCGAGAGATAGTTTCCCATTTGCAATATTATCTTCTAAAAATGATCTCGCATACGCGCAGAAGATTGGACTTGAATATAACCTTCTATTAGATCTCGACGATCCTAAGTTTAGTAGCTATAGAAGTACACTAACAGGTCAGGGAAGCTTATCAAATGCTCCTAGTATTGCCATAGAGTGCGGGAGGCATGACTCCTATAATGAAGAATACTGCAAAGAAGTTACCAACGGTTTACTTCGCTTAATGAGCCACCTCGGCATTATCAATGACAAAAAGATTCCTCCTACAACTAAAAAGGTAAAATATTATTCAAGGTTAAAAACCTATAGATCCCCCAATGGTGGGTTCATAAAATTCAATAAGCATGCGGGAGATGAATACAAGAAAGGGGAAATTTTATTTGAGCTTATTAACCCGTCTGATCTAGGTTCTGCAACTGTAGTGTTCGCCGAAGAAGATGGAATTCTGCAAAAGAAGTCCCCAACTTTTATCTATATGCCAGGTGATGACGTCCTTGAAGTATTACCGCTTACTAATATAAAGTTCATATAACGACCGCATCTTAACAAACTTATCTGATTTTGAAACAATTGAGTGTTAGATAGTAGCCTTTATATCTTTCAACTTTAACTGCAGAGACTCTCGACCATTAAAAGAATTAATCTCCATATAATAGGCTACATCAACAACTTGGCCTTCTTGAAGATCTTTAATCTGTTCTCCCATTCCAAAACCGATCGCATCTATGCCATCTAATTTTAATTTCAAGTGTTTACCCTCTCCGACAGTGCGAATATCCGAGGCTTGAAGATTCATTGTCGCCAAGACGGGTCGATTATTGCCATTGCCAAATGGTTCAAAGGCTTGAAGCATGAAAACTGTTTCTTTGGTCAGCTCTTTTTTATCGACTTTGGCTTCGATAGTTAGAGATGGCCCCAAATCGGCGATCTGCAAGGTCAGGAAATGGTCTTGTAGGCTTTTTTTAAATTTCGCAATTTTTTCTGTTTCAATTGTAAACCCAGCTGCTCCGGCATGACCTCCAAAAGCGATCAACAGACTAGAAAACTGTCTTATACTCTCGGTAATATTGATTCCATCAATCGAGCGAGCAGATCCTTTAGAAAATTCTTCACCCATGGAGATTGCAATTGTGGGTTTTCGGGAATCTTCACAGACTTTAGCGGCAACTAAACCAATAATTCCCGGCTGCCAAGATTTACTCGATAAGACATGAATTTTATCGGCCATGGTTATCTGCAACCTAGCCTCTTCATAAGCTGTCGCAGTTAGCCTTTGTCGAAGAGAATTAATATCACACAGCAAATGAGCCAGCTGAGTGGCTTTTAGCAAGCTTGTGGTACATAGTAAACGCAAAGCGTCAATGGCATGCTCCAACCGACCAATGGCATTCAACCGAGGAGCCAGTACAAAACCTATCTCAAAGGCTCCCAGGGTTCCCCGAGTTAGTCCTGATTCCTGAATCAGAGCCCGAAGCCCAACATTGGTAGTCGTATTTAGTTCATCGAGCCCTTCCACAACTAGCGCTCTACCTAAACCGGTTAGCGGAATCATATCCGCAATTGTGCCCAAGGCTACAAACTGCAACAATTGATGAGATAGCTTATCATCAATCAAATCTTTGACCAGCGACCAGGCAACTGCTGCTCCACACATAGCGATAGAGTGGACTATGGCAACTGCTTCTGGGCGATCCTTATCCAGCGGAGTGTGATGGTCTGTAATAATCAGGTCAAGTCCAAGCTCCTTGGCGTATAAGGCTTGTTCCAAGGCGACGATACCATGATCGACGGTGATTATTAACTGTCCACCCTGCCTTTTTATTTCATCTAAACCAATTTTAGATAATCCATATCCTTCTTTTTCCCGGTGAGGAATATAAGGCAAGATCAAGGCCCCCAAAGATTTTAGCCCGTGATAAACTACTGCCGAAGCAGTTACCCCGTCAACATCATAGTCTCCATAAACAAAAATTGTCTCTTTTTTTTCTAAAGCTTGGACAATTCTTTTTTTAGCTTGGGATTGCCCGGGTATTTTCAGAAGATTTTCGTAGTCTGAGATTTTGGGGTGAAAAAATCGTTGCTTATCTGCAGAGGTTTTGATCCCTCGGCTAAAAAGCAGCTGACTTTTAAGAATCTTAGAGTGTTCGGGCAGAAAATTCCAAAGCTTTGGCATGCGTGTCCAAAATTGTAACACAACCCCTAATGTGAGAAAATCACTATATGGAAATTTCTATCCCCAGCGAGCTTAAACCGCTGATAGGCAAATTTAAAGATTGCTCTTTCCAACTCTTTCTAGTAGGAGGAGCAGTTCGTGATCTGATTTTAGAAACAGTAGTCAAAGACTACGATTTTACAACTGACGCTAAACCCGAAGAAATCCTCAAGCTTTTTCCGGATGGATTTTATAATAATACCTTTGGAACCGTCGGGGTAAATACTCCACTGGGAGTAGTGGAGATCACCACTATGCGTAAGGAATCCGGTTACGGTGACTCCCGACATCCCCAGGAGGTTGTCTGGACCAACAAAATCGAAGAGGATCTAAAGCGCCGAGATTTTACGATTAATGCCATGGCATTAAGTAGTGAGTCGTGGGTAGTGAGTTGTGGGTCGAAGGAAAAACTACAGTTGGTTGATCCTTTTGGAGGGCAGGGAGATTTGAAACAAAAACTTATTCGGGCAGTGGGAGATCCAAGTATCCGTTTTCAGGAAGATGCTCTGCGTTTAATGAGGGCAGTTCGTTTTGCAACCCAGCTTGGGTTTGCTATCGAAGAGCAGACTGCTATGGCTATTCAAAAACATAGCCAGAAACTAAGAAACATTTCCTGGGAAAGAATCCGAGATGAGTTACTAAAAATTCTCTCCAATGATAACCCTTACGAAGGAATGGTGATGTTAAGAAGTAGTACGCTATTGCAAATTATTTTACCGGAGGTTGAGGCCTGTTTTGGAATTATCCAGGAAGGACCCAAACACGACCGAGTTTATGATATCGGAGAACACTCTTTTCTCTCGCTAAAGTTTTGCAGTTCAACCGATCCCTTTGTGCGTTTTGCTTGTCTGATACATGACACGGGTAAAGTACCGACTCATAAAATCGACGCCGAGGGGAATGTTACCTTTTATGGACATGACGTGGTGGGTGGAAAAGTCGCTGAGGTGATCTGCCAAAGATTAAAGTTTTCTAAAAAACAAACTGAGCTAGTAGTCCGATTAGTGAAATATCATCTATTTACTGTTGATGAACATCAAACAGATTCTGCCTTAAGACGATTTATTCGAAATGTTGGCGAAGATAATTTAGAGAATATGTTTATCTTAAGAGAAGCCGATAGGTTAGGTGGATCCTCCAATCCTACTTCTTGGCGAACAGAAAGTTTTAAGAAGAGAACTAAGGAACTTTTAATCAAGCCGTTTTCCATAACCGATTTAAAAGTAACCGGCAAAGATGTGATGGAGGTCTTAAATATTCCTCCAAGTCGCAAAGTAGGAGAGATATTAGATAAGCTTTTTGCCGAGGTTGAAGAAGATAAAACTAAAAATGATCGAGACTATTTATTGGATAGAATAAAGCAGATAGCTTAATAATAAATTAGTGGCCTAGCTTTTCTTCCCACCAGCAGAGCAGAGCTGTCGCGTTAAAGATAGATGAATAGGTTCCGGAAATAATACCTATTAGTAAGGCGACTACAAACCAACGAATACTCTCTCCTCCAAAAAGCACCAAGGCTAGCAGCACAATAACTACTGTCAGCGATGTATTCAAAGACCGAGCTAATGTTTGTACTATTGAAATATCTGCTATATCCGAAAACTTTACATTCAAATGTTTGGGCATATTTTCCCGAATACGATCAAAAACCACAATGGTATCATGAACCGAAAACCCAATTACCGTTAAGAGGGCTGTCACAAATAATGTGTCTATCTCGACATGTAGAAACTTTCCAAAAATCGCAAAAACCCCTACCAGCACCAGTACATCGTGTATCAAAGCTACTACTGCTGCAATTCCAAAACGAAAAGAACTGGCCGGTTTGGGAACTTTCCGGAAAGAATATGTAATATATAAAATAATCATCAGACAAGCAACCATTGTCCCAACCACAGCTTTTTGCTTGAGTTCGGCTCCGATAATAGGTCCGACATTTTCTTCTCTACTCGCTTCGAACTTACCATATTTATCCGACAGCTCCTTTTTTAAAGTATTCAGTTGGTTATGATCCTGAGGTTTTGTGCGAATAATAAAAGCGTTGTCCCCAGTTTTCGTAACTGTTCCATATTGTTGTAGTTCCTCTTTGGTTATAGTCTTTTCAAACTTATACTCAAGCAAAGACCCTCCTGTAAAATCAATCCCAAATTTTAGCCCTCCAGTCAGGAGGAAAAAAAGTCCCGGTAAAATTACCAGACTAGAGAGTATAAAAAATAATAATTTTCGACGCATTAAATGCAACATAAACTCAGACCTTTTTTAAGCCTTTCGCTTCCTTGATATCTTTATGCAGTTCTTTGGTAAGCTGTGCTGCTGCGCTTTTAATTTTATCTTCGATATTATCAACTTTTTTATTTAAAAACTCCCAAAACTTTTTGCTGTCATTTTCGGCATGTAGCTTGACAAAGATCGTCTTATCTTCTTCGTTTAGTTCCCTTAAAATGGCATCCAAGATCGTATGATGGAAAGTTGAATCTAACAAGTTGGCAAGATGAAGTTTTTCCTTGTCGGACAGATCCATTTGATCAAGTTCGATGATCAAAGACTGAACAGTTACAATATGGGAATAAAACTTAATCATATCTTTTGAGCTAGCTCCTCGTTGATGTGCACAGGACCTAAGGGAATATCTTTGCTTGAATCATCTAAAAAGTAGTACAGCACTGCCCCTTTTCGTGGTCCGGTAGCCAACCCTAATTCCTGCATCACTTCTGGAGACCCACCTAAGTGTTTACCCGTATATTCCGAAGGACCGGCATCTGCGATATCGGCAACAACCGCTTGCCCCGTCTTAGGATTAACTACTAACATCTTACGATATTTATAAAAATCCCGATACTCGGCTACTCTTTCCGAAAATCCTGGTGATAAAAAGGTTTGGACCGCGATATAATAACGCTCCCTCTGTTCGACCTCTGGGGTAAAAGCCCCTTTACTACTTGCAAAATATCCCCAGGCACCCAGTCCTGGGGCAATCCCCGCTCCTCCATACATCGCCCAGTCTGAGGCGTCTTTGGCGTGTTCGAAAACCGCATCCCCAGGATAGCGATAGAGATGCTGCTCACCTCCGATTAGTCCGAAAGTCCGGTTAAGTCGTTTATTATCTATTTCAGATTTAACCTTAATCCCTAAATCTTTCGCAATGAGCTGAATGATCTTGGTATCTTCTGCTTCCGTCAGCTTGCGTGTATCAGTTGGCATTTTATCTACCAGCTCTGCGGCAAGCAGGGCATTTTTAGACATAGCCATTTCGATATTTGTTTGGTTGCCAGCATTGGTAATTTGTATGGGTTGATGATGATTTAATCCTGGTGTCCCAAAGAGCACTAACCCTCCTAACCCCCCCAGCGCCACATGTCGCAAGTGTTTGTCCAAGACTCCCTCGACTACGCCGTTACGGCGCGCTGTCCACTTCTTGTGTAAAAATTCGAAGTGAGGCTTTTTCTTTTTGAATTGTTTCATAGCTACTTTCTAATCATCAATCTAAGCAGTGTTCTAGTAATAGTGATCGCCGTAAACATGGAAACTAATACTCCGATTGCCAGTGTCAGAGCAAAGCCACGGATTAGACCAGTTCCAAAAAAATAGAGTATGGCGGCAGTCATTAGTGATGAGATATTTGAATCCCGAATCGAAGACCAGGCTCTTTTAAACCCCAGCTCCAAGGATGTTCGTGGGCTATTACCAGCTCTTCTTTCTTCCTTCATCCGTTCAAAGATCAAAATATTTGCATCCACCGCCATACCGATCGATAAAATAAATCCGGCAATTCCCGCCAGGGTCAAAGTAATTGGAGGCAGCAAAAAGAGACCGGTTTTAAAAATCGCCAAAACAAAAAGTGAGTAGATAATCAGTGCCGCATCAGCGATTAGTCCATAGAAACCATAATAAGCGGCCATATAAATTATCACTAGCGACAGGCCAATAATTCCAGCAAAGATACTCCGATTAATGGACTCGTTCCCCAAACTAGCTCCGATCAAACGCTGTTCAATCACAGAAACTGGTACAGGTAGGGCTCCGGCATTTAGTTGAATACTTAAAGATTTCGCTTCTTCTACAGTATAATTACCCGTGATAACCGCACTACCTCCCAGAATCTCAGTTTGCACTACCGGAGCCTGAATCGGCTGGTCATCTAAAAAGATGGGCAGTGGCTTACCAATATTTCGTTTGGTCAGATCAGCAAACTTTTTTGCTCCGTCTGCAGTAAACTCCAGACTTACTTGTGGACCAGACTGATTACCTTTAGCCCCGCTGAAGGTAACTTCAGCTTTTTTAAGGTCTGCCCCAGTTAACCCGGTAGGTTGTGCAAAAAAGATAGCTGGTAGCCCAGATGCACTTGCTTCTGCGGAAAGAGTAGCTGGCATCTCCCTAAATTCCAACTGGGCAGTTTTTCCGACAAGTTCACCAGCTTTTGAAGCATCACTTACTCCCGGCAGCTCGACTAGAATTCGTCTCTGTTCGCCTAATTTTGAACTTTGGACCACTGACTCGGACACTCCATAAAGATTAACTCGTTTTTCAATTACTTGCCTGGCTGCCTCTAAGGCGCTGTCTTTTTGGGAATTATCAATTTTGGATACATCGGCGAGCAGCACTAACTCCGTCCCACCTTGTAAATCTAAGCCTAGTTTTAAGGGAAATTTGTTAAAAAGTTCGGAAAGTTTAATCTTGGTCAGTGGGACTGTCTGCTCCAGTGGTAATTTTGGCAGATCAATCCACAAGGAAACCATGATCGCCAGAATAATGACCCATAAAAATTTTCTTGATTTCATGACAGAGGTGCTAGAACTGGGACATTAAATCTGCTTCATCTCCGATTAACATAATCTTTGGCTGAGTTAGAACCCCGAGTATAAAAGGATCTCTTCTGCGGATCCGAAAATTGAACTCAGCTTCATCCATGAAGGAGTAGTTAATCTCATGCTCTCTCTTGGTTTGTTCATCTGAAACTAGCGCTTGTAATTCGGGTAGAACAATCTGTCCGATTATCAAAAGATCAACGTCCTCGGGTCCGGAAAGTTCATGTCTGGCAAAACGCAAAGCCATCATCGCATACTTAATCCGTCCGATTTTGGCTTTATTTCTAACAATCGCCCCACCCAGGTGAGTTGATTTCACTACTAACCCCAAAAGTTCATGATAGTATTTATAATCCCTGCGAAAACGGTAGAGCCTTCGGTTGGCTCTCCATTCAGAAGTCACCATATTGAATTTTTCCATCCGGGCCAGTTCACGCCGGACAGCGTTAATCTCTTCATCAACTCGGCGGACAATTTCCCGAACATGGAACATCGACTCTTCTGAGGATAAAAAGAGCTGCAATATTTTAACCCGAACTTTTGAAACAAAGAGTTCTTCCAATGTACTGTAAATGTACTCTAAACAGACAATTTGGTCAATGGGGGTAGTAGACTAAATTAACTAGTAAGTGACAGTGCTACCTTCAGGAACTGTTTGAATCCAAATCACCCCTCTGTCCAAGGCAATTTCTTTGCCCTTGGCATCCAGGAAAACTTCCCGAGACTGTCGGGTCTTTTTATTCCAGGTTCCGGTAATGACACTTCCATCCATAAAGATTAGGGCCTTGCCTTGTCCCTTGTTTCCATAAAGCAGATGGGCATTATTTTCATAGCCATCATTAGCATGAGATTCCTTCATAAACTGAACGATAATATTTTTGGCAGAGAGCTGCTCGTTTGTATTTAAATCAACTTGAGTTTGTCCACCATTGGTACGTTTATAACAGTTACAAGAGGCTTCATATTTCCAATCGACAGCATAATCTTTATACCCATCCCAAAAATTGACATTGATGGCAGTGGTGGTACCACTAGGCTGATCATCTTTAAAAGTCCACGGCACAAAACTTTTATCCCACCTTAATCCCGCCGAATCGCTAGCAGTCCAACCACGCTTTTCTCCGGCTGTCCAGAGCTTGTCGATGGTTGAATACATGGTATGTTCGGTGGCTACAGCACGACCCAGACGTTGATAATCTCGCCAATAAGTTGGAAAACCGATACCAAACTGATTTAAGTCTTTAATTTTGTAGTCAATGATCTGGCCCAAAGCATTGGCCGGACCTGGGCTGTTAGCACCTCCAACATGGGCGTAGAGAGCATCATACTCAGACAGCCAATCAAGAAAGTAGGTTCTGGCTGATCGCACAGGACCAACCTGAACATCACTTAAATGACAAAGAAAAACGGCCATAAACCGAGTAATTCCACCCTCGGCGACGACCTCATAAACTACATCTGCAGATGATAAACCAGATTGAGGTCGGGCTTCAGTATGGTTTTCGATCATTACCGCCAAAGGTCGTCTAAGCTTCCAGGCATCAAGAGCTTTTTGGGTATGCATTGACCCGTTTAAAGGGCACTCTTCGGTCTTTGGCTCTGAAGGATCTTCTCCATCTTTATTAGCAACTCCAGGAAGGGTGCTGGCTAGCTGAGAGGTGTCAGTTTTGATCGCTCGAGTCGAAAAGAGAGAGTAGCTAATACTGGTTGAAGCTGCATAAAGCAGGATCGACAAGATCGCCACAACTAGACTTTTTTGAAAGTTACTTAAATTTGCGAAAAGGTTCATTTTAAAGCGACTTTCTCTATTATTCTACATGCAGAGCGAAGAAATCAATTACCTATTTTAAAAAGCTAGGAAAGCATACTCTCTAAAAGTTGTTGCTCTTCTCCTGAAAGCTCTATTTGGGCAATGCCTTCACGAATCTCTTTGGCATAAACCCTGGTACCGGAACGGGTATGTAAACTCGTAAGAAGTATCCCCGTTTGTTTTCCATCTAACCAGATCGCAGAGAAACTTTGTTCTCCTCCTGTATCTCCATAAGGATTATAGCGCAGGAGCGAGACATTCTGAGTGCTGTTAAGTCCGGTTAGGGCAGCATCTCGAATATTTTTTTGGAGAACCTGTTCTCTTCTGGATACTTCTTGCAAAGCTTTTAAAACCTCATTGAACTTATTAACCAAGCCTTTTTTATTATCCTCACCATCCAGTTCCGGCAAGAGTGCCTTCATATACTGAATGTGCCGAAGCAGCAGAAAGGTCAACCCACCTAACCAAATAACCAGCAAACTTAATCCGACAATAAAAAAAGATTCCATAAAATATCCTTCGAGCATGATTATACTTCAAGATGGTTATTCTCGAATAGGGTGACTCGCTAAAAGATTAAAGTTTATCTGGCACATGCTTGACAGGCATAGTAATAAGTGCTAGGCTCAATTAGGCTCAAAATCTTAAGTTTAGCTTAGTCCAATGGCTCAACAAAAATCCACCGCAAAAAGACTTAGTAACATCCGTAGACAGCTTTCCGGTCGAGAATTTAGTTTGCAGGCAAAGCCAGAGGCTTTAAATTATAGCCTGTCTACTAACTTGACTCTTAAACAATCAGAAAACAACTCTGAGCTATCCTATCTTAAGACAGACCTTTTGAAAATAGCGCTTTTAATGAGTTTTGCCATTGGTTTTCAGCTGGTTCTTTTTGTCTTAAAAAATCATGGTCTAAAAGTTATGGGTTTTTAGTACTGAGTTCTGAGTAAAAAATATTTTTCTTACTCACGACACTATGCTCATAACTCAAAACTAATTTGGAAGGAGGTGAATTTATAAATGCAAATGTATTGTGTAAAATGTCGCGCCAAAAGAGACGCTAATAATGTTCAAGAAGTTACTATGAAAAATGGTAAAAAAGCTGCTAAAGGTGTTTGTTCAGTTTGCGGTACCGGAATGTACAAAATAGGTGCAGTGGTATAAAGAAAAGTTGAAATGATGGATTCACCATCTTGAGAAAAACCCCGTTTTTTTTAAAATTACGGGGTTTTTCTATGGACAAATTTTACCCATCGTCACGAATTCGATACTGCAAGGACTCAGTCACACGTTTTTCTTCGATAGCCCGATCGGCTAACCCCACAATGGTAAAAGAGGGCAGTCCTAAAGAGGCAATATCCGCTTCGATGACAACAACTGTACCCTCTAGCCCATTTAACGCTCCAGACAACACTTTCGCCAGCATAGTTTTATCTGATTAAGTCTTTGATTTTAGTAACTGCTACTACAAAACCGACTTGACTTACCTGTCTTGGTCGAGAAAAAATAATCGGAATAGATTTTTTGATAGTATTTTCGGTCATCACAATCACTCTGTCCGATAAAGATATTGCTTCTTCAATTGAGTGTGAAACCATGATCACGGTCGGCTTAAACTGGCTCCAAATCTCTAGCAGATCGGCGTGCAGGTCATCAACGGTAATAGTATCCAGCGAAGCAAAGGGTTCGTCTAGTAGCAGCACATCCGGCTTCACAGACAAGGCTCTGGCAATCCCGACTCTTTGCCGTTGCCCTCCGGAAAGCTCCCTGGGTAATTTTTGTAAGAATTTTTGCAATCCAACCAGGTGTAAATAAAAATCTGCTTGTTTTCTGGCCTCTTTAGCAGAAAGTCCTTTCATCTTCAGCGGTAAACTAACATTTTCTTCAACCGTCAGCCATGGCAGCAGTCCGGCTGATTGAAAAACCATGGCAATGTTTTCCGGCCTTTGAATCTCTCCACTGGTGGGCTTTTCTAAGCCGGCGATGATCTTTAGTAATGTAGATTTCCCACAGCCCGAAGGACCAACAATACAGACAAACTCACCGGACGAGACTTTTAAATCAATATCCTGCAAAGCCCAGATTTGGGAAAACTTCCGGCGGCGAAATAACCTACTCCCGGAATCATAGCTTTTAGTAATACTTTCAAGGATGATATCAGTCAAATTTGTACCTCTGGACTAAGTGTAATAACCTTTGCCAAATAAGTACGTTCATCAAGCTGATGATGATTATCATAACCAGGAGGGTAGCCAAAAATAGCAGGTTATTATTATAAAACGCTGAGTTAACTAGTAAACTTCCCAGTCCAAAAAGATCCTGTGATATGGTGCCACCTGGAATATAGGTATGTAGCACCTCTGCAACGATGACGATACTCCAACTCGCCCCCCAAGCGAGCAGGGCACCGGTAACAATCTGCGGAAAAATTGCCGGAAGAAGAATATACCAAATCTCATTTAAGCCGGTAATTTTATAGATCGATGCGACATTTTTGATATCGTCTGGGATAGTTTTTAAGCCTCCGATCATACTAAAGACTAATATCCAAACCATCTCCATAAATAAAATAAAGATCGCTGCACTCTCCAGCAGATTAAATTTAATGAAAAAAAGCACCAGAACCGGGAAAAAAGCCAGTGGAGGTATTGACTGTAAAATATCAAAAACAGGCAGCAGTATCTTTTCTACTTTTGGGTGACTGGTGGAGATAATCACCAGGGGCACTGCTACAATAATGGACAGGACAAAGGCCATTATCATCCGAAAAAGAGTCAAGGTTGTGGCAAGCAATATGTCGTAAATGGAAACATTCTTATAGTCTGACAGGTTCACCGGATGTAAAAAGTTAAAGATTACTAGCAGCCCAAAGGAGAGTAGCACTAAGGTAAAAATAAGAGCGCTTAAATGATGCAAGATAGAAGTTCGATAGCTAAAGTGATACCGTGAGTGGTAAGTTTTCAACATAATATTATTATACCCAAAACCTAAGTCCGAAAACTTGAGGGATTTGAGGCTAAGTGCAAATTGCGGTATAATACAGGGGCGTTTAGGAAGATGGACAGTTACCCCGCCTTTGGCGGGGAGGAAAGTCCAGACAGCGCAAAGCAGGGTGGTCGTCGTAAGGCGATACGGGTACCCTTCGGCTGGCTCAGGGTAGCCTGAGTGAAATCGAAGACCAACCGCTAGTATAGAGCAACAGAAACGATCCTATTAAGTTAGGCTGAAACGCCCTCCTACACCAAAAGGCTTCAGAGGGTCGTTCGGAGCTCGCAAGAGCGAAGGACGAGGCAATCCTCCCCGCTGCAATCCAAGAACGAGTCGAGCTGCTTGCTCTTTGACTCAAATATGGAGCATAGATAAATTACTGTCTTAAAACAGAATCTGGCTTACAAGCTTCCTAAGCGCAAATTATTTTTTATCTGAATAGGTATCCAAGTCAATATTCAAGAAATCTTCTAATATAATTTGGATAACCACAGTAATGGGTACTGCCAAAAGACCTCCGGCGATCCCTAAAAGTTTACCCCCAATAGCAATTGCCAGGATAACGATTAAAGGATTTAATCCAACTGCTCGTTTCATCACCTGCGGGACAATAAAATGATTTTCCAATTGCTGGATAGCAAAGAATCCCAGTCCTACAAAAAGAGCTAGTGCGGGAGACTCAACATAGGCAATTAAAATAGCCGGAATTGCGGAAACGATCGGACCGATTACCGGCACTACCTCCATCAGTCCGGCTAGGATAGAGAGGGGCAATGCGTACTGTATGTGAAGCAAAAAAAGTAAGGTGTAAGACATCGTGCCGATTACTAAACTCAAGATAACCTGTCCCCGTAGCCAAGCTCCAAGCTTATTTTCAATCTTTAGTACCAGTTTTTCGGTCCTTTCTTTTTGGTTCGGAGATAAAGAGATAATTAATTTATAAAGTCTGTCTCTATCTATTATTAAGTAAAATGTCAAAACGGCAATAGAGATTAAAGTTAAGAAGTTAGAAAAAACAGCCAAAGTCAAAGACAGTACATGCTGAGAAGCATTACTCAATTCCTGCTGGATAACTGCTTTATCTACCCCCAAAGTAGGTGCCAGCTTTTGAATAGTTTGCGGTAGGCTAAAAAGTAGATTCGAAGTCTCGGCGGTTAGGGGAGTGATTATTAAGGTTAAAAGTCCTACGATAATACCGATCAGTACCACATAAGCTAAGGCAATAGCCATTCCTTTTGGAACGCTTCTTTTTGTTAAACTCTCGACAATAGGATTCAGTGCAGACATAAAAATTATCGCCACAAATAATATCAGGATAACCTCTTTTATTTGGAAAAGGAGCCACAAAATTCCTAAGAAAGTGGCAATAAAAAATATGGTTTTATGGGATATATCGATACTTGTTTGTGTTTTCATTTAAGCTTTAGTATCGTACCATTTACCAACTAGTTTTTCTACCCGATCAAGATAACCTTTGCTAATATCCACCCATAAGCCTTCTTTTTCCTTTTTAAACCAAGTCTGCTGCCGTTTTACAAAATGCCTAATCTTGAGTTTCAAGATACCTTCTAGTTGGGTCGGGGTGGTAATTACCCCACTCAAATAGTCTGCCATTATCCCATATTCTAACCCCAGCTGCTTCATGCGAGGGAGGCTTAAGATCTTTTCATTTAACTCTCTTGCCTCAGCAAGCATCCCCTGTTCCATCCTGCTGGCAACTCGCTTGTCCACTCTTTCATAAAGATATGCTAAGGGTGCTGTAAGAATTATTTTAAAAACATCGTAATCTTTCTCGATACCTAAAATCTTCGTTTGAGTGTTTCCATCCAAGGCTTTTTCGATCGCACGAGCCAGCCTCCGAGGATTCTTGGAATCAGATTCATTCATTAAAACCAACGCTTCTTTATTTAGAGTTTTGAGCTTCTCTTGGAGTTGCTCTATATTTAAAGTAGCGAGATCCTGGCGAAGCTTAAGGTCTGGTGGACTACTATCTTCTATCCCGCTAAGTAAGGCTTTTAGATAAAGACCTGTTCCTCCCACTATAATAGGTAATTTATTTTTATCCGTAATATTGCGTAAAACTTTTTTAACAAAGGCTACATAACGCACAACATTATAACTTGAAGTTGGATTAATTAAGTCGTACCCATGGATAGAAACTCCATCAACTATCCATTGGCCCGGAAGTTTCTGTAGAGACTCAAATCTTTCCGGATACTTGCCAGTACCTAAGTCAAGTCCCAGGTAAACTTGTCGCGAATCGCAGGCGATCAACTCACCGTTAAATCTTTTAGCCAGCTTAATTCCTAGGTCTGTCTTACCGGTTGCCGTTGGTCCGGTGATTATTAGCAATTTAGGAGTCATATATTTGTTTGATAAATTTCATACTCCTTGCTTTCAAAAATGAGAGGAAATGTTTGTCTTATATAATTTCGGTTTATTGAGCCGTCGGTATCATACTTGGACAATAAAATGTAACGGATATTATATTCCCGAAAAAGTGGATCAGTTTCTTGTCCAGCTAACATTTTAATTAGATCAGCCTGTTGTCTTTGGTAATCTAATCCATAGCTCCATAACCAACCGTTAAAACCAACGACTACTTTTCTTCCGGCAATTGAAACAGCTGGGTTATTAAAGACGTCCTTAGATAGAAAGGTTCCGTCATTTGGTAGGGTTTTAATAAAGTTACCTGTCTTTAGTGCGTCCAATGAATATAGTTGATAACTTATTCCAGGAGTATTAAAAACCGGTTGGGTAATCAGACGCCAGTTGTCAATGAAACCAGTTATTGTGCAAAGAATTAATATTCCTCCTGCCAATATTTTTATAGAGTCCCTGGGAACTCGAAGCATTTTTACTAAAGAGGCTACAACTAAAGGCAGGGTGAAGATATACCAGTAAATAAAGATTTTTATATTATCGAAATCCCAGGGTTGAAAAATAAATAGACTCCCTACAAAAAACCAAAATAATCCAACTAACGCGAGTAGATATACATTGTCTCGTCTTTTTATATTCCATAAACAAAAAATTACAGTCAAAATCGGCAGAATATTAAAATTCTTCAGGTAAAAAAAGATTGGATTTTCTCCGTGAGCCATCCACCATGGTTGAAACTTAATTAGAGAAAACATGTTGTCTGTTTGGGCTAAAAAGGATTTGGAAAGAAAGACAATTAACAGACTCCCTATTAATCCAATGGGCGCCAGGAGGACTATCTTTTTAGGACTTTTAACTAGTAGCATTAATCCGATAAATAAAATAAACGGCGCCAGAATCATTAAAGTATGAGTATGTACAAGCGGTAGCAGAGAAATCAGTAAGCTGCCGAAGATAAATTTAGGTAACAAGAATTTAGATTTTAATTCTAAAAAAACTCCGATAATGACCAGAGCAAAAGGAAGCCCTAGCAAAAAACTTCGCTGAGGTAGAAGCATCGATATCACTACGTTAATCCACCAAAACCCGATGTCTTTGAGGGCAGTATAGTCGTGAGGGATATGCTGGATAAATTGCCAGAAATGTTCGCCGGAGGAATAATAGTCTCGGAAAAAATGTACAAACCCAAACCCCCCATTAAAGAAAAAGAGGCTCAGTCCCAAGATACTGGCTAATTTACTTTTTGTTAAGCGATATAGAAAAAAGGTCAGGATTAAAATTAAACAGATCATAAAAATAGATCCTGTCACTCCCACTGCCAAATCCACCCGTAATCCCAGGGGGTTAACAAACTGCGCCGTGATAAAATCTACCAAAAAGGGGTAGGATATCAGGGCTTTAGCCAAGTTGGGGTTTTCGACCGGAAAGTTATGACCCTCGGCAAAAGAATTAATAATCCCTAAATGTAAAAACATATCCCCATAAGCATGTAACAAGGCAATATATAAGCCGTCCTTTGCATAGGTTAAGAGTCGCCAGGCTAAACCAGAATAAAGAAGTAAGAATAAGCAGTTAAGGCCGGCGAAAAGTTGCCATGATCTTTGTCGATACCTGGCTACAAAGTCCTGCAGATCCTCTTGAAGCACCCTACGGGTAGACTTTAAAAATAAAGCAAGTAGTAGCACTTCCAAGATGAGTAAAGAAATTAAAAAACTCCCCCAATTTAGTCCGAAAAGGTATGCAAATCCTAGGTTGATATATCCTAAAAAAATAAGCGAAATGAGCAGTCCGACAGCGCATTTTTCTTCTAGGAAAAACTTTAACCTAAAAAGTGTAGTCAAGGACACCCCAATTAAGATAAGATTAATCAACAGACTTGCGACAATAACTGCAGTCATAATTTATAAGTGTATCAGATTCAATATGAACAAAGAGACAAATATATTTTTGTTTGGGTTTTCTATCAGACAGGCGCTTATTATATTATTGATAGTTACATTCTTTCTGAGATTTTTCCGAATCTCTTATCCGACAACCTTTGTTTTTGACGAAGTCTATCACGGGTTCACTGCGGTGCAATATTCTCTGGGATCTAAAGAAGCTTGGGAATGGTGGACTACCCCACCCAAAGGAGTGGCCTTTGAATGGACCCATCCTCCTCTGGCCAAAGAGATCATGGCCTCTTCCTTAGTTTTATTCCGGACGGAGGAGCCGTGGGGATGGCGAATCCCAGGGGCTTTACTTGGCACA
The DNA here is from genome assembly GCA_001776775.1 of Candidatus Daviesbacteria bacterium RIFCSPHIGHO2_02_FULL_43_12. Lineage (GTDB taxonomy): Bacteria > Patescibacteriota > Microgenomatia > Daviesbacterales > UBA10151 > HO2-FULL-47-45. Next base: position 49,833 of record MFDD01000014.1, read on the forward strand.
ATTTGTGTTTACCTAGTTTTTCTTCTTGGGAAAATGATCTTTAAAAACGAGTCAGTTGGACTGTTCTCTAGCTTTGCGTTTGCCTTTGACGGTTTAAATTTTGTACAGTCCAGGACAGGGATGAATGACATCTATCTCGTAACCTTTATACTGGCTAGTCTAGTACTCTTTTTGAGAAAAAAGTTTGTATTATCGGCGATCCTGTTTGGATTTGCCCTAGCATCCAAGTGGGCAGCAATTTATCTTCTCGGAGTATATGGCGTATTACTGATACTAGATTTAAAAAACTTCTGGAAGATTATATATTTTCTTATCTTTCCCATAAGTGTCTATCTTTTTTCCTATTTACCCTTCTTTTGGCTGGGACATACCTTTGATCAATTTTTAGAATTACAAAGACAGATGTGGTATTACCATACCCATCTTAAGGCTAGTCACGATTACGCCTCTCCCTGGTGGTCTTGGCCCTTTAACCTTGCTCCAGTTTGGTTTCATGTTGACTATTATAAAGATGCGATGGCCAATATCTTTACCTCGGGAAACCCGCTGCTTTTCTGGTCGGGATTTGTAAGCATGATTTTTTTGATTAAAGGTTTTATACTTTCAAAAAAAGGACAGATTATATATCTAGTCTTAACCGCCTTAACTTTTACAATTTTTGCCGGTATTCTAGTAACCCATCCCCAGATAATATATTATCTAAATTTAAATGACCCAAAAGAATCGGTGCAGGTAGTATCCAGTAAAAAACTCTCATCTTTACTCACTTACTTACTTCTAGCTTGGGGGGTGATTAGCGGCCTGTTAGCTCTTTTTTTTACTTTAAAACAAGGTGCTCATCATCAATTTTTAATTATTGCCGGGTACTTTGCTTTTTTACTTCCCTGGTCTGTATCTCCCCGGATTATGTTTCTTTATCATTATAGCGCCTGCGTACCATTTATGGCGATTGCCCTAGGCTATTTTCTTGCTCATTGGTATAAAAAGCAAAAGGATATGGTGATAGTTTTTTGTTTGATGATCTTGGTCAGTTTTTTCTGGGTCTATCCGTTCCTAACAGGTCTTCCTTTACCCAAAAACTTAATTTCGCTCTTCTTTGGAACCAATCTCACCAAAAACCCATTTTAGAGATGTCTTCTGGATAGGCTCGGTAAAAAACTTTTTTAAGGCTGAATTTTTAGCGATCTGTTTGATAGTTCTCATTACTGTATCTGTACCTACTCCAAGCTCCAAAGCGATTGATCGGACAGACATTCCATGCTGTCGTAATTTACCGATCATCACCCGACGTTGCATCATCTTAATTTCAGACTCAGAAAGTAGTTCTTTAATCAGCGAAAGAGGGATATCCACAGAAAGCTTCTGTCGGGGTTTGGACATAACCTATCTAACCAAACGTTTAATGGTCTTGCCTGCTGCAAAACTGGGTAGTTTTTTACCAGGAATCTGAATAGTTGCTCCGGTTTGGGGATTCCGTCCTCTCCGGGCTGCTCGGGAACGCACTAAAAAAGTGCCAAATCCGGTGATGATAGTTTTTTCTCCACGAGTTAAGTTGTCTCTGATAGTATCAAAAACTGCATTGACAGCATCAGCAGAGGCTCTTTTGGTCAGATTAGATTTTTTGGCAACCTTTTCGATTAATTGATTCTTTGTCATACGTCTTGTTATAGCAGACCCAATCGAGCTTGTAAAGAGACCTTTAAGATCCCGAGGTGAGAAACGAATCCGAATACCGACTTTCGCGGATGGCGGTAATTTTGACTGCTCCAGGAACCATCACTTCCCGCTGGATCTGTTCACCTATATCGTGAACTAATTTTGGTAGATCATCATCGGAGATTTTATCGGGGGTAACGATTACGCGTACCTCTCGACCAGCTTGGACGGCAAAAGCTTTTTCGACGGCATCAAAGGAAGTCGCGATTCGCTCGATGTCTTTGAGTCTTTTGATATAATCCTGGACGTTTTCGTGGCGGGCTCCGGGCCTAGCCCCAGAGATACCGTCAGCGATATAACAGATGATCGACTCCACACAAGAAAATGGCTCATCTTCATGGTGTTGGGCGATACAATCCACAACTTTTTGAGGAAAACCAAACTTTTTGGCAAATTGTACACCTCTCTCGACATGGGTACCTTCATCCCAGTCGGTTAATATTTTGCCGATATCATGCAGTAAGCAACCTAGACGAACAATATTGACATCAGCCCCCAGCTCTCTAGCTAACTCAACTCCAATTCTGGTTTCTTCCAAGGTATGTTGAATCATATTTTGCCCATAGGAATAGCGGTACTTAAACCGACCCAGCGTACACATTGCTTCTCGAGGCATATTAAAAACTTCGACATCATGACAGAGCTTTTCTCCAGCCTGACACATCAGTTTTTCAACATCTTCCTGGGATTTTTGGACGATCTCTTCAATTCTTTGGGGCTGAATACGACCATCAGCAATTAGTCTTTCCAAAGAGATCTTGGCAATCTCGCGGCGGACAGGATCGAAAGAAGAAAGAGTCAGGGTATTTGGACTTTCTTCGTCCATGACTACATCTACTCCTGTTGCTTGCTCGAATGATTTAACATTGCGGCCTTCTCTCCCGATAATGCGGCCCTTCATCTCTTCATCGGGAAGTTGAATCCGAGAGGTAGTGAATTCACTAATATAATCGGTAACTCCATGAAGCATGGCATCGGCTAGTATCTCTTTTGCTTTTTCGTCAGCGATTAACTTTATTTCGTCTTCAGATTCCCGAATTTTTTTAGAGATTTCACTGGCTAACTCATGTTCCAGATTTTCTAACAAGACTTTTTTCGCTTCTTCCCTAGACATTTCAGCAGAATTTTCTAGTTTACTGACTAAATCCTTACGCAATTTTTCTAACTGGTCAATTTTTTCGCTAGACAACTGCAGCTTTTCGGCGAGTAAACGTTCCCGTTCTTCGAGAATACCTTCTCTTTTAGCCAGCTCTGATTCTTTAGACACCACATTAATTGTTGGCTCTGAGGCCACAGGAGCAGAGGCGTTTGAGTTTATGGATCCAAAACTTTTTTTCATCTTAAGTTATAAAGGAATTAGGAATAGAACATTTTAGATGTTCTTGAAGAGGGGACGCGCTGATACAACTAATTTAATCCTCATTCTTATCCTTTGGCTTATCTTACTCTTTTTTTAGGAGATTTTCAATAACAGTCTTAGCAATATCATAACTAAAACCTCGACGCAGTAAAAACTCGATCGCCTTTTTCTTTCTTTCTATAGGAGGTAAATTATTAAACCTCGGCCATTTTTTTTCGAGTAAGGATTGGGCGATCTTGGTTTGGTCTGTCACGCCTTCTTCGCTTAAGACCTGTTCAATGATCTCTCTGCTGACGCCCTTTTTAATCAGCTCTCCTCTGACGACCATTAAACTTTTTTTACTCCCTCGAGAGAGAACCCAAGCCTTAGTAAACTCCAGGTCGTTTAAGAGTCCCTTGGTTTTCAGCCTAGCGATTAAAGCATCCTGGACTATCTCACTTAGCTGCTCCTGATCTTTAATCTTCTTTTTGAAATTAAGTCTTTTTAAATAGCCCCTGATCTCTTTTTCCGTCCTAGCCCGAAACGAGAGGAGGTTATACATCCGATCCATTAGTTTGCCAACAGCGGTTTCAAAAATGACTTTTTCTAAATCCTCTGCCGGAATCTCTTTTCCGGAAATTAATCGGAAACGGACGACGGTGTCTTCGTCCGCTCCAAAGCCAAACTGACCATCGAGAAAAACATTGAATCGCCTTTTGGACGACTTCTGGGGCTCAACCGAAGTTATTTTGGGCATCAGCTTAGCTGCTCTTCTATCACCGCAATGTCACCGTCTGGTTCCTCTTCTTTACCAATCTCCAAATCTTTTCCGGACTTACGTTTTTCCCATAGATCCCGAATCTCTTTTTCTAAACTGGCTGCTTCTTTTTTATTTTCTTTTAAGTAAATTATTGCCGCTTGTCTACCCTGACCAAGCATTTTTTCTCCCCAGCGCAGGAAAGCTCCCGCTTTATTAATAACTTCCAACTCTATTCCTACATCAAGCAACTCACCTTCGTGAACAATCCCATCCGAATTCATATCAAATTCTGCTGTTCTAAAAGGTGGTGCTACTTTGTTTTTGACTACCTTGACCCGATGTCTTGAACCAATCACCACATCCCCTTGTTTAATGTTTTCTATTTTACGAACATCCAAACGGACAGAGGCATAGAATTTTAGGGCTAAGCCTCCGGTAGTGGTTTCAGGATTTCCAAACATGACCCCAATTTTTTGGCGGAGTTGGTTGGTAAAGATAACAATGGTGTTGGTGCTGGAAATCGCCCCGGTCAGTTTACGCAAGGCCTGTGACATTAAACGAGCCTGTACTCCTATCGAAGACTCCCCCATTTCTCCCTCTAGCTCCGACTTGGGGACGAGGGCAGCCACGGAGTCTATCACAATAACATCAATACCCCCTGAACGGATTAAGGCATCGGCAATCTCCAGAGCCTGCTCGCCAGTATCCGGCTGAGAGATAAGTAGTTCATCAAGATTGACTCCAATATTTTGCGCTCTTTGGGGGTCCAGCGCATGCTCGGCATCGATAAAAGCTGCTACTCCTCCCAATTTTTGAGCTTCGGCAATAACATGCAGACAAACTGTGGTTTTACCGGACGCTTCCGGACCATAGATTTCGATAATTCGACCCTTGGGTAAACCCCCTACGCCAAGTGCTAAGTCAGTAGCCAAAGAACCTGTCGAGACTATTTCTATGGCATATTTCTCTGTTCTTTCACCGAGTTTCATAATCGAACCAGTCCCGTATTGTTTTTGAATCTGGGCCATGGCCATGGCGACTGCGGCTTTTTTAGCGTCAGTTGCATTATTTGAAGAGTCTGAGGGTTTTGCCATTATATAGATTTATTATACAGTTCCCCTTCACTTTTGCAAGTCAGAAAAATATGTATTTACGTATGGATACATGACTACAGATAATCTTTTTTACATTCATATCTGATTCGTCCTAGCTGCCTTCTTGGGGTGGGTTAAAGTAGGTTTCACGAAGTCTTCGATCATTACTTGATAGTGACTATCCTTATATAGATCTTTGGGATAAATTTCAAGCAGAGGCAGCTTATACTTCTTGACTAGATTGAGCTTAATTTCTCGCAGTTCGTCATATCGAGTGTGCTCGCCTGCTAGCCCGAAGAATTCAATTAGTTTATCACCTATTCTAAAATCAGCAGAATATTGTTTCATTGGATATTGGATAAGGAACGTTTCTTAGATGCTCAATCCCTCTTTCGCTGAGGAAGTCATCGATTACTTTTTCTGCCATTGAATCACAAATATGTCAGTCTTTAGCTATTTGATGATTCGAGAACAAAACTGGATTAGGTATAAAACCTGCTTCCTGAATGGCACTATTCCACGTACCATAAAACTTTCTCGCTGGTTTATAATATCTATTCAATTCCTTTTTTACAGGCACTCGTTGATTGTTTTTAACAAAAAGTTTAATAGCAGATATAACTCCCTCTGCTGTATGAATCGTTTGGTGCTTTTCTAAATAATCTTTACGTGAATCTTCACGGCAGTGCATCGAACAAAACTTACTTTTTCTATTGAGTATCGCCTTACTACACCAAGCACATAGTTTCGATTCTTTTCTGTTAATCCTACCTCGATTAGTTATGCTGGCTGCACAATGATGAGAGCAGAAGTTACGAGAGGACAAGTGTGAAAGTATTCTATTAAATCCTTTACCGCAATTTTCGCATTTGGTTTGAATCTGCTTACTTTTAGCTATTCTTTGACAGCTTAATGAACAATAGAATTTGTGTCCAAGTTTTATATTCTCATTAATATGGCGACTATCCTTACAGAATTTTTCTGAACAGATAAAGCAAGCAACAAAGGAGGAGGGCATTGCCAAGATAATACCCGAATAAAACCCTAATGTCAAGAAATTTAGATATATCCTATAGTCGGGGTGACTGGGCTTGAACCAGCGAAACCTCTCGACCCCCAGCCGAGCGCTCTACCACTGAGCTACACCCCGAGAACTGTTGTATTTTATCATGGTAGAATAGGTATTACCAACTAAAAAGTTGAGTTTACTTAATCTCTAAACTTTTCCAGAGAATTCGGCAGGCGTAGGTTTTAAAAGGACTCCATTTCGAAACAATCTTTTCAATCTCTTCTTTGGTTGGACTGTCTAGTTGGTATATCTTTTTAATCGCATTTTTAAGCCCTAAATCTCCATGGGAAAAAATATCTTCTCTGCCCAGAGTAAACATCAGAAACATTTCAGCAGTCCAAGGTCCAATTCCTTTGACTTTAGTTAGTTGTTCTACTACCTGGGAATTTTCCAAAGCGATGATATTCACTAAATCTAATTCCCCACTTAATACCTTCTCACTTAAATCTTTGATAAATCTGGCCTTGGCATTGGACATGCCGGTCGATCTCAGTTGTTCATGAGATAGTTTCAAGACCAGGTATGGGGTAATGACTTCCCCTTTAAACAGATTTTTAAAACGTTCGAAAATTACTGTTGCAACTTTTCCAGAAAGCTGTTGAGAAATTATTTCATCACATAAAGAAACAAAAAATTGGCTGGATTCTCGACTAAGTAAGTCTTCTATTTCACTAACTTGATCAATCAGCTTACTCAAGACTGGGTCAGCCTGAGAAAAATGCTCGCGTATTTGTTGCCGCATTCAAACAAACTAGAATGATAGCTCGCCGCAAGAAACATAGGTTGCCGGCTCTGAGGTGGACTTATGAATATTAATAGCCAAAGGAAGGGCAGCTTTTAGGGAAGCTAATGTGGTCTCGATCGTAGTCTCTGACTTTCCAGCGGAAACACTTGTTAAAGGATACTTAACCTCACCAACTCCGGGACATATACCGACATGAATATGGGCCGGCTGAGTCACTGCCGCCGGAGCACCTGTCAACATGACAGATACTTGGACCTTACCATTTACTTCTGTCAAAGTTGCAATGCCAGATTCTGACGACTCGTTTTCAGCCTGTAAGGCTACCGTCACTGGCTTTGTCATCGCAGCACCAGTGGTACTTTCCTCCGTAGCAGATACGGCAGGTGACTGTGTTGGATAACTAGTGGGTGAGGGGGTATTGGCACTCTTACCCGCCAACATAAAGTAAGCCAGAAGAGCTATAACCACTACTGCACCAATAACTAACCATTGTTTTGACACTGTATAATTATTTTCTGCTGGGGCTAGCTGTTTGTCAAGATTCCAATATTTTTCTGTTAAAATAAGGTGTGAGAAAGGCTACTCTAGTTTTTTTAATACGAGGCAAAGAGCTACTTTTAGCGATGAAAAAGACAGGCTTTGGTAAGGGTAAATGGAATGGTGTCGGAGGTAAAGTAGAACCGGGTGAATCCGTTGAGCAAGCAGCCAAGAGAGAAGCCCTCGAGGAGATTGGGGTTACGATTACAATCTCCGATCTTCTAAAAGTTGCCGATATTCAGTTTTTGTTTCCTCAAGGTTTAGATAAAAACAACAATCAACAGGTCAGTGTCTTTTTGGTTAATAATTGGCAGGGAGAACCAACAGAGTCTAGCGAAATGAAACCCAAATGGTTTAAGACCAGTGAGATCCCTTACCAACAAATGTGGTCCGATGATAAGTTATGGTTACCTGAAGTGTTAAGAGGTCGTAAGATCTCTGCGGAGTTTACTTTTGATAAAAAAGAAGAGATAAGTAAATTTCTAATTACAGATTTAGCGCTGAAGCCAGTTACTGCTTAACCACTTTTTCCCAGGAGAATTCATCGCGACCGAAATGTCCGTAAGAAGAGGTTGCAAGATAGACCGGTTTACGCAAATCTAGTCCACTTAAAATTCCTTCAACTGAAGTATCCAGAATTTTGGACATAAAGTCTTGAATCGCTTCCGACGAAACTTTGGCCGTTCCGAAGGTCTCAACCTCTTGCATTAAAGGTTTTTTAGCTCCGATAAAAAAAGCTAAGCGAACTTCGGCTTTGCTGGCTAAGCCATTGGCGACAATATTTTTAGCTAAAAACCTGGCCGCATATGCCCCGGACCGATCGACTTTGGTTGGGTCTTTACCGGAAAAACATCCACCACCAACCCGAGCATACCCGCCATACCCATCAACGACAATCTTCCTACCAGTTAGTCCTGTATCGGCCGAGGGACCACCGTTATGCCAAACTCCGGTGCCATTAACGATCAAATCCTCCATCGACACCTCAAAGCCGTATTTTTTTAGAACCTCGGTCACGATCTTTTCATAAACGTCATTTTTGACTTGCTCAAGGGTAATTTCTTCTTTATGTGGAACAGCGATCACTACTTTGGAAACGCTGACTGGCTTACCATCTTGGTAGTCAACAGTTACCTGAGTTTTACCGTCCGGACGTAAATAATCTAGGATACTTTTTTCTCTAACCTCGTCAATTCGGCGGGCTAACTGGTGGGCGATCATAATTGGCATGGGCATAAGCTCGGGGGTCTCATTACAAGCAAAACCAAACATCATCCCCTGATCTCCTGCTCCCCGCTCTTCCATCACCCCAACGGCGATCTCCGGAGACTGAGCGTGGACATAGACATCGATGGGGGACTGGTCGGTAAATTCAAATTTAGGGTCGGTATAGCCCAAGCGGACAACCTGCTCCTGGGCAGTTTTTAGAATATCTATTTTAGCAGTACTGGTAGTTTCCCCAGCAATCACCAAACGTCCATAAGTGGCAAGTGATTCGATAGCTACTCGACCCCGGGGATCTTGGGTTAAAATAGCGTCAACGACAGCGTCAGAGATGGCATCGCAGACTTTATCGGGATGACCGGCACAAACTGATTCGGATGTAAAGGTAGTGTTATTATTTGGCATTAAAAAACCTCTGATCAAGAGGCTAAAGATTTCCCGTACCATGCGATACAGGACACATCTTCCCCGCCTGGGCGAGGATCTGGCACCTTACTTAATATATTAAGAAGGTTGCCGCCATGTATCAATCAATACATGATCTCTTGATGACTTAGATATTCAAACACAATTTTACCCTGTTTGCAATAGCAAATCTCAGTTCAATTTTGATTGAAGCATTCTTTTTTGATACTATATGGCTAAACTTATGGAAGGACCTGAAACATCAGCTAATTTAGTAGAATCACTCCAGAATGGTTACATAAATATTGTCGATAGATCTCCTCAAACTCCAAAAACCCCGGTACCTGTATTTATATCTCCTGGGTGGAGCGAAACCCCGCAGGTGTTCGAAGATACAATCCAAGAATTTTTAGATGCTGGTCGCCGAGTAATAGCACTTAGCTATTCTGGCACACGCAAAAGCGACAATGAGACTAATTATCCAAACTTAGAAGTCGCTAAAGGAGAGGCAATTTTAGAGGTAATAAGACTTAAGGGCATTAAACAAGCTGACGTAGTCGGTCACTCAGAAGGAGCAATTGGAGCAGTGATCGCAGCGTCCCTGGAGCCTGGCAGCATTAGAAATCTTATTTTGGTATCGCCGGCCGGTTTTATCGGAAAAGATAGCTTTCCTAAGCTGCTAGGAAGATTCTCCAGAAAAGTTATACAAGATCATTACCGACTGCTGACAGATAGACAATCAAGAAAACCGATGTCTCGCTTCCTGAAGCAAGGTCTTCGATTTGCAGTTTCACACCCGATCCAAGGGTTAAAAGAGGCGGTAGCTATTTCTCAGGTACAGTTGGGAGAGACCTTAAAAGAGTTACACGATTTAGGGGTAGGGACAGCAATTATTGCTGGTACTAATGACCCATTGTTTCATATGGCGAAATTGCAACGAACCGTAAAGTCAAGCATGATTGATGGTTTTATATCAACTAAAGCTGGGCATGACGAGCTTCATCTCCAGCACAGCTACGCCAGAGCTATGGAACGAGTGCTAACAAGTTTAGAAAATAAAGCATCAAGGCATTAACCCCACTTAACTAGAATAATCGCCATGACTATCACGGATACAACTTGATAACCGTTATTAATAAAGTAAAGCGCCTTGGAGCGCTTCAAAAAAAGATAATCTCCCAGGCTACCCATCATCATAAACCCAACCCCAATCCATAAAGCCGTCAGAGTAGCATCAGTTAAAGTTTTGACTTGAAAAGCTACTAAAACGCGTTCTAAAACATAGGCCATTAGCAGAGATGCTCCGGCTTCGAGCAGATACATTTTCTTTGCGCTTTCTTGATTGATCTCGGACTGGCTCTTATTGATCAAAGCCATCCATTTTTTCCCAAAAAGGAGGCGAGAGTACCACAACATTCCAATGCCTATTCGAGCTATCACTGCAATAAATAAAGCTAAACTAATTTCTATTCCGTTTTCCAAATGACACACCTCCTTGATCTACATAGACTGTAATATATTCTATCTCTCAGCACAAGCCTTATTCCTATTTTGCTTGACTCAATATATATTTATCCTATAATGTTTGTTATGTTCGAGCTTTTCGGTAAATTTTATCCTAATCAAAAGTTGGCAGAGTTGCATGCGCATTCGAGTTTATCCAAAGATACGGTTAATGGTCTCAGTCCGGAACGGTTGGTAAGGATTGCTGTGGAAGTTGCAAAAATAGATGCTTTGGCTATTACTGATCACGACTCGATAGTTGGTTCACGAAGAGCTCGTAACTATGCCCGAAGGAGACAGTTACCCATAGAAATCATCCTGCTTCAGAGATTTCAACATCAGGTGGCCATGTGGTGGCTTTATATATTAAGCAAGATATCGAACCGGATCTGACTTCGGCAGAAACAGTAAAAAGAATCCATCGCCAAAGGGGTCTAGCTATTGCTCCTCATCCACTGTTTCAAAGAATACATGATTCCTTAGGGGAAGAAGGCGTATTGTCTGTTGCTAAGAGTATTGATCCCGAGGTGTACTGGGATGGTTTTGACATATTTAACGCTGGTGCAGCAGCTGTAACAAGAGGATTCCCCAACGAAAAAGCCTTAGCCTTTTATCTCCAACATCAAGATGAACTAGGAGCTCCAATTGGCAGCACTGACTCCCATGGTGGATTAATTGGTCAAGCAGTAACTTCTTATGTAGATAATTTACCAGACGCTATTAAGAGCAAGGATACCGGAATATTACTGCTTGATCCGGAAGAGTTTACTGCTCGTTTGGCTACCCTTTTAGAAACACTCTGCCCAAAAAGACTTCGTCCTGGAATTATTGCTCGAGGAGAACGGATACAAAGACTACATCGCAGTAGGATTAAACAACCACTGGGGGTGGCTGTTGTCCAAGGAGGGAGACACGAAGAAGCAGATTTATCCTTTTTGAGCCTAAGAGAATTAGGTAGATATAATTTACTAACAGAAGGTCAAAAAACCGGCTGGCTAGCATCCCGGCTTGCCTTGAAGTTAGCCTATGGTAATGTTACAGGTTTACCAGCTGATTTGTTTCCAATGATCTCTGTTGATAATAAAATACAACCTGGCTCTTACAGTGGACCTCCGTTTATTAGCGCTAACCCTAATCTTCATTACTCCTTATCTCACTCAGAAACTGTAGGGATGGGCGGTGTCTCTAGTCATCCAGTGGGCGTGGATATTGAAAAGGTTATCGCCAGAAGTCATCGATTGTTAGATTATATTGCTACACCTGGGGAGCAAGCCCAAGAAGAAGGTGGATTAGATAGACATCAACTGGTTACACGAATCTGGACCTTAAAAGAGGCTATCGCCAAGGGTACACAAATTGGTATTTCTATGCGGGATTTAGTTGTTCAACTATCGCGACAAAGAGGAGACACTTACGCTGCCAAAGTTTACTATAGAGGAAAGCACCTTTCTGATTGGAGAGCTGAAGTTTTTCACCGAGGAGATTACTACCTTAGTATAGCCCATCAGCTAGAAGATACTCCTCAGGATTTTGCAATCCATTGGCAATAAATTACCTCTTTGGAGATTGTTTCTTGGCCCGAGCTTTACCGGCTTGACCAAATTTTCGGCGTTCTTTAGCCCGAGGATCACGAGTCAGTAGTCCGGCACTTTTTAGAGACGGTCGGTATTTTTCTTTGTCTACCTGCTCCAAAGCTCTAGCAAGACCGTGAACAATTGCCCCAACTTGGGCAGCAAACCCACCACCTTCAACTTTAATAGTTCCGGTGTATTGACCGAGGGTTGCAGTAACCTCAAAAGGTCTTTGATAAAGCTTTTGCAGAAGAGGTCCGCGGAAGTATTCGGAGATAGGCTTACCATTCACTGTTAACTGCCCGTTACCTTTCAGAATACGGACTCTGGCAACGGCTTCTTTTCGTCTACCGACTGCATGAGAGAAATTTGTAACAGGAGTAGGCATTAGACTTTGGCTCCTAGCTGTTTTTCAAAAGGATGTTTCTCGCCTGAATAGATATGTAGCTTTTTAACCATCTCTTTGCCTAGCTTGGATTTCGGCAACATTCCGGACACAGCGTATTTGATTATATCGTTGGGACGGCGAAGATTTAATTTTTCAAAAGATTCTTGCTTGTCGCCTCCGGGAAATCCGGAGTGGCGGAAATATACTTTTTGCTTAGCTTTGCGACCGGTTACTTTGACAAGAGCGGAGTTCGTGACGATGACAAAATCTCCGTTGTCGAGAAATGGCACAAAGCTAGGCTTATTTTTACCCATGAGTTTAGTGGCAATATCGGTAGCTATTCGGCCAAGGATCTGACCCTTAGCGTCAACATGATGCCAATTTCTTTTAATATCTTTCGCGGACATGGAATTAGTAGACATGAATAAAATTTAAAAGTCAAAATTTAAAATTCAAAAATACAATTCAAAAGTAAAAAAGTATTTAAACTTTTGCCTTTTTACTTGCACTTTTAACTTTTGCCTTTTGAGTTTTAACCTCCTTTTGTTTTGGTAATTCTTGTGCAGCTTCCAACTTTTCTGTCTTGGTATCTTGTTTTGATTTGCTTGTCTCTTGTCCCTTGTCACTTGAGCCCAGCAGCAGGCTCATCTGCACCATCAGAGCCCCATCGCCTTGTCTGTAACCTAGCTTAACAACAGAGGTATACCCCGAGTTACGATCTTTCATTCTGGGTGTTAAGTCGTTGATTAATTTCTCGTAAACTTCTTTTCTAGTTAGAAACTGAGCAACTAAACGCTTGGTGGTGGGAGATTTTGCCTGAGTGATTAACCGATCAACGAGTCCTTTAATAGCTGCAGCTTTAGCCTGAGTTGTTTGGATTTTTTCGGAAAGAATCAAAGACGAGACTAACGCTTTGAAGAGCGCAGTTCTTTGGTTGGTGTCTCTTGAGAGTTTTTTACCATAAATACTATGCCTCACCTAAAGACAGCCCCCTCTCTGTTAACTTCTCTGAGATAAGTCCTAAGGATTTTGTACCGAGGTTTTTCGCCTTCATTAGTTGGATCTTTGGAACTGATACTAATTTGCCGATGGTATCGATTTCGATAGCTTTTAAGGCATTGGTGATACGGACAGGAAGATCTAGCTCTTCAACTGATGATTTAAGCAGGTCCTCGGAAATGGTTGAAGAGGGTTTGACTACTTCCGTTTCTTCAGCGGCCATCGGTTCGTATACTTGTTTAAAATACCCTGTTAATACTTCGGCAGCTTTATTGACAGCGTCAAGGGGAGCAATAGTTCCATCAGTGGTGATCTCCAGTAGTAATTTGTCAAAATTGGTATTTCGACCAACCCGAGTTTGATCAACGGTGTAATTTACGGATATCACTGGACTATATAAAGCATCGACTGCCAGAGTTCCAATTTCGTTAATTTTTTTCTCTTCTGAGGGAACATAGCCAACACCGGTTTCGGCAGTCAACTCAACGACAAATTTTACTTTACTATCGGTGAGTGTTGCTATATGGACATCGGGAGTAACGATCTCTGCCACACCCTGAGTATCAATATCTGAAGCCTTAACCTCTCCAGCACCGCTTTTATTGATAGTCAAACGAACAGCCTTATCTCCGTAAATTCTGACTCTAACCTTTTTTAAATTAAGGATAATTTGAATAGCATCTTCAACGACACCTTTCAAGGTAGAAAATTGATGTGATACTCCGTTAATTTTGACGGAAGTAATAGCACTTCCGGGGATAGAGCTAAGTAAGCATCGCCTTAGACTATTGCCTAAAGTGTGACCATAGCCTTGTTCCAAAGGTTCGATAGCCACAATGCTGGTGTTGCCATTCTCTTTTTCAAGTGTTACTGTAAATCTTTGCATTTTTATATTTCTATCTTGAATAGTACTCTACAATCAGCTGTTCATTAACAATCTTTTCCATCTCGTCGCGGCGTGGAATCCGGATCACTTTACCAACCGCTCCTTTTCTCTCTAACCACTCCGGAAGATCCGTGTGCGTAGCTAAATTCTTTTTAACTTGTGTATTATCTACGAATTTGGCTGAAATTGCAATCACCATTTCCGGTTTAACCCAAAATGACGGGATGGTCACTTTTTTGCCGTCGACTGTCACATGTCCATGGGAAACGACCTGGCGAGCCTCAGCCCTTGAAGAAGTTAACCCTAAACGATAAACCACATTATCCAAGCGAGTTTCCAGAATTTCCAGCATAGTTTGTCCAGTTGAACCTTTCGCTTTTGAAGCCCGCTGATAAATGCCGTTAAACTGTTTTTCAAGTAACCCAAAGAGTCGTTTGGCCTTTTGTTTCTCCCGAAGTTGAACACCATATTCAGAGCTGCGTCTTCTCATCTTAGTCCCCCTCATCCCTGGTGGAATAGCCCCTTTGCGTTCAATAGACTTAAGATCCTTGGTGGACAGGGCAACTCCTTCTCGACGGCTTAATCTTCGTTTCGGACCAGTGTATCTACTCATAAGTTTATAGTTCGCTGCGCTTATAGTTTATAGTTTATAGTTTTAATCCCATAAACCATTTACCATAAACTATCTACCAGCTATACTCTTCTCCTTTTCTTTGCTCTCGGACCATTATGGGGCACTGGAGTAATATCAGCGATCAAATTTATATTCAAACCGGCATTTTTGAGAGCTCTAATCGCGGAATCCCTACCAGGACCAGGACCTTTGATAAATAGCTCACAAGCGGTCATACCCATTAATTTAGCTTTATTAGCCACCGTTTCAACAGCACTAATCGCAGCAAAAGGAGTAGCTTTACGAGCCCCTTTAAAACCAGATGCTCCTGATGAACTCCAGGCCAGAGTATCTCCTTTGGGATTAGTCAGGGTCACTAAAGTATTGTTAAAGGTCGCAGTTACATAAACCTTTCCACTCGGAATATGTCTCTGAGAGTCGACTTTTTTCTTTGATTTAATCTCTGTTTTCTTAGCCATAATTAGTTGCTAGTGAACTACTTTGGTGGTGCGGTTTTAGCCACAACATCCTTACGTACAGTACCGACAGTTTTTCTTTTACCTTTTTTAGTCCGAGCAT
This sequence comes from Candidatus Daviesbacteria bacterium RIFCSPHIGHO2_02_FULL_43_12, assembly GCA_001776775.1. Lineage (GTDB taxonomy): Bacteria > Patescibacteriota > Microgenomatia > Daviesbacterales > UBA10151 > HO2-FULL-47-45. Next base: position 65,261 of record MFDD01000014.1, read on the forward strand.
TAGAGCGGGTTCTCTGTCCTCTAGCAGGCAAACCTTTTTTATGTCTGCTGCCCCGGTAAGACCCGATCTCTTCCAGTCTCTTAATATTTTGACCTACTTCACGACGCAAGTCTCCCTCGACCATAAACTTATCGACTGCTTTCTGCAGGCGAGTCAACTCGTCCTCGGACAACTCCTGAAGACGCTTGGATGGATCTACTTTAGACTCTGCTAAAACTTTCAGTACATTCGATCGTCCGATACCATAAATATAGGTCAGTCCGATATCTGTTCTTTTATGTTCCGGTAAATCAACTCCTGCTATGCGTGCCATATCTAATTTAAGTATCCAAGTAACAAGTTCTAAGTATGCAAATTAAGTTTGTATCTTGTTTCTTGTATCTTGGTTATTGACCTCCTATCCCTGTCTCTGCTTGTGTTTAGGATCTCGTGAGCAGATCACAAATAACACACCCTCGCGTTTAACGAACGTGCAAAATTTACATCTAGGTTTAATACTTGCTTGTACTTTCATTTTTTTATAGTTACTAGTCTCAAGAGTCCAGAGTCAAGTAAAACTTGGCTTTATGATTCCTTGACTCTTGCCACTTGTCTCTCGTTACCTGATCCTGTAGGTGATCCTACCCTTATCTAAATCATACTTCGGGCTCATCTCTATCTTCACTTTATCTCCCGTAAATAACTTAATATAGTTACGGCGCATTTTACCAGATATATGACACAAAATAACCCGTCCGAGCAACTCTGGTACCTCTATACATCTGGTTATCTCGACCCGAAACAAGGTATTAGGTAAAACTTCGGTTATTTTACCTTCTACTTCAATTTGATCCTGCATAAGCTTTCGCGCTTTAGGTATTCTACCAGAGTCAGCTTCATTTGACAACCTATAATTTAGAAACTAGACGGTTCTCCAATCGGTCAAGACTTCGGCAGACTCTTTACCTACGATCAGCGTCATCTCGAATAATCCCCCCATTGACCCATCAGCGGTAACTAATGTCCATTTATCCGGAGCCAAGACTACTTCGGCAGATTTCTCGGCGAAAATAACCTCAATAGCTATAGTCATTCCAGCTTTTAAGACTAGTCCCGTCCCTTGCGTACCAAATCCAGGTACTTCTGGAGCCTCGTGAAGTTTACGTCCAATTCCATGCCCAATTAGGGTCCGGGAAACGGAATATCCGGACTGATTCTCTACTATTTCCTGGATAACACCGCCGATATCTCCGATCCTTCCCCCTTCTATGGCCAAGTCAACAGCCGCCCATAAAGCTCTTTCCCCAACCTCTAAAAAAGAACTTTTAGCTCCACCCACAATCACACTCCAGGCAGTATCGGTATTCCATCCCTTAAAACAAGCCCCCAGGTCAATACTGACCTTGTCTCCTTGTTTTAAAATAATGTTGCGCGGAATCCCATGGACTAGCTCGTCGTTAACCGTTAAGCAGCAGGTGTAGCTATACCCAGGAACCTTTTTAAAGGCTGCTTCGGCCCCGTGTCTTAAGATTTCAGCCTCAGCAATCCGTTCTAAATCCCAAAGACTAACCCCAACTGCTACAGCCTCAATCGTTTTTTTAAGCGCCTGAGCAGAGATCCAGCCGCTTTTACGCATTAGCTGTAACTCTTCTTCTGTCCGAATATTAACGGCTGCCATGTCTCCTCCTAAGCTCTGCTTTGATATCCTTAAAATGTTCTTCAATATTTTTGGTCACTTCTTCAACTGTTCCGGAAGCATCAATGACAGTTAATTTACCTTGATCCCGGTAATAAGTAATTACAGGTTCGGTTAATTCATGATAAACTTTTAAACGCTGCTCAATGATTTCCGGGGTGTCATCACTCCTCTCGCGACCGAGCAGACGTTCTTTCACTATTCTTTGAGGTACTTCTAAAAAAACCACCATATCATACTGAGGATCGAACTTTTCCAACTGGGAGATCCGCCTAATATACCCATCAAAAATAAATCCTTTGGCCCCGTGTTCGACTTCTGCCTGGATCTTCTTCTTGACCATAGGTATCACTATCTCATCTGGGACTAGTTGACCGGAATTGGACATCTCAAGGCAGATTCTTCCTTCTTCTGAATCTTCCAAAGCTTTTTCCCTAACCAGGTCTCCAGAGCGAATTAAACGAAGTCCCAAACTATCTGCTAAAATTTGAGCCTGAGTAGACTTACCTGAACCGATAGAGCCAAGTAGGAGAATTTTCATCGGTGCAAAAAGCCTTCGTAGTTACGCTCAATAAGTTTACTTTCAAACTGCTTAGCCGTATCCAAAATAACGGAAACTACAATCAAAATACTTGTTCCGCCAAGTACCAAAGTCGAGATGCCGGTCATCTGAGAAATAACCGATGGTAAAACCGCCATACTACCAAGAAACAAGGCTCCCGCTAAAGTAATTCTGAGCATAATGTAGTTTAAATAAGCAGCCGTGGCTGATCCAGGACGAATTCCGGGTACAAAGCTGCCATATTTCTTCATCTCGTCAGCAATTTTGGTGGGGTTAAAGATAATTGCGGTATAAAAAAAGGTAAACCCTAGTACCAATAAAAAGTAAGTGGCATTATATATCAGTGAACTTGATTGAAAATTAGCAACCAAAAATCTGCCTATAGATTGTAGGGGAAGCTGAGATAATTGGGACATAAATTGTCCTAGAAAAGCCGGGAGTAATACTAGTGACACTGCAAAGATGATCGGAATTACCCCTGCCTGATTCAGGCGAAGCGGAAGGTAGGTAAAATTGGCCGAAGCGGTCCGGTTTCCAGTGAACCTTCGGGCATACTGAACCATGATCTGCCTTCTAGCTTCATTCACAAAAACAATGCCGGCAGTGATTAATACAGCCAAAGCCGCAAAGATTACCAGCTGAAGCATCTGTTGCCTGTCAGCCACTGTAGCTGTCTGAAAAAGAACTACCGGAGCTCTGGCTACGATACCTACGAATATAAGTAGAGAGATTCCATTACCGATACCATATTCCGTTAAGAGCTCTCCTAACCACATTAGGAAAATCGTACCTGTCGCTAAACCGATCACTACTGTTAAAATCTGTAGGGGGTTAAAGGCTTGGATCAGACCTTGATTACGGAGCAGCACAAACATCGCGATCGCTTGCAAGATAGCTAGAGGTATAGCTAGTAAGCGCGTATATTGATTAATCTGCTGCTGACCCTGCTCGCCTTCTTTAGAGATCGCCTCCAGCCGAGGAAAAACCATAGTTAAAAGCTGCATAATAATTGAGGCGTTGATATATGGATTAAGACCTAGTGAAATAATCGAAAAATTAGCCAAGGTTCCTCCGGTGAAGATATCAATTAGTCCTAAAAACTGGTTACCTTGCAAAATGGAGCGTAGTTGAGTTAGATCAACTCCAGCTACGGGGACATAGGCAGCGATACGATAGATGACTATAATGAGGGCTGTGATTAAAAGTTTCAGGCGAAGCTCTGGGATTTTGAATGCGTTAAGAATGGGCTGAAAAATATTAGACAACTTTTCCTCCAGCTCGAGTGATCTTACTCTCCGCTGATTTTGAAACTGGCATTTTAATAATCAAGGCTACCGTCAACTCGCCTGTGCCCAAAATCTTGACACCAAAGATAGCCTCCCTCTTAGAGATAATTTTCGCGGCGACCATGGCGGCTTCATCAACCGCGGCATTGGCTTTAAAAACATTTAACCTAGATATACCAATTCCCACAGGTCGTCGGGACACTTTATTGTTTCCCCAACCTCTATTTAAAGGCAGTTTTTTATAAAGAGGTAACCCGCCACCACTAAAAGAAGCCGGGATTTTACCCCGAGCTTTTTGACCTTTTTGACCTCTCCCAGCGGTCTTACCTTTGCCAGAGCCTAAGCCTCTGCCTAGACGCTTAGCTGAGTTTTTCTTCAGTTTGGGTAGCTCGTTTAACTGCATTATTTTTCTCCTTTGGTGATATCTTTTGGAAATTTAAGTTGCTTTAAAGCTTCCAGAGCGGTGTATACATTCGATGCCTTATTATTGGTTCCGAGAATTTTAGAGACAATATCATGGATACCGGCCGCTTCAACAACCACCCGAACTGGTCCACCAGCAATAACACCCGTACCTTTACGGGCAGGTTTAAGTAGTATTCTGGCTGCTCCTCTTTTGACCATAATTGGATGGGGGATAGTGCGACCATCTTTAAGCGCAATTAATACCAAGTGTTTTTTAGCATAATTGGTGGCTTTAGCAACAGACGACTGCACATCAGCTGCCTTGCCTAAACCTACCCCTACCCGCCCTTTACGATCGCCAACTACTACAACCACGGAAATTGATCTTTTATCTCCACCTTTGGTCTTTTTTGAAACCCGATTAACCTGGACAACCTTTTCAAAGAACTCCGAAGGAGCCGCTTCTCGAGGACCAGTATTAGGACGCCTAAAACCACCTTGTCCATAACCTCCATGACGAAGGCTATTACGGTTTCCGCTTTGAGTATTTGTAGGTTTTGAAACGTCAGCCATTAGAAATCTAACCCTCCTTTTCTAGCTCCTTCAGCCAGAGCCGCTACTCTTCCATGATACTCTGATCCACCTCTATCGAATACGACCTTTTTAATCTTTTTTGTTAAAGCCAGGCGAGCAACAACTTCACCCACTGCTAGAGCTCTAGTCTTTTTAGGACCTGTTAGGCCAAGATCAGATCCAGCTGCCAGAGTTTTACCAGTGCTATCGTCGATAATCTGAGCATAGATATGTTGACTCGATCGAAAGACAGCTAAGCGAGGACGCTCAGTTCGACCAATTACGGTCTTACGAACTTTTTTGTGTTTTCCTATCCTTTGTGCTTTAAACATATTTAGTAATTAATTATGAGTCAAAAGCTATTTTGCTCCTGTTACTGCCTTTCCAGCTTTACCCGCTTTTCTCCGAACATACTCACCGGCAAAACGGATACCCTTCCCCTTATATGGTTCAGGTGGCTTGATCGCTCGAATATTAGCGGCTACTTGTCCGACCAAATGCTTATCAATCCCACTGACAGAGATCTTGGTATTTTCTAGTATCCCAAACGCTATGCCGGCTGGCGCTTTAACGACTACTGGATGAGAAAAACCAACCGAGAGCGTAATCATATCCGCTCCTCCCTGCACCCGATATCCCACTCCTACCATCTCCAGGTTGCGAACCCAACCTTTATCCACCCCAATGACCATGTTATTAATCAAGGAACGGGTTAGCCCATGCAAGGCTCTGGAAAGCCTCTCGTTATTTTTTCTAGTAACCTTAACTTTTCCTTCAGCCACGACTACCTTCACCTCTGGCCGTATCTCCTGGGTCAGCTCTCCCTTGGGTCCTTTAACTATTATTCCGTTTTGTTCAACAAGAACTTCGACACTAGTGGGAAGGATAATTTCAGCTCCGCCAATTCGAGACATTTACCACACGTAAGCCAGAATTTCTCCGCCTACGCCCTCCTTTCGTGCTTGTTTATCCGTTAAAATTCCTTTTGGAGTAGAGACCAAGGCAATTCCTAATCCTCCTAAAACTCGCGGTAAGTCTTTGCTGCCTTTATAAACTCTAAGTCCCGGTTTAGAAATCCGTTTAACATCGGTCAGAGCGGCGACACGTCCAGCATATTTTAAATTAACTGTAATCTTTTTTTGTTCCTCGACCTTAAATTTAGTGATGTAGCCTTCCTTTTCCAAGACAGTAACAATCGCCAGGATTAGCTTTGAATAGGACAAGTAGACCTCCTCTTTAGAAGCCATATAACCATTTTTAATTCTAATCAAACTATCTCCGATAGGATCTGTAACCATATTTTTACCAACTCGCTTTCATTACGCCGGGAAGATATCCTTTGTAGACAAATTCTCTAAAACAAATTCGACATAACCCAAAGCGGCGAATATATCCCTTACCCCGACCACACTGAATACAGCGATTCGTCTTGCGTACCTCAAATTTAAAATTTTTCTTAACCAGATTTGATGTCTTAGCCATAATTAGTTATTAGTTATGAGTTATGAGTTCATAGATTAGGACTATGAACCATGGACTATTTAACTATGAACCTCCTTTGTAAAAGGCATACCTAGTAACTCCAGTAAACGCCTTCCTTGTTGTTTGTCTTTGGCGCTGGTTGCAATAGTCACTTGCATTCCTCTCACTTTATCGATATTTCGATAATCAATCTCTGGAAAAATTGTTTGTTCCCGCAACCCCAAATTAAAATTTCCCCTGCTGTCAAATGAGGTATCAGAAATACCTCGAAAATCCCTTACCTTTGGCAAGACTGCACTAAAGAATTTATCCAGAAAAGCATACATTCTCTCTCCGCGCAGAGTGACCATTAAACCAATCGGCTGTCCTTTTGTCAATTTAAAGGCCGAGATAGATTTTTTAGCCTTAGTGACTACCGGACTTTGTCCAGCAATAGACGCTAGGTTGACTTTAGCCTTTTCTAAGACAGTATCATTGTCCTTAGCTTCGCCAATACCTATATTTAAGACAACTTTTGTGACCTGAGGTACAGCCATTTCATTGGTTACTTTAAAGTCTGTTTTCAGCTTTGGTCTTATCTCTTCTAAATATTTTTGTTTTAATCTATTCATATTTTTAGTTTCTAGTTGCTAGTGACTAGAGTCAAGGTAAGACATTTGCTTCCCTAGACTCTTGACTCTTGCTGCTTGTGGCTAGCTGATCTCCTTTTTGCACTTTTTACAGATTCTAACTTTGCCCACGGCTTTCTGAGGCGAACCCTTTTTGTGATCCGCAAAGGAAAAACCGATCCGAGCAGGCTTGCCGCAGTTAGGACAAATTAGGGCAACGTTTGCGATATTTAACGGCTTAGTGATCTCAATGATCCCACCCTCCATACCTTGTGTCGCCTTAACATGCCTTTTAGCAATATTCATACCCGTAATAAAAACCTTACCCTCTTTGATGGACACTCGTTCGACAACGCCATCTCGGCCATTGTCTTTTCCAACCATTATTTTTACTTTGTCACCTTTTCTTAATTTGTTCATAGTTTTACCATACCTCCGGAGCGAGAGACACAATCCGACTATATCCCCCATCTCGAACTTCCCTGGCAATTGGTCCAAAAATACGTGTCGCTCGCATATTGCCATCTTTGTCGATCACCACCCCAGCGTTTTCATCAAATTTAATATACGAACCATCAGCCCTTCTGACTTCTTTTCTGGTTCGGACTAAAACTACCCGGACAATTTCATGATCCTTGACCTGACCATTAGGATCAGCTCCTTTGACCACTCCTACTACTACATCCCCAAGTCGGCCAAAACGTTTCCCCGTTCCACCAAGTAATTGGATCACTTGAATCTTTTTGGCCCCTGAATTATCTGCTACCGCAAGCATTGACCTGTGCTGTACCATTTTTAGTCGTCAGTCTTCAGCTTTTAGCTTTCAGACTCTCCCTTCTTTGTAGTCTTTGCTTTTTTAACAGGACTTTTAGCTTTTACTTTTTCCCTTTTAGTTTCTTCTTTGATTTCCTTCTCTGGCTGATCGCTGACGACTGATGACTCTTCAGTCTCTTTTGCTGTTGGCATGACTTCTTCTATCGCCTCTTGGGCATGCTTTTCTAAGACTGCTTCGCCCAGAGCAACTACATCTTTACCTAAGACTTTAACTACCTGCCAATGTTTTCTTTTTGAAATGGGTCGAATCTTTTCAATCTCAACAATGTCCCCCTCGGCAACATTTAGCAAGTCGTGAGCCAAATATTTGCTTGATCTTAGATAGGTCTTGTTGTACAAAGGATGACGCTTTGATGTCTCCACCAAAACGACGGCTGTGTTAGTCATTTTTACTGATACTACTCGTCCTTTCATATTGTTCCTTTCTCTGCCCCGATTAAGTCGGGCTCTAGTTCTGCTAATAGTTGGATCTGTCTTAAAATAGTTAAGACCTGAGCTAACTCTTTTCTTTTCTTCGAGATGGATTTTAAGTTTTTAAGTTTATTCATATTCTTTTCTAAATGCAAATCGTCGATCTCTTTTTTTAGATCCTTGGCTTTGATAAGTAAAGACTTAACTTCTGTCCCTTTTAAATTATTTAGTTCGTCTTTTTTCATATCTGTAAATACTCCGATTCTTTAGTAATAAAACGGGTGATGACAGGCAATTTATGCGACGCGAGTCTCATCGCCTCTTTGGCGATCTCTTCTGTGACGGACCCCATTTCAAAAATAATACTCCCTGGCTTCACCACCGCAACATACCCTTCAACAGCTCCTTTTCCTGAACCCATTCGAGACTCTGCTGGATGCTTGGTGATCGGCTTATCCGGAAAGATTCTAATCCAGATACGTCCACCCCGCTGGGTATAGCGAGTCATCGCCCGACGAGCAGCTTCGATCTGTCGGCTAGAGATAAACCCCCGATCCTGGGATTTAAGAGCAAATTGACCAAAAGCAATGGCGTTCCCGCGGGTAGCATTACCGCCTCTTTTACCCTTAAAAACTTTGCGATATTTAGCTCGTGATGGTACAAGTAAAGCCATTAAATATTTACCTCCCCTTTGTTAATCCAAACTTTTATGCCAACATAGCCTGATTTAGTAAGAGCGGGATAAGCGCAAAAGTCGATTTCAGCTCGCAAGGTATGCAGGGGGATTGATCCCTGAAATTTCCATTCACGTCTGGCTATCTCAGCTCCACCGATACGTCCAGCCAGGGCAATCTTAACTCCCTTAGCTCCGGCCCTCATCACCCGTTCCATCGACTGGTTCATCGCCCGAGCAGCAGGAATACGGCGAATAATCTGCTCGGAGATTCCTTGAGCAACTAGGTAAGCCGAGAGATCCGGCGACTTGATGTCCATCGGGACAATTTCCAAGCTATTGCCATCTTTGATCCGGAGGTCTTTTTGCAGGGTCTTTTTCAGCTCAGTTAGGCCTGCTCCAGAACGGCCAATTAAAATACCGGGTCTAGCAACAAAGATAATAACCTTTAGCTTACCAACTGCTCTTTCGATTTCGACTTTAGTAACTCCCGCCGGACGAAGCTTCGTCATCAGCATTTTTCTAATAATCATATCTTGAGCAATAAACTCGTGATATTTTTGCACCGGAGCAAACCAGCGCGATTCCCAAGTTGCAGATGTACCTAGCCTGAATCCATTTGGATTAATTTTTTGTCCCATGATTAGTTGCTAGTTACTAGAGTCTAGTGACTAGGCAGTTACCTCCTTTGTATTTTCTTTCTTAACTCTTTTTTCTACTTTACTAAACTCTAGACTCTTGCCACTAGATTCTGGCATCTCTCCTAGCACTATCTTGATATGACTTGTTCTTTTTTTATAGGGTCGACCACGACCACGACCCGCAGTTCCTACCCGGTAACGCTTCATTTTTAGCCCCTCATTAACCTCAATGGTTTTAAAGACCACATGATCCTGATGAGCTCCGGCATTAGCTAAGGCAGTTTTTATGGCCTTTGCCAGATCAACAGCCGCTGCTCGATTAGTAAATTTAAGCACTTCTAGGGCCTGGTTTGGGCTCATTTTTCTGATCATATCAGCGACTAACCTCAATTTACGAGGCGTATGTCCTAAGTTTTTTTGTATTGTTGTAAATTCGTCCATTATGTTTTTGCAGCACTCTTTTCTGTCATTTTTCCATGACCTTTAAATGTTCTGGTTGGTGCAAATTCTCCCAGCCTATGCCCGACCATTGACTCGGTAATATAGACAGAAATGAAATTTTTGCCTTGATGCACCATAAAGGTATGTCCCACAAATTCAGGTGGGATCTGTGATCTTCTGGCCCAAGTTTTGATGGGGGATTTAGCCCCGGTCTTTTGAGCCATAATTTTTTTTAATAATTTTGCGTCCACATATGGACCTTTACTTACTGATCTAGACATAACTTGTTTATCGTAACGCTCGCTTGGTGTATCGTTTATCGTTTTTACGATTTACGATCCACGCTTAACGACTAACTATACTTTCCTACTTTTCAAAATATACTTGCCTGTCCACTTGCCTTTTCGGCGGGTATTACCCACTGCTGGCTTACCATATTTAGTCATCGGCTT
>MFDD01000014.1:75317-94946 GCA_001776775.1 Candidatus Daviesbacteria bacterium RIFCSPHIGHO2_02_FULL_43_12
TGGATGAGAGTTAGGATCTTGAGCGGTTCCCCTGACTGTCGGACGGATACCCATATGCCGAGACCGGCCAGCTTTACCCAAATTGATATTTTTGCGCTCTTCATTGCCCAAGACTCCAATGGTGGCCAAAGCTTCCAAGCTAACCATTCTAACCTCACTACTAGGCAATTTCAAGTGTGCAAAGCCAGCCTCCCGAGCTTGCAGAGTCAAACTGGTTCCAGCACTCCTACCCATTTGTCCACCTCTGCCTGGAGTCATCTCCACATTATGCAGTACAGTACCGATTGGGATATTTTTTAACTTCAGAGCATTACCATTTCTGATCTCTGTTTTTTCTCCAGAAATAACTTTCTCTCCTACCTTTAACCCCATAGGAGCTAACATATAGCGCTTTTCTCCATCCGAATAATTGATTAAAGCGATCTCCACCGAACGATTTGGATCATATTCTAAGGCGGCAACTACACCTTCTACTCCAAATTTGTCCCTTTTAAAATCAATTAAACGGTACTGTCTCTTTTGTCTGCCACCCTGGTGACGAACAGTCATTTTTCCACCTGAACGTCCAGCATGCTTTTTTAATAAAACTTTTAAAGCTTTTGGAGCATCCGGATTGGTATGGGGCTTTTGCATCTTGGAAGCAAAGCGTCTAGTTCTGGTTTTTTCTTTATAATTAATTAACATCGGTCTCCTTTGTTTCGGCTGTTGTTTCTACCTTTTTTGCAGTAGTTCCTCTTTCGATCTTTACTTTGGTTCCTTTGAGCAGGCTCTTGGTCTCTTTAACCTGGGAGTCTGCAGTAGTTACTACTCCTTCTTCTGGAGCGACAGCCTCAAACAGAGCTATCTTTTGACCTTTTTTCACTTCCACGATCGCTTTCTTGATGGAGTCGGTAGAATAAAAACCCTTTCGGCTACGTTGGGTGCGACGTTTACCAACAGCAGAGATAGTCCGCACGGATAATACATCTACCCCAAACTTTTTGGCCACAATATGAGCAATCTGGCGTTTATTTAAAGTTTTGGCAACTTCAAAGGTATAGAAACCAATTTGAGAGAGTTTCATTGACTGTTCAGTGACAATCGGTCTTTTTAACATAGTTAATGGTTTATCGTAACGCTCGCTTGGTGTATCGTTTATCGTTTTTACGATTTACGATCCACGCTTAACGACCTACGATCTACTTATTTCCTCCTTGTTTTTGCTCTGATAACCTAGAAACGGCCAGCTCACTAAGTAGTACAGTTTGATGTCTAAGCACTTCAAAAGCATTTAATTGATTGACAGGCAGTACTGAGACATGCGATAAATTCTGGACTGCAAGATAGGCTTTACTTGGCGACTCATCAGTTACCAGAAGAGCTGATTTTTTAGCTAACTTTTGAAGCAGCGTGACGACCTGTTTGGTCTTACCGCTCGCTTTTTCTAAGTCTTTGATCGCTAAAGCTTCTTTACCAGCTAGTCTAGCGGAGAGAGCGTTAAACAGGGCAACTTTTTTCATTTTCTGGGGCATCGACAGCTCCACATTGCGAGTTCTCGGACCCATGGCAATACCCCCTCCTACAAAGATGGGCGCGCGAATGCCACCATGACGAGCCCGACCAGTGCCTTTTTGCTGAAAGATCTTACGAGTCGAACCCTCTACTTCACCTCGGGTTTTGGTATTTCCGTAGTGACCAGTTTGATTGCTCATATATACCCGCATGGCTTGAGCCAAGAGCTGTTTGTTGACCTTCGCTCCAAAAACTAATTCCGAAACGGTTACCTGACCACTAGCTTCACCAGTTAAAGTGACCATCGGGATACTCAAGTTAACTTTGGTAGTCTTCTTAGTCTTTGGAGAGCTATCAGTCTTCAGACTCGCTTCGCCCGTCTTTGACGTGGCTTCGCTGTCAGCTTTCAGACTTTCTGACGACTGACGACTGACGACTGACGACTTCTTTGTACTTGTTACTTTTTTACTTGGCATTTTGATCTGCTCCTTCTGTTTTTTCTTCTATTTTCTGTTCTTCGACCGCAGGTGCTTCTTCACTTGACTCTGGACTCTTGCCACTAGTTACTAAAGGCTCTGGAGTAGCGGCAGTTTCCACAGCTTGATCTGCTGGAACGTCACGATTTTCTGCTTGTTTGGCCTCTGCCTCTTCATCTTCCTTTTCTTCCGGTGGGGGAGTATATCCTTTAATTCGACCTTGTTTTTCAATGCGCACTAATCCACCCATTGGTCCGGGGATCCCCCCTTTTAGAGTAAGTAAATTGTGTGCAGGGTCTAAGGCAATTACCTCTACTCCGGTTAAGCTGACTTGAGCAACTCCCATATGTCCGGCCATATGCTTTCCCTTATAAACTCGTCCGGGTGTTGTGGTTTGTCCAATGGAACCAGGAGCACGGTGACGATCGGATTGCCCATGGGTTTTTGGTCCACCGCGAAAGTTATAACGTTTGACTCCTCCTTGAAAACCTCGGCCCTTGGAAATACCGGTCACTTTGACTGAATCACCCTTTGAAAAAACCTGGCGGAGTGTTATCTCTTGACCAGGTTCTACGTCTACTTCTTTGACCCTTATTTCTCGCATAAAGCGCAGTGGGGTTTCAATTTTGGCTTTTTTGAGGTGGCCAAGTTGGGGTTTACCCACGCTTTTTTTACTTCCCGTCCCAATCTGGACAGCGTTATAGCCATCTTTACCATCGACTTGTTTAATTTGGGTGACCAGGTTCGGAATAACTTGCAGTATGGTAGCGCCTACTCGCCTGCCGCGAGCATCATAAGTAGAGGTCATCCCTTTTTTAGTACCGAGTAGTGTATTAATCATTTTTTGCAAAGAAAAAAGTGGGGTCACACAAGGTGACTCCCACTCAGTATTTCGCTTTTCAATCGCCGTATCACTTCTTCGATATCCGACTTGTCCCTCCGTAGCTTTAGCGAAGGGGGACGCGCGATCTACTGAAATCTAACAAATTGTTAAATTACCCTGACGTAATCATCAAGCTTTAGAGATTCTAGCAGAGATTAGCTTCAAATGCAACATTACATCTTAACTTCGATGTCGACGCCTGCAGGAAGCTCCAGGTGCATCAATGAGTCGATCGTTTTATCGGTTGGTTCGACAATATCAATTACACGCTTATGAACCTTGATCACAAATGTTTCTTGGGAATCTTTATCAGTAAAAGGGGATTTATTAACCGTAATTCGAGAAGTTTTAGTTGGAAGTGGAACTGGACCAACGATTTTGGCACCAGTACGAAGCGCTGTATCCAGCAGCTGTTCACAGGTCGCGTCTAGCACCCTGTGGTCATATGATTTTAATCTAACTCTAATTCTACCTTTTGCCATTTTGTTTTACTTTCAATGTGCGTATTCTAACACAAATCAGATCAAGCTACAAAAAAGAGGCTTTCGCCTCTTATGTTCACTGTAACCTGTACCCCGTCAACTATTTACTGACCTTAGTAATCACTCCGGCTCCCACTGTCTTACCACCCTCTCGGATAGCAAAACGGACACCTTCTTCCATAGCGACTGGGTTGATCAATTTTACATTCATCTTGGTTGTATCTCCAGGCATAACCATTTCTACGCCTTCCGGAAGAACTACTTCTCCGGTTACATCGGTCGTACGCACATAAAACTGTGGTCGGTATCCTTTAAAGAATGGTGTATGTCGACCGCCCTCTTCTTTACTTAGCACATAAACCTCGGCTTCAAAATCAGTGTGCGGGGTAATTGAACCGGATTTAGCGAGTACCTGGCCTCTTTCAACGTCATCTTTTTCGATACCTCGAAGTAAAACACCGGCATTGTCTCCGGCTTGACCCTGGTCAAGTAATTTGTGGAACATTTCGATGCCAGTGACAACACTTTTCTTGGTTGGGCGAATACCGACAATTTCGATCTCTTCGTTTACTTTAACAACTCCTCGTTCGATTCTTCCGGTTACCACTGTACCTCGACCTTTGATCGAGAAGACGTCTTCGACAGCCATCAAGAACGGCTTGTCAACATCCCGAACTGGAGTAGGGATCCAAGTATCAACAGCTTCCATTAACTTATTGATTGATTCAACAGCCTCTGGATCACCCTCCAAAGCTTTGCGTGCTGACCCTCTGATGATCGGAGACTGAGGATCGTATTCATATTTTTTAAGCAGATCACGGATCTCTTCTTCAACCAGATCAAGTAGCTCAGCATCATCGACCATGTCACATTTATTGAGATAAACCACAATAGCTGGGACGCCAACTTGACGAGCAAGTAACAGATGCTCTCTAGTTTGAGGCATTGGACCATCTGGAGCGGAAACTACCAAAATCGCACCATCCGTTTGTGCAGCACCTGTGATCATGTTCTTGATGTAATCTGCATGACCTGGCATATCAATATGAGCATAGTGCCGGGTAGCTGTTTCGTATTCTTGGTGGGAGATGTTAATAGTGATTCCCCGAGCTTTTTCTTCTGGAGCAGAATCAATCTGGTCATAGGCCCTATATTCAGCCATACCTTTGTCAGAGAGCACTTTAGTAATTGCTGCGGTAAGGGTGGTTTTTCCATGGTCAACGTGACCCATGGTTCCTACGTTTACGTGTGGTTTTGATCTGTCAAATTTTCCTGCCATATATTTGTTCTTTACGGACTTGATTAATTTAGCTTATCTGAGCGAAAAAATCAAGTATTAATTTCGTAACAAAGTTTTGCCCAAAAAAACCAGCCCTTAGGCTGATGTAGAAGAATCTTAGCAAAGCTAACACAAAAATGCAAGATTAAGCTCGATTGTACCTATCGGCGAGTCTAACAATATCTTCTTCAGTCGACAGATTCTCCGGATCGACATGGCCCCAAATCTCGGCGATAATCCCCCAGCTTTCGTGCCCACCGCCTCTATGTCTTACACCATTCGGGATCTCAATAATTTCACCCATTTGATAAATATCTGGACTTTCAGGTTGCTGATCGGTCTCACTTAAAAAAGTTACCACCGGCCCGGCCACTACTTTCCAATGTTCCTCCCGTTTATTGTGATACTGCCAAGACAAAATCTCTCCTGGTGCCCAGAGCATGACTTTCGGACTTAAATATTTGTCTTTTAACCAGCTTGGTAGCTCTTTATCGGCAAAGAAAGTTTCTAAAAATAACGGCGTATGAGCAGGCTCAATGACTAAATAACCTCCCCAGGGACGCTTGTCATTTACTTCAGTGACACTAAACCCCATTTGAGTGAGGGTATGTTTAACCTTAGAAAAAGCATCTGAGCGAGAAGTGTTAGGACCAAGAATATCCTTTAATTTGGCTTTAGGCATCAACTTTTAAAGAGTAAAGATAATTAAGATAATCGTCAGCACGATATGCTGACCGGCCCAGGTTAAAAGTCCTTGGGCACCAGAAACCCCAAATAGAGTTAGGAGCCAGGCGATAAATAAAGCAACCAACATAAATTAACCTTTACTCTTTAAGTCACCTCTGATTGTGGCAATGGCCTCTTGGACAGTATTCATAAACTGGGCCGGGAAGATAATGGTTGAGTTTTTTTCGGTGGCAATCTCGGACATGGTTTGTAAGGTGCGCAGTTGCAAAGCGACCGGATGAGCCGCAATCAGATCTGCCGCTGCTCCCAGCTGTTTAGCCGCCTGGAATTCACCTTCGGCAGCGATAAACTTGGCCCGCTTTTCCCGCTCGGCTTCGGCTTCTTTGGCCATGGCCCGCTGCATATTTTCGGGCAGTTGAATATCTTTAATCTCTACCGCTGCCACCTGTACTCCCCAAGGCTCGGTATGAGAATCAATCACTTTACTGATTTTGGTATTAATATCGGAGGTTTGAGATAATAGTTGATCCAGGCTAAATTGACCAATGATATTACGGACTGTAGTCTGAGAGATTTGATTAACTGCCGAGTAGACATCTTCGATGGCGATGACAGACTTTTGGGGATCGATGATTTTGTAGTAAGCCACAGCGGCGATATCGATGGAAACATTATCTTTGGTAATGATCTTTTGAGAGGGGATATCCATAGTTACTGTTCGCAAAGAGACCTTTTGCATCCGCTCGAAAATAGGCATCAGGATTATTAAGCCAGGACCCCGGACTCCGGTACAACGACCCAAAAAAAAGATCACTCCCCGCTCATATTCTTGAACAACCTTGAGTGAAGAAAAAAGTAAGAAGATAATAAAGATGATTATTGGAATAGTCAAGAGTTCCATGGCTTGAGTATAGATCGGCTCTACTTCTATTGCAATATATGCTATATTCTACTCCTAATATGCTCGATATCGCTAGACAGATTCGTTTTGAGGCTGCACAAGAGATTCGTTTTGATAGAGAGTTGCCAGTAACGACTTGGGCTAGACCGGCTGTTTTTGTTGATCTTCCCAGCTTGATGGGGTTATTTAGCCAGGAGGTTCCTAACCAACCACCACAAGCTTTTCCAGATCTTTTAGTGATGCGCCTATCCGGATACCCAGAACAGGCTGGGCATGCCTGGCTTCGTAGAGATGTCTATCGACCAGAGTCTTTAAGAGAACTTTCGATCTGCTTGAATCCAGGGCACAAAGCTAACGATGATTTTCGACAAAGGTATACGGAACTCGCTACCAAGCTTGATCTTGACACTTTGGTAGCTAATCATATGCTTTTATACGGATGGCCATATATTCAAAGGGGGTTACGCAAACTTGAACCAAGACATAGATTTGCACCTGTTAACCCAACAAGATCTCACCAGACATATGAGCAGTTTATGCAAGGCATAATGCAAAAAATAATAAGAGGAGAACGCCCGCCCATCATAGACACCCGATCTCTAACTAGGATTCTACTCGACCGGTAAAGCCGGATGTCGAGATAACTTTTTCGGCAATATTGCTTGGCACCGGTTCATAGTGAGACGGTTCAATATATGCCGAAGCCCTGCCCTGAGACATTGACCGGATAGTGGTGATATATCCACCTAGTTCGGCCAAAGGCACCAGCGCGTTGATCACATCCGAATTACCCCGTTTTTCAGTTCCGAGAATCTGAGCTCTTTTAGAGGACAGATCTCCGATCAGATCCCCCATGAACTCGGAGGGGGTGGAGACCTCGACCTTCATAATCGGCTCCAGCAAAATCATATCCGCTTTTTGAGCAGCATCGGTTAAACCTAGTGATCCGGCGATCTTAAAGGACATCTCACTGGAGTCAACATCATGAAATGAGCCATCGTAGACGGCGACTTTGATATCGACCATCGGATAACCCGCCAGAATCCCGGTATCTTCTTTTTCCACCACTCCTTTTTCAATTGGAGCAATAAATTCTCGGGGGATTGCTCCTCCGACAATCTCCGAGACAAACTCCCGGCCTTGTCCCCGAGGAAGAGGTTCTATACGCAGTAAACAATGTCCGTATTGTCCACGACCACCGGTCTGGCGAATATATTTTCCCTCACCATTGGCGATCTTGGTGATCGTCTCTTTATAAGCGACCTGGGGTTGACCAACATTAGCGTCAACTTTAAATTCCCTCTTCATCCGATCGACGATAATTTCCAAATGTAATTCTCCCATTCCGGAGATAATAGTTTGGCCGGTTTCGACATTAGATTTTACTCGAAAAGTTGGGTCTTCTTCAGATAATCGCTGTAGAGCTTGAGCTAGCTTTTCCTGATCAGATTTGGTTTTTGGCTCAATCGCCAAAGAAATAACTGGCTCAGCAAAATTAATTGACTCGAGTTGAATCTGATTATCTTCATCGCAAAGAGTATTTCCAGTGACGGTATCTTTAAGTCCCACGACCGCAATAATTTCTCCGGCATAAGCCTCCTCGATCTCTTCTCTTTCATTGGCATGCATCAAAAGCACTCGGCCAACCCGCTCTTTAACCTGTTTATTGGAGTTATAGATATATGAGCCGCTTTTCAAAGTCCCTGAGTAGACTCGGACATAAGTCAGTCTTCCCACATGAGGATCTATCTGGATTTTAAAGGCCAAAGCCCCTAAGGGAGCATCTTTGGTATTAGAAAAAGATTTTTCTTCCTCGGTTTGAGGATCCTTCCCGGCCAGTTGAGGGATATCCAGAGGAGAAGGCAAGTATTCAATCACGGCATCTAGCATTGGCTGCACTCCTTTATTGCGCAGAGAAGATCCCGCCATAACTGGGACAATCTTTTTGGTAATAACTGCCTGACGAAGGACTCGTTTTAGATCATCCACCGGGATTTCTTCGCCGTTGAGATATTTTTCCATCAAGACATCATCTGTGCCTGCGATCTCTTCAATCAGCTTGTCCCGATGGATCTTGACTTCATCAAGCATCTCTGCAGGGATTGCTTCTTCGACAAATTTAGCCCCAGTTTCGTCACCTTGCCAAATAATAGCTTTTTGAGTCAGCAGATCTACAATCCCTTTAAAAGAGTTTTCTGATCCAATTGGTAGGTTATAGGCCAGAGCATTAGCTCCCAGTCGATCCCTAGCTGATTGGATAGTCCCCAGAAAATCTGCTCCGACCACATCCATCTTATTAGCAAAAGCAATCAGAGGCACCCCATATTTATCTGCCTGTCTCCAGACAGTTTCCGTTTGAGACTGCACACCGGAAGCCGAATCCAAAACGATAACCCCACCGTCAAGGACTCGTAGCGAACGTTCGACTTCAACTGTAAAGTCGACGTGACCAGGAGTATCAATTAAGTTAATTCGAGTTTCTTGTCCGGCAAAGGGACCTGAGCTAGGCGTCCAAGCAGTAGTAATCGCCGCTGAAACAATGGTTATACCCCGCTCTTTTTCCTGCTCCATCCAGTCGGTGGTGGTATTGCCTTCGTCAATATCCCCGATTTTATAAGTTCGCCCGGTATAAAAAAGGATTCGCTCGGTGGTCGTAGTTTTTCCAGCGTCAATATGGGCAATAATCCCCATGTTGCGGATGCGGTCAAGGGGAAAGTCTCGCTTGGTTTTAGTCGCAACAGCCATATGTTTATCGTCTATCGTAACGCTTCGCTTTTCGTGTATCGACTCTTTCGATCTACGATTAACGACCTACGATCTACTTACTTCCTCCTTCTAGCTCTTCTTCTATCTTTTTAATGATTTTGATAACTTCCGCCATACGCGTCCGATAGATATCGGCATCTTCGGTCGCCATCTGATAAGCAGCATTTTCAGATAAATCCCCCATGGAGGCCGCTTCACCCTTACGGTGCATGATTGCAGCATATTCCTGCTCTAAACCGACCAGCTTACCTTGCCACATTTTAAGTTTTCCTTCGAGTAATTTTTTGTCAGCCATATTAAAAAAGACCCCTTCAAAAGCTTGTGGGAGTCTGAGGCAATCTTAGCGGAAGTGGGTCAAAAAGTCAATGTTAGAAGGAAGCTTACCAGCGAAAATGACTGAAGGCGCGGTTGGCTTCGGCTTGTTTTAGAGTGTCTTCCTTTTTCTTAATAGCAGCACCGGCTCCGGTAGCAGCATCCATCAGCTCAGCGGCCAATTTGGCGGCAAAACCTTTATATTCCTTCGTCGAACGACTAGTTGCAGCAGCGATGATCCAGCGAATGGCCAGGGCTTCTTTGCGGTCTCCCCGCACCTCTGTAGGCACTTGATAAGAGGCTCCTCCTACCCGTCTGGGGCGGACTTCCATTTTAGGTGCAACATTAGAGATCGCAGCATCAAAGATAGAAACAGGGTTTTTACCTTTTTTCTCAATCTCTTCTAGGGCTGCGTACACTACCCTTTGGGCTGTACTCTTTTTACCAGACATCATGATTTTATTAATAAACCGGGTCACCAGCCTGGAATTATAAATTGGGTCGGGGAGTAATATTCGTCTTTCTGCTTTTTTACCGCGCATAGTTTAGTTTTTTATAGTAACGCTTCGCTCTTCGTGTATCGTTTATCGTTTTTTTCAACAACCTACGACCAACGATAACCATTTAAGCGCTAGCCGTTTTACCTCCTCCTGATGGTTTCTTGGCTCCATATTTGGAACGTGAACTCATCCGTTTTTGAACACCAGCCAAATCCAACTTTCCTCGGACCAGATGATATTTTACACCCGGTAAGTCTTTCACCCGACCACCTCTTACCATTACTATACCGTGCTCAGCCAGATCGTGACCTTCACCCTGAATATAGGCTGTAACTTCGGTTTTATTAGAGAGTCTGACCCGGGCGACCTTGCGTAGTGCGGAGTTTGGTTTTTTAGGAGTCATAGTTTTAACCAAAACCACCACACCTCTTTTTTGAGGGTTAAAGTTGGTGACATATTTTCGGTCCTTAGCGTTAAAGCTGCGGCGCAAGGCTGTAGCTTTAATTTTGCTAGACTTACTTTTTCGACCTTTGCGGACTAACTGATTAATAGTTGGCATAATTTATTTTGATAATAGAGGATCGAAAATAGAGGATGGATTTTGATTTCTATCTTCAATCTTCAACGATTCTACCATCAATCTTCTATGATCTATCGTCTAAGATTTACTCTAATACCGCACGATCTTCACTTGTCGGTATCAGTCGGCCAATAATAACATTTTCTTTCATACCAAGCAACTTATCGACCTTACCACACGCAGCTGCGTCAGCTAAGACTGTCGTTGTCTCCTGGAAGGAGGCAGCCGACAAGAAGCTTTCGGTCAAAAGTGAGGCCCTGGTAATACCCAGGATTACCACACCAGCTGTAGCTGGTTCTCCACCTTCCGATAAAACTTTAGCATTTTCATCTTCAAAGCGAACCCGATCAACTACTTCACCAGGTAGTAAAGCAGTGTCTCCTTGAGTTTCGACTCGAACTTTATCCGACATCTTCCGCACAATTACTTCAAAATGTTTTTCGTTAATCGAGACTCCTTGGGATTCGTAAACCTTTTTGACTTCGGCCACAATATGTCTTTGCGCTTCCCGGAGGCCTTTTACCCGCAAAATCTCTTTGACATCCGATGGTCCGCCAGTCAGTTGAGTTCCCGCAGCAATTAGATCACCCTCTTCAACCAGCACCTGAGCTGATAGAGGCACAATATATTCCCTCTCATCATGAGGCTTGGTAGTAGTCCGAACCCTGATTTCTCGACCATCTTCTTTTTCAGTAATAGTTACTTTTCCGGCAATTTCGGAAATAGGAGCGACAATCTTGGGGGTACGAGCTTCAAAGAGCTCTTCGACCCGAGGTAAACCAGCCGTAATATCTGCACCCAAAATACCTCCGGTATGAAAAGTTCTCATAGTCAACTGAGTACCTGGTTCTCCAATTGACTGAGCGGCAATAACTCCCACTGGCACTCCAATAGCTACAGCGTGTCGTGTCGAGAGGTCAATTCCATAACACATCGAACACATGCCATATTTGGCGTCACAAGTTAGCGGAGATCTAACTACAATCTCAGTTACTCCGGCGCTACATAGAGCCTGGATTTGGTCTTCTTCAATATAATCTCCAGGGCTGACGACCACTTTTTTGGTCTTAGGATCAGTTACTTTAGAAAGCACCGTTCGTCCCAAAAGAGTTGGGATATTCACGGCAAAAGCGGACGGATCAACTGGCAGGGTGAGGCCATTGGTCGTCCCACAATCAGGAGTTCTAATAATTACATCATGTGATACATCGACCAAGCGACGAGTCAAATATCCAGCATCAGCCGTACGTAAACCTTTATCGACTAATCCTTTACGGGCACCTCGACAAGAGTTAAAGTATTCAAAAACTCCCAAACCTTCACGGTAGTTGGATTTGGTAGGTAGTTCAACAATTTTACCGGTTGCATCGACAGAGAATCCTCTCATACCGGAAACCTGCTTGATCTGCTCGACAGTTGCCCGAGCACCACCAGATTGCATAATGACTTTAATCGGATTATCTGGTTCGATCTCTGAGATGGTTTTGCGCGCGATATCTTCACCAATTCGGGTCCAAACCTCTTGCGCTAACTCTCGTCTTTCCTCGACAGTAATCAAACCTTTTTTAAAGTTTTCTTCGATCTCAAAAATCTCTTTATCTCCGGCAGCGATCATGGCCGGTTTATTGGGCAGAATTTTGTTATCGGAGATGGCTAAAGATAACCCCGAAATAGTGGCTCCCCAGAACCCAAGAGCTTTTATGGCATCAACCAGTTCAGCCAATTTATCCCTATCGAACCTACGGAAAGCGGCCATAATGATTTTACGAATACCGATACCGTTGATGGTATCGTTAATAAATTGCAGCTCTGGGGGCAAAATATTATTAAACAACACCCGTCCGACTGTCGTTTCGATAATCTTGTCTCCGACTTCGCACCTAATTAATTGACGTAGGTTGACATGACCTGTTTGATAAGCAAATACAGCTTCTTCTGTGGTAAAAGTTTTAGCTGTTAGGGCCGGAATTTTTTGATTAATCGAGGTCACATAATAAGAGCCCAAAGCCATTTCTCGGTTAGGAACGTTGATCGGTGAGCCGTCTGAACCCCGCAAGATGTTTTCTTTGGCCATCATCAACCGTTTTGCTTCTTCACGGGCTCTGTCCGACAAAGGCACATGCACGGCCATCTGGTCACCATCAAAGTCAGCATTGAATCCAGCGCAGATACATGGATGAATCTGGATAGAGTTTCCATCGACTAAAATTGGAAAGAAAGCTTGAATACCCAATCGATGTAAAGTTGGTGCCCTGTTAATCAACACGGGGTGATCCTGAATCACTTCTTCCAAGATATCCCATACTTCCGGAGGTCTGAGTTCCAAGATATTTTTCGCTCCCTTAACATTGGCGGCTAGACCCCGGGTCATCATTTCGCGTAGTACAAACGGCTTGAACATTTCCAGCGCCATCTCCTTGGGCAAACCGACTTGATTTAGTTTAAGCTTTGGACCAACGATAATAACTGACCGGCCAGAGTAATCAACCCTCTTGCCCAACAGATTCTGTCGGAAACGACCCTGTTTTCCGCGCAACATATCCGAGAGAGAGCGCAGTTGATGCGTTCCAGCGGCAATCCTCCTTGATGTACGAGCCGAGGTGTCGATCAAAGAATCAACTGCCTCTTGAAGCATCCTTTTTTCGTTACGGAGAATAATCTCCGGAGCTCCGAGATCAATTAGTCTCTTTAAGCGGTTATTACGATTAATCACCCGACGATACAAATCATTTAAGTCTGATGTGGCAAATCTACCTCCCGGAAGCTGGACCATTGGACGAAGATCAGGAGGTAGTACCGGAAGGATGGTCAACACCATCCACTCAGGGCGGATTTTTGCTCCTCTCATCCCCTCGATAATCCGCAGTCTCTTGGTTGCTTTAATATGTCTTTGTCCAGAAGTTTTGGTTACCTCTATCCGCAAATCTGCGGCTAGTTTGTCAAGGTCAATCTTGCGAAGCACTTCGAGTAGCGCTTCTGCACCCATTCCTACCTTTAAAAAATCTCCAGCGCCGTACTCTTCGAGTTTATAATACTCATCTTCAGAGAGTAAGCGTAGGGGAGTGATGGATTTGGCTAAATCAGAGACTGTTTTGTAGATCTGGTCTAACTGAGACATCTCGGTGGCTAGATTCTCTCGTTGTTTAGCAATGGTCTGTCGATTGGCCAGCTCTAACTCCTGAGAAAAAAGCTCTCTTTTCTCACTCTCTTTTTCCTTTGACTTAAGCTCACTGATCTGTTTTTTGAGGGAATTTTCGATCTCTTCAATCGCTTTATCAGAAACGGCCTTAGCGGCCTCTTTTTTGGTAGTCAGTTGCTTTTCCAATCCCTCAATAGCCGCTGTTTTACCTTCTACGTCAACGTCAATTACCAAGTAAGATGCAAAGTAGATCACCGCTTCGAGGTTCTTCATCGTTAGATCAAGAATCAAAGACAACTTACTAGGAGCTCCTTTAACGTACCAGTTGTGGGCCACCGGTGCAGATAATGTGATATGACCCATTCGCTCACGTCGCACCTTGGACTGGGTTACTTCAACACCACACTTATCACAAATGACACCTCGGTAACGGATTCTTTTGTATTTTCCGCAGTAACATTCGTAGTCTTTGGTTGGGCCAAAGATGTTTTCAGAAAATAATCCATCTTTTTCGGCTTTCAGAGTTCGATAATTGATAGTCTCAGGTTTGATAACTTCACCAAAGCTCCATGAGCGAATAAGCTCTGGGGAAGCGATCGCTACCCTTAAAGATTCAAAATCTAATAGATCGTTATTCATTTGTTTCTTTCTCCGTTTCGGCATTATCCATCTCTTCAGCGGCTAAATCAAGGTCAGTCGGTTCAGCAATTTCATCAACCCCGACTGAATCAGGGTCAACCGTCTCGACTGCATCCCCAGTGGTATCGGGACTGGTTGATGGATTCACTTCGATTAAATCAGGCGCAGCTTCTACCAGGTCATCAGTGCCTTCCGTTGTCACTACCTCACCCTCGTCTGTAGCGGTTTCTACTCCTAAGGCTTCCTGCATTTCGGCAACCTGTTCTTTAAGTCCGAGGTCTTCGGTTTCTTTTTCTTCAACAACCTTTGCCCCCAAGGTTTCGACTGCCACTACCAGGCTTTGCAGCTCCTTGCCCAAGACTTTAAATGATTCTGGGATCAAAGCCTGTGGGATCTCCGTGCCTTTCACGATCGCTTCAAAAGCTTTTGCCCGGCCGACCACATCATCTGATTTGATAGTTAGCATCTCCTGCAGAATATGGGCCGCGCCATACGCTTCGAGAGCCCAAACTTCCATTTCTCCAAGTCTTTGACCTCCCATTTGAGCTTTTCCTCCTAGGGGCTGCTGTGTAACCAGAGAATACGGACCCGTTGATCGAGCATGGGTCTTGTCTTCGACCATATGGATCAACTTTAGAAAGTACGCTTTACCAACTACTACTTCCTGATTAAAATATTCTCCGGTTCGAGAATCGATTAATTTGGATTTTCCACCAACTGGCAACCCGGCTTTAAGCAGTTGTTCGGTGATTATGGATTCAGGGATCTTTTCAAAAACAGGAGCAGCTACTTTGAAACCTAATTTATCGGCGGCAAATCCTAGATGGGCTTCAAGCAGCTGACCTAGATTCATACGAGATAGAATCGAAACAGGGGAGATGATAATATCTATAATACTGCCATCTTCTAGTCGAGGCATGTCATAACTAGGCACAATTTTAGAGATAACCCCTTTATTCCCATGTCGGCCGGCCAACTTGTCTCCAGCCGTAACTTTACGAAGTTGAGCTACTTTAACCTTGATTCTCTGTAAGGTTCCTGGATCTAAATCATCGCCTTGGGCTCGATCCAAAATTTGTACGCCAATCACAGTTCCTCTTTCGCCGTGAGGCATGCGTAGGGATGTATCTCTGACCTCTTTGGCTTTTTCTCCAAAGATCGCCCTCAGTAATCTCTCTTCTGCAGTTAGCTCAGTCTCGCCTTTGGGTTGAACCTTTCCAACAAGAATATCATTTGGTCCAACCTCAGCCCCAATCCTCACAATACCTGTCTCGTCTAAATTGCTTAAGTTTTCTTCAGAGACATTCGGAATATCCCGAGTCACTTCATCAGGACCAAGTTTGGTTTCTACCACATCAGTGGAATATTCCTCGATATGGATGGAGGACAAGATATCCTGCTTGACTAAACGATCAGAGATAACGATCGCGTCTTCATATCCCAACCCATCAAAGCTCATGTAGGCAATGGTCAGATTCTGCCCTAGCGATAACTCGCCTCCGTCAGTTGAAGTTCCTTCAAGTAGTAAATCTCCCTCTTTGACCTCTTGATTTAAGCTAACTACCGGCATCTGAGAATAACAGGTCTTAGCCGGGGAATTCATAAATTTGGCAACTTTAAACTCGGCAGTAGAATCTTTGCCGTGTAAGACAATATGCTCCCCGTCTACTTCAGTGATTTTTCCAGCAAAAGGCGCTCTGACTACCCGAGCCAAGTTGTCAGCCACGATTCTTTCCATACCAGTTCCCACTAAAGGAGCCTGGGGAATTAAAAGAGGGACTGCCTGACACTGCATATGCGAACCCATCAAGGCCCTATTTGCATCATCATGAGACAGGAAGGGAATGAGTGAAGCAGAAGTTCCAATAATCTCTTGCGGACCAATATCGATTAGATTCACCAAGCTCGCTTCGCCTTCAAAAAAGCTTCCGTGAAATCGAAGAGGGATCCGTTTAGCATTAATAAAACCCTTTTCGTCAATTAAAACATTAGCTTCGGTAATATACATCTCTTCCTCATCATCAGCAGACAAGTAAACAACTTCATCCGTAACTCGCAGCTTACTGCCTTCTTTAACAACTTTTTTATAAGGGGCTTCCAGAAAACCGTATTCATTAATCCGCGCAAAAAGAGCCAGATATGTAACCAAACCAATATTTTGTCCTTCAGGAGACCTCACTGGATCAATTCGGCCGTACTGACTATGATGGACGTCTCGGATGGAAAAAGAGGCCCTATCCCTGGCAATACCACCAGTACCCATGACTGTTAAACGACGTAAATGATCAGCCTCGGCCAAAGGATTGATCTGATCAAGAATTTGCGATAGTTGAGACGACCTAAAGAATTCGTTAATCGCGGCAATTACCACCCGAGCATTGACTAAAGAAGCGGCAGAGATCTCTTGGTCTTGAGAAAGCAAACTCATCCGCTCCTTGATTGCTCTTTCCAAGCGCAGCAATCCCACCCGGAAAGCATTTTGGGCAACCAGCTCTCCAACCGAACGAACTCGGCGATTAGCTAAATGGTCTATTTCATCGATCCGACCGTTGCCGTTTGCTAAACCTATCAGGTATTTTAGAGAGGCGATAATATCGTCTTTGGTCAACACCTGATTTTCTGGAGTATTTGGAACATTTAATCCCAGTTTTTTATTGATCTTGAAACGACCAACCCGAGTGAGGTCGTAGCGTCGGGGATTGAAAAACATATTTTCAATCAAAGACTTGGCGGTATCTAAAACGACCGGGTCTCCCGGTCGCATTTTACGAAATATTTCGAGCAGTGCCTCGTTTTGATTGTGAGTGAGGTCTTTATTGAGGGTTGCTCGTAGATAAGTATGATCAGCGTTGGTATCGACCTCTTTGAACATCTCGACCATTTCTTCTTCGGTATATCCCAAGGCCCTAAGGAGGGTGCTGGCTACAAATTTACGACGACGATCGATCTTGACGGTAACTACATCTGACCGGGAAATTGAAAACTCCAGCCATGATCCATGAGAAGGACGGATTTCCGCTCCGTACAAGCGTCTGCCAGAGATAGGATCTTCGGATAAAGAAAAGAATACACCCGGAGAACGCACAAGCTGATTAATAATCACCCTTTCTATACCATTGATCACAAAGGTTCCTTTGTCCGTCATCTGAGGAATATCACCCATAAAAGCTTCTTGATTAATCTGCTCGTTAGTCTGTAAATTAGTCAAGGTAACTTTGACCCTTAAAGGCGCATCAAAAGAGATACCTTTAATGACACACTGGGCGGGGGTAAAACGAGGAGAGCCAAAACTATGTTCTTTAAATTCTAATTTCCAGTTCTTGCCAGTAAAATCGGTGACCGGAGATATTTCTTTGAGAGATTCGCTAATGCCTTCGCGAATAAACCATTCATAAGATTCTTTTTGGATTTGTAGTAGATCTAGTGTCTGAGGTAGTGAGTATTTCTCCCCCCAATACAATCGTCCGTTTATTGTACTTACTTTTTGTTTATCAGGCATAAAAAAGGGCTCCTCCCGAAGTCAGGTTCGGGATATGGGCAGATATCGACAAAAACAAGCGTACATACGTTCAAGTACGCTTGTTAAGCTTTCAGGCTATTAAGATACGGAAACTTTATCATACATTCTCCATATCCGTCAATCCCCTAAATAACCTATCATATTTCGGAGATTAAACCTGGCTTTACCTAGAACACTACGCTGCGAATCGCGTTGACATCCAGATGGCTCAATCGCTCCAATCCTTCTCGTTCCTTGATCGTTAACCTCAATCTGAAGTAGACAAGAACCATCTCTCACTTTTCTGTCAGGACG
The DNA here is from genome assembly GCA_001776775.1 of Candidatus Daviesbacteria bacterium RIFCSPHIGHO2_02_FULL_43_12. GTDB lineage: Bacteria > Patescibacteriota > Microgenomatia > Daviesbacterales > UBA10151 > HO2-FULL-47-45. Next base: position 93,267 of record MFDD01000014.1, read on the forward strand.
AAAACTAGGATCATTATATGAACGGGGAGGGGTCAAGTCACTGCGCTCACTGGCCCCACAAGCCATTGCCAAGGGAAGACAGGCCAGAGCTAAAATAGAGATTAATCTACGGGGACGCAGCTGTGTTCTGTTTTCTGGAGTCGAGCGATGTTCCACAAGACCGAAGAATAGCATATACTAGTCCTATAGTCAACAATTAATTCTTCATCACTTCCAGGATGGCAGAGATATCCTGGCTGGCCAGCCCTTTATTCTGAGCCTGTTTATACATACTTGCCACTCTGGTCAAAAATGGTAATTTAGGCGAACCGGAATTAATTTCAGATCTCGCTAGTTTAAGATCTTTGGCCATATTAGCAACTGAAAAAAGAGTTGGATGTTTTTTATTGACCATGTTGGAAAGTTTGAGTTTTTGGAAAGGGGAGAGGGCTGGCACATTTTCCAGAACCTCAGCCACCTTGGATCTAGGTAATTTTTCGGCGTCAGCTAGCAGCATTCCTTCGGCTAAAGCAGCCATGGATATAGCCACTATCATATTATTTACCATCTTGATCGCCTGACCCTGGCCGGACTTGCCAATAAAAAGGGGATCGCCGAGGCTAGCTAAAACTGGCCGGACTTTTTGGAAAACTTCCGGTTTTCCACCTATAAAAATGGTTAACTCTCCGGTTATTGCTTTTGGTGTACTGCCAGTGACCGGGGCATCCAAAAAGTCCACATCCCTCTTCCCTAGTTGTGAAAATATTTTCACGGCAGCTTGTGGGCCGATAGTGCTCATATCAACCACAACTTTAGGGGTGGAACCCCTATTACTATTTGTAGAGGATTTTATTCCTGCTACTATCCCCTGTTTCCCAAAGATTAGCCCTTCTACCTCTTTAGGTCCTGTGACCATGGTGATGATGACATCTACATCTTTGGCCAGTTCTGATGGATTTTGAGCCACTTTTGCCCCAAGCCCCTCCAGTTCTTTGGTTTTCGATCTGGTACGGTTGTAGACAACCAGCGGAAATCCGGCCTTGAGGATATTCTTGGCCATCGGCAAACCCATTAGTCCCAGCCCAATAAATCCAACTTTTAACTTTTTCATTTTAGTTTCATATTTTTTTAAGTTTTTTCCCCTAAATATTTAAAACGCAGTATACGCTTACCATTGACCTCGATATTTTCCAGAAACATTTTTTTGGGACGGGCCCAAAGTCTATTTTTACCGGACTCTTGATCAATATGCCAATAGACAATCAGCGGTTCTTCGGTTTCGGTCTGTGTTGCCTCGCCGATCACCTTACAGAGATGACCTTTATAGTGTTTGTATTTTCCAGGTTTAACTACCGTCTTCATTGTTCCAGAAACTTGAGGGCTTTTTTGGATTTTAGGTAAAAGTATCCTACGATCGTAAAGGTAGCAACTGGCGAGATCCATTCCGGAATATGAACTTCAAAACTATCTAAAACCATCACCAGTCCCAGTATTAAAACCGAATACATCGCCCCATTTTCTAAATAAAGATATTTCTTGATACTGGAGATATTTCCAACTGTTAGTTGTCGCACCACAATCGCCCCAACCCCACACCCCAGCAAAATCAGCGGAATAGACAGGGTAAATGCGAAGGCTCCGAGTACTCCATCAATAGAGAAGGTGGCATCGATCACCTCTAGGTATAGTACCTTACTCCAA
>MFDD01000014.1:94954-216451 GCA_001776775.1 Candidatus Daviesbacteria bacterium RIFCSPHIGHO2_02_FULL_43_12
TGAAGAAGAAGCTAATTCACTCTCAGTTTGGGCGGCGGATTCTTTAAAACCATGGGTAATAAAGTATGTCGTTGACCCAAAAACCGCAGCAAAAGCCATCAACGGATCTTTATTTAAAGCAAACCAGACAATCGCCAAAAGCATAATCGAGGCGATCGCAAAAAACCAAACATTATGTCTCAGAAAGAATTTTTCGCCCCTGACGGCGAAGTTTTTCGGTTCGGTAAAAAGCCAACTAAAAAACAAAAAGAGTAGAAATGTCCCACCTCCCACTAAAAGAAGTGGCGAGGACTTGGCGATAGCTTCATGAACACTGGGATCCGAAGAGAAGGTAGCAGTTAAGGCACCGATCGGACCAAGGCTTGGACTAGTGGCCCAGATAATCAGCCAGGGTAAAAGGCCGCGAATAAGGAATACGCCGATAAAAAGACCCCAGGTCAAAAACCACTTTTTGGCTTTAGCTCCAACCCCATGCAGCACCTCAGCATTGATAATGGCATTATCGATGGAGCTAACGACTTCAAACAGAGCCAGCCCAGCAATGGTTAAAAAAGCGGAGAAGATATTCATGGGACTAGTGTAGCAATTTTAGAAGAAATTAAAAGGGTATAAAAATTAATGCCCCGAAGAAACAGTGGTATCGGTCTTGATATGTTGGTTAATTAGATTTACAACCTCTTTGGTAGTCTTTTCCATTTTGGCTTGATCTACCCCTTCGACATTTAATCTAATTAAAGGAATGCCAGTATTAGAGACTCTTAAATTAAACCTGACATCCGGATAGGTAATCGTTACCCCGTCTAGGTGTGAGATTTCGGAATCTGAGTATTTTTCCTTGATAATTTCTAGCACTTCAGGCGCATTGGTTAGCTCAAAGTTAATCTCTCCCGATTCATGAGAATGTTTGAGTTCTCCGACAATTTGCGAGATCGGCTGATTGAGCTGACTCATAGCAGCTAAAACAATGGCAATCACTGTGACCCCTGACTCACACCCCCCGGTATCTCTAAAAAAAGTATGCCCCGAGGATTCTCCGGCAAAAACTCCCTTTACTTCATTTAATTTTTCGGTAATATAGGCATGGCCCACTCTGACTATTTCAAATTTTCCTCCGTACTGTTCGATAACCTTTTTACTATTGAGAATGTAGCGGATATCGATTACCACTGTCTCTCCAGGGTTTTTAGCGAGCATCTCTTTAGCGATCAAAGCAATAATCAAAGAGGCGGGGATAATCTCTCCTTTTTCGTCCGTAAAAAAGATCCGATCTCCGTCTCCATCAGTAGCAATTCCTAAATCAGCCTTTTCGCTCTTGACCAGCCTTTGTAAATCAGCCATATTTTCTTTGATCAGCGGATCGGCTGGATGAGAGGGAAAGGTTCCATCCAAATCAAAGTTTAGTTTAACCAGCTCGCCGGGGATTTGGTTAAAGAGCTCTTGAATATATACCGAGCCCATGGCGTTCGCGGTATCTGCGGCTACTTTAAACTGTTTAATCTTGGGGTTTCCGGCAATACGCAAAGCATTTTCCACCTCGTCTTTGACTACTCCCTCCTTTTTAGTGATTGTGCCTCCAGGTTTTTCTGGTAAATCTATTCCCTCGATACTCCATTTTTTGATTTTGTCCATTCCGGTATTGGCCCCAATTTTCATCAACCCATTATCTGACCTTTGGACCATTTTTAAGCCATTAAAATGTCCTGGGTTATGCGAAGCACTAATCATAATCCCCCCATCGGCCTTTAATTTATCCGTGGCAAAATAAAGGGTCGGGGTAGAAACGAGTCCAATATCTAAAACCTGCGCTCCTAAATTAACTAAAGTTTCGGAGACGGCTTTAAATATTTGGGGAGAAGATAAACGCATATCTTGCCCAACTACAATCACTAAGTCTTCGGTTTGAAGGTTGTCTTGGTAAAGTTTGTATATTGCTTTAGTAATAGCGACCGCTGAGTCCTCGCTGATATCTTTGGGGTAGACTCCTCGAATATCATAAGCTTTAAAAATATGTTCGGGTATATTCATTTAATTAGTATCAAGTTTCAAGCGACAAGAGTCAAGTAATAGAGCGGGAGTCCCCTTCCTTGAATTCCTTGTCTCTTGACTCTGGCGACTTGTCTCTAAATTTCTTGGATAAATATTCAATGATCTTGTCGTCATCATCGGGGATGATGGTTTTAGTTTCTTCGTCAATTAAAGTAGGGACAAAGACCTGACCGGATATTTCCTTGAGTTTGATCCGCTCGGACCTATCATGCGGTACAGAGATAAAGACTAGCGGGATGTCATTGAGGTTTTCAGCGATCCAGTCCCTTACATGTTTGCAGTACGGACACCACTCCCCCTGATAAATTGTAACCACGAGACAAATTGTAGCACACTAATCAAGCTCTCCTTGACAGGAAGCGGACAATCAAGGAGCAAAGAGGACATCTGTAGAGAGTAGGACCATCTTCTTCTCTTCTAGTTCTCTTAAGTATTCCTGTCTTTTTTCCGACTTGCAGGCCCGACAAAAAGATCTTTCACAAAAACTGACGGACTTGTTATTCAAAATAATCTCAATTTTTTGCTTAATTTGCTTTACTACTTCACCCAGATCGTCTAGGTCAAAATCTGTAAAAAGTGTCGTGTTTGACGGATCAGTCCATTGGCGAATAATAAACCTGGCCCGATTATAGCCCATTTTCTTAAGCTGCTCAGATGATAGCAGTGTATATAACTTGGGAGTTAGATCCATATCCAGTCTCTCGGCTCCCTTTTGGGGATCTTCGTGATATTTATAATCCACTACTTCCGGAACCCCATCATCTCCCATCTCAAACGTATCTGGACCTCCCCAGAGTTTAAATTTGGCTCTAGGAGATTCAATAATATATTCACAAAAACCCACCTTTCCGAGAGACTTTTTTATTTTTCCATTAAGTCCTGCATAATAATTTTTAAAGATATCAATGGCTTGTTCAATAAGAGCCTCGTTTATAAATTCACCGTGTTTGAAGTAAAAGGACTTCTCTCCTTTTTCAGCAATGCTGGTTTTGATATGTCGGACTGCACCTCGGACAATAAAACTTAAATACTCGGGATCATTGGTCGCGGTCGAGAGATGATAAAGCTTGATCGTTTCATCCAGAATTGTCCCTAGAGCCATCTTCGGACTAGAGTCGTCGATTTCGAATTTTCTTTCTAAATCGTGTCGCACCAAAAAACGAAAAACGCATTGGTCAAAATCATGAATATCTGTCAGCGAAAAACAATGAGTGCGAGGGATTCCGTCTCCGTAAGGCATGGAACTAGTGACCTCCTTTCATCTGTAATTGGCAACGTTGGCGTTATGTTCTTCCAGGGTCTTAGCATAGTATGAGTTTCCCTGACTGTCATGGAAATAATAAAGATACGGAGTTGATGAGGCATTGGCGACCGCTTGAAGTGAAGATAATGAAGGGTTGCAGATCGGAGTTGGCGGTAGACCGGCATGAATATAGGTGTTATAGGGAGAGTCAACCTTCAGGTCGTCTCTGGTTAAACCTTTCTTCCACCAGGATTTCTCACTGGCTTGATAGCCAAGCGCATATTGAATCGCAGCATCGACATTTAAACCCATTCCGATCTTAAATCTTTTAAGTAAAATGCTGGCGACCTGGGTTCGCACCTTATCTGAGCGAGCTTCGCGCTCTACAATCGAAGCCAAAATCACCCCTTGGTCGGGGGTTAGACCGTTTGCTCGAACTTTTGCTTGCAGCTCATCTGAATATCTTTGATTGAAGGTATTTTTTAGCGTGGAGATGATGGTTTCAATTGTTGCATCTTTGTTAAATAAATAGGTATCTGGAAAAAGGTATCCTTCGTACTTTTTGGCCTGTTTGATAAATTCTGCACTCTGAATTCCCAATTCTGAACTCAGTTTCTCCCCCATCTCCTCTACCCTCCAACCCTCAAGCAGGGTTACCCAACGGTCAACTGCTCCTTTGGTTAAGGCATCAATTATTTGGTCTAGGGTCATCGATTGAGAAAGTTTATAGTCACCCGCTTGGATTTTTGAATCAAGATTTTTTTTCTTTAACTCCGACTTAAATACTTCGGCTGACCTGATAAGCCTGGGACGTGGAGTCTCGCCTATGTTTGCCGTATCTTGAGCTAAATCTGAAGCAATACTATCAATTGACTCTCCTATGGTAATTACAAAAACAGATTCTGTCGTGCTTTTTGGATCGACAGGCTCTTTAAGTGAGTTTAGATATGAGTAGTACCCTAAAAATATGACGATCACTAAAGTGATGACTAGGCTTATCCAATTGCGTAGAAAGTTTCTGTTTTTCATTTAAATTGAGTCCAGGTAATCTTGGAGGATCAGCGCTGCTGCCATACTGTCATCTTGTTGTCTTTTTTTTCGACTAACCCCTAACTGCTGCAAATTTCTTTTAGCCGTTTGCGTAGATAAAGTTTCTGATACTCCGATAATCTTTACTAACGAGTTCTTTTTAAACTCTGCAATGAAAGCTTCCGTTATCTGCCGAGAGCTGCCACTATCTGGTAATCCAATAGCTACCGTCTCTATCCCCTCTTTAGTCATTATCTCTTGGACCTTGGATAAAGCGTCGCTTAGGCTGGAGGTATTTAAAGTAGTCAGGGGGGAGGCGATCATTCCTTCAGACAGAGCCAAGCCGATCTTTTTTAAGCCGTAGTCGATTCCGAGATACTTCATAGTGTTAGATAATACACTATTGTTGTAGTTTGCTCAAAACTATTAACCGCTTGGTATTAAGTCCTGGAGGAACACACGTCATCAGTGTTAAATACCTACCCATGGCATCAGGTGGGTTGATGACACTTATTTCCTTAGGGTCGACGATCCGCAAACCTTCGACAATATATGTAAACTCTTGTCCTCCGGCATTAACAAAAATCTGATCTCCTCTTTTAATCTTTGGCAGAACGGAAAATGGTGGCTTAACTTGACGTAGGGAAAGCTGTGGTAAGGATGAATGACCGCTGACAAAAATATTTCCTCTTTCTCCGGGAAAAGCAGTGCCCGGCAGTTGGGCTGGTCCTGCTTCAACATCGTTACTGCTGACTTTAATCTTTAGATCGTCTATCCGCAGTGAAGGGATACTAATATTAAAAAAACTGTAGGAAATATAGTCAGGTGCGGCGTTATCGGAGATAAAAGCTGAGAAGTCACCGGTGTCTTTAATGGAGACCCCCTTCACTTCCCCTAAAGCTTGCGGACTAACTAAGAGTGAATTTTTATCGATGGCTTGGACTTCCCAGGTTTGATATTCGATAAAAGGAAGTGCAACTTGCATTAGGACAAAAACACCTAAGCCGAGTAGTATTAATGATAGTAATTTAGGAAGCATCGGTCATTTAGCGATCACTTCAATCGAGATATTTTTAGTAAGGAGTGGAGTCCTAAGCAATGGATTTGGCAAAATTAGTGAAGTTTTAACTTCTGAGCCAATGACAGTATCGTTATTTCTACGCACTAATTCTGCTACCTCCGCTGGTGTTTTACCCCGAAGCTCTTGTTTCAATTTTTCCAGATCCATCTTGGGCATTAACTTGGCTTTGAATTTCGCGGAGAAGACTAATTTATTGTCTTTTTCGAGCTTTAAGACATCTGATTGAGTCTCGGTATCATTTAAGTTAAGCTCATATCCATCCGGAACAGTGGTTTGAACCAGTTTGGAAACAATTAGCTTAAGGTCGTTTTCCGAATAGGCAGTGCCTTTATAGTGCACTGAAAGGTTAAGAGTAAAATCGCTGGCCTGGTCGTTGACTCCCTTGGAATAAACTGTCTTACCGATTGTTTCAGCTAAAGCTTCCTGAAGGATTTTCATATCCCCGGTTAGCTTGCCCTGCAGGTCATCTTGAGCTTTTTTACGCAGGGTTGAGGTCACAGTCGCTAGTAATTTTTTCTGATCATCCGCGGTCACTACAGTCACATCTTGACTGGTGCCTCCGGTCAGGTCTTCTGCTACTTGAGCGGTATAGTTTGAAGCGGACTCACCCTTGACGGTTAATCCTTTGAGAGCAGCTAAATTCCCCTCCGGTCCAATCTCCATGGCTGTAGCCGTGGTATAAGCTTTTCCAAAAGTTGTGCCTTGAAACGGAATGGTAGCAGAAGATGTGGCGGTTACCGCTGAATCAGTTTTATAACTAATCCCATTTGATGCTGTTAAAATAGTTCCGGATGGAAAAGTTTTGGGGCTTGTTGTCTGATTAATTAAGGCAACCTTACCCTTAGCTGGACTACCAATCTTTTTCTTGCCAGTGGCTTGCCCTGTATCAGAGCCAGACTCATCAGTTTCAACGATCTTACCAGGGATCTTTTTGCCTGCTTCATCGACTTGGGTGATAGATGGATCGGCCACTACTTCCGCCTGATTTTCCAAAACCTTTTGGTCAATGAAGATCGTGATCTTGGCTTTTGGCAGCAAAATATAGCTCGAGGCGGCAGCTCCCAGTACAAAAATCCCAATCAGAAAAAATTTATTAAGTATCAGACCAGACCCTATTCCGGATCGTCCCATACCTCTAGCTTGACCGCTAGATTCATCCCTGTGGAAAATTCCAAGAAGCATGGTCGGCAGCGAGATGATCTTTTCCAGTATGTTTGGTGCAGAATTTCTGGATGCTGAGCTAAAGGGAGGCCGGGGTAAACCTCCGGATTGACGCCGGCCAACCGATACAGGAGCTGTTGGATAATCGTCTTCATGGTCAAACATCTCTTCTGCTTGTAAGTTCTCTGCAGTCTCAGGAGTTACCATACTTTGATCAGTCTCTACTTCTTCATTTTCGTCGTCTAGTTCTTTAACATCACCGGCTACAAACCCCATTTCTGCAAGTCCTTTATTTGATGAGGTCAGGTTGTCAGATGAGTCAATTTTGGCAGGCATAGGCAATGACGGGGATCCAGATTTTGCCTTGATGGTCGGTAAAATAATATGTTCAAATTCTGACGGATGATAATTTAAAGTCGGATCCAGTTCTGAGGCCCCCGACAAGCAGAGAGCTTCAATCTCTACCGTCTGAGGGAGGACCTCCAGTTTTGGCATATGCAAAAAGGGAAGATTATTCATCCATCCGAATGACTGCATTTCATCTTTATATGCCTCAAGCTTATCTGTCGGAAGGTAAGAGCTAAAAACCAGGATTTTGGAAGGAAGAACTTCGATATCAGTAAAGGTAAGCAGGGCTTTTTCGACATCCATAGCCACTTCGCTGCTTAGTTGCACTGTCTTGGTGCCAACGATCTTACCAGCTTTGACGACGGTTACGCTAAGCAAGCTCGCTAAATCAACCAGGATACTAGTTAATGGTACTCCATTTTGTTTTTGCTGTAAGTGAGCTAGGGCAAAGCTCGAAGAGACATAAGCTAAGGGGCTTAGATCCACCCCCTTGGTGATCTCTTTGAGAGTTTTCATATACTCATCTTTAAGATTGTCTTCATGCAGCCAGGAATCTGGTACGCCAAAAAGTACCTTAGTGGGCTCTATTTCAAAATCGGCTAACGCTTCGTCTATGACTCGGTTAGCAGATTCAACCAGATCTTCCTCTGTTGTGTATTCAATCTGGGCACTGCGGACTATATCTAGCTTTTGATCAAGTACCCCCCAAAGGGCTGCAGTGATCACATTCGGGGTAATATTCAGGGCAAAAAAGTATTCAGCTTGCGATTTCTTCGCACGAGCAGTAAACTTTTTGGGCAGCAGATCCTTAAGGTTCATGGGTATTACTCATATTATCACAACACACACCTTGAGGACAGCATCTTGATTTACATTTCCTCTTCCTATTTAATGAGCTCATCGAATCTCTTGATCCACAATTATTTTTGCCACGTTTTCTGGACTTTTACGAAGTCATTGGTCCGGCTAAATTGGGGTTTGAAAACTGTAACTTCTTCGTGGCATCTGCTGGTAAAAAATATGTCTTGCGGATCTATTCGACCGAGCATCGTCGCCCACGAACTAAAGAAAATATTTTATTTGAAATAAATACTATGAAGTTTTTTGCAAGGTACGGTATTCCTATCCCTGCTGTCGTTGTTAATAAAAAAGGTGAGGTAGTAACAGAGATCGGCGGCCGTTTTGCAGCAATGTTTGAATTCATAGAAGGAGACCATCGATATGGAAGGATAAAAGCTAATCACTTTTCTCAAATCGGCCAGATGATCGCCACAATCCACAACCTGACTGAAAAAGAAAAAATAGTTTGTGACAATATTTGGGAGACTAATTTTGTAGATTTTGTATTACAAAAAGTTGCTCAGAATCAGAATATTTTAACCAACGAAGAGCTACATATCGCCGCATTGATTAAACAAAAACAGACTGAACTCTCCACCCTACCCCAATGGTTTATTCATAGTGATTATTACTTCGGAAATTTGCTATTTCGAGAAGATAAGCTAGTTGCAGTGTTAGATTTTGATGATTATTGTTTAGGGAATTTTTTAGAAGACATCACCAGGTTTTTTGTAGCCGAGCTGGCCTATTCAGAGAGTTCCTATTTTATCTTGACTCAAGAATTTGTGAATGCTTTTTGGGATGGCTATCTCAAGGCTAGGCCACTTATAGATCGGGAGCGAGGTTTAATTGAAGATTACCTAAAGATTCATTACCTTAATCAGCTAATCAGACTAGCTAGCGCTAATCCCAAAAAAATTCCGGGGTTTAAAAAACAGGTAAAGGAATTAAAGGAGTTTACAGGAAAGTATTTCAAATTTCAGGTATAATCTGACCATATGGATTCAAGATTAATTCGGGAAAAATATTTTAGATTCTTTGAAAGACAGGGACATAAACGTATTGACCCCGCTCCCCTTGTTTTAGAAAACGACCCAACTACTCTATTTACCTCCGCCGGTATGCAACCCTTAGTTCCATATCTTAAAGGTTTACGCACCCACCCCGGGGGTGGAAGGCTAGTTAATTCCCAACCCAGTTTCAGATCTCAAGATATTGAAGAAGTTGGTGATAATCGTCATATTACTTTTTTTGAAATGTTAGGCAATTGGAGCTTAGGGGATTATTTTAAAAAAGAACAGCTCTCCTGGGTCTGGGAGTTTCTGACCAAAGAGCTAGAGATTGTTCCGGAAAAATTATATGTTTCGATTTATGAAGGGTCTGATGTTGTGCCTGGAGACACTGAGAGCTTGGAACTCTGGAAAAGTTTGGGAGTTGAGGATTCTCATATTTATAAATACCCTGGCAAGAAAAACTGGTGGTCTCTCTCTGGCACTCCCGAGACAATGATTCCGGAAGATATAGGAGGACCAGACTCCGAGGTTTTTTATGAATTTGATTCTGTCACACATAATCCAAAATTTGGAGATCAGTGCCACCCAAATTGTGATTGTGGAAGATTTTTGGAAATTGGGAACTCTGTGTTTATTCAATATCAAAAACAAGCTGATGGATCACTAAAGGAATTGCCCAATAAAAACGTTGATTTTGGCGGGGGGTTAGAAAGATTAGTCGCCGCCACAGAAAATCAACCAGACATTTTTTTGACCTCAACTTTTAAACCAATCATGGATAGAATGGATGAAGAAATTGTTGGACCTATTTATCAAGACCCAGCACGACTTTCTGAAGCTAGGATAGTAGTAGACCATATTCGGTCAGCAGCTTTTCTTATCAAAGATGGCGTACATCCTGGTAATAAGATGCATGCTTATATCGTGCGAAGGCTATTGCGTCGGGCCGCTGTCAAAACCATTCAGCTGGGAAAGGGGACTAGCTTTCACTTAGACTGGGTAACAGAGGTTGGATGGTCAGTTGCTCAACAGTTAATAAAACAATACGACGAGATTGGTTACTTTACGATCGCAGATGGTGCTTTAGTTGAATCAACAATTGGAGAAGAAATGGTTAAATTTAAAAAAGCATTTGATGCTGGGATGAAAATAATAGAAACGGAAAAGAATATTGGCGGGAAGGAGGCTTTTGATCTTTATCAAACATATGGGTTTCCTATAGAAATAACAGCTGAGCTAATTCAGAAAAGAGGTGAAACTATAAACCTAGAAGACTTCTATATGGAGTTTGAGAAACATAAGACACTGTCGAGGACAGCATCAGTTGGGATGTTTAAGGGAGGATTGGCTTCCACTGGTCAACAGGAAACTAAATACCATACTGCCACTCACCTACTTCATCGAGCGCTGCGAACTATTTTAGGAGATCATGTCATCCAACGAGGGTCAAATATAACGGCCGAAAGAATGAGATTTGATTTTGCCCATAATGAAAAATTAACAGCAGAACAGATAAAAAGTGTTGAGGATTTGGTTAACCAGAAGATTGTGAAAGACTTGCCGGTTAGCTTTTATGAAACAACCCCCGACCAAGCCCGAACAGCCGGAGCTATCGGTGCTTTCGGAGAGAGGTATGGAGACAAGGTAAAAGTGTATTCTATTGGAGAATTTTCCAAAGAGATCTGTGGAGGGCCACATGTGGAGCATACCGGAATCTTAGGCCATTTTAAAATCGAAAAACAAGAGTCTGCCAGCTCTGGCATTCGCAGGATCTATGCCAGCTTATCTTAAGTCTCTGCGTTGTATTTTTTAGGAAAATAGCTTATATTGCAGGCCAGAATGGCTCAACAAAGAAGAGAAGGTTATTCCGACATATTTGATGCAATAAACAAATGGGCTTCCCCGCATCCTGGTGAGTATAGAAGACTAAGAACCTCATCAGGAGAATTTGATCGACAATTTACTCTTGAAACCCGAGCTGCCGTCTTGGACATATTCCCATCCGTTCACCAGGCAATAGCACAATTGAGAGAAAGAGAGCAGCTAGTCTTTTCAGATAATCCTCTTGCATCTTATCCTAATAGTCCATTTGCTCAACTATATACAGGCTCTGCCAGACTTCGAAAGACCTTGATAGAGGAAGCATTTGCTAGAGCAGAATACTTTGTAGATCTGCCCGTAGAGATCGCAGATGGACTACCCCAAGCATGGACAGAAATTAGAGCTATAGAAAAGCCCCAGGCCCCACAGCTGCTGGACGAGACGGTTGTTAATCTCTCTCAAATCCATGATATTTTAGACCCCCTGACATTCTTAAGAGCAGTTACAGGTTTGACTGCTAGTCATGACCTAATTCAGCGAACTTTGGCCGAAAAATATCAATTTACTAGCTCTCTATCTCTAGGGTACAACAGAAACGCTGTGCAGTTTTGTGAATTTACTTTAGTCTTACTGGATACATTAGCCGGGTGTACCCCTTGGCAATTGAAATGGGATCAAGCTCAGTATCAGGCAAGAGTTAACCATACTGCTTTCGATTTCTTAAATAAACAGACATCAATAGCAAGGTTAACCCAACCTGGTAGAATGTGGTCTCGTGAGAGACTTCAAGAACCTGAGGCTAGAGAATGGATGACTGCTTTAGAAACAGGAGTTATTCCCTCCAGATAAATAGGGCTACTCGCTAGGCGGGAGGTATTCTTCGCCAGCTGAAGAAAGTTCTTCCGATGACCCAGGAGCTTTAGGATATTCGCCAGGTTTCAGCCAATAGACATAAGCACATCCGGTCGCTTCTTTTTTATCTCGGTCCCACCCAGCTGTCAAACACTTTTTCATTTTCTTACCAGAAGAGGTCGTAAATAAAACAAGCTTTGATCCACAATCCGGGCAATCTTCCTCCAGAGGCTCGGTCGTGCCGTTAATCCATTCTATATAATCACACCCGGTCGCTTTTTTGGCATCTTTGTCCCAACCTCCAGTTGAACATTTCTTCATCTTTTTGCCAAAACGAGTAGTCGACAGGACTAAAGACGCTCCGCATTTAGGACATTTTTCATCCAGAACCTCGGCGGGAACTTCCAGCCATTTAACATAGTCACAGCCTTCGTTTTGGCGGGTTTCTTTATTCCAAGACCCGGCTGAACAGCGTTGCAACCTTCGACCGGTCGCAGTTTCGGTCACAGGACTTAAGGGGCTGCCGCATTTAGGACATGTGTCTGAAGTTTGATCCATTGCTTGTTATCTTACTGGTTTTTTTGAATTTTTGCTACTAACAATTTTCTTGACGAAATTGGTTACTATATTCCTGGTCACTAAACCGGCCATTCCCGAGGCGGCGTTTTTCAGTGAATTACCGACATCTTGAGTGACCTCTTCTGCTGTCTCTATCATCTGGTTTACTTTATCCAGAGCTTTTTTAAGCTGGATTAGTACAAAAACCAGAGCCACTCCAAAAGCAATAAAGACCAGGGTCCAAATAGTTATTATGATGATTAAAAATATTTCGATCGGTGTCATGGTTAGTTATCGGTTCTTAGTTCACGGTTCACTGTGATCTGTGAACTACTTTTTTACAAACACTGCTCTTTCTATTAAAACAGTTTTTCCAAACTTGCTTGTGGCAGCTATTATAACCTTATTTGAACTAGAGGACAACTTAATCTCTTCACTAAATTTGCCCTCCTGGTCAACGGAGATGTCCTGATCATTTACTTTGATCTTGACCTCTGGATCAGTCTTACCCTCTACCAGTACTTGGGGGATATCGACAGTCTGCTGATCTTGAGGGGAGGTAACAGTTAGCGGTGGGGCCGAAACAAACTGTCGGTATTCAAACCATAGATAAGCAAAAAAAGTAATTATAACCAAGCTAATCACTGCTCCCAAAATACGAGCGGGAGTTATTCTAAACTTAGTTTGATGCATTGGGTTAGCAAATGTTTCTAAAACGACCGGCGGGTGTTTATGAGTTTCGTAATCCCGGCGGAGTACTGCCAGCAGTTTTTCGGTATCTAACCCTAAAAACTTCCCGTAATTTTTGATAAATCCTTGAATAAAGGTCAGGGGGGGTAATTTGGAAAAATCGTCTTTTTCTAGGGCAGTGAGGAGCTCTTTACGGATCTTGGTATGTTTCTCTATCTCTTCGAGAGTATAAAATTTAGCCTCCCTGGCATCTTTAAGAAGTTGTCCGACAGATTTCATTGTGTGAATTATACCTAGTTCCTAGTAACTAGTCACTAGCGGCTAATTTTGATCCTTTGACCCTGATTAGATATGTCCCGACTTAGTCGGGATCGGGGTTGATCTTTGATCTTTGATCTACTATTATACTAGCAATGTCTGACACTGCCCCAATAGACGAACAGATAGTCCAAACTCCTCCACCAGCTGGAGATCCTCAAAAAGCCCAGCGGTATTTAGATACTTTAATGGATCTCCTGGGTGTCGATAAACTAATGGTGAACCACTCTGATCTGCGTAAATATGACCCAACCTCGCTGCAAGACCACTACCGAGTCCGCCTCGAGGACTATGAGGTTGAAATAAGCCATAGTAAACAACCCGAAACTGGCAAAAACTCATATGTGATGGTTTTTTCTAATGCTAAATTGGTTCAGGATGGACAGTCCAAGCGAATCATTTTAGCCTTTATGTATTTGACCGAAGAACAGTTTCAAACATTTAAACAAGTGGCTGATGATCAGCTTGAGAGAGAACGGATTAGGGTTGAGGAGGTCAGGTTCAAGGAAGCCATGTTGCCGATTGACAAGGCTCTGGAAAAACTTTTAAGTCAGCAGTTTACAGATATTCCCGAATCCCAAACTGAAGCTTTGCAAGATGAAGTTACTAACGACTTACCTGCGGAAACCAACTTAGGAGAACCTAAAGCTGACGAGGAATTAAAGGAAATAAAACCAGATTCAACAGATCTAAACCCTTATTCCACTTCCCCATCTCTCTAAGGGCTCGTCCGCAAATAACTTCATAGGAATTTGTGGCTACGGCCCTTTGTGTCGCGGTCGAACATGATCAATTTATCAGTAGAGGCGACTTAAATTATTGATGATTAGAGCGTTTGAGGGCGATTGGGAAATGAATTACAAAAAGAATCAATCCGACTATAGTAAAGGAAAGAGCAGTGCGCAGATCTTCGATTTGCTGTTTCTTGCGATCCTGTTCTTTGGTTTTTAGACATTCTTCTTTTTGGGTTTCTAATTCTTGGGCTGTGGGAGAGGCTTGGTTTGGACTATCTGGAAGATAGGGTTTTGCTGGTACAGGACCGTACATGGTCTCGCAGGGCTGTTCATATCTTAAGGGATATTTGTCATACTGAGTAACATTGACCAGGTAATTAACAGATGAGAAAACTCCGACTACTAAAAGAATTAGGGCTCCTAAAGAAACGATATAAAAATAAGCAAGGCTAATCGTCCGTCCAGTCATAGAGTTATTATACATCTTGTGTCTTAAGAGTGTTGCTGTACAATCAAACTATGAAAGACCTGACCTTGGCAGTATCAGTAGTCAGCAATATGAGTCACGGAGATTTTGCCCAAGCCACTACTACTTTCGAGGCTCTGGAAGGAGCTGGAATGTCTCCCTACCTTGCCCATAAATGTTTGGTGCAGAGAAACTTAAATCCAGTCTATGCTAAGGACTACTATCAAACACTTCTGCCGAACGCAACCCCAGCTTTAAAGACTCTTTTTGAATTTGAAAAAATCTCGGAAAGTTGTTATGGCAGTGAAGCTTTAGGGTATATTGAAAAAATCGGCCAAACCCAAGTGAGATTTAGCGTAATTACCAAAGAAGATCAATCTAGTTTCCTAACAGACCAAAAAGTTAAAACTGTTCGCTAGGAGTTTCTCCACCAGAGGAAGCCGCAAAGTATTCATCAGGATTTCGTACTAATACATCTCTTGGTTTTGCTCCATCTCCGGGTCCAACTACTCCGGCTGATTCTAGCTCATCCAAGATTCGGGCCGCCCGGGCATAGCCAACGCGCAACCGACGCTGCAGCAGCGATGCCGAAGCTCTATCGTACTGGCAAACAGTCCGCACGGCCTCCTCGAAGAGGTCATCTTGGTCATCTGCACCCCCACTGTTCATTCCACCTTTTCCGACTTTGCCGATTGGCATTTCGGTAACCTCCTGAGCGTATTGCGGCGGTATACCCATCTCTTTTAAGTATTTTACCAAGAAGTTAACCTCTGTATCGGTAACAAAAACCCCTTGAATACGCATCGGTTTTGAGGCATCCGGTGGCATAAACAACATATCCCCACGTCCCAGAAGCTTTTCTGCTCCTGGACCATCGAGAATTACCCGAGAGTCAATCATTGACGAAACATTAAAAGCAATTCGACAAGGGATATTAGCTTTCATTAAACCGGTAATTACGTCCACTGACGGACGCTGAGTAGCAATTACCAGATGGATTCCCACCGCCCGAGCCAACTGAGCAATACGGGTAATGGCGTCTTCGACTTCGACCGGGGCAAACATCATCAAATCAGCCAGTTCGTCAATAAAGATTGCAATATATGGCAGAGCTTGAAATCCAGACATCTCGTTATAAGATTGGATATTACGCACACCAACCGATTGGAATAGCTTGTAGCGACGATCCATTTCGGCAGTGGCCCATTTAAGGGCGGAGAGAATTTTCTCTGGTTCAACAATCACCGGGGCCAAAAGATGTGGGATGTCATTGTAATTGGACATCTCCACCCTCTTTGGATCAATCAAGATCATCTTCAACTCATCCGGGGAGTTCCGAAACATCAGCGAGGTAATAAAAGAATGCATCAGCACTGACTTACCCGAACCGGTAGTTCCGGCAATCAGAATATGGGGCATTCTGGCAATATCCATAATCACCGGCTTGGACGCGGTATCTTTGCCTAGAGCTACGGTTAATTTGGATTTGTTTTTGGACATTTCGTCTGAGCCCATGACTGATTTTAGAGTCACGACTTCAAGAGAGTGATTCGGCACCTCAATACCTACCAAAGATTTTCCGGGGATAGGCGCTTCAATTCGGACGGTTCCTGTGCGGGTGGCCAGGGAGAGGGCGATATCGTTTTGGAGATTAGCAATTTTGGTAATCTTGGTTCCCGCAGGAATTTCCAGCGCATATTGAGTGACAGCCGGACCTCCATTAACTTCGGCTACCCGGGCCTGGATCCCAAAAGAATCAAGAGTTTTTTCAATAATCGAGGCGTTCTTTTTTACATCTCCTCTGTCAGCAGCCGTACCTGATTTATCCGACAGCATATTCAATCCTGGATATTTCCAAATCTTACCTTGACCAGCAACATTAGCGACAACTGTATCTGTAATTATCGCGCCATCTTTCATTAGAGCCTGCGGCCTAACCTTGGCACGAGTAGGCAGTGGGGCGACATAATCGTCCATCCCTGTCACTTTCATGTCGGTATCTCTAACCTGGAAGCTTGGTTTACGGGCAAAGATCGAACCAATCCTGGCTAAACCCGCAAAAACAGCACTAAACACGCCCAGTATTTGATCAAGGGAGGTATTGAACAAAACCACCAGACCGATGGTAAAAATTAGAATCAGGGCAACAATTCCACCTAACGGTGTCACCAGCTGAGCAAGCTCTTTCCAAATAAAAATACCGATACTTCCGGCGTAAGTTGGATCAAGCGAGGCGGTGAGAGCCTCGGCCGAGATGACGGCAGTAAACAGCCCTAAAAACACATTCAGCTGAGCGATCCTCCATTTGAGCTTTTGAATCACCAAACCGATTAAGGCAAAAAGTATCGGCGAGAAAATAAAGGTCCAGCCCATGCTTTCAAAGAGAAACTGCTTCCAGAATAGTAATCTATCAGATGCTCCAACAATGGAGACAATGGAGAATAGAGATAAAATAAAGGCGATAATTGTACCGACAGTGATGATGGTTTTGGGTTTTAGCTTAAGTTTTGGCAGTTTATAAACAGATCGTCTTCGGGACATATTTTCGACTTTGAATTATTATACCACACTCTACTATAGGTCTACGACTACTGGTAAGATCATCGGCTTACGATTCATCTCTTGATAGAAGAATTTTTCCAGATTTTCTTCAATATTGCGCCTAATATAGCGCCAGTCAACGGAGATCTGTTCTTTAGAGTGATCCTTCAAACAGCTCTTCACCACGGATCTGGCTGCTTCAAGCAGATCTTCGGAGGCTTTTTCATAGACAAATCCCCTGGAAACTAAATCTGGTTCTCCAATAATATTGCCGGTCTTTTTATCAATACTGACTACCACAACGACTACCCCGTCTTCGGCCAAAACCTGCCTGTCCCTTAGTACCACCTGTCCAATATCTCCGACACCTAAGCCATCTACATACACATTATGTACCTCTATCGACCCATTAACGACAGCACCCTTCTTATTCACATCAATCACATCGCCATTTTTCAGAAGCAGCACCTCTTCAGGTTTAAATCCCAGGCTTTGAGCCATGGTATCAAAAGCCTTCATATGCCTGAAAGTACCTCCAATAGGCACGACATATTTAGGTTTAGCCAGATTAAGCATCAGCTTGAGCTCTTCCTGAGCAGCATGTCCAGATACATGCAGATCAGAAGTTAAAGCTGAGTAGTAAACATTACACCCTTTTTCGGTTAAAGTATCAATGAGGGCACTCTGAGCTGACTCGGTCGAAGGGATAGGATCCGCACTAAAGACCACACTATCTCCCTTACCTAAAAAGACCGCTTTATGATCACCATTGGCTGCTCGAGACAGGGCTGATCCAGGCTGTCCTTGGGAACCGGCAATCAGGATCATAAGCTTTTCCGGAGGGAAACGTCTAATCTCTTCTTGGGCTATTACCAAGCCAGATGGAACTTCTAGGTACCCTAAGTCTCTGGCGACCTGAAAATTACTCTCTAGGGATCTCCCAGCTAAGGCTAGCTTGCGGCCGGATTTATTGGCCACATTAATAGCCTGCTGCACCCGGGTGACATTGGATGAAGTCATGGTAATCAGTATCTTACCGGAGGTTTTTTGTTCTACTTCGGCAAAGGTTGGTTCAATAGTTCGCTCAGACAAGGTATATCCTTGTTTCTCCACTCGTAAACAATCTATGGTCATGAGCAGTACCCCTTCGCTGCCTACTTTGGCAATGGTGGCAACATCCGGAACTTGACCATTTACTGGTGTCCAGTCGATCTTAAAGTCTGATTGGTGAATAATCGTCCCTACTGGTGTCCGCAGCACAATTCCAGTTGAATCAGGAACAGAGTGAGAAACTCGGTAGAAACTAGCACTAAAGCCTCCTAGCCTGACAGTATCCGTGATTTTTAGTTCATGAATTTTGTCTTTGGGTAAGTTGTGTTCCGTAAACTTGGCTTTAATCATGCCACAGGTTAACCTTTGGGAGTAGATTGGCACATCCAATTCCGGCCAGAGATAGGGCAGTCCACCAATATGATCATCGTGGCCATGAGTAATAATAATCCCTCTGATTTTGGATTTTTTGTCCCTCAAATAAGATATATCGGGAATAACCAAGTCTATCCCCAGCATACCTTCATCTGGAAAACCCACTCCACAGTCAATGATGACAATATCATCGCCGTACTCATAAACATACATATTTTTGGTTACATCCCCCACCCCTCCTAGAGGTATGAGTTTAAGAGTGCCGGAAGGGAGAACATCCTTGGTGTAGTTTAAATTCGGCTTAGCGAACCTTTCAATCATTTTTGGCTTAAATTGTTTAATATTTGACATACAAGTATCCTATCACCGCTAGCCCTGCCCCACAACTTATTAACTAAGATATTGTGCGAGAGTCTGACTATTAATTACAAATGGTCCCCCTTGTCCCTCAACAATCTGACGGGCAACTTTACGAATCATTCCCTCGAGGGTCCTTTTCAGGGATCTGATACCTCCGTCAAATCCCAAAGGTCTGACTAAATCCAGCCAAACATTTGGGTCAATCTGCAAACTACTAGATTCTACGCCAGCTTGTTTCAAAACCTCAGGCAGCAAAAAGTGTTGGGCAATTTGAATCTTCTGGTCGTCACTATAAAAAGGCATTTCAATAATCTCTAATCTATCTAACACTGCCGTCGAGACGTTCTTTAAATTATTTGCAGTAGCCACAAACAAAACTTCGGAGAGGTTAAACGCCACCTCTGTATAATGGTCCAAAAAATTTGTATTTTGTTCGGGGTCTAAAATCTCCACCAGTACCCCCGAAATGTCGGTGCGGGCTTCTTCAGCTACCCGATCCAGCTCATCAAGTAATATGACCGGATTTTTCACCTGAGCTTTAAGCAAAGCTTTAATAATGAGTCCCGGTTCAGATTCAGGCCTAATTCGTGATTCTCCGCGGAGTTGAGCCGCTGATCCTAAGCCCCCAAAGGGGATGCGTACAATTGGCCGGCCCAAGCTTTCGGCAATAGAATAAGCTAAAGACGTTTTTCCCGAACCTACCAAACCGACAAAGGCTAGGCTCATGGAATGTGCTGGCAGTCTTTTTTGGCGATTTAAAACTAGAACTGACAAATATTCTAAAATCTTTCCTTTAACACTTGCCAGGCCAAAATGATTTTTATCTAAAATCTGTTGAGCCCGCTTAAGATCTAAGATATCTTGATTCTCTTTAAACCAAGGAAGGCTAACCACTAGATCAAAATACTTCATTAACCGATCGGCTTCAAGAGAATACCCGGAAGTTTTAATTAACAGTTCAATCCGGGCCAGTTCTGAGGTTAGTTTGGCCATCACATCCGAAGGAATCTGATTGGGATCTAAACGGGCTTTAAGCGTAGCTAATTGTTGGGCAGAATCCATAATAGTTCAGAGTTATGAGTGAGAAAACTCTACATTCGGCACTCTTCACTCTTATTGTACCTATTATCTGCCCCAACCGCCACCACCCCGACCACTTCCTCCACTACTTCGATCTTTATTACCAAATGGTCGCCTTTTGCTAGGGTCTCGAGGAGCACTGTTGTCTCTTCTTGGACCACGGTCCCTATCAAATCCACCTGATGAAGGTCGACTATCTCCCCGGGCATCCCGGGCTGCGGCATCAGCTCCAAAAAGCATCGATAGCGCAATCTTACCCTGAGAATCAACATCGATGACTCGGGTTTTAACCATCTGACCTTCGGAGACCACATCTTCAGGTTTCTCGACTCGCTGTGCGGCCATTTGGGAAACATGCACCAAGCCATCTTTACCAGGAAGAATCTCGACAAAAGCCCCGAAGGGTGCAATCCGGACTACTTTACCCTCATAGATCTCTCCAACTTGGACTTTTTTAAACATACCTTCGATCGCTGACAGTGCCGCCTCAATCGCTTCCTGATCCATTGAAGAGACCATCACCGTTCCATCGTCTTCAATATCAATCTGGGCACCAGTTCTAGCAATGATCCCATTGATATTTTTCCCCCCAGGACCAATCAACATTCCGATTTCTTCTGGCTTGATATGAGTCACTTCAATCTTTGGAGCATATTTTGAGATCCCTCCAGCTTTTGGCAAAGCGGTATTCATCTTAGCTAAGATAACCTCTCTAGCCAGCTTTCCTTGACGCAGAGCTTCTTTAATGATTTCAAAGGTCAATCCATGTAACTTAGTGTCCATCTGAATAGCGGTAACTCCATTTTTGGTTCCCGCAACCTTAAAATCCATTTCTCCGTAAAAATCTTCGACAGCTCGCATATCGGTGATGACTTGGAATTTTGATACGTCATCATGATCAGTCAACAAGCCTAAAGCAATACCGGCAACCGGTTCAATCTCCACACCGGCGTTAAGTAAAGCTAAACTAGCGGCACAGACCGAAGCTTGAGAGGTCGAAGCATTAGCAGCCAAAACTTCGGAAACTACCCGGATGGCATAGGGAAATTTCTCGGTCGAAGGAAGGACATTTTCTAAGCTTCGCTCGACCAAATCTCCATGACCGATATCTCGACGACTGGGACCAGTGATTCTTTTTACTTCGCCGACCGAAAAAGGATTAATACCCATATTGTAATGATGCATAAACCGCTTATGGGACTCTCCTTCCATGCCTTCAAGAGTCTGGGAGAGCGATAATGGACCAAGAGTAGTCACCGACAGAACCTGACTATCTCCTCTTTTAAAAACGGCTGAACCATGAGCTCTGTGTAAAAGATCAGTTTCTATTTCGATCTCTCTAACCTCTTCCATCGTGCGGCCGTCAACCCGTTTGCCTTTATTCAGAATCGTATCATTCATGATCTCTTTGCAAACTTGATCAAAAATCTCACCGACTGATAAGGAGTTTAAACTCTCCGAAAACTTAGTCACTAATTCGTTTTTAATTAAGTCGCCGGTAGCTTCGTGCCAAGCGTGTTCTTTATCAAACAGGGCGGTGGAGATTCGCTCGTGGGCAACTTTTTTAACATCTTGTAAAATAGTTGGATCAATTTCGGCAACGGCAGGAATGTATGTAGCTTTAGGTTTAGCTGCTTCTTTAGCAAATTCTTCGATTAACCCTAAGACAGCTTGGGAAGCCTCGTGTCCTTTTTCGATAGCCTTAAAGATCAGGTCATCTGCAATCTGTTTAGCCTCGGCTTCAATCATGGCTACTTTAGTCGCAGTAGAGGCCACCATTAAATCCAAGTCGAGGCCTTCAATCTCGGTAAGTAATGGATTGATAATCACGTCTTCCCCTTTCATTCCCACCCGAGTCGGACCTAAAGGACCAGCCCAAGGTATGGTAGAGATAGACAGTGCCGCCGATGTGCCAATCAGGCCTAAAGTCACTGGGTCGTTTAGTCCATCATAAGAAAGGACGTTAATTATGACCTGGACTTCATTATGAAAATCTTTCGGAAAAAGAGGCCTAATAGACCGATCAATCGCCCGACCAGATAAAACAGCTTTTTCAGTTGGGCGGGTTTCTTTTTTGATAAACTTTTGTCCGGTAATCCGACCGCCTGCATAATATTTTTCAACATACTCTACAGAAAGAGGAAAATAGCCTATGGAGACAGCCAGCGGTTTGGTAGCGACAGTTACTAAAACAATGGTATCTCCCCAAGTTGCGAGAACCGCGGCGTCAGCCAGCTGAGCTAGCTTTCCAGTTTCAAGTATTAATTTACGACCATTCAGATCGAGTTCTTTGGTGATAACTTTTTGTTTCATGAAAAAACTTTGGAGGTTTGGAAACTGGGTAACTGGTGACAAGCTAACTTGTCCTCAATTTACAATTTCCGCTAACCTCTACTTACTTTTTTATTCTACTCTCTTACAATGAGAAATGCAAATTCTCTCCAGAATTGCCTATTTAGTTAAGCCTAACTTTTCAATCACAACTTTGTAACGATCAGCATCTTTTTTGAGTAAATATTGCAATAATCGGCGGCGTTTATTGACCATAGAAAGCAGTCCTCTTCGGGAATGGATATCGTGTGGATGTTCTTTTAGATGATTGGTCAGGTTTTTAATCTGCTCTGTAACTAAAGCTGCTTGAACTTCAGGGGAACCAGTATCGCCTTTGTGGGTGGCAAACTCTTCGATGATTTGTTGTTTTGATTTAATGTCTAATGGCATCTTTTGTCCTTTCTGGAGAAACCTCGGTGCCATGAAGTAACTCCTAATAAACTAAGGGGTATTCTAACAAAACTTATGCGGATACGCAAGGCTCATCTAGGGCTCGTTGGGTCAGAATGGATAGGGAATTTAATTCGCTGAGCGCTCCGATATAGTTTATAAGCACCTACAGCTACCGCTAGAGAGACTGCTTCGCGAAAAAGAGTCTCATATCGTTGAGTAATTAGGTTGGTGGTCATTTCTATGCCTGCTAAAACACCAAAGAGGAAGGGTGTCGGATGTTTGGAAAGATTATCTAAGATACGTTCGCTTCTTCTATACAACCTGGCAGCGGTTTGCCAACATGGTTCTGGAACATGTGATAATAGTGTGGATGTAGCCAGACTAGGCATATGGATAGTAGTTTTTTGATCGGAATGAGCTGGAGCTATATCAACAAAACCAGTGGGCGTTTCAGCTAGGTAACGCATAATTTTATTCTAAGTTACTTTTGAAGATCTTGGGGGTTAACCAGTCCGGAGCTGGATTATCAGTCTCGGAACTTGGACTAGAAGCGGCCTCACCAATGGGCATTTCTTCTGGTGTCGGAATGGGGTTTGAGTTTACAACCGGTGGAGTAGTAAATTGTTCAGTGACTGGAGAGGGTTGAGAAGGGGCAACCTGAGCTGATGATTGAGGCTGAGCAAAGTTTAACCATTGAGGAAGATTATTGGAATCGATCAAAGGAGTGGTGTTATTAATAGTTTGAGCTGGCGGAGTGGGGGTGGAGACTGGAACATTCTGAGTAACCGCGGCCTCGGGAACAGCCGTAACAGCAGCTTGGGGTTGGTTTACCCCAGGCATTCGTCCACCGGCTTGCATAGCCTGACCAACGACAATAAAAGTATCCGGCTTCATATTGGTGGTCATATTATTGGTTGCCATATATAGACCTGCCAAAACATTGCTGGCAATATCTGCATCCACCGGAAACCCTAAGTCAGGTAGAAGCTGAAAAACAATTTCACTGACAGAGGCAACATTTGGATCAACAACATTTACTTGTCCAAACTGAGTATTCACAACGGAGTTATCAATATTTACTACCATGACATTAGAAAAGCTTTGTTGGTTATTCACATAAAGCGTTCCTAGCTCATTTAAGCTACTTGCTCCGACAACAAAGATCATATCAAAAGCCCCCCCTTGGTATTTAGGGGTAATCCGAGCGGGTTGAAAAGTCTGTCCGGGAAGAACATGGAAGACTAAGTTTAAGTTCGTACCTTCAGGATACCAATCAAGTTTTTCCAGGGCGGGAACTGTCCCGTCGGAGGCAACCACATTTTCCAGGCTAATGGTCAGATTGCCACCAGATACTTGTGGCAAAGTGCTCGAGATCTGTCCAACTCCGAAAAGAGTAGTATGGCTGACTTTGATAATATTTTCTGTAACAATAGCTGTTTCTTTACCAGATTGTTCTAAGGATAAGTAGAGGGCTAGTCCGGCTGCCAGTTCATCAACCGTTGCTTCCAGGGGAAGGACAACTAAAATGTTTTTCGTTGAAGGAAGTTTATTCTTTAATTCTGTAAGCAGAGAACTGTATCTCATGATGGTGGCAATTTTAGCAAATTATCCTATAAAAATCAAGCTAGATCAGATGACTCGGAAGGATTGGACCACATCGCCAACTTGAAAAGCTATATCGGCGTCAAACATTAGTCCGCATTCATCACCTTTTTCTACTTTAGCGACTTCTTCACGGA
Source organism: Candidatus Daviesbacteria bacterium RIFCSPHIGHO2_02_FULL_43_12 (assembly GCA_001776775.1). GTDB lineage: Bacteria > Patescibacteriota > Microgenomatia > Daviesbacterales > UBA10151 > HO2-FULL-47-45. Next base: position 119,024 of record MFDD01000014.1, read on the forward strand.
GTTTTTTAATCGATTTAAGTTTGGTCTCGGCAATTAATTCGTCTCCCCTGGTCACTTTAACCCTTGGGCCCTTAGAGATATGTCCATCCAGAACTTTGCAGCCGGCAATGCGTTGGTTTTTGCCATAAGGGAATTCTGCTAAAATTTGGGCGGTGCCAAAGATTTCTTCAAGTTGAGTGACTTTGAGCATGGCCTCGACAACTTCCCCGATTTCATCAAGAAGTTCATAAATAATATTGTAGGTACGGATCAAGACATGCTCAGTTTCAGCCTGTTTACTGGCAATAGGAGCTACTTTGACATTAAAACCAATTACAATCGCCCGGGTAGCTGCTGCCAGTTTGACATCTGCTTCGCTAACGTCTCCGGTGGAGGCTGCGATAACTTTAACATGTTCTACCTCTGCATTTAGCCCACTAAGAGCATCTTCAATGGCCTCCAGTGACCCTTGTTTGTCGGCTTTGACTACTACACCCAGTGTCTTGGTATCTTGGGACTTCAATTTTTCAATCAGAGATTGGACCTCTTTGGAGGCTATCGGAGTAGCTTGCTCGCCAAGTAAAGCTCCAACTGCTGGAACCTGTTCCAGTCCTAAAACTTCTACTGGAGTGGACGGACCCGCTTGATCGATGTTCTGACCAGAATAATCAATCAATCCCCTGATTTTGCCAGTAGAACCTCCTAAAACAATCTGCATCCCTTTTCTTAAAGTACCACTCCGGACTAGGATCGTGGCTACCGGACCTTTAAATTTATCCAGATTAGCTTCGACAACCACTCCAGTTGGTTTAACGTCCGGGTCAGCTTGTAGCTCACTCATCTCGGCTACCAAGATAATCATCTCCAGTAGTTTATCGACACCTAAACCACTTTTAGCAGACAGGGGAATAATCGGCACGTCTCCGCCGTATTCCTCAACCAATACTTTATTATCTGATAGCTGCCGTTTTATTTTCTCCAGCTGAACTTGTAAATTAAGCCCGGGGATGTCTATCTTGTTCACCGCCACAATCAAGGCTACTTTAGCCGCTTGAATATGTTTGATTGCCTCGACAGTTTGGGGCATTACACCATCATCAGCAGCCACCACTAATACCGCGATGTCGGCAACCTGGGCCCCTCTCGAGCGCATTTTTTCAAAAGCAGCGTGTCCTGGGGTATCGATAAAAGTGATTAATTTACCATCATGCATTGCTTGGTAAGCTCCGATATGCTGAGTAATTCCACCATGTTCTTTGGCAGCCACACTGGCTTTACGGATAAAATCCAGTAAGGTAGTTTTTCCATGATCAACATGGCCTAAAATAGTGACTATTGATGGTCTGGGTTGATTCATGCTCCCCCTTCCGTGGTTGTTTTCAAGAATATCCTTTTTATAAATCTGCCTCTCCTAGCATCTTTTTGATCTTTAATTACTTCCAGCTCTACCCGGGAACTATTATTTAAATCTAGCAGCGCATCAATGACCGTCTCAATATCCCCTAACTCCTCTAAGAGGTGTGTTTCGTCAGCGACGGCTGCTTCTCTAGCCTCTTCAATTAATTTGCGACAAAGCAAGCGCTTGTAAGCCTGGTCATTTTTGACAATTTGGGCATCGGCTTCTATTCCCTTTTGCTTCAAGATAGTTGGTATGTTATCCCGAACTAGTTTGTTATAAACTTTGATTGTCATAGTATTAAAAAACCGCCTGGATCCGGCGGCTTTGAAGCTTTAAGCTAAATGAATGAAGCTACTAGAATTTTATCATGCTTATTCTTTATTCTTATCGCTGGCCGCTTGATCTGTATCTGCAACCACTGGTGTCTCTTCGACTTTTGATTCTTCATTAGGTTCTGCCTCTTTATCTGCTCCCGCTGCTTCGGCTTCGTCAGTTAATTTTTTGGCCTCGGCCTCAGTACCAACAATATCAATCTTCCAGCCAGTTAATTTGGCTGCTAGTCGGACATTCTGTCCCCCTTTACCGATCGCCAAGGATAACTGGGCTTCGGGGATGCTAACCCTCGCCGTATGCTCTGCTTCATTTAAAATGACTTCTACATCTTTAGCAGGAGACAAGGCTGAAGCGATAAAACGAGCTGGATCCTCAGAGAAAGAAACAATATCGATTTTTTCTTCACCAATTTCATTAATGACCGCCTGAACGCGAACTCCTTTTTGACCGACTAATGAACCAACCGGATCAACACCATCTTGAGTAGAGATAGCAGCTAGTTTGGTTCGCCCTCCGGCCTCTCTAGCGATCGCTTTAATCTCGACAGAGCCTGATTGAATCTCGGGAACTTCGATGGCAAATAGACCGGTAATCAAGGCTGGATCAGAGCGGGATAAAATAACACTCGGACCCCGACCCTCCTCCCGGATCTCTTTAATCAAAAACTTCATACGCTGATTTTGGAGGTATACTTCACCGCGGGTTTGCTCGGATGGGGGCAGGATTCCTTCAGCCCGACCGAGATCGATAAAATAAGTGTTTCCTTCCTGCCGTTGAATAGATCCAGAAGTAATGGTTCCCACTTTTTGATTGAATTCATCAAGGATTGCACCCTTTTCTGCCTCATGTAATCTTTGGGTAATTACCTGTTTGGCAGTTTGGGCAGCAATCCTCGCAAATCCCGGCGGAGTGATATTGATGGCCCCTCTAAAAATCCCAATTTCACCAGTCGACGGATTGATTTTGGAAGTTAGCTCTTCAAAATCTTCAGGGATTGGCTCGTTACGCAGCGATAAATCCTTGCGATAGGCGGCCAGGGCTGCATTTTCGATAGCGTCAATCACCACAGAGACATCGACCCCTTTCTCAGAGGCTATTTGGTTTAGAGCTGCAGCAAATTCTGTCCTAGCTTGTATTGGCATAACTAATTTAAAAGGCGGGACAAGCCCACCTTTGCAAACCTAGTATAGTCTCCGAGGTCAGATTAGTCAACCCCGACAGGAGAGGTCTTGACTTCATCAGGGAAGCGTCCTACAGTATCAATGTATGGATCAGAAAAAGTTTACTATTCAGGAAGCGATTGGCTTTGGCTTCCAAAAGGCAAAAGAAAATTTAGGGTTCTTTATTACATTGGGGGTGATCAGTTTGCTAATGAATATTGTTCCTATGATTATCCTGAGCATGATCGATAAAGACGCTACCTGGCTCAGGCTTTTGATCCAACTGGCTGTAAACGCAGTTTCTCTTATTGTCGGCATCGGATCTTTGAAGCTTACGCTTGATGTAGTTGATGGTAGAAAACCCGAAATCTCTACACTTTTATCCTACACCAAATATTTTTGGCCTACATTAGGCGCGGGAATTCTGGTGGGCTTACTGGTAATTCTCGGATTTATTTTACTGATTATTCCCGGGATTATCCTGGGGCTGGGGCTGCAGTTTTATAATTATTTTGTGATCGATAAAGACGCCGGCGCTGTGGAGTCCTTGCGCATGAGCTGGAACGCAACCAAAGGTTATAAACTATACCTAACCTGGTTTGGGTTGGTGCTCTTGGGGGTTAATCTTTTAGGAATATTGCTACTGATTGTTGGATTAATTTGGACTGTGCCGACATCAATGATTGCCACAGCTTATGTTTATCGCAAACTCTCTACTTAGACGTAACTCTGCTTTAGGTGAAGACGCAAGCTTTGCTTAAAACCAACCTTTTTTCTTGGATGAGCTCTCCTTTAATTCCTGGTAAGCTTGTCTCTCTTTGGCTGTCAGGGATTTGGGGATTTCTATTTTAACTCTTACATAATGGTCGCCTTTACCAGCTTCGCCGCGAGGCGAGCCCCCACGAAGAGAGGCGGCTCCTTTACCTTTGATCTTAATCAAAGTCCCTGGTTCTGTACCTGCTGGAACCTTGAGGCTAACAGGGCCTTCGACTGTTTTAACGCTGATAATATCTCCCAGCACTACTTGCGGAATAGAAAGTTTTACCTCTGAAAAGACATTTGCTCCCTCTCGGGCAAATTCAGGATGTGGAGTAACCCTAAAAATAAGGTCAACTTCGCCAAATCGCATTTTAGTGCCGTTGTCCACACCGGCGGGGATCTTGACGTTCATCCGTTCTCTTTTGGTTTGACCATTTTTCTCGCGGTGTTCGACTTCAACCTCTTTGGTCGTGCCATGAATCGCTTCATCAAAACTAATCTGCATCTGATAAGTTGGGCGGCGGCGAAAGACATCGCCAAAGCCAGATCCACCAAAAAGCTGTTCAAAAAGTGCAAAAGGGTCTTCAAACCCCTGTCCGCCACCATCAGAACTCCAGGAATAGCTAAATCCACCAAATGGCCCACCCTGAGCATTGCCGAATGGGTTACCCTGACCAAAGGGACTACCTCCCCCTGCCCCCGGTTCAAAGGCACTGGAGCCAAACTGGTCGTAGGTCTGACGTTTCCTTGGATCGGATAAGATCTGATAAGCGTCGGAAACCTCTTTGAATCTTTCGGCTGCTTCGGGGGTTTTATTAACGTCGGGGTGAAACTGGCGAGCCAGTTTGCGATAAGCTGACTTTAATTCAGTATCAGTCGCAGCTTTAGAAACCCCCAATATTTCGTAGTAGTCTTTTTTGGTAGCCATAATTTAAAAAAGCCCCGGTCTCCCGAGGCCATGAGTATACTCCTTATTTAGTTATTACCATTCCACCAAGGACCTTTGGACTCTTTTCTTCGCAAAGTAGGCGCTGGCGGAGGAGCAACTGATCGCCTAGCCTCTTGAGCTGGCTGACTGGACTGGCCACTTGGGAGGCTGTCCAATCGAGGCAGAAACGAAGTTTGCCTAGCCCCTGTGCTACTTTCCGTCTTTGGGCCCCTCATCGATCACCTCTCCTTCAACCGCGCTGTCGGTTTTCTCTTCTCCCTCAGACTTTTCTGGCTCTGGACCTGACTCTTCGCTAGGCTCTTGACTCTTGCCACTTGATCCTGGCTGTTGGTACATCGCTGCCCCTAGCTTTTGTAAACTCTCAGACAACTCATCCATTTTGGGTTTTAGATCCTCGGGAGTAGCAGTTTGGACTATTTCTTTTAGGGCTTTGGCCTTTTCCTCCACATCTTTTTTTAGATCCTCGGAAACTTTGTCTCCAGCATCTTTAAGAGTTTTCTCGGCTGTGTAAACCAGATTGTCGGCCAAGTTTTTGACTTCAATCTCTTCTTTTTTCTTGCGGTCGGCTTCGGCATTGGCTTCGGCCTCTTTGGTCATCCGCTCTACTTCGGCTTTGTCCAGACCGGTAGTTCCAGTAATGGTAATCTTTTGCTCTTTGCTGGTCGCTTTGTCTTTGGCGGAAACATTTAGAATTCCGTTGGCGTCAATATCAAAAGTCACTTCGACCTGAGGCACCCCCCGAGGAGCCGGTGGAATACCGTCAAGAATGAACCGACCCAATGATTTATTGTCTCCAGCCATCTCTCTTTCTCCTTGTAAAACATTAATCTCGACCGAAGTTTGATTATCTGCAGCAGTTGAGAAAACTTCGGTTTTAGAAGAAGGGATGGTGGTATTGCGGTTAATCAAAGGTGTTCTAATCCCACCCATAGTCTCTATCCCTAAAGTTAACGGAGTGACGTCCAGTAGTAACACATCTTTAACTTCTCCACCCAAGACCCCACCTTGGATCGCTGCTCCGATCGCTACAACCTCATCCGGATTAATCCCTTTATTAGGGTCTTTGCCAAAAAAGCTCTTGACCGCTACTTGGACTGCCGGCATGCGAGTCATGCCACCTACTAGCACGACTTCACCAATGTCTTTGGGATCTACTTTGGCGTCTTTTAACGCAGCTTTAACCGCTTCAAAGGATTTGTCAATTAGATCAGAGACCAAAGATTCTAGTTTCGAGCGGGAGAGCTTGGTGTCTAAATGTTTGGGTCCGGAGGCATCTGCTGTCACAAAGGGGATGGAGATATCTGTTTCCACTCCCGAAGAAAGCTCGACTTTGGCTTTTTCGGCTGCGTCCCGCAACCTCTGCAGTGCCTGGCGGTCTTTTTTAAGATCAATTCCATCTGATTTTTGAAATTCTTCGGCTAACCAATCGATAATCCGCTGATCAAAGTCATCCCCCCCTAGGTGGGTATCGCCATTGGTAGATTTAACTTCAAAAACTCCCTCTCCAAGCTCGAGTACCGAGATATCAAAGGTACCTCCTCCGAGGTCATAAACGGCTATTGTATGCGCGTGAGCTTTGTCTAAACCGTATGCCAAGGCGGCCGCCGTTGGTTCATTAATAATTCGGGAGACATTTAAGCCTGCTATCTCACCGGCCTGTTTGGTTGCCTGACGCTGGGCATCATCAAAATATGCAGGGACGGTGATAACTGCTTCTGTAACCTTGTCGCCTAAATAAGCCTCGGCATCAGCTTTAATCTTTTGGAGGATTTGGGCGGAGATCTCTTGGGGTGTGTATTCATGGCCTTCTACAACTACTACAGCCATCCCATTTTTACCTTCTTTAACGTCATAAGGTAACCACTTCAGGTCCCTCTGGACTTCCGGGTCAGAGAATTTGCGACCCATTAAACGCTTGACTGAAAAGATAGTTTCTTTAGGATTAACGATCGCTTGACGCTTGGCTACTCTTCCGACAATATTTTTAACCGGGTTCACCACTGAGGGAACGGTGTTTTCGCCTTCGGCAGAATGAATGACTTTGGGCTTACCGCCCTCCATCACTGCTACACAGCTATTAGTTGTTCCTAAATCTATTCCAATAATTTTTGCCATATATTTGGTTTGTCGTAACCCTTGCTCTTCGTGTATCGTTTATCGATTCACGATTAACGCCCTACGAACTTGCTCCTTTCTTACCAACTACTACTTTGGCCGGTTTTAGAACTTTGCCGTTTAGAGTATATCCCTTCTCGGCCACTTCCACAATTGTATTTTCTTCTCCTGTAGCGGTATCTACCGCCTCATGTTGGCTTGGGTCAAATTGTCCGTCTGCTACAATTTCACTCAAACCCTCTTCTTTGAGAGTATTTTTTAGCTGTGCAACAGCCATTGCTACTCCCTTAAACCAACCTGATCTTTTTTCTTCTTCTGATGCTCCGGTCAGCGCTTTATCCAGATGGTCCAAAACCGGTAGCAGCTTAGTCAAAATCCCGGCACTAACCCAAGTCTTTAACTCCGAGCGACCCTCGGCTACCCTTTTCTCTAAATTCTGATAGTCAGCGACTGCTCTTTTTAGCTGAGAGTTTTGTAACTCAAACTGCTCTTTGAGCTCCGTTAACTCTTTACCTAACTGATCTAGCTGCGCGTTTTCTGTTGTAGCCTGAGAAACTACATCATCTTGTTGTTTTTTATCATCCTTTTTCATCTTAATTCTTCATTCTGAACTCTGCATTCGCTACCAACTTCTGCTTGCTTCCTCTATTAATCTACTGGTGTACTTAACATAGGGCATGACTACCGGAAAGTTCAAGCGAGCTGGTCCGATTACTCCCACTACCCCGCCGTGCTCTCCTCTGCTTTTGAATCTACAAAAGACAAAGCTGGTAGGCCCCATATCTTCAAACCCTGTTTCTTCACCAAATAAAACATGTAAAAATTCTTCGCCTTTGGCCTTACCAATGATCTCCTGCAGAGTTGGAAACTCATCAAACAGCGATAAGACAAATCTAGCGACATCAATATCCTCAAACTCAGGAAAGTCCAAAATATTGGCTGCTCCTGAATAATAGATATCTCCTTCATCGTCAACTGCTAGAGCCAAGACTCGAAGCTTGTTGGCTAAAGCTTTGACCGCCTCTTTGAGCAGACGCTGCTGATGATACCGCTGCTGCCACATTGACTCTTTCATCGAGACTTCCGCTGAGACGGGCATGTCCTTTTCTTTCATCAATTCGGCAATATACAGCCTATAGCCCATTGACGTTGGTGACCGACCAGCACTGGTATGCAGCTGCTTTAGATATCCCATCTCGGTTAGCCTGACCATCTCGTGACGAATGGTTGCCGGCGAGACTCCTAGGTTATGTTCTTTTTCAACGTTCTCGGATCCGACAGGCTCTCCGCTTTTAACGTAGATCTCTACGACCGCTTTTAGTAATTGGCGTTGCCTTTCTGAAAGATCCATTAATTTACAAACTGCTTGTGGTGAGCTTGTCGAACCGTTAGCAATAGAAACTCTCCATTGCTAGCACTAATTTACCACGAGTGCTAACTACTGTCAAGAGGGATATTTATTTAAATAGTTAGGTAAGTCTGTCAAGCCATTGAGGATCTTCTTCTCACTTAGTCCTGCCTCTATAAACTGCTCCTTGGTAGCAAATCCTGAAAGTAATCCGACAAAATCAATTCCTCTGGCTTTGGCGGCTAGAAGATCACTCATTCCATCTCCGATAAACAAAACGTCATTTTCCTCAATCCCCTTCTTGTCCAGCTCGGAAAAGGCAGGGTCAAAAACTCTTGGGTCAGGTTTATGAAACTGACAGTCATCAGCCATGCAGATAAAAGTAAAGACTTCTGGAGCATCGGAAAAAAAGCGGCTGACAGTTTTATTAAAACCTCGACGAGGAGAGGAGCTAACCACTCCCATAACCTTATACTGCCGACTAATTTTCTTGAGAATTTCTATTGCATAAGGAAAGGGCTTAACTACAAAGTCGGCTTGATCGATAAATTTATAGTATTCCTCTTCTATCTTTTCTACTTGGTCTTCGGGATGAATATCTGCTAAAACTTTTCTTAAAGGATTACCCCAGAGTTGCCTTAACTGATCTTCAATATTCTCCTCTCTGCCTCTAGCTTTCAAGAATTGATGGTGGAGAGCTAAGACATCTTTAAATGTCGCCACGATCGTATCATCCCAATCAAAAATCAAAGCCCTGGGTTTGGTCATAAAAGTAGTATACCCTCCAGGAAATAATTATCAAAGAGTTAAACTAGAACCGGTAAAGGTGATGCCCTTGGGTCGAATAACAACTTGCTTTGGCCCTTTTTCGACATAGCCTGCTCTTAAGAGTGGATAACCTGGGTGCCTTCGGCAATTTCAGAGGCGGTCTGGGCATCCGATTCTGGCATAAAAAGCGCATAGCCAGCACCCATATTAAAAGTGCTATACATCTCGAGAAGGGTTTCCGTTTGGGGATAATGCCTCTCAATAAAATCAAATACTGGCTGAGGCTGGGGAACTTGATCAATGATATACCTTAAATCATTTCGCTGAGCCCGCATCAGCTTTCTCCAGCCATGTCCGGTAATATGAGCTAGGTAATGAATGTCTACCTTCCCGAGTAACTCTTGAACTAAGGGTGAGTATTGCCTCGAAGCCACGAGTAACGCCTCACCATACATCATTCCGTCCGATAGTTTTGTGCGATAGCCTTGCGGTAAAGATCTAGCGATCTGGCGAGAAAGAGTTAATCCGTTATCATGAATGCCCGTTGAGGGAGCTAAGAGTATACAGTCTCCATCCTCTAACATATGACCATCTCCTGGATAATCATCCTTTGGATGAATAATTCCAGTTGCGCTCCCAGCCAGAACAGCTGTTTTAGCATTCACTTGCCCAAATAATGTTTGGCTTTCTCCTCCGCCCCATCTGGCTCCTGTATCTAAACAAGCATCAGCCCAACCCTTAGCCAGATCTCTTTGCTTTTCTTCGTCGGCAAACCAAGCAGAACGTCCACTCGCCCAAAAAGCATTAACCGTTAGAGGACACGCAGTGGAAGTTGCCAGATCATTTAAAATTGTTGCTACCGTTGAGTAGCCCATGGCATCATAATAAGTTCTTCCAGTGACCCGCCTCATGGCATCGGCAACTTGATTGCGAGTTCCTAATCCTTCGGTTAATGTCGCCAGATAAAATGGTCCTACATCTATTACATATGCAGATTCGCCCCGACTCTCTGGTAGCTCTCGAAATCCACCGGGATGAGGCCTAGCAGCAGTGAGTCTCTGCTCAACGCTTGAGCATGCAGTTTGGCCGGATCCATTTGGCCATAGTCAACCCCCGATAGTGTATATGCATCTTTACGCCCACCGCTTGCCATGTGATCAGTATACAAGCTGATAGTATTATTTCAAGAGAGTAATAGTTCGAATTGGACGGGCTGTTTGATTTGCTTGATCCTTTCCCCAAATAGCGACTTGAGTCACCGGAAAGCTCCAATTTATCCCTGCGCACATCTCTCTTAATTTTTGTTCATTTCTTCTAAAAGTCCTTTTTTGCTCCTGTCTCGGCATGAAAGCAAACCTGAGATGTGGATGATACTCTAAACGTTCGTCTCGGCAGAAGGTAGAGAGATCCGCTCTTGTAGCCGTTCGAAAATCTACTAACTGGGGAGGAACTCGAGCCTCCAGATAGGCCATAAAAGGATTGTCTGGTAGCAGATAGCCTAGCCCCGATACCATAATAGAAGCGCCTCTCAACATTTCCCTATGTCGTTCCAGAGTATTTTGCATTGGCTCCAAGGATCTTTCCCTTATATCTACTGAATTCCAAACTGTTATCCTGGGCGCGTCCTGAGAATAGCCCAGTCCCGGAACCGCCTGTCTAACTTTATTCTTAAATCTTTCGTAGGCTATAGCTACATCGTCGGGCACAAGCACGCCGATGAAACAATCGTAAATAATCTTTTCTGGCATAGGCCGATTATAATAACTACTAGGTCTAATTACTAGGGGTGAGCCGAGATGACTGAGGATTATCTTTTGGTGGATTTTTCTGGAGTGGAATCTTGTTTAGCTGAACTTTCATCTTTTTCAAAGCTTTCTCGGACATTATTGATTGCCTCTTGAATAAATTCATCAGTAAAGACTCTATCGGTAAAGATACCTTTATAGACTTGGTCCCCTTTACTGCAGTATTTATCGGAAATCTCGCCCGTTAAATTAGTATGCATAATTTTGCGAATGAACTCTAACCGTTCTCGACCATCCATCTTTTTTTGCTGAGAAGCAATTCCGAGTGCAAAACATAATTTTTGATATGCACTCTCTTTAATCATATCCCCTAGAGCTATTCCTCCAGCTTTGATAAACTCTCCCCTCCTTTTATCTAAGGCGATCTCTGCTACTCCATTGTCGGTGGTAGCGATAATACAGATCGGTTTATGGTAGGAGTTGACTGCTGTGGCGATATAATATTTCATCTGCATCGGCATATTCGCCTCGTCGTAACCTCCAACTAAGATAGCGGAGATATCATCTGACTCGACATAACTTTCAAATTGCTTAATATCCACGGCACTAATACATTCAAAATAAGCCACTTTTTGGTTGAAACCAGTAAACAAATTAAAGGGTCTCTTTTTAACTCCATCCAAAATATCAATAATCTCCACATGATGGCTCAGGGTTCCCGCCAAGGGATGTTTTTCAATCGGAGCAAAGGCATTAATACCGTGTTCATCTTCTTTGACTACCGTCGTTCCGATCATCAGCTTATCCCCAAAAGCCACTTTGACCCCAGCCTTAGCACGGCTTTCTTTGGGCTGCTCTAATCTGGCAAAGATCGCTTTAATCGATTTAACAAAATTGCGATCAAAGTCGGAAGATCCAAATCCGGGTTTTTGAGCTCCAGTTAAAATGACATCTTTATCAATACCCACCAACATGTAGGAGATCGCAGCGGCAGTATAGGCTAGAGTGTCAGTACCATGCAAAACAACTACTCCATCATATTTATCGATGTTTTTAGCTATCACTCTTGCTAGCTGAGCTCTATAGCGATGCTCCATATTCGAGCTATCAATATTAACTAGCTCTAGATAATCTAGGGAGGTTAGCCGATCAATTCCCTTAAGTTTGACGTCAAACAGCTCTTGGAGAGTTTTCTTGGTAGGAGCGAGCACGCCTTCAAGGTTAGGTTCTTGGAAAAAAGTTCCCCCAAGCGAGATCGTTAAAATCTTATATTTACTAGTCTTAGATTTACAATAAGTTTTTATATCATTACTAAACGCCTGGTCTTCTTGGGGTTTAAAGAAGCTATCTAAAGTCGGGGCCGTTTTAATAAATTGATCCCTGGTGTTATTGACCATATGCCGAGAAAAGGTATCGGGGATCTCTTCAGCCACTGCTGTCAGTAAAAGACGGCTGGCGTCTTGGAGTTTTCTAAACTTATCCTCCCCTTGAGCATTGCTTAGGGCATATCTCATTTTTTCGATAGCGGCTGGTTTAACCATTGGCCCCAAAGAGATTGCTCCAGCTTTAACAGCCACCGCCCCCACATCATAAAGCCCCATGTCCGAGGAACCCTTTTTACAATTAGTGATTACTCCGATTAGTTTGGCTTTTTCATAAACTGCTCTATAGATTAAAGGAATTAACTTAGCTGGACAGTTTCCAGCCCCAAAAGCTCCGATAATAATCCCTTGGATTGTGTCGTCCGTAACCAGCTGTTCAAAGCTGCCTAAATGAGTTTCCGAGACCAGGTCAAAATAGGCGACATTTACGTTGGTGTTATAGGAGTAGTTGACCTGAGACGGTTTACGAGGTACTGCATGAGAGCTAATCTTGACGGTCCATCCAACATCCCCAATTTTTGGAACTCGAGGAGAGAGGATTGGATTATTGGAACGAGTTCCCCGGTTAGTTGCTACCGTCGCTCGAGTTAAAGAGTCATCGAAAAGGATCGCTACTTCTCCAACTGATGGAGCGTTGACATCTTTAGCGCCCATTAAAGAAACTTTGATGGCGTTAGGTAAGTTGAGCCGAAAGTCTGAGTCTGGATCCCGGGCACTTTGGGTTGCTCCGGTAAAAATAACCGGTGCCCCTAAACCTCGTAGAGCAAAGGCCGTCGCGCAAGTGTAATAGGCTGCCACATCCATCCCTCCGATAACTACAAAACCATCATAGTCATTTTGGTAATCTTTAATGGTTTTAGCGATATCGGCAATTTCAAAAGAGGTGAGATCTGCACTATCTTTTTGACTAAGAGCCAAACAGTCAATCCGACCCGCTTCGTCTTTGAGATACGGAACCAAATCTAAGGACTCTCGGAGATTAAAGTTAAGATCTTCGGTCGGACGTTCTATCCCCAAGCCTCCCAGAGAAAGAACCAATACCTTGCCGTCTTTATGCGGATTCTCCGAATAAGTAAAAATTTTATTAGTCATAACTGGGTTGTGAGTACTAAAATTAAAAAGTCCCATTAATTCTAGGTTATCCTAAAATACTGGAAATTTCTAGTTGTACTCTCCTTTCATTTATAAGACTCATCTAAGCCTAGATTTTCTTCTATAACTCGGTCAATTAAAGCTTCCCCAGGGGAGAAGAGGATTAACCTTCTTCTTTGGGACAGAGTTGTTTCGAAATAAGGTTCGGTAAATTTTTTAGCGATAAACTCTGGATCAGCTGAGGCTACTGGAGCCCAGAGAGACGGGGCTTTCGATCGATTCTTTTTCCACTCCTCAACCATCTTAGCAAGTTCAGTTGCACCATTGACAACCACAACCGTAGGTTTTCTTAAAGCCTCTCTACCCTCTTCGGGCTCCCCCCAAACTAGATCGTCAAATTTATCTCGTAAATGGCGTCTTAATATCACCTCAACGAGCTGAAAGTAGCGAGCAATGTCTGGAAGGGTAGTTTTAGCGTCCTTAATTAGACCTTCCATGGTTTTTTGTGTTTCATTAGAAACAGGAACGGCTCTGTCTAAGATTCTCCCAGCAAAAGCCGATGTTTTAGGATCGTAATTGGAAGAAAGACCAAGCAAAACGACCTGTGCAACCTTTATGTCGTAATCGGTTAGTCCTTTTAGAAACTTTTCTGTCGTCTCTCTTCTTCCTCTATAGTGAATGCCCTCAACCCCTCTTAAGGTGTCGCCTAATACTCCATCTCCAGCTGTAGAAGAGACAACCCAGGTTTCATTAGACCCTGCATGCTGGGCCGCCTTTTTAGCTATCTGCTGCTGCAGTAGTAAACCATATTCTCCAGTATCAATGGTTCTTGCCATAAATGGAATTGACTCTGAAATAACTGCTAAATCTGATCTATCTCCATAATATTCACCCACCTCTATTAGCCTCTCCCGAGATCTATCTTTTAGTTTTAAGGCTAGTTCGTCTGGATCTTTGGCATTGTCTCCTCCTAAAATTCTAATCGCTGAACGCCGGTAAATCCTTCTTTTCTCTGAACCAGGTTGACTGATTAGAAATGTAGGTGGTTGATCGACTCCGTAATAGCTTCTTAAATAGCTTCTGATATCAAACTCCACATACATCCGCGGATCTCCTGAGCTGGTTAAGACAAAGTCGTCTCGAGGATAATCTGCACCTTGCACTAAGTCCATATCAAAAATATGATGGGGTTCAACTCTTATAGAGGATCCTGCGGCGGTTACTTTCTCTACTTCAGCAATGAATGGATTAATAGTACCGTATTGAAGACTGAACTCTTCTAGGTTAGCTAAAGCTAAACCTTCTGGGTCTATCCCAAGCTCCAGGGCAAGCTTTTTAACGTCTACTTTACGATCTTGTCTTAAGTGAGCAATGACCAGCTCCTCTTGTGGGGTTGTATAGGCAATAGATTTGATAGGACGCCAGGGTTCCACTCCCTCTTGTCTTAAGTAAACTGCCCGTTTTTGATTATCTTTACCGGAACTTGATTCACCTTGATACTGACCAAAAAAATAATGGATCCGGTGTTGAAGTCTTAAAGCGAAAAAAGCTGCAGACACTTTGTGGAATTTGTCTACTATTTTATTATCGGGTGTTAAACCGATTTTCTCCGGTCGAAAATTTCCGGTTGGTAAATATTGCTCAGTGATTTCCCTTTGCATAAAATTAAAAACAAGTCCTGACGACTTGTGGCAGAAATCTTATAGTTTTCTTGACTTAATGTAAAATTTATTGTATTATCTTGCAGATTGTAATATTTACTTACGTTTATCCAAGTTAGCAATAGTTATATTTGGATTTAATGTAATAATATGCAACTAGATATATAAATCTAACAAATGATTAAAGCGGCTGATGCGGTATTACAACTCCTTAAAAACGACGAGATCGCCCTGGAATCTTTTCGGGAAAGTATTCTTAACTTAAGTGCTTATGCAACTAAGATTCAGAAAAGTGTTGAGAAATTAACTTATAAACCGGTTAAAAAGGGAACTATTGTGGTAGCCTTATCCCGGCTTTCCAAATCAGACTTAAAGGCTTCCCAAAAACCCGAGATAAAAATTAATCATTTAAGCACCCGCTCGCCGGTCATCTCTTATACTTACCAAAAAACTTTCGACACTCAAAGACGGGTTTCTACGCTTAACCCTTATCTCGTGACTCCAACGGACTTATTTGGAATTATCGAAGGAGAAAGTGAGATCATCATCATTGTGTCCGAGAAAGCGGTCGATTTAGTTAAAGACCATATCGGAGTTATCCCAAAAAGAGAAGTTGCCAATCTGGTTGGGCTAACAGTCCAGTTCTCCGATAAAATACCCAGCCAAAAGGTTTTACAATCGCTTTTAAGCTTACTCTCAACACATCAGGTTAATATTGAAAATATTCTACCAGGAATGAACGAGATCTCCTTTATCATTGCTCAAAACAGCCTGGAGCAGGCAATCTCAGCTCTAAATTTATATACTATTAAAAAGGAGTCAGCTGGTGGTTAATCCTAAGACGCCTGATTCAATATTAGTGATATTAACCGGAGGACGGATTGATTCTGTTTGGGACGGCGGGATTGATGAAATTGTGGTGGCCAAACATTCAGTGATCCCGGAGTATTTTAAGGAACTAAAGACTGAGGGATTAGAGTTTAAAGAAGTTTGTATGAAAGATTCTAGAGCCCTAGTGCTGGAAGATCGTATAGCTATTTTGCAGGCAATTGAACAAAGTCATACTAATAAGATCCTGATTACTCATGGAACTCATACGCTACCAGACACTATTGAGTTTCTAAACAAACATCTCAAAGATAAGTCAAAGACTATTGTCTTTACCGGATCATCAACACCATTAAAAGACTTTAAATCCTCTGATGCAGCTTTGAATCTAGGATATGCCCTAGCTAAAGTTGAAGATTTACCGGCTGGACTGTACTTTTGTGCAAATAACCAGACTACTCCTGCTGAAAGAATCTGATTGCTAGATTAAATCTTTTGTCCTATAATCCTGAACATGGCGTATTCCGGAGAAAGCTTGGTTAAAACTTCAAAACAAGTTGTCGCTCAATTAAGATCTTTAGGGATATCCACACCGAGCTTGGAAGAACCAGTCGGACAGTTCCTCTGCTCTATTGCCGCTGATGCTGCCAACTCAACCCTGGCATTTTACTTTAGAGTCAACCAAGATGGTACAAGACCTAACTTTTTAGTAGCAATATCCGACCCACCTGTTGATATATCTAACTGGAGTCAGTGGATTAATAAGTATCGTAGGGACAGATCCCAGCTTCTACTCGCATCTCATGCCCAGCTGAGATATAGCTTGCAACCTCACCTACTCTGTAGCTTGGACACTCCTCGTGGAGGAGAGCTTGATAGTATCAGACAGGCTATGCAAAGAATACAACCTGGAGGAATCTATCGAGCTTGGCCATATACTAGATACGAGCTCCTTGCTTTCCTAGACCTTCACCCTTCTCAAAAGATTCACTGAAATCCTTGGTTGATTTTCATATCAAATCACTAGTAGAAGAGGGGTTAGCTTTTTAAAATACTTAAGAAAGCTTCTTGGGGGATCTCCACTCGACCGATCATTTTCATCTTTTTCTTACCCTTTTTCTGCTTATCTAATAACTTGTCTTTTCTCGTTCTATCTCCGCCATACATTCCAGCAGTGACATCTTTTCTAAAGGGACTGACCGTTTCTCTGGCGATAATACTCCCCCCAATGGCAGCTTGAACAGCGATCGCAAAGTTTTGTCTGGGTAAAACCTCTTTTAGTTTCTCTACCATCCTTCTGCCGGTCGCTTCTGCCCGTTCTTTGACTAAAATCATCGAAAGCGCATCGACTTTTTCTCCGCCGACCATAATATCTACCCTGACTGCCTCAACATCTCTAAACTCTAAAAAGTCCCAGTCTAATGAGGCAAACCCGGAAGACACTGATTTGAGCTTGTCATAAAAGTCGGTGATCATTTCCGACAGAGGCATTTCATATAGCAGCTCAACCTGCATTCCGTAATGTTGCATATTCACAAATTTTCCTCTTTTGTCCTGAATCAATTCCATGATTGTCCCGATATATGGCTGAGGGGTAAAGACCGTCAGTTTAACCCAGGGCTCTTTAAGGTCTTTAATTCCACTGCTCACATCCAACTCTGAAGGGCTATGAATAGATACACCAGCTTGCATATATTCAACTGAGGGAGCGGTGGCCAATAGATCGACATTAAATTCTCCGGATAGCCTCTCCTGCACCACTTCAGCATGAAGCAGCCCCAAAAACCCACAGCGAAACCCAGACCCCAGCGCAGCTGATTGTTCGGCGACATAAGAAAAAGCTGGGTCATTGAGTTTAAACCTAGACAGAGCTTCTTTTAATTCAAAATATTCCGAAGAATCCAGCGGATAAAGCCCCACATAAACCATCGGCTTTACTTCTTTATACCCAGGCAAAGGTTCAACTTCGTTTATGGTTAATGGTTTATGGTTTATGGTTCCTGTTTCTGCCGATACACCATCTACCATATACGATAAACTAGTAATAGTGTCGCCTACCCTAACCAAATCAGAAGTCTTAATTCCGGTGGCGATATATCCGATATCACCGGCTTTTAACCCATCATTAGGGGTCAGTTTAGGCGAGAAAAACCCGGTTTCTAAGACCTGCCCTGTGGCTTTAGTTCCCAAAAAAGTGAGGGGGGTTTGATTGGGTGGCGTTTGGCCCTCGACAATTTTGACCTGGGCTACTACTCCTTTATAAGTATCAAAAAAAGAATCGAAGATCAAAGCCCTTAGAGGTTTGTCTACCTCCTGTTTGGGGGCTGGAACTCTTTCGATAATCGCCCGCAGAATCTCTGCTACCCCTAGACCGCTTTTGCCAGAGGCTAAAATAATCTCTGATTCCAGAAATCCGAAAGTATCCACTAATTCTTTGGTACATTTTTCAACATTGGCATTAACCAAATCGACTTTGTTAATCACCGGAATAATCACTAAGTTTTGCTCCAGGGCAGCTAAACCATGCGACAGAGTCTGGGCCTGAATACCTTGGGTCGCATCAACCAGCATGATCGCTCCCTCTACGGCGGCCAGCGCCCGGGAGACTTCGTAGGAAAAATCGACATGGCCGGGAGTATCTATTAAGTTTAGAGTGTAGAGTTCGGAGTTCAGAGTGTACGATAATCTGACTGGGGCGAGCTTGATGGTAATTCCTCGCTCTCTTTCAAGATCTAGCGAATCGAGCATCTGTTCCCCCATTTTATCTTTGTTGATAGCCCCTGTAATTTCGAGAAACCGATCAGCCAAGGTTGACTTACCGTGATCGACATGAGCAATGATCGAAAAATTTCGGATATTAGCCATGCGGGTATTGTAGCTTAAGTAAACGTGGTGAAGCAATTTAAAAGTCAGACAGAGGTTGTCTCTTTGGAAATCTCCTCAGTCTTCACCCGAACCCGGAGCTTAGTAAACTTATTAATCAGATCCCAAAAAGTATATAGTTCACGAACTTTTAACCACCAAACGACCCATATATAGATTCCTAATCCAAAGATAGAAGCAACTCCGGTCAGGAAAATTAAATTAAGCGTATGGGTGGTATCGACTACTTGCTGATCCAAAGCCTTTACTGGCAAATAGAGGGCGATTGCCGCAATGACCGCAGCAAGAAGCATCTTGATCGCCGGATAAAAAAGTAACGGCATCGAAAAATGGTCGACTTTTTTATGTAATAAATGAAGCAGTAAAATCATAGACACGATACTGGTAATGGCATAGGATAAGCCTAGGCTCCAGACATCTAAATGGAAAAACAGCACAAAAGTACTACTCAGCGCAATATTCAGAATTACTGTCCCAACCGAGATAAACACCGGAGATTTGGTATCCTTTAGGGCATAAAACCCTCTCACCAGCAGCAAAATGACCGACTGAGCGCTGAGTCCAAGCGCCAATAAGGCCACTGTTCGACCGGTTAACACGGTATCGTCCCAAGTAAATTGAGAAGCCCCAAAAACCAAGCGGACTAAGGGAATCCGGAGCACTACCAACATCGCGGTAGCTGGTAATGTCAAAAAAAGAATCTGATGAAAAGTGGTCAGGAGTGTTCGTTTAAAAGCTTCTTTGTCAGTTTCAGCCTGCTCCTTAGAAAGAACCGGTAAGGCAGCCTGGGCGATAGTTGCCCCAAAAAGCCCAATCGGTACTGTTTGTAAATGTTGGGCAAAAGTCAAAATAGTAATCGCCGAGCTGTTATTAATCACCAACGAGGCCAACGCCGTACCTACTACCTCATTAAGCTGCTCAACTGCCAAACCTATATTTCGAAAACTCATTAATCTAACTACTTCTCTAACCCCGGAATTAAAAAAATTAAAGGAGAATTTATAGCGATATCCAAGCGAGCTGACCAGGGGAATTTGGATTAAAACATGCAATAAGGCTCCTATGACCACTCCAAAAGCTGGTCCGGTGATCCCTAATACCGGCGAGAGTAAAATACCAATAATCATCCCTAAGTTATAAAAAAGTGGGGCAATTGACGGAACAATAAATCGCTGGTGAGACTGTGCGATGCCCACAAAAAATGCCCCAACTACTAAAATGATTTGCCCTAGCAAGATGATGCGGGTCAGGTCGTCCGTCAGGGCTTTTTGAGAACCACTAAATCCGGGAACAATCAAAGAATTGATGGGTCCAATAAAGATAAAGGCGAAAAGGGCAACCACCCCAAAGAGAGTTAGGGAAAGGTTTAGAATATTATTAGCAAAACACATGGCGTCTTTTTCACCGTTTTTGCTTAAATGCTCTGTGAAAACTGGAATAAAAGCTACCGATAAAGCTCCGAAGATCAAAAGCTGAAAAAGCAGATCAGGCAACCTAAAGGCTGCAAAAAAAAGCGATGCCTCGGCCGAAGAAAAATTGTGAACCAGGAGTCTATCCCTAATCAGGCCCAGAAATTTTGAGGCAAATACTGCCATCATCAAAATAGATGCTCCGGATAAAATACTGCTTTGTCGGGAAGAAAGTATCGCTAGAAGATTTTTGACCATTTAATTGCTAATTATACGCGGCAAAGAGATTTACAACAATGTGTGAAAAAAGGATGGAAATTTGTAGATTGCCTAAAGACGTCACTCATGGTAAACTTCTCCTCATGCCTATCATCAAAAGTGCAAAAAAGAAAATGCGCAAAGACAAAAAGCGCACCTTACTAAACGACCTGATCCAAAAAGATCTCAAGAGTCTGCTAAAAAATGCTCGTCGAGAGCCATCTGTCAAAACTTTTTCGGCAGTTTTTAGCAAACTTGATAAAGCAGTCAAAACCCACTTAGTCCACGCCAACACGGCTGCTCGTTTAAAAAGCCGTTTAGCTAAATCGGCGGCGACTAAGTCAGCTTAAAACTAGTACAGACCTTTTAATTTTGCTATGCTTAGGGTATGGCTGCCCCTAAAAAAGACAATCTGCACCGTCTTAAGGTTAACCTGCTTTATCCCCAGGGTTCACCAAGTAAAATTTACGTTAAATTTATTAAGTGGCTTCTCTCCTATGGACGGTTTATTGTGATGGGTGTAGAGCTGTTGGTAATTGGGGCTTTTGTACTTCGGTTTCAACTGGATGCAAAGCTCTCGGATCTTAACACCCAAATTGGGAGACAAGTGCCCTTTATAGAAAACCTTCGAGAAGACGAGGCCTTAGTCCGCAGAGCCCAATTCAAATTACAAACTATCAAAACTAACTTTGCCCAAACACCGCTGTGGAGTTCCCTGCTGGGCAAGATCTCAAGTCAGCTGCCTCCAAGTATTGTACTAGAAGGTTTTAACTTAGATTCCAAGGAAAAGATCTGGGAATTTAGAATCACTGGTAGTGCTGTCTCTAATAAAGATTTAGCACTCTTGCTATCCGGTTTACGAAATGACCCTTCGCTAGTTGGGGTTACATTAATATCTTTAAATTTTGATCGAGGGAATATCTCTTTTGTTATCACTGGGAGTTTTGAATGAATCCATATTATTCTCGTTACTATACTTTTGTAAAACCACTCTTGCGTAATAAATACGTTCAGAGTTATTCCTCAATTACCTTTAGTTTGGTGCTTATTATCGTTTTTGTTATCTTTGCTATCAAACCAACCCTGGTTACGATCATCGCCCTAGAGAGGAGTATTGATCAACAAACCCAAGTCCTGCAAGAGCTCAAAGATAAAGGAGTCAATTTATCTCGGGGCAAAGATAATTATTTAAGCCTAGACCGAGATCTACGAAATACCATGGAGAATCTAATTCCCAATACAACAGATGTTACAGGAATTATCAGCTCTTTGAATAACTTGAGTCTCGCCGGTCAAGCCTCGGTTTCTGGAATACAGGTTCAGCCTACGGAATTAACCATCAAAGGAAAAGTTCTGAAAAAAAATAGTACTTTAGCAGAAGTGTTTTTTACTCTTAATATTTTAACGACTTACCAGCAAGCTGTCTCTTTCTTAGATGCATTGGTTACATCCCCTCGACTTTTTGCGATTGATTCCATCTCGATGGGTGCGCGCAAAGACACAGATGGATTGCTGGTTACAATTAATGGCAGGGCCTTTGTTCTACCTTAATTTATGAATAAAAACCGTTTAATTATTTTAATCGTTACGACTATAGCTGTGGTGACATGGGTCGCTTCGCAAGTCATTTTTGCCAAACCAAGCACCCCGGTCCCTGCTAACCTGCAGTCAGCTCTTGAACCAGTCTCTCCTGATTTTGACCAAGAAACTCTGGCTAAAATTGCCAAAACTATCAAGCCTCTACTGGTTCAACAAGTGCAAGTTATCCGCAGTAGTCCATCACCCACCCCATCAATCAAACCAGCCACTCCCAGCGCTAAACCGACCGCATCAAACGCGGCTTTGCCTGGAGGTGGGCAATGAAACTCACTTCTCCTACTCGAATTCCCACTATTCTTGGATTAGGCTTACTCTTTACCGCCCTTTTCCTCGGAATATCTATCTATCTTTATAACCTTGAGCTGGCGAAACGCACTAATGTTGCTTTTCAGCCAAAAGATATCCAGGTTATAAACCTAACTGATAACTCTTCAACTATTATCTGGCAAACCGGTGCCGAGACGACAGGAAGTTTACTTTGGGGACAAAATAATTTTGATTCGATGCAGGAAGATGATCGAGACGATAAGTTGCCTTCGCCTCATCAAATCCATATCGTCACTCTCAAACATCTCTTGCCGGAAACAACTTATACTTACAAGATAAAGAGCAGTCAATCGATCTATCCGGGGAAATATAGTTTCAAAACTCTAGGCAAGATAAACCACCCAAGTGAAGATTCAATTAACAAACCCCTTACCGGCAAGATCCTGGGTGGCGATCTTGAACCCGTGACCGAGGCCCTGGTGTTGCTACAGCTGGAAAATTCCTCTCCTCTGGGGGTAGTTACTTCAACCGCCGGAAATTTTATTCTACCCTTAGCTGACCTTCGCACCCAAGATTATGCGCAGTTTATTGTTATACCTCCCACCACGGAGGCTACCCTCGCCATACTCAAAGGTAACACAGAAACAAAGGTCAAAGTCGTTCTTCCCAGAGAGAAAACTCTTCCGCCAATTATCCTAGGTCAGCTTAACGATTTTAGCCAGATAGCAACGAGCAGTGCCTTGATGGCCCCCAAAAACCCGTTTGATCTGAACAGTGATGGCAAAATAAATTCAGTCGATCTTTCAATCATTTTCACCAATTTCGGGAGGAAAAATTCTCCGGCCGATGTCAGTGGAGACGGTTTCGTTGACCAGAAAGATGTCGATTTAATTAAGAAATCTCTGGAGGATTTGCCCTAAGAAATTTCTCTATCAAAGAAACAAGTCCGATATCTTCCCGGACTCTTCCCTGTTTGATTTTGAAATCAGTCTCCAGGATCTCTTGATAGTAAAATGGCAACGCCGCTACAGGAAAAAGTTTCTTTTGAACAGCCAATTTTTGAAGCATAAAGTCGGACTGCTTACCGGATAAGATCAGGCGGCGACAACCATAACCTATCATTGCTAACACATACTGGGCTCCAAACTGTTTTAACAATTTTTCGAGTTCTATATAAGCTTGCGGATTTTTCGTAAATAAAAAGTCCAGAAAGGGAAAGGCTGTCACAGTCTGGCGGGTAGATAAATTCAAAATTTGAGGTTTGAAAGGTTTCGAGGAGATAACTAAGGTTGACTCGGAGGAAAGCTCCTTCTCAGCAATAAAAACTAGATTTACTCCTTCAAAAACCAGACCGGTCAGATCTAGTTCTGCGGCAGGCTCCTTGACTATAATCAATCTATCCAAACCAAATAGACCTTGCACCCCTAACGCCTCTTTTAATTCTTGAATCGTCAGACAAGATCCGTCCAGCTCCAGAATCTCCGCAGCAGGGTGTTCTTTCTTAAGTTGCATCAAGGCACCGGCAATTTTAGTCTCATCAGTTCCGTAAAGAAAGGTAAGTTTCATAAAGAGGGCTTCGCCGATCGAGTTGCTTCCTGGTCTGCCTGAATTAGGGTTTGGTGGACAAAGTCGGCAATTTTAGAAAAATCCCTATCTTTTGGGATCAAAACCCAAGCTCCTCCATAATCTGCCGGAGAAGGATTAATAAATAATGAGCCACCATTTCCTAGATCGCCTAAGACCACACTGACAGTCTTCTTGTTGTTTTTGGCCAGGTTATAAAACTCAAGAAATTTGTCTCTGGGAATATCCGTCTCTACGCTTTTACTAAAGGTCGTATACAAATCAATCAGTTTAGATGGATTAATTAAAGTTGGCAGCGACAGAGCTTTTTTACCAAATGCTTCAATTACCAATTGTTGACGTCGTGACCGGGCGAAATCTGACCCCTCACCGTTCGTGCCATGCCTCGACCTGACAAAAGTCAGGGCGATCGGACCATTTAAGTGATTGCTGCCTTTATCAAAATGAATATGCTCAAAACGGCAAGCAAAGTCCGCTGAAGTTGAGGCAATTTTTCCTTGATCATTAACCAGCACTTTGGCCTTACCTACCTCGCGATTCAAAGCTTTGGCTTGATCTTCGTTTAAATCCACTTCTTGTTCATGTAGTCCGCAGAGATTATCTTCCTCGCCGGTGATCGGATACTCATAATCGTCAAACGTAGTCGGCACCTCTATATCTATCCCATCTACCAAATCAATCGCCTTTCCGAATCCATCAAAATTAATTAACACTCCATAATGAATAGTCAGACCTAGGATATCGTCGATTTTATCTTCAGCAAAGCTTAAGCCTGAACCTGTTTTTTTACCAATTTCATATGTCGCATTAATCCTTTGTTTTATATTATCCATCCATAGATCCCGCGGGATAGAAAACATCACTGTTTGCTTAGTTTTAAGATTTAAAGAGGCAACAATAATTGAATCAGTAAGATCGGGTCCTTCATGCGTGCCTCCTCCTATTCCAAAAAGCAAGATATTTACTCTTCCTTCAGTTGACTTAATTGGATCAGCGACCGGTAACCCAGGAAAAGAGATCCCTCCTGGCTTAAGAGGCGCAAAAATAGACCAAAACAAAGAGAGACCAATCAGTAGACCCACTATGCTTAAAACAAAGAAGATTCGTTTAAAATTTCTGACTTTTTTGGATTCTCTTTCGCTAACTGCATCAGATAGATCAATTTTTCTAATCTTCATAAACAATCTTTACAATCTTGACGAACTCTCTGGCGTCTAAAGAAGCTCCTCCTATCAGCACACCCGAAATATCTGGTTGTTTAATAAAACTTCCCACGTTCCTACTCTCCACACTACCACCATAAAGTACGGTTAAATCTGGACCATACCTCTCCTTTAAGGAAGTTGCCACCTCCTCTGCATCCTTTGGGGTATCAGGCTGGCCTGAACCAATAGCCTCAATCGGCTCAAAGGCAACAAGCCTGCAACCATCAGGAACTGGTGTCTGCGTACTTTGGACACAAACTAGGGGAGTGATCCCCGCTTTATCAGCTTGTTTGACTTTTTGGGCGATCATCTCATCGGTTTCGGCAAAATTTAAACGGCGTTCAGAGTGACCCAAGATCGCAAGCTGCACCAACCCCACCAGTTCTTGAGCTGATTCTTCTCCGGTATATGCTCCGGGTGGAAAGGGTGAGAGGTCCTGAGAACCAACCATTATTGGAAAGTTTCCGGTCAGCACTGATTTATGCACCTCTTCTAGTTCAGTGAAGCCCGGACAGACAACAATTTGAATATCTTCTCTAGGCCTGAGATGAGGCCCTACTTCAGAAATCCACGTCAAGGCTTCTGTGATATTTTTATTTGACTTCCAATTAGCAATAATCCAAATTTTCTTCATTTTGACTCACCAAACCAACCGTATATCGTCAAGTCTACCATGAAGGCGGGACTGACCACTACACCTTCCTGCTCTAACAGGGCTTTTTGCAACTGCTTGGGGTGATCCATACAGTTAATCGAGAGATAGCCTTCTCGATTAATCACTCGATGCCAGGGTAGCGGAGTTTTTTCATTGGTGTAGTGTAAGATTCCACCTACCAACCGGGCTCCTCTAGGCACCCCAGACAAAGTTGCTAATGTTCCATAGGTTGTAACTTTGCCGTAGGGAACTTTTTTGACTAAGTTTATGACACGCTCTTTAAAAGCTAACATCACCTAAATAAATTGAAAATTATTGCTGTAGCAATGCGAGTAGGTCTGCTTTTGAAGTTACTCCAATTTTTCGTCCGACTTCTTTACCATCTTTTTCGATGACAAAAGTGGGGATACTCATTACCCCATATTTTTGAGAAACCTCCCCTTCTTCATCGACGTTAATTCTCTTAAACTCGACCTCAGGAGACGCTTTTTCGATTTCATCAAGAACTGGGTTCATCATTTTACAAGGTCCACACCAGGGAGCCCAAAAGTCTAAAAGAGTAACCTTTGCCATAGACATCTATTCTACCTTTAGATCTTTCAAAAGGCAATATTTATGATACCATACATCCATTCCATGCCCCCGACTGATTTCCTAAATGATCTAAATCCTATCCAACAACAAGCCTGTCAGGCGACCGATGGACCATCCTTAATTTTGGCCGGAGCTGGCTCAGGTAAAACTCGGGTTTTAACTTACCGAGTAGCTTATTTAATGTCTCAAAAAAATATTTTGCCCGAGAATATCTTGGTAGTAACCTTTACCAATAAGGCCGCTCAGGAGATGAAAGATCGGATTAAGCTATTAATTGGGCGAGCGGAGCAGCCGATCATGGGTACCTTTCACTCGATTTGCGCCCGGTTACTCCGCAAGGAAGGGTATCAGGTTGGACTTAAACCTGGGTTTTCTATCTATGACGAAAACGACGCCCTCGATGCGATCAAGGAAGCCATGGCCACTTTGGCGATTGATGTTAAGAAAACTTCACCCTCTTCTATTCGCTACACTATCTCTGGAGCTAAAAACGAAAATATTGCAGATACTGAATACCCTCAATTCGCCAGAGGGTATTTTCAGGAAACTGTGGCCAAAGTTTACTTGGAATATCAGAAGATTCTGCGGCGTAATCAGGCCTTAGATTTTGATGACCTGATTATGTACACCATCCGGCTTTTTCAATCTGTACCAGAGGTTTTGCATAAATACCAAACTCAGTTTAGATATATCTTGGTTGACGAATACCAGGATACTAACGCTACTCAGTACCTATTAATAAAACTGCTCGCCGCGCGCAATCGGAATGTTTGTGTCATCGGCGATGCAGCACAGAGTATTTATTCATTTAGAGGCGCTGACTTTCGAAATATCATCAACTTTCAGAAAGATTATAAAGAGGCTAAAGTCTTTAATCTAGAACAAAACTACCGCTCGACTCAAATCATCTTAGACGCTGCTCATGCTGTAGTTAGCACCAACAAGTCCCACCCAATCTTAAATCTCTGGACCAATAAAAAAGAAGGTGCAAAAATTACTGTCTATCAAGCACGGTCAGAAGTTGATGAAGCTAATTTCGTCATCGATGAAACAAAAAAATCCAAACTTCCCTATGCTCATTTTGCCATTCTTTATCGAACTAATGCTCAGTCCCGTTCATTGGAGGAGGCTTTCTTAAAAAACGCTATCCCCTACACTTTGGTTGGAGGACTGAAGTTTTATGAACGCAAAGAGATTAAGGATGTGCTGTCGTATCTTCGACTAATTGCTAATCCAGAGGACAGCATTGCTCGTAAGAGGATCGAGAAAATTGGCTTAAAAAGAGCCTTGAAATTTGATCAGCTACTCACCGAGATCCTATCTACTATCACTCAGTTTTCCACCTTAGAGTTAATGGAGCTTCTGTTGCAAGCCACCGATTACTTAGCCACTATTGACGATGGCACCGAGCAGGGTATGGCCCGAGCAGAGAATGTTAAGGAGCTAAAGTCGGTGGCGGAAGAATTTCCAGACCTGTTGGCCTTTTTGGAAAATGTAGCTTTGGTTCAAGACAATACTATGCCCGACGGTAAACTCAGTGAAGACAAAAAAAATGCTGTAACGCTGATGACTATTCATGCTTCCAAGGGCTTGGAGTTTCCAGTAATATTTTTGGTAGGGATGGAGGAAGGACTGTTTCCTCATTCTCGGTCGATGCTTGACCCAGAAGCAATGGAGGAAGAACGGCGCTTGGCGTATGTGGGTATTACCAGAGCCAAAGAACGGCTGTATTTCATCTATACCCGCTCAAGGTTGTATTTTGGAACCCGTTCCAATAACCTGGTCTCTCGTTTCCTAGCCTCTATCCCAGAATCTTTACTGGACGGAAGCAAAGGTTATAGTGATGCTGTTGACGATGACATCTATCCTACGCAAGAAGATGAGTGGCTAAATTAGTACATAGTTGTCAGTTCTCAGTTCACGGCCGAAGAAGTGGAATATCTGATATTATATCCATGTGACCTCATTACTAGCTGGAATCTTACTTATTGGGCTAACCTTACTTTCCATTAATCAAACTCTTCCTGTTCCTAGAGTATCTGCTCAGGAAATTGCCCCGGTCGAAACTTTAACTCTTCCCCAGCCCATCGAAACTAAAACTGAGTTTAGTACCAAATTAATGACTGAGGTCATCTCTATTGACAAACCTATTCAAACCCAGGACGACCCTGAAAAAGAAGTGGGTGAGGAAACTGTCCTAAATGATGGCGCTGATGGCAAGCTGACCAAGGTTATTAGAGTTACTTATCATTTGGACCAAGAATACGAGAGGGAGTTAATCTCTTCCGAAACTATTGCTCCCAAGCCAAAGGTCATCTCTAAAGGTACAAAAATCGTTTGGAGAACTCTGGAAACTGTAGAGGGACCAATTCGCTACTGGAGAAAAATCCGGGTTTGGGCTACTCACTACGATTCACATTGCCTGGGATGCAATGACTGGACTGCTATTGGTATGCGTCAGGGCAAGGGTGTCATCGCTGTTGACCCAAAAGTAATTAAACTCCGCAGCCAGGTTTATATTCCTGGATATGGCAAGGCTGTAGCTGGGGATACAGGTGGCGCGATTAAAGGAAATATCATCGATCTGGGTTTTGAAGATGCTCGAACAGCTGGCTGGAGTGCAAGATTCGTGGATATCTATCTACTTTAGGAGCCGCCGCCGAAGCTTAAAGAAGAGATCATCTGTTCAACCTGAGTGGAATAATCGTCTTTGCTAGTTGCTCTTGATCCAGTTGAAGAAACTCGATGAGTTACATCTAAACTGGCTGTTGCTCCGTTGACACACCAGCGGTAATTAATATCACCATTTGCCTTAGTGGTTTTACTGCGCAGAACTGCTAGGTTGCCGAGTTGAATAGTCTCTCCGGTACAAGACAATTGAATATTGCTAACCAGAAATGTAATTGGTTTAACTGCATAATCACACTTGACACCCAACTGTTCGGTTGGGTTGGTCGGATCAAATTCAAAATTCTGAGTATTGTTGCACTTAAGTAATCCCCAGGCTTCTGGATAATGCAGACTAAATCCTTCACCTGTGTAGGTTTTTGTACCGACAACATTTTGAGGTGACTGTGTAGATGAATCTGTACCAGGCTCTGGAGAAGCAACTGGAACAGTTAATGATCCAGCCGAGGAAGGACTGGGGGTGGGTTTTCGAACTTGAGGTTTTTTGGCATTTTGGGAAGAGAAGTAAGCTACCCCAAAAACTATTGCCAGCAGTAAAATAATGATCCCACCAATTGCCATCAAGGCTCGCCTTTGGTCCATATCCACAATTTACCATAAACAGCCCATAATATCAAGTGAGGGGATGCCCTTTTATCTTGGGGGTCGG
This sequence comes from Candidatus Daviesbacteria bacterium RIFCSPHIGHO2_02_FULL_43_12, assembly GCA_001776775.1. Taxonomy (GTDB): domain Bacteria; phylum Patescibacteriota; class Microgenomatia; order Daviesbacterales; family UBA10151; genus HO2-FULL-47-45. The sequence continues at coordinate 148,333 of MFDD01000014.1, forward strand.
AAGTTCTCCGAAAAGGTTATAATACAGTCATGGATTTGCGACTTCTGGAGGAAAAAGACCAAACTACCTACGATAAACTGGTGACACATGTGATCCAATCTTGGCAGTGGGGAGAGTTCCGTAAAAGCCTAGGTTTACCCCTACTCCGTTTTGGCATCTTCGAAGAAGGTAAGATGGTGACCGCTTTTCAAATGACTCTGCATAAAATCCCTTTGACTAACTCTTTTGTAGGATACCTCCCCAAGGGTCCTCGTCCAGATAAAGAACTTTCCAAAGCCCTGCAACAAATAGCTCAGGATTATCACTGCGCGTTTATTAAAATTGAACCAAACATTATTGATGACGGAGAGCCATTCCGGGTCTATCCTACTTTCCTACCTTCCCCTAAACCGCTTTTTACCAAATTTAACTTTGTGCTAGATCTTAGTCCTTCGGAAGACCAATTAATGGCTAATCTTCATCAAAAAACCCGCTATAACATTAGGTTAGCTCAGAAAAAAGGAGTCATTGTCGAAGAACGAACTGATGATCAAGCCTTAGAGATCTATTTAAAGCTATATTTTGAAACCACGACCAGGCAGGGCTATCATGGGCACAGTCCTGATTACCACCGCAAGGTCTGGCAGACTATGAAAGCCGCCGGCATGGCTCGGTTTTTGATTGCATTTTACAGCGAACCGGGAACTGATAACAGGCAACCTCTTACAGCCTGGATGCTTTTAAACTTTAAAGATACTTTGTATTATCCCTATGGAGGATCACTTCCTATTTATAGAGAGCTGATGCATTCTAATTTGGTTGCCTGGAAAGCGATTGAACTAGGGAAAAAACTCAAACTAAAACAGTTTGATATGTGGGGAGCCTTGGGACCTAACCCTAACCCCAAAAATCCTTGGTATGGATTTCATCGATTTAAGCAAGGATACGGCGGTAAACTAGTTGAATATATCGGAACTTATGACTTGGTTGTTGACCGATCGCTCTATTTTGCTTTTAATATTATTGATCGGCTAACCACGGTGAAAATATTTCTACTCAAACTTCTTAAAAAAGCCTAATTCATGGAATTCACTATACTCACCTTTTTAATAGTGCTTTGTTTACTGGGCTTGTCCTGGTTTGCCGGCTCGGGTGCTCCTTATATACCCACTAAATATCCCAAACTAAAAGAACTCTTTAAACTAGCCGGCTTAAAACCTGATGATGACTTTTATGAACTGGGGTCGGGAGATGGTCGGGTGGTTTTGGTCGCCGCTCAAATGGGCGCGGAGAGTTTTGGTATCGAAGAATCTTGGCTACGGGTGTGGTGGTCTCGCTGGAAGGCCTATCAATTAAAATTATCTAACGCCCATTTTTTCCATGGCAGCATTTTTACCAGGCATTATTTCAGCGCAGAGGTAGTTTACATTTATATGCTTCCGGTTACAGTGGATCGATTAGAGCCGATTTTAAAAGAAGAGCTTAAGCCAGGAGCCAAAGTTATTACCCAAAAGTATCATTTCAAAAACTGGAAACCCACCAAAACTATCGATGACTTTTATATATACACTAAAACTTAAAGATCAATGATGTACCGGCTTACGTTACTTACAACATCCTTACTTCTTTATCACACTAACCCATAAGCAAAACAAGTAATATACGCTTGTGTCAACTTTAGTAACGCTTGTATTATTTGGAATACTTAGTGCTCTATTTGCCAATCAAAATACGGGCACAGCCACGTTACATTTAGGGTATATTACTCTCGCTAATATTCCTCTGTATTTAATAATTCTTGGGTCAATGTTATTTGGACTGCTGATGGCTTGGGTAATTAATATTATTGAATCGGTACTAGTTTCTTTTCAAATTATGGGTAAAAATAGAGCGATCAAAGCTACCCAACAAGAGGTCGATGAGCTTTCGAAAAAGTTGCAAGAAGTGGAGATTGAAAATGCCCGGCTCAAAGGCGAGGATACAATGATCGTTAAAAAAACTATCGAAGATCAAACAGCCTTAAGCTAAACCGCCTTCAGATCATCAATCCTCGTAGCTCACAATATTCGCAGGTCGGTTCTTGACACCGACGATCCCAGAAATCGAGATTAATAATTTCTTTAGCTACTTGCAAAATCATGGTTTCTAAAGTTGCGACCTGCTCGGAGGTTATCTCAAAACTTTCACTACGAATTTTACCCTTGACATCCGACTCGACAAAATCTATTACCCCTTCTTTCATCTCCATTTTCCCTTGATAGTATTTATCAATTAGTAATTTATAAAAAACCAGCTGTCTTAAATAGTCTCCATTACTATCTCCAGTTTTTCCCTCTATCTCTCCTCTTGACCGAGGCTTACCTGTTTTAAAATCAAAGACTCTGACATGTCCTTTGGAATCTATTTTTTCAATCATATCGACAACTCCATTAATTATGACGTCGTCAGTTAGTCTAACTCCTTTAATTACCACTTCACTTTGCACTCCTTTATTCCAACGGGTAATTCTTTGGTCAAAGTAATTTTGTAATACTTTTTGACCCTTCTTAAGCAGATCTTCAAAATCTTTTTCAGCTAGAGGCTCCCTTGCTAGGGCGTCGATAAATCCTTGAATGAGCAAGGTGTTGGAAGCGTCACCCTGGTTGAGATGATTAATATAGTTTTGCAGGGCTTTATGAATGGCTGTACCGAACATTCTGCTACGATCTTTAATCTCTGGTAAGAGCAGCAGGTTTCGATAAAAAAATCTCCATGGGCATTTTAAATAATTATTTAATCCACTAACTGACAAGCCTCTTTCCAGAAAAATCTCCTTAAAGAACTCCATATCCTTGACTCTTGACTCTTGACTCTTGACTCTTGGTCTGAAAATTTGCTCTTTCCGAGAAGAAAAATCTTCTTGAAACGAAGTTGTATCCTCTATTCTCTTATACTTATCCTCTATTTCTCCTATAAACTGTGCGGGTAGCTGCTCTTTTCCCTCTAGGGATTTCGAGGAATAGGAGATAGTTACTCCCTTTTTGGCTCGAGTTAAGGCCACATAAAACAACCGTCTCTCATCTTCATTTTGTTCAATGTCTATTCCTAATTTAAGCTTGACTCCAAAATATTCCCAGGGAATAGCAATACCCGAAGACCTTCTTCTCATGTTTCCCCAGTGACCATTAAAGCAATTAATAATATATACATATTCAAACTCCAAGCCTTTGGATTTATGAGCAGTCATCAGTCTGACGTAATCTTGTCGAGGGGTTTGGGTGGGACATTTAATTAAGATATCGTGTTCTTTGAGCAAATTTAAGTAAGCCAAAAAGTCTGTTAAATTAAACTGAGGATTTCTCATCACTTGTAACTTAATCTCTTCAAAAAGAATAGTTAGCTTTTCGATAATCTCTATGGAACTAGGTTGAGTTAAAATGTAATCAAGAAGTTTTGAATCATTGAGCACCGATACAAATAGAGTTTCGAGGTTATCGTTTTTACTTTGAATCTGCCAATTTTCCAGCAACTTATAAAACGTGGTTATTCCTTCTTTTTCTATCCCAACCAAATTCAAAATCTCGGATTTAGTAACTATTTCAAAAACAGATAGCTTACTCGCTCTGGCATACTTCATTAATTTATACAGATCTAGGGGTTTAATTCCTAAAAAATCAAGATGCAGCGCTGGTATAAGATAGGCATCTTCGCCGTAAAAAGCCACTGCTTCAAGAAGCATTAAAAACTTTCTAACAGATGCGTCAGCAAAAATATTTTGGTCGGCTTCAACACTATACTTGACTCCTGCCTGCTCTAAGACACTGGCTAAAATAATTAAATCCCGGTTATTTCGGGCTAGTACTGCGATCTCTTTTGGAGCAATTCCAGCAGTTATTTTTTCTCCAATATCTTTGGCATAAAAGTAATACTCGCTGTAATAGTCGGTAAACTCTATAAGTCTGATTGGCTCTTCCGGGTACTTGCTACTTGACTGCAAGGCAACTCTTTCCGGCATTAAATCTGAGATAATATTTATTTTTATAACCGATCCCGCAGCATCCAGAATAGTCTGAGTAGAACGATAATTAAAGTTTAGATTAATTAAGATTGCTTTAGGATAGAGCTTTTTGAAATATAAAAAATTCTCTAGGGATGCTCCTTGAAATCTGTAGATCGCTTGTTTTTCATCTCCCACTACAAAGAGATTAGGATTTTCATAAAAGTTGCACAGTAGCTCAACCAATTTATTTTGAGCAGTGTTGGTATCTTGATGTTCGTCGACTAAAATATATTGATATCTCTCCTGCAGACGAAGCAGCAATTCTTTGTTAGTAGATAGAGCTTTAACTACTTCCAGTAACATATCATTAAAGTCGTAGAGTTTTTTTGTTTGCAGTGCTTGTTGATATGCTGTATATATAATAAGTAGCTCTTTTTGTTTATTTATATCTCGCAAAGTCTCTGAGTACTTGCCTTTCATCTGCCCTTTGTAGGCCCCCTTTTCGTGATACAGATCTTTGATAATTGCGAAATCTTTTTCTTGAGCGATAATCCCCTCAGCAAAATCCGTCACCGAGACTCCTTCTTTTTTTAAATCATTAATCGCCGATAAACTATATTTTAGATAATAGAGAGGATCTCCGAAGGGTTTAAGTAGCTCTAGCGAAGATTGATTGATGATCTCTTCTAGTAGTTGGATCTGTTCGATCTCCGTCATACTAGTAGCGGAAATCAGGTGCGGGAAATCTTCAGGATTATGTTTGATTACCTCACTTCCAAAAGAATGAAAGGTGGTAATCTCCACTTTGTAGGCCAAAGTACCAATAATTTCGGCTAAACGCTTGCGCATGGCTAGCACCGCTGAATCAGTAAAGGTTAGAGCTAAAATATTATCTGGATTAACCTGAGTTTGCAGTAATATATTGGCAATCCGCAGCGTCAGGATCTGAGTTTTGCCAGTCCCCGGACCAGCTATCACCATTACTGGACCTTCGATAGAGTCAACTGCCTGTTTCTGTTGTGGGTTCAAGTTCCTGTAAGCTTTTCTGAATTCAAAGGTTTCCATCTGTTTGGGGGTCTTCAATCACTAATTCAATTTCTTCAAACTCTAAACTTTTTATATCTGCCATTGGTTCATCAATAAGTCCTGACAAAGATCCGTGCATTGAAAGAGTATTATTTTTTAACCTTTCAATTTCTTTGTCTCTTTGGGCCCAAATTTTCTGCATGACCATTTTTTCTTTATCTAAGGTCTGCTGCATTTTAGAATAGGTTTCCAGCATTGAGTCTATTCTTTGAGCAAATTCAGAACTGGTTATATATCTATAAAGAGATTCTATTTTTTCATTTTTTCCTACAGACAGAGCTTTTGTTTGTGCTATATCCAGTAAACTTTTGCGTAAGATGAACGCAACCTGTAGCACACAATCGAAACTTGTTATATACACGCCATCTTTTTGAGTAAAGAACTTAGCACCAGAGGGCAAAATTGTTGAGACAATTACCGATACATCTGCTTTTGCCTCTCTCATATCTTCTTTTAATTTAACAATCCATTCCTCCGTAAATGCCTTTGTCCTTTTGCTCTCCCAGATAATCTTGCCCGCATCTCTTCCGATCTGATCTTTTACAAGTTGCACTAAATCCGCGCCTCTTACACCTTTCCCAACTTCGCTTAATTCATCAATAGGGAATTCGCGTTTTAATATTTCCATAAGCTCCAGCTCCATTACCTCACCTTGAAGCTGTTGAGAACCAACTGAGGCTTTTCTTTGAGCCTCATCCAAGGATTTTTTTAGAGATTCTATCAGCTGATCTTTTTCTTTCTCCTTTAAATGAAACTTTTCAGTGACCTCCGTTTCTGTTTTCTCCTGGATTTTTTTTCTTTCTTCATCGATTTGCCTTTGCATTTCCAGCTCCAAATTTTTTTCTTTTTCTTCTAATTCCTGAGCTTTCTTTCTTAAAATTAACTCGTTTTCTCTAAACGTCTCAATCTCTTTCTTGTTTTTTGATAATTGCTCCTGAAGTTCTAATTTTTCTTTTTGGGATTGCTCCGATAGTTGTAGTTTTAGAGATATGTATTTTTGATTATATTCATCCCGCAGGTCTCCTTTGACCGATTCCTCAATCTGATGACGTAGCACCTCGTCAACTGAGATTTGAGTATGGCACTTTGGGCACTGAATAGATGAAACGCTCATGGGAAATAGTACCCCATTCTAAGCTTTACGCCCGCTTAAAACAACCATCCAAATCTTCCTTTAATTAGGTACAATTAAGCTATGCGGGTACTGAAGAATTTTCTGTTAGTCGTGATCTCTTTGATCTCATTTCTGCTGGTAATCTGGAGAGTGCCAGCCCCTAACTCTTGGACTGAGGCTAGCATCTGGCAAATTGTAATCTTTATGATTCCTTTGCTGGCCTTAATCTTTTCGTTAATATATTTGATTCTTAAAAAATTCACTGTTTGTTTCTTGATTAGTTTGGGGGTGCTGCTGACTTTGGTTTTAAAAATTATTGATCAGTTAAGCTGGCTTACCGGAATCCTCACTTGGATGATCTTTACCCTGCTACTTGTCTATTTTTTCAAACAACGTTTGACATCTGATAAAAGAATTCCTAAACTATCTACATCAGAAGGGAGCCGCCGTGAATAAATTTTATATAACATCAACACTTCCATACGTCAATTCAGATCCCCATCTCGGATTTGCTTTGGAAATTATTCTTGCAGATTTTATTGCACGATACCATCGACTTCTTGGGGAAGAAGTAGTATTTAATACCGGCACCGATGAACACGGGATTAAGATCTATCGGGCCGCACAGGCTCAAGGAAAGGAGCCACAAGCCTATGTGGATGAATACGCAGCCAAATTTAGTCAACTTAAGGAAGCTTTAAACTTAAGCTATACAAACTTCATTAGAACATCCAGTATAAACCATAAAAAGGCCGCGCAAGAGTTCTGGAAAAGATGTAAAGAGAGTGGAGATATTTATAAACAAGCTTATAAGATAAAGTACTGCGTGGGGTGCGAGCTAGAGAAAACAGCTTCAGAATTAGACAATGAAAGATGTCCAATTCACCCAAACTTAGAAGTAGAAACGATTGAGGAGGAGAATTATTTCTTTAAATGGTCCAAATATCAACAGCCACTTTTAGATTTTTACGAAAAGAATCCCGATTTTGTTGTACCAGATTTCCGTTTTGATGAAATTAAGAAATTTGTTAAAGAGGGTCTTCATGATTTCAGCATCTCAAGATTAAAAGAGAAGATGCCCTGGGGGGTGCCTGTTCCTCATGATCCTGACCATGTAATGTTTGTCTGGTTTGACGCCCTCGTTAGTTATATATCTACACTGGAATGGCCCGATGATGAGAAAAATTTCAACGATTTCTGGCCTGGAATGCAAATAGCAGGAAAGGATAATTTAAGACAACAATCCGCAATGTGGCAAGCAATGCTCCTGTCTGCTGAATTACCTAATTCAACACAAATAGTTATTCATGGTTTTATTACCAGCAATGGTCAGAAGATGAGTAAGAGTCTCGGAAATGTAGTTAATCCCTATGAGGTTGTGGAAAAATATGGGACTGATGCCCTGAGATATTGGGTTGCAGCACAAGCAAATCCTTTTGAAGATAGTGACTTTACCTGGGAAAAATTTCGGGAAGATTATAACGCAAACCTTGCTAATGGGTTAGGCAACTTAGTGTCGAGAGTCGCCAAGCTCTGTGAGAAAAATAGTGTCAGCGCTCCACCACCACCAACTCAGTTTGATCCCCAATTAGAAGCACCCTTAAAAGAGTTTAAATTTAATGAGTGTTTGGCACATCTTTGGGGAGAAATTAGTGAGGCAGATAAAAGAGTCAACGAAACCAAACCCTGGGAGCTATCTGCTAAAGAGTCTCAACCGGTTCTTAAAGAATTAGTGGAGAAAATCCAACATATTGCTTTTAATTTGCAGCCATTCTTACCAGAAACTGCTGAGAAAATCCTCAAACAATTTTCCGGAGAGATTAAATCGAGTGCTCCACTTTTTCCGCGAGTAGAGAATGTTTAAAAACCTACAACAAGACGAGAACGAGATTTTTTACATTGGGGTCAAGGCTCTCATTAAAAACTCATTGGGTCAAATTCTGGTAGTCCACGATACACCTCGTATAAAAGTTGATGGTCGGTCGGAAACCTACTGGGATATTCCGGGAGGACGAGTACAACTTGACGAAAGAGCTTTAGTGAACACTCTCAAAAGAGAGATCGAAGAAGAGCTCGGTATTACAAATTTAAAAGTCGGCAAACTTTTTGATTGCACTATCTCTAATCACTACTCCGAGTTTGATGAGAAGAGACGGGTGGCTCTTTGTTTAGTAGTCTATCTTTGTCAGATTCCCGATTACACAAAGATCATTTTAAGCACGGAGCACGACGACTTCGAATGGGTCTCTACCCCGGATGCTGCCATCAGACTCGAGAATAAATACTCAAAAGAATTTACCAAAAAAGTGGCTTCTCTACATGAATAGTTATACTGTACATAAACTAACTGACTCACACGCCCATTTATACTTTGATAAACTCAGAGATCAACTAGATTTGGTCTTAGAAAATGCTGTGGCAAATGGCTTGGGAATAATCATTAATGTTGGGGTTGATGTTGAGACATCGAAGGAAGCAGTTAGACAAACAATAGATTTCCGCCTTCGCGGGAATGACAAGGAAAGCGGGAATAACAGTTTAAAAATTTATTCAACAATCGGGATTCATCCCCATGAAGGAGTTAACTACCCGACAAAAGAATCGGAGATCCAAAATGATCTTGAAGCATTAAAGGATCTTTACTTGAATAACCAGTCACTAGTTGTAGGAATTGGAGAATGTGGTTTAGACTTTTTCTTTGAACATAATGCAGGTTTTGTTGAGTCTGGGTTGATAGTTGAAGAAAAGAAAAAATCTCAGATGAGGCTTTTTGAAGCTCAAATTGTCTTGGTTAACGAACTTCAGCTGCCTTTAATAGTCCATTGTCGTGATGCTTGGACAGAGATGCTACCTTATTTAAATCAATTTAATGGAGTTTTGCATTGCTATAGCGGGAATACCAAAATTACCAAACAAGTTTTAGAGACTAACCTGTATATCTCTTTTGCTGGAAATATAACTTATCCTAAAAATGACTGGTTAAGAGAGTCTTTAAAAATGATTCCCCTAGAGCGCGTACTGATTGAAACTGATTCTCCCTTTTTGGCTCCTCAATCAAAAAGAGGTCAGCCTAATGAACCGGCTAATATTAGAGAAGTAGCCGAACGTGTTGCCCAAGTTAAAGGAATTTCTGTTGAGGAAGTGGCTAGACAAACTACTCAGAATGTAATAAAGGTTTTCAACTTGAATGCGTAAAAACTATATTCCTGCCTTTAATTTTGACTTTTTAACACCATTCTATGATTTACTCTTAGAGTTAATCGGTTACGGATACACTCAACGAATAAAGGTAGTTAAATTACTAAAGCTAAGAGGTGGCGAGAAGTTACTAGATGTTGGATGTGGTACTGGCACACTTCTTCAAGTTGCTAAACAGTTACACCCTGAAGTTAACATGTTTGGAGTTGACATAGATAATAATGTTTTAAGTTTGGCTAGAAAAAAGGTAAACAAAAATAAACTCCAAATAGCGTTTACTCAAGCCAGCGCTAATAATCTTCCCTTTAAAGACCGGACCTTTGATATTGTAGTTAGTACCTTAATTTTTCATCATTTACCCACACAAGTTAAGATTCAAGCAATCTCTGAAATTTATAGAGTTCTTAAACCAAAAGGGAGATTTCTACTGGCCGATTTCGGGAGAAATAATAGTTTTAGCATAAAGCTTTGGAGCGCCCTAGCTCATTTAATCAAGTTACCTGAGGCAATTACCATAGAAGATAATCTTTCAGGATTTATACCTAATTATTTAGAGAAGGCTGGATTCAAGATCATGGAAGTAGCACCAGTTTATAAAGGAATTCAGTTTTTACTGTGTACTAAGTAACTAAGTCTTTTTTTTAGACGCTGTTTAGCTGTATCGGTCTGGCCGGTTACCTTAGTTAATTTGAAAGCTTTACCCAAACCTAGTGTTGGAGTATTAATATAAATTGATTCTACGTCTTTTGGATCAATAAGATAAGTTTCATGCCAAATTCCTACATCCTGACTATTTCTGGCATAGTAATTTCTTCTGGATTTGACATGTTCATCCTTGGGGTTGTTAGCAAACTTGTGCAACTCATCAAAGGAACGCCAATACTGAATAACTCCAAATCCCCCCAGGTAGATAAAGACTTCGTAGTGAAGTAGCCCTTTTTCTCTGTGGATGCTCAAATTTCTAATCATCGAGGCCATTGCTAAAAATATGACTGGCCAGAACCATATTTTCCAGAACGCGTTAATACGCATCCCGATAATAAATAGTACGAATGGTTTATCAATGACGGATGTGTACCTACCTGTATTGATTTTCATTTATAAAATGAGTATACCAGAGATATCTCAATTTGATTTCTGAGCTCAGTTTGAGCTACACTTGAGGGTACTTATGAGGATTCTTCTGGTCTTTGTGTTTGGTCTGTTGGGTTTTTTTTACCTGGGTGAGATATTAAGTCGCTTACTTAAAAAGCCCCTCCATAGTATCCCTGGGTTATTTATGATTTTAATTGGGCTAGTGATTGGCCTGTCGGGACACTTTTGGATGCCTGCTGCGATCAGTATTATGGTTTCCTCATTTCTGATGGGTTCCGGAATTGGTCTAACAGCTCACCATCTGCTGTCTCGTCGCTTTATTGTTAGTGAGCGGATCGAACAAGAATTTATTTCTCGCCATCAAACTTTTTTCGAAAGACTGATTGAGATCATGCCCGGAGCTTTGACCTGGATTGCTCTCACCTCACCTTTCTGGCTCTCTTTTACCCTACCTTTTGCCGTGGCTTATATTATTATTTTTGCTGATGTTTATTGGCTTTTAAACTCAATGAAGATCGCTGTGTTGATTTATCTTGGATATCACAAGATGCAGTGGGCTAAAAAACAAGACTGGGCCGAACTTTTAAAGAGTGATTTTCCGAATGCTTGGCAGGATTACTACCACCTGATTATGCTCCCCACCTATAAAGAGCCGCTATACGTTTTAAAAACGTCTTTTGAAGGAATTTTGAAATCTAACTACCCTAAGGAAAAAATAATCTTGGTGGTGGGTTTCGAAAGTCGGGATAACGAAGAGAAGATCGCCGAAACAAAAAGGTACCTTAAGTCCATCGAGAAACAGCTCGGCGGAATTTATATTACGACTCATCCCTTTGGCCTGTCGGGAGAAGTTCCCGGACAAGGATCCAATAAAAACTGGATGATTAATCAGACGGTGGCTGCTCTTACGAAACGCGGCTTGGATTTCAGTAAAATCTTTGTCACTACATTAGATGCAGATTTTATTATTCATCCCAATTTTTTAGCCGGAGCGCTACATAAATACCTCTCCACGCCAGAACCAGAGAGGGATAGGCGAAGCTATACCGGCGTCTTTTTATATCACAATAATTATTGGCAAGCCCCCACCCCAATGCGCCTAATCGCTTCTGGGACAGCTTTTTGGCAAATGGCCGAGATGGTCGGATCGGATAAATATATCAACTATTCCTCTTTGTCGATTACCTTAAAGTCTCTGATAGAGATTGGTCTGTGGATTCCTAATAAGGTAAACGATGATTCAGGATTTTTCTGGAAAGCATATTTTCATTACCGAGGCAACTATAAGGTTATCCCACATTTTTTACCGATTAGCGCCGATGCTGTTTTAGATGTATCGCTTTTTAAAACTTTTCAAAACCAGTATTTACAACTGAAGCGTTGGGCATACGGAGTAGAACACCTGCCCTATATTGTGCGGGAATATTTCAAGCGCACTGATATTGATTTTTGGGATAAAACAGATAAATTAATTTTTGTTATTTGGGCAAATTTGAAATGGGGGACACTGGCTCTGTTTATCACTTTCGGCGGAATCTTAATCCCGTATATCAACCCCGACTACCGAGAATCGGTACTATCAATTAATCTGCCTATCATCTCTTCGTGGATTTTGACGGCAGCCTTTTTTGGACTTTTTGCGACGATCTATGTCCACGAAAAAACTGCTCCTCCCAGACCTAAAAACTGGGGAGTAATCACCCGAGCTTGGTCGTACATCCAGTGGCTTTTGGTCCCAGTAGTCTTGGTTACTATCTCTACCTTACCCGCCATCGATGCTCAGACTTCTTTAATGTTTGGTAGGTACTTGGAGTTTCGAGTAACGAACAAGGCAAGGGTAACTGAAACTTAATATGTCTTTTTTATCTATTTTCCAAAAGTTCCTAAAATTTTACGAGATCTCGGATAAGATAGTCTTTTACGCTATTTCGACCAGCCTCATACTTGTCCTATTCCAAGGAATTTTTATCGCTATTCAGTTTAGTAAATTACCCCTATCCGTACCACTTTTTTTCTCCATTCCGTGGGGAGACGCACAGCTAGCAGCGACTTCTCAAATTCTAGTTCTACCTGCCCTCAGCTTGTTATTTACTCTGACTAATATTATTTTCGCCTGGTATTTACATGATTCCCAAAAGAATCTAAAACGGATGCTTGCTGTTACTAATATTGTGATTGTTTTTATGTTTCTGATTACTGCCGTCGGTATAATTTCAATTTTTACATAAAGGATATGGATATTTTATTTGTGTTCGCACTTGCCTGCCTTTTAACTGCAGCTTTCGTTCCCGTAACCATTAAGATCGCCGAACGTTTTGGTTTGATTGATAACCCTAGTATTAGACCCCATCCTGCTCATGTTCACACCAAGATAACACCTCGAGCCGGCGGCTTAGCCATTTATGTAGGCATTGTTGTCACCTCTTTGCTGCTACTCCCGTTAACTAAGTACCTGGTTGGAATTGTGATTGGCTCAACTATCCTGCTGATTCTGGGACTAATTGATGACCGAGTCAGAACTTTTAACCCTTATCTTCGCTTGTGTTTGCTTTTTTTAGCCGCTGGTGCAGCTGTCATTTCGGGAATTGGCATTACTTATGTGAATAATCCTCTGATTGGCTTTCTTCAACTAGGTCCTCCCTTTAATGAACAGATCCTCCGTTTGGATCAAATAATTATCCCTATCAATATTTTTGGGTCTCATAATATCGTACTCTTTGCCGATATCTTTGCCTTTTTATGGATTGTTACCCTGACTCAAGTCATTAACTGGTCAAAAGGCGTTGATGGACAGATGCCAAGTATTACTCTCACCTCGGCTGTGATACTGGGTCTTTTGTCCCTTAAACTATTTTTGGCGGGAGACCCGAACCAACTCAATGTTGGCAAATTAGCCTTTATAGTGGCTGGTAGTTCTCTGGGATTTTTATTTTTTAATTGGTACCCGGCCAAAATACAACCAGGCTTTTCTGCTTCAACTATCCTGGCCTTTCTTTTGGCTATCCTATCTATACTTTCGGGGGCCAAACTAGCTACGGCTTTACTGGTCATGGCCATTCCGATCATTGATTTTCTATATACTTTTTTTCGGCGGATTATGCAGGGACGCTCCCCTGTTTGGGGAGACCGTGGACATCTGCATCATAAGTTACTGGCTCTAGGGTGGAGTCCTCAGAGGATTAGTTTGTTTTATATGGCAACATCTTTTATCTTGGGTGGCATTTCTTTGTTTGCAAATGCGGAGGGTAAGTTTTTTGCTCTTTTATCTGTTACTATAGTGGTGCTACTATTCATTGTATGGATAAACTCGTTTGGGGACTTATCAAAGAGGCCAGGCCTAGACAATGGATCAAAAACTTAAGCCTTTTTGCCGGGTTAATTTTTTCAGGATATTTAGATAACCCCCTATATTTATTTACTGTAATTCAAGCTTTTCTAATTTTTTGCGCGGCTGCCTCTAGTGTCTATTTATTAAATGACATCTTTGATATCGAAAGAGACAAGCTCCACCCGTTCAAGAAACTCCGTCCAATAGCCTCCGGTGTCGTTCCGATTCCTCTCGCCTTAGGTTTGAGTTTACTAATAATGGTGGTGGTGATTCCTCTGGCTTATCAAATTAGTACCACTTTTTTTATCGCAATACTAGCTTATCTTTTTTTGCAGTTTGCTTATTCGGCCTATCTTAAATCGGTAATTTTGCTTGATGTCATGACCATTGCTGCCGGGTTTGTTCTACGAATCTATGCCGGAGTTTGGGCTATTGATGCACATTTAAATGTTTGGTTTTTGCTGACCGTGACATCTTTTGCGCTTTTCTTGGCGATAGGCAAACGTCGCTCAGAACTAACTCTCCTCGAAGGCCAGGCCGCCAAACATCGAGAAACTCTACTTCACTATCCCGAAAGCTTACTGGACATTCTAACTTCGATGTTTGCTAATTCGACATGGCTAGCTTATGCTATTTTTACTTTTTTCCAACCAACTATCGCTGCCAAATCGAAATTTGCCGGAATACTGAATAACTTTACCCTGTCTGTCGGACAAGCAAAATACTTAATGATTACTGTTCCCATCGTGATTTATGGGGTAATGAGGTATCTATATATTATTTATGAGAAAAAACAGGGAGAATCCCCGGAGAGAGTCCTCCTGACTGATCGACCGCTATTAATCAGTGTCCTGCTCTGGCTAACTATGGTCATTGGGCTGATTTATTATCTCGGTGTATAATCGCTTCATGCGAAAGAACAACCCTCCTCCCTTTAGAGCCTTTAAGAAGTTCCGCTTAAAACAGGCCTTACAATTTAGTAGTTTTATCTACCAACTAGGAGAGTCTTCGCTGCTCCGGCAAAAATCGACTCCAGTTAATTTAATAGCCCTGAAGACTGTCTCCCAGCAAAAAAAGATTGAGCATCTAAAAAACTATCTGCTGCGCTACCGAGAAATTACCGGGCAAGGCCGGGGAATTACTGGTGTCCAGGTAGGAATACTGGAGAGGATTTCGGTAGTCTTTACTCCGGAAAACGAACTGCTGGTGATCATAAATCCCGTGATTACTAAGACTGCAAATAAAAAATATAAATATCCGGAGATGTGTATGAGCGCTTGGCCAATTATCGCCCCGGTTATTCGCCCGGCTTGGATTGAGTTTGAATATTTCGATGAGAACGGTCAGCAAAAAATCTGGAATGAAAAATCGGATACTGAGCGAGGTCGGATGTTAAATAGAGTTTTTCAACACGAATTTGATCACCTGGAGGGAGTTTTAAATATTGATTACTGCAAAGGCGAGGATCTGATCCTTGAATCCGATCCTGACTTTTATAAAACAGCTACTTTTCAGGAGGTTTAGGGGAGTTTTTCAACATATTGGGCAGATACATACCCTTCTTTTCCATCAGATAACTTAACCTTTTTCCAATTCGGAACCTCATCTAGTAAAGTCAGAACATCTCCGGGGGCAACCCTGCTGATTTCTACACTTGACTGATTAGCTTTACTACGGACCCGCAAGAATCCAGTAGGAGTATCCAGTACCTTAACTGAAGAGTTACTGCTGATCGGGTCAGTTGGAATCTGGGTAAGGTCAATCTCGGACACAGCCAAGTCCACTGCTAAGTTAAGTCTAAACCCGGCCGTGACCACTGATCGAATACTCCGAGTTAAAAAATTGCCTTTGGTAAGCACAAATTGGTGTTCACCAGGAGTAATGTCTACTAGAGTGGGCGTTTTACCCTTTATTATTCCGTCAATGCTAACCTCGGCCCCAGATGGAGAGGAAATAATACTCACTCCTTCGCCTTTTTCCAAGGTAATTATCTCACCAGATGCTTCGGTTGAGCTTTTAGACAACTCTCGATTGACGACAGTCAGAGTACCCGGATTAAGCTTGACATAGCCTTGCCAGGAAAGAGCAGAGTCTCCTTTGATCTCCACCAGATGATCTCCTTTTTTAAGATCTTCTTTTTGGTAAGGAGTCTTACCCCCAGCCTGAGAATCAATAAAAACTTCACCAGCTGGATTACTTTCTACTCTGATTCCGGCCCGAGAAGAGCTCTCTAGAAAATCGCTGATATGTTTGCTGCTTAACCTAATCACAATAAAGAGGGCGCTTAAGGCCACAAAAAAAATAAAGACAGTTTTACGCATATCTATTATTATAACCAAAGGTTGCGCCTAAAGTCTAAGCCAAATAGATCATTAAACGAAGCTCTTAGTTTGACTTCCAGATAGATTTTTGCTATGATGCTTCCTTGTTCAGCTTAAAGCTTGCTTTAGCCGAGCGATATGTTTACAGCTAGACCATCATTCGGCCTGCCCAAGCTAACAAACTTCGCTAGAATTCCTGCTCGAATTGCGTTAGGGGTTTTCCTATTGGTTTTTTTCCTGGGGTATCAACCATACTTTGGCTATCCACCTCTTAAACATTCTGTAGTTTACGCTGAAGCTACTCAAGAACAAACTATTAGTTCACAAGCCTTACCTTTTGCTTTTCAATTACCTCATCTTGGCTATGTCAGTACCCATTTTTCTGTATATCACCCAGCGATCGACATTGCTGCCGGATTAGGCATGCCTATCCATCCCATCACCGGGGGAACTGTAGTCGATACTGGCTATAATCTCTGGGGGCTAGGGCTGGTAGTCACCCTTGACCATGGTCAAGGGTACCATTCACTTTATGCCCATTTGGGCAAAATTTATGTTAAAACAGGTCAAAAAGTGAGTATGACCGATACCTTAGGTGAAGTCGGACTAACTGGAAATACTTCCGGTCCCCATACTCATCTTGAACTAAGCAAAGCTGGAGTCAATATTAATCCCCTGCCTTTTCTGCCTCCCCTGCAAGATCTGGCCAGTGTCTATCCTCAACCGACCACTACTCCTTTAACCTCTCCCGCACCTTTGGATTTGAAAAAAGCTATAAAAGCTAGCTTGTAGCTCGTAATGTCCACCCGGGCGGGCTCTTCGTATATCGTTTATCGATCGACCAGCTCCCCTTCTATTTCTTCTAGCACCTCGGGGTTACGGCGAAAGTATTCTCTCTCCTGATGAATCAGCCTTTCGAGCACATTCTTAAACTCCAAGGGGTATTCAACATACTTAAGTATTAGCTCATCTTTATTCGCTCCGGCAGTATTTACGATAATGGTGCCATGGTGGAGGAGGAAGCGATCAATCAAGCCCTGGTCAACCTCAATATGGGTGATTTTGTCGTACAGGGCTGACGAGAGCCTGACTCTAAAAAAACCATGTTTAACCATCACGCGCCTGGTGGTCAGTAAATATCTATTTGATTGATAGATAATCCAAGTTTGCAAAGTGGAAGAAGCTACGGCCAAAATTATTCCTCCAATAAAACCATAGAGCAGATCAAATTTTTGGAAGTAAGCCAAGAGAATTCCAGCAAGCATATAAACTGCCCCCGGTAGCATGATCTGAATCATAAATTTCTGTCTCAAGTAAGTATGTCCGTAGCCTGTAGCCACGATTAGCTCTTCGTCCTCAGACAAGTATTTAGCAAACTTTTGGGTCTCAGACTCAGGAATTTCTTTAGCGTAGTGAGGTTTTTGGGACATCTATATTCATTCTACGAGTGTTGCAGCACTTGTGCAAATGAGGAAGTTTACATATCCATACCCGGCATACCCCCAGGCTGGGGTTTCTCTTTTTCCGGAGCGTCCGTAATAAGCACGTTAGTTGTCATCACCATGATCGCCACCGAGGCCGCATTTTGCAAAGCAGTTCTGGTTACCTTTACCGGATCAATAACTCCGGCCTTTACTAAATCTTTAATCAAACCATCGCTAACATCTAAACCCATATTACCGCTAACTTCCAGAATCTTAGAGAGCATTAGCCCGGCATCGAATCCGGCGTTTTCTACTAGTCTTCTAAACGGTTGTTCAATTGCTCTTTTTACAATCTCTACACCAACTTTTTCTTCGCCTTCTAGTTTCAGGCTTGTTAAAGATTTTGCTACTCGTAATAATGCGACTTCTCCTCCTGGAACTATACCTTCTTCAATCGCCGCCTTGGTAGCTGCGACCGCATCGATTACTCTTTCTTTCTTCTCTTTCATCTCCACTTCTGTGGCTGCTCCCACATTAATTACTGCTACCCCGCCAGTAAGCTTTGCTAAACGCTCCTGAAGCTTCTCTTTATCAAACTCAGACTCGGTATTTTCCATTTCACGACGAATTTGGGTAATTCGGGCGGCAATCCGTTTTGGCTCACCCTTTCCATCAACGATCAAAGTCGAGTCTTTGGTAGATCTAATTCTAGCAGCCCTACCCAAATCCGAAACCTCTACCGATTCAATCTTCGTTCCCATATCCGCCGAGATTACTTTACCGCCAGTTAAAATAGCAATATCCTCGAGCATGGCTTTACGTCTGTCTCCAAATCCGGGAGCTGACAAGGCTAATACCTGGAATGTGCCTCGTAATTTATTCACTATTAATGTCGCTAAAGCATCACCTTCAACTTCATCAGCAATAATTACTAAAGTTTTAGATACGGCAACAAATTTCTCTAAGAAGGGTAGTAGATCTTGCTGCATTGAGGAGATCTTTTTGTCGGTAATCAATATATACGGATCCTCTAGGCTGGCTTCCATATGTTCCGTATCAGTCACAAAGTATGGTGAAGCATAACCTTTTTCAAACTCCATCCCTTCTTTATAGTCGATAGACATAGCCGTCGCTCTACCCTCTTCCACTGTAATCACTCCGTCTTTACCAATTTTGGTAATTGCTTCAGAGATGAGCGCCCCTATCTCTTCATTTTGAGCAGAGATAGTCGCAACCTGAGTAGTTTCTCCTGGGGTAGTGATTTTTTTAGCCATTTTACTCAGAGCCTGAACCAATACAGTCACCGCCTGGTCAATGCCTTTACGCAAGATCATTGGATTAGATCCTGCCTGGATATTTTTCAGTCCTTCAGACACAATTGCCTGCGCTAAAATAGTCGCTGTAGTTGTACCATCTCCCGCGATATCGTTGGTTCTGGAAGCAGCTTCTTTGATAAGTTGAGCACCCATATTCTCGAAAGGATCTGCCAGTTCAATCTCTTTGGCAACAGTTACTCCATCATGGACCACTGCCGGAGCTCCCCATTTTTTGTCGATCGCTACGTTACGCCCTTTTGGACCTAGGGTGGAAGCCACTGCCTCGCTAAGGAGATTAATCCCTTTCAATAATTTCTCTCTAGCCTCTGTGTCGAATTTTAAAATTTTTGGCATAATTTTTATCTCGTTTTAAATAACTACGGCTCGAAAACAGCCATGACATCATCAAATCTGACTAGCTTGTAATCTACTCCACCAACCTTGATCTCATCTCCACCCCATTTTTTGTAAATAATTTTATCCCCAAGAGCGACCGGCGGCATAATTTCTCGACCTAAATCGTACAGAGGTCCGCCTACTGCTATAACTGTCCCTTGAGCAGGTTTTTCCTGAACCGTTTCGGGTAGCACAATCCCTGATGCTGTTTTTGTCTCAGCTTGGCTCGGTTCAACTAAAAGATACCCTGATAACGGACGGAGTCCTATTTTTTTTATATTTGTATTGACCATAAATTAAAAAGTCGCTTCTCGAATGGGCAGAAGATTTTAGAGTCGTCTAAATATATACCTTAAATTAGCACTGTTTGTCAAGAGGTGCTAATAAACAATTACCCAACTTCTGTTTGGAGCCAAAAGTTAAGGTGTCGTCTTTGAATATGTAGGCGGCTCTCCAGAGAGCAGTTCATTGATGTTTCCAGGGTTGTAACTCTCTTGCTGATACCCTTTAGTACTAAGCATCCTCCCAAAGAACCTAGCTTACCGATTTGAGGATCCGTTTTGGCACCAGGCGAACGAGGAATTATCCCTGCTTTACTTCTCATCCCACATATTTTAGGATTTTTATTGACCTTTATCCCTTGAAGACTGATCCAGTCTAAAAATTTATAGCATAGCTCAAAGATCTGTGGATCGGCTGACCCGTCTCCTGTTTCGTAGATATAAGCTCCTAGGTTTTGTTGATCAATATCTTCATGCATATCCAGATGATGGTTAAAAAGACAATTTTTAAGATACCTTAAGACTATTTCGTTCTCCGGAAAACAGTCAACTTTACCAAAATACCGATTTAAATCCTTATTTCCCGATCCTCTTCTGGTCTTTTTTTCGAAGCCGGTTGGGTTGATAATTGGAATAATTGTAAAGGTATACTCTTTAAGATAATGCTTTAAATCATGCTTTAGAAACTCTGCTAAGGCTAGCGGTGCCGCTTGTTCCTCACCATGTGTTCCGGCCGTTATTAGAATTTGTCTGGGACCATTACCAGCTTTAGCTGCATATAGGGGAACCTTTGTCGTATCCGAATAAAAACTACCAATTTGAGTGAGGGTAGATTTTAGATCTTCAAAGACTGGCTGGAGTGTTTTTATTAAAGCAAAATAACCAGGAAGAGTGTTAAGCATTTGGGGAAGGATATAGAATCCATGCCCTTAAATTTTAAAGATTGATAGAAGAGCTGTCAATGCTTTTGCGCTTGAAAAATGAAAAGTACCTTACTTCTTTTAAATGTCTCGACTCTGAAACAACCTGCCGATAAATAAAAGCAAGAGCGACCCACCTACCGCAATTAAAAATGAGGTTAAGTTAAAGCCACTTATAGTCAGGCCAAGTAAGACATTTGCCAGAAAGCCTCCTACTAAAGCACCTATGATTCCTAAGACAATCGAGCCGAGAACTCCACCTCGAGAAGGTTCTGGATCAAGTAAATTAGCAATACTTCCGGCAATAAGACCGAAGAGTACCCAAGTTAAAATATTCATCCGCTATTTTCTCACCCCCTTTTATTAAATACATTAGTACCAACCTTTTGCTTGACCCCCCTTACGGCCAGCTTCTCTGGCTCTTTGGGGATCATTTTTAAAGTTTCCGGGACTCATTCGCCCACCCTTTCGACCAATCGTGCTATAGAATCTTTCTCCATGAGTTTTGGCAGTCGCCTGACCTCCCTTACGGCCAGCACGGGCATGTCCGATGGAATCTCCCCTCCAACCTCGACCGCTATCCGTTTTAGTTTTAGACATCCTAAGCATTTGAGTTTACCTCACCTCCTACTTGTTATAATAGCTTTCTTTGGTAAGACCCCCCTGTGAGGCCTGTAAGAGCTTGGAAAGACTTAGATTTGCTTCTGAGGACTTAAATGTTACAATCATAGAAATCGTGACGAGATCTAGTATTATAGAAGCACAGTATCCAAATAACTTCAGGGAGAAGGATGCTTTAGCTCTGTCTTCAAATCTGGCGTCTGATCAGTCCTTGGTGCTGATTGGCATAAAAAGGGTGGGGATTAGTAACTTCCTGCGCTTTTATTTAAATCACCCGCATATCATTTCTCAGCTAGAAAGAGGTGGTAGAAAATACCTCTTTATCAAAGTAGATCTCAATGACTTGGTAGAAAAAGAGATTTATCCTTTTTGGGTACTCACCTTTAAGCGGATTGTTGACGCAACAGAAGAATCATCCCTGGACACCGAAACTCAAAAAAAGATCGCGGAACTCTTTTTGGATAGTATTCAATCTAAGCACTTGGTTTTACTGCTTGATGGAATTCGAAAAAGTTTACAGCTGCTGGTTGAGGAGAGGATAACTCCAACAATTTTTTTTGTACGGTTTGATCGTATGCGCGAATCTGTAACCCCAGATTTTTTTGCTAATTTACAAAGCTTAAAGGATGTCGCACATCGGTTACTGACTCTCATTTTTACTAGTTTTCGTAGCTTAGATCAGCTTGCTCCTTTGGTCTTCTCTAAAGCGTCCCTTTCTATGTTTGCTAAAAACATGTACCTAAAACCAGTACACGAGGAGGACTTAGAGATTATTTATAATGTTTATCAAAAAAACTATGATTTAAGTTTCAGTTTAGAAATTAAAAAAAAGCTTTTTGAAAGTGTTGGAGGATATATCCAATTCTTGCAGTTAGCACTAATTTTACTTCACGAAAATCGATTGGTAGTTACTCCTGATCAACTGTTTGATGCTCTTTGTAAAGATGAGCGAATTATTTTGCAGTGTGAAGAACTATGGGAAAGTTTAACTCCTGATGAAAAACAGATCTTGCTTAAGATTCACCATAAACAACCTTTGCGTCCAGAAGACAAGGAGAAGGGAGCTTATCTCTGGGATACTGGTATGGTCCATAGTAAAGGCAAACTCTTCTCTCCTCTTTTTAGTTATTTTCTCGAATCTAATATGAAACACAAAAGCCATACATCGGTAGATTTTACAAAAAAGGAGCTACTATTTTTTCATTACCTAGAGAATAATAAGTTAGGGATTTGCGATAGAGAAAGTATTATCACCGCTGTTTGGCCAGAAGAAGAAGATTTAGGAGTGTCTGACTGGGCGATTGATAGGTTGGTTTCCAGAGTCCGCAGTAAACTTAAAAAGCAAAAAAGCCGTTACCAAATAGTCACCATTAAAACCCGCGGCTTTAGATTGGTAGAAAGTTAACCAAAGGTAAAAGCGTAGAGTTTGGGCTACGAAGAATCAAACTCTAGTTTTGTTGAAGTATTGCTTGAAAATCTTCCAGAAACTTTACTGACTAATCCCATCATATCAAAAAAACTAGAGATTAAAGCTTGTGACTTCTGTGACCTGATTACCAAGTTGCTGATAAACTTTCTTCAGATCCTCTCCTCTAGCTTGGATTGTTTGAGTAGGATAGAGCGGACTAAAGAGTAGCCATTCTTGTTCATAGATTTGTGGATCAATATAAATTGGATATTGTTCATTAAAACCAAAGGGATAAGCACAACCCGGTTCAGCTCCAAAATTGTCCATTAACTCCTCCTGAGTAGCCAGTCTTACTTTAGTAGCATTTAAGACTTCCTTCATATTTTCAAAATTTACTTTTTGTCCTTGGATGGTAATATAGACCAGAAAGTTATCATCAGCTTTTAGAACTAGACATTTCCCCTCTGTTCCAATGAACCCTGTTTCTTTTTGGACTGCTGCTAAATCTTCATACGTCAAAGCTGCGCGATGCTTAAGTAGTTTATATTCCACTACTGAGTCGTTCATTAGTTGAATAATTCTTTGATAGATTGCCTGTTGATCAACCATTTTTCTTTAACCTTTTGAGATTAAGTTTAGTAATTATGGATAAAGGTTGGGGTAAGTTATCTAAGCCAAACCATCCAATGGCGTCGCATTTATGTGGTTCCATAATTTTGGGGGCTTGCCCTGATTTTAGTTTAGCAAGATAAGTCACGGCAATCCAGTGCTGCTTTTCTTCCGGGATAACATGATCCTCTGCAGAAAGTTGTTTGATTATCTCGATTTCAATGCCGTATTCTTCGAGCATCTCCCTTCTAACAGTTTCCTCCATTGTTTCATCAAAATGCATTGATCCTCCCGGAACTTCCCAGCATCCCCTTTCGTTACTGGCGTTTTCGGAACGCTTAGCCAAAAATAAGTCTCCTTGGTCATTGAAGGTAGCCGCTCCAATACCAACTCCGATATAATCTAGGCCTTGTTTCATAAAATATTTTTTTCGACTACCTTTTCAAAGTTTTTGAAGTCAGTATAAAGATGCGCTTTCCATCCAACATTTTTTGCTCCCTGCACATTCTCTAGACCATCATCAAAAAACAAAATTTCTTCGGGCTTTAATTTTATCTCTTGACGAATGGTATTAAAAAATTCTGGAGATGGCTTTTTTTGACCGAGGTGTGCAGAGATAAAAACTTTATCCACCGCCAGACCAAGCCCTAAAACTTCTGTTAAATACTCTCCACGATACTTTTCTTGATTACTGGCTACAAAGATTTTTACTCCTTTCAGTTTTAAATCGTTTATAACGGCCATTACTTTGGGGTCTAAGGTAGTATCCGATTCAAACCAGTAGCCAAGCAGCTCGTCGACAGATTTATCCCAGCCCCATTTTTTTAGATGATTTTTTAAAACCTCTTTTAGGTCGGCTCTGCCTAAGATACACTGTTCAAAGTCGGAATGGAAAAAATAAGCAAGATGATCACTGGCTAGACCATGCTCTTTGGTATACCTATTACTAAAACGGAACAACTCGGGAAGGAGTACTCCATCTATATCAAAAACAATTGCTTTAATCATCTTGTCTATTATATCAGCTGTTGTTACAATCTCTTTTACACTCTTGATGAACCTTGACTCCTTTAACTCTGGTATGCTCCTAATCCTAACTGGTGTGACCAGCGCAGCTGGTAAAGATACAGTGATGCGCAGGCTACTGGAGATCTTTCCGCAGATGGAACGGATCGTAACGGTAAATACTCGGCCGATGAGACAGGGAGAGATTGAGGGAGTTGATCACTACTTTCGTTCCAAAGAGCACTTTGCAGATATGTTACAAGCTAACGAATTTTTTGAATGGAAAGAATTCGCTGGAAATTTTTATGGCACTCCCAAATCGGAGATAGAAAAAGTTTTGTCTGGCAGAGTGGTTATTTGGCGAATCGATCCAATCATGGCGTTAAAAATGCAGGTAGCATTAACCGATTTCTTTGGCGAGGATAAAGGCAAGGAGATATGGAACCATACTCTAACTATTTTTCTCGATGCCCCAAATAAACAAACTCTTTTACAACGGATGCTCAGACGCGGAGCCAACGAACAAGAGATCTCGGCGCGTCTGGAAGATGTCTGGAATGAGCGGAACAAGGTCGTTGGAAAATTTAAAAATGTAATTGTAAATACAGATGGTAGATTAGAAGAAGCGGTTGAAAGGGTAACGAAGTTAATGTCGGAATTCCGACCAAGTTAGAACATATCTATACGACTATTACTTAAAAATTTAAGCTTTTTGTCTTAATATACTTACCACAGCTATTGCCTGAATAGCCAACATTATTAGGTTGACGCTTTCGGTTGAGGGGGACGTCCAGCCGGCGGCCAAGAAAAATATTAGATTTAAAATTACCCCAACCAACAGCCCTAGAACCAAAATTATACGAGCAAAGTCAGGCGTTTTTACTTTTAGCAAAAGACTCAAGCTGACCAAAGTTAAAGCAAGCGCTGCAAAAGCTTCTCCCCATAAAACCAGCGTCCCCAAAAAAGATGCATTGGGTAAAGCGACTTGATTTAAAAAGCTCTTCTCCCAAGGGTAGGGATTTTTACTGGCAAATTTTTCCAGCGTACCCCCAAGATTTTGGACAAAATTACCCGAAGCAAATTTTCCATAGCTGCTTTTCAGCCAAATCAGGCCAGTAGCCAACAGTATTGCAAGCAAGGTGTTATCGATTTTTTTAATTCTAATCTCACCCCCTTCCTCTATTCATTCTGGCAGGGGTATCGAAAAAAGACAAGACTTCAGAATCTATTAGTAGCCGAGGTTTTCTTTGACAAAGATTAAAGTAATCCGGGAAGGGTTGATTTCTTTGTTGATGATTAATAATTTATTAATAGCACTTCCCTCTACTCCGTAAGCTTTACGAGCCCTTTCGCTCTCTAAAGGCAGAGTATACTCTTCTAATCTCTTCATCGCAGCATTTACGTCTTTGACAATCTTTTGAGTTCCCACAACCCAAACGACATGAGGCGAGCCATAAGCATAAGCCGGGAGTTGACTACCGGTATTTGAGGCAACTAGGACCCTTCCGTCTTCTGTCACCGCATGCACACTACCTAAGCAAAAGTCGGGAGCAGCACCCAATTTTTGTTTTTCCGATGTATCTACTTCCGGGTCCATTAGTTTAGTTCTGGCCAGGCTATATTTGTCCGAGTGGTTAATTTCATTGGTTATTCCAATGGTCTCCAGAGTAACTGAGGTCATGGTCATCACTTCTGCACCTTTGGGAACAAGGGAAAAAACTTTTTCTTTGGCTTCTGCAGCATTTTCGACAACTACTGTGGTAATCCCATGATCCTTTAGGGCAGCGATAGTTTTATCCAGAGATTCCTGAGTGGCGAGGGTCTTCCAGTTAGACATGACTTATATTGTATACACTAATCTAACTTTGTAAAGTAAGTATTGTGCGTGAGAAGCCCTAAGGAGAGTCGGTTGAGCTTATTTTTTCTAGGATTGCACTTGTGGAGTATTCCTCTGCTAGTTCCATAACTTCTACAACCTGCGCAGCAACTAAATCGGCAATCCTGGTTTTATGGTGAATTTGGCTGTCTCCTTTGGTGGTCGCTATCACCTGAGGAGAGATCTGAAAAATTATTTTCTCGTAATCTGAGTCCCTCATCACAGAGGGGAGACAGATTACAAAATCAACTGAACGCAGAGCGTTTAAAACTAAGGCCCTATCGGATTGAAGATGAAGCGGCCGGTGTGCTCCCTTTAGCTCTTTGATCCTCAGGTCACTTTCTAATAAAACTACCAGGACTTCTCCTTGTTCCTTAGCTTTTTCTAAAAACAAGATATGGCCCTTATGCAAAACATCAAAACACCCCCCGACTAAAACGATTTTCTTATTCTCTAACTGATACTGCTGACGGAAGTTGGGTAACTCTAAGTTAGTGAGAATAGGCATTTTAATAAACCTTAACTAATCCCTTCTTTAAAACCTGATTAAAACTAGTCCTTAAAAAGGCTAGTGATAACCCTAAATAAACAATATTTAAAAGTAGCGAGAGCAGGAGGGGAAAAATATCAAATTGGCCATTGTTAACAATCGCCCTGGCCCCTTCAAAAATATAGGTCGTGGGGATAAACCAGGCTACAAACTGAGCCCACTGGGGTAAAACCGAGACCGGATAATAAATTGCCGAAAAAGGGGAGATCACTGCCACAAAAGCCCAAGCTAGTGTTTGAATCTTGGTACCAAAGCGCAAGATTAGCCCCCCGACCAAAAAGCCAATCCACCAACCAGTCAGGATTAGTGAAATAATATAGGGAATCAGGTAGAATCCATAAATAAAAATACTGATTTTATAAAGCAAAAAAGCTATTAAAGAGGCGAAGCTAACGCTTAAAGCGGCCTTAATAACACCAATAATAATAAAAGAGGTTACCCACTCCCAAAAACTTAGAGGGGAGACAAAAATATTGACCAGATTTTTATTCCATAAATCCTCTAAGATATTCACCGTAATCTCGTATTGACCCCGCCAAACAATTAGCCAAAAGAGGATTCCGGTGACAATAATAACCATAAAATTAGTGTCTCCCGGGTTGCGGGCTTGGAAATAGGCACTCATTAGCCCCCAAACCAGCAGATCAATTGTTGGCCAATAAAAAGCATCAGTTAACCTGTCGTAACTGCGCCGGAATAAAAATAGATAGCGCAGGACTATCGCTTTAACTCGATGGGCTCTCATTTGATCTCCTTGGCGGTCACTTGTAAAAAGAAATCCTCCAGGGTTGGTTTATCAATACTAATTTCTTTATAAAAAATCTTTTCCTCCATCAGCAGTTGTAAGAATTTGGGGATTTCCCGCTCTTTAACACTGATCTTTAGTCTCTTGCCCTGTTTGGCAAAAGAGATTGATTGGCTATTTAAGTAGGAGAGGGCCGTTTCAAGACTACTCTCAATTAACAGCTCTACATGAACCAATTCAATGGTCTTGGCTAAATTATCAGGAGTATCATCGGCGATGGTTTTGCCGCTACTAATAATTATCACCCGGTCACAAAGCTCTTCCACCTCAGCCATATTATGGGAGGTGATGATGATTGACAGATCAAAATCCGCTCTTTGCTCAAGTAAGTATTTGCGAATCGTCATCGCCACATCTGGGTCAAGTGAGGCAGTTGGCTCATCCAGCAGCAGCACTTTTGGGCTATTGATAAAAGCTTTGGCTAAATTAACCCGAGTTAGCTGTCCGGCCGACAGGTCCTGCATTCGTTCATTCAAAAGCTGTTTTAAATTAAAGATTTCGCTAAGCTCGGAGAGTTTAGCCCCCCTGTCAGACAAATCATAAAGATAAGAGATAAAAGTTAAGTTTTCTTTAACAGTCAGGCTCCAAGGCAAATTGGTATAGGTTGAGGAAAAATTAACCTTTTCCATAATTTCCTGACGATGAGTAGCTAGATCTTTGCCAAAATAGCTGACCTGGCCTGAGGTGGCAGTCAGCACCCCTAAAAGCATTTGGATGGTAGTGGTTTTACCCGCTCCATTTGGACCAAGTAACCCCAAGATTTCCCGCTCTTGCAGAGCAAAGGAAATATCATCAACAGCCCTAAAATCACCAAATTTTTTTGTTAAGTTTTTAGCTTCCAAAACGATCATGAGAAGATTTTATCACTAAAGAGTCTTCAGCACGACCTGTTAAAATAACTTAAGTGGAAAATAAAGATATAGCAACTTTTGCCGGGGGATGTTTTTGGTGTACCGAGGCGATCTTTAAAAGATTAAAAGGCGTTGAAGCTGTTACTCCTGGATATACCGGAGGAACTATAGAAAGCCCAACTTATTGGGATGTGGCAAGCCGACAAAGCGGACACGCTGAAGCAATCCAGTTAACTTTCAACCCTCGGGTGATTTCTTATGAGCAATTACTCGATGTGTTTTGGCATATGCATAATCCAACCACTCTTAATCAACAAGGCGTAGATAGAGGAACAGAGTACCGGTCAGAGATCTTTTATCACTCAGATGAACAACAAAGGTTAGCCGAAAAATCTAAGCAAGATATTGAAGATTCGGGAATGTATAAAGAAGGCGTTGTGACTAAAATCTCGCCTGCCGTAACTTTTTACCCAGCTGAGGAAGATCATAAAGATTTCTATGAAAAGAATCGATACTCCCCGTACTGTATGATCGTGATCGACCCTAAAATCCAGAAGTTGTATAAAGATTACAAACCACTACTTAAGAAATCTTAATCTTTTAAAACTTCAGCGAGAGCTAATCGGGTACTTTCGAAAAGACTCAAAGCCTCGGCTTCTTCTCGGGTAAACCAGTCGATGTTATGTGACTCATCATTGATAGTTAAGGACTGCTCTGGTACCTCGACTCGGTAGATTACATCCAGGTGATAATGTTCTGGTTCGTCCCCTCTTTCCGGAATGAGAAACTCTCTCATCGAATACGGTAAGGGAAGCTCTGTGCCTGTTTCTGTTACATTACTAATTGGACGGGCTGGAATATCTATGACTAAACCAGTTTCTTCTTTTACTTCACGGATGGCGGCCTGAGCTGGGTTTTCATGCCTTTCTATATGTCCGCCCGGAGGCAGCCAAAAGTTATATTTTTTATGATGGAGTAGTAAAACTTTTTTAGGAGAATCGTTGGTTACTATCCAGACCGTAGCGGTAAAATGTTTATCTCCCTGTTGTATAGACATATACCTTAAGAGAAAAACCCGAGGAAATAAAGATTGGCCAGGCCAGCTAATAATCCTATGGCTATAATTACCCACCAACGTGGGGTAACAAGCTGAAACCCCTTGAGGTTACTCAGGTCTTCTCCTTTGGCCAGGCGTTCTTCTCGATACGTGGGAAAAAGAATCATTGCTATTCCGAGTACTACGGCGGCTGGGCCTACTCCCGCAGCCTGAACTAAGTAACGTCCAGTATCCTGGGCCGATGACCAGATCATCCGGGTAATAAATATTCCCCCGATCATAATTAGCAGTCCAACTAGTTGATGTTTGATTTTAGTACTCATGGGGTTTTTTATGCCTAGGAACAAAAACTAAGGTTGTGGCTAAGGTAGCTAAGATAGCTGCCACCCAAGCTAAAGAGATTTGAGCCAGCAGCTGCTCTTCGCGCTTTTCGACTTCCCGAAGAGACCTACCGGCTAAGACATAGCCTGAACTTTTACCGACAAATCTAGTAACGACTGTCGCACTTCTGACTCCGGTTTTGGGCTGCCAAGTTAATCGCTCCTGGCCATGAGTTTTAACAAAGTCCAATACCCCGGAAGGCAAGGTGGGTGTTGCCCCATCCAGCTTTGCAGTCGAAGCAACTATTTGACCCGAGTCATCGTAAACAATCATAAAAGTGGCCAGACTGGTGGAGAGATCGACAGTTTCTGTTGGCACTAGTTTTGCTATATCTTCTCCTGTAGAGAGCGCTCGACTTAAGTCCTCGGAGACTTGAATCTGCGGGTCATTGGCGGATTGTCGGTAGTCTTGTTGAACGGCTAGATAGACCAGTCCGCAAAGGACGGTAGTAGCTACTACCAGAGGAATCCAAGTTCTTAGTTTACTCAGCACAAGATCTATTATACACCTTAGGTAGTGACGAGTCGTCTACTTACTCAACATCTTTTCTAATAATAGGGGGAATCTAGTATAACCGGATTCGGCGTTAAGATGACCGGCGTCGGGAATAAAGTTAAATTCTCCTCCTAAGTGTCTCGCCAGTTCTTCCCCATTCTCAAGTGAGATATATGGATCATTGTCTGAATGAAAAACTTTAAAGTGAGCAGCATTAGATTTGATCTTACGCCAGTCAAAGCTAAATCCCGGACTGAAGGCGTCATCTCCGGCGTAGTTTTGAATCGGGAGGATTCCGACCGGTGCTGCCACAAAAAAGGCGGTTTTAATCGGAGAATCTAATCTTTCTAACACCCGGAGCAAAAACAAACCACCCAAACTATGACCAATTATAACTGTATCTTGATTGATATATTTCTGATATTTTTTAAGGACTTTGAGCCAGGACTCCAAGGACTGATTCTCGGGAGTAGGAAGCTGAGGGACTTCTACTTTGTATCCCTCGTCTTCTAGTTTTTCCTTAAGCCAGGGAAACCAGTTTTCTTTAGGATGTCCGCCTGTTCCATGAAAGATTAGGACATGACGCTGCATAATAATATTGTATCAGAAGAAATGGTTATTCGGTTTTGCCGGTGAGGAGAGCATCGATAATATCATGTGGCAGGGCGGCAGCATTCAGCAAAGCTTTGCGGACAACTCCAGCTGCTTCACTCCCCAATTCATCTGCTGCACTGATTGCCCCCAAGGCGGCATCTTTAGCTAGTTCCCCAGAATCCTCCCCAATATTGCGAGCTGCTGAGATTGCTCCTTCCACTGCTGAAACGGCTGCTTCTCCGACATCTCCACCAACATCCTGTGCACCCTTAACAGCTCCTTTAGCGGCTTCTGTGGCTGTAGCGCCCACATCACCACCGACTACTTTGACTCCTTTAATCGACCCTGTCACTAGTCCAGTGACAGCTTGGGCCGTAGAAGCACCAGTAGACGAGGCAGCTCTGACTCCTTCAGAAACAAGTGACCCGACTACAGCTACACCAGTTGCAGCCACTTCTCCACCAGCTTGGAGAGTTTTAACAATTGTATCTTTGGTAACATTTTCCGTTGTGGAAACAACGTCACCAACACCAGACACTACAGCAGAGAGAGCGTTTTTGAGATCATCAGTAATGGACATCTATTTTAACGTATCATTTTTATTTTAGACTGTCAAGTGGGGTTACTTCGAGAGCGCTGCATCGATGACAGTTTGGATAGAAGCATAAGGCTGTGCTCCAACAATCCTGGTCGCGGTAATAGTGCCGCTTGAGTCAGATTTACCGATGAAGAATGTCGGAGTCCCGTTGGCTCCAACTGTCGATGCATAAGCCAGATCTTTATCTACATAATCTTTATATTTACCAGAATCAAGGCAGGATTGGACTTTAGCACCATCCACACCCACTTCACTAGCAATTTTAGCCAATTGATCCAATGCTAAACCGGTTCCATTTGAGGTTGTTTTAGTAAACATCGCATCGTGATATTTGTAGTAAACACTATCTCCGCCCTGGTCACGCACACAGAGAGCAGCTTGGGCTTCTTTGTGAGCGTTTTGATGAAAGCTTAAAGGTAGATTTCTAAAAACCACCTTGACCTTTCCCTTATCGACATAATTTTCCTTAATCTGGGGATAAGTACTGGTAAAGTAACTCTTACAGAAAGGACATTCATAGTCGGAAAACTCAATCATTGTGACTGGAGCATTTTTATCTCCCAAAACAGGAGCATCGGCCAGTGCAACTTGCACCGGTGTAGTGTCCTCAGGAGGAGCAGCAGAGGGGGCGGTAGGTTGGGTCGGAACGACAGCTGATGGAGTACCAAGTCCTCCTGATGAATTCAATCCTTTGATTTTGATAATCCCTCCACTGAGTAAAATTGAAACAGAAATGATAATTGACCCGACAATAATTGCCCCTGACTGACTACCGAATAATGAATCAAAAAAGGATTTACCGCTCTCTCTAAGTGCCATATATCTTTTCTAGTCTAATATGAAATATTCAAATAGTCAAACCCTATTTTAAGAAAGTTCACTGAAAAAGAGAGAATTTACCGGTAAATTCTCGAATCTCCATAGTCGAACCAAACAAACATATTCCGTAATATTCTAGCTTTAGTTCTGATGTATCCTTAGTTCTTGCTTGCTTACTTATGAGATTTGAAGAGTAAGGTTAAAACAAAAATAGTTAGAACTACCAGTACTGTGGAACCTCCAGTCGGCAGATTCAGATAAAAAGCCGCAAAGATACCCGCTACCACCGATACTACAGAGATAACTTCAGCCCAAATAATCGTGGTCAAAAAACTCTTTTGCAGCTGCAAGGCAGTTACTGCCGGAATCACCACCAAAGCAGAGATCAAAAGGATGCCCACTACTGGAATAGACATGGTAATGGCGATCGCCGTAATAATAATAAACAGCGTATTAATAAACCCAACCGGCAAACCAGACACTCTGGCTGCTTCCTCGTCAAAAGCAATGAAAAATAACTCTTTGAAAAAAAGTGAGATAACCGCAAATACCACAAGGCCGAGTAGAGCGATTAAATAGATCTCCGTCTGCTTCACCGTGACCAGACTACCAAACAGATAATTAAAAAGGTTAACGTTAAAACCCCGACCTACGCTAATCAGTAAGATAGCCAGAGCCAGACTTCCTGAGAGAAAGATGGATAACGCACTTTCTCCATAAACTTTTTTGGCAAGCCTCAATCGGTCGATAATCAAAGAAGATAAAACGGTGGTGATCAGCGCGGTAATCAATGGATCGATCTTGGTGATTAACCCAATAGCAATCCCTGTCAGTGAAACATGAGAGAGCGTGTCGGCAATTAGCGAATAACGTCTTAGGACCAAAAACAGACCGATTAAAGGACAAATCAGAGCAACAATCATACCTGCTTCTAATCCTCTGACGATAAAGCTGTAATTAAAAAGCTGTAACATTAGTGTTGGTGAGCCAGGTGGCTGATCCCCTCCCCATAAAAAATATCTAGCAGATGTTTTTTGCGCAGCTCCTGGAGCTGACCATAATAGATTAATTTTTTATTGATACAAGCGACTTCCGTTACTTCACTGGCGATAACCCCAATATCATGGGAGACCAGCACTAAAGTTAATCCTAAATCTTTATTCAGTTTTTTTAACAGAGCGTAGAACTCCTCTTGAGTTTGAAAATCTATTCCAGCCGTCGGCTCATCAAGAAAAAGAATCTGCGGTTCTCCTGCCAAAGCCCGGGCGATAAAAACCCGTTGCTGTTGTCCACCAGAGAGGTCCGAAATCAAACGATCCTGGTACTCAGTCATGTTCACAGCTGCCAGCGCCCGTTTAATATGCCTCGAATCTTCAGAATTTAAAGCTTTAAATAGACCCCTCTTGCCAAATCTGCCCATAGAAACAACTTCTTTAACTGTCGCCGGAAACTTGACTTGAAAGTCCACATGTTTTTGGGGAACATAACCGATTTTCGACCAGTCTTTAAAGTTTTTGATATCCTGACCAAAAAGTCTGATCTGACCACACTGGGGTTTAATTAAGCCAAGTACAATCCGCAGAAGAGTCGTTTTGCCGCCACCATTGGGACCAATAATGCCCAGATAGTCTCCTCGGTGAATATTAAAGCTAATATCATGCAAGACTTCTTCTTTGCCGTAATTAAAACAGACATTATCGATCTCTAATATATTGGCAGTGTGATCTACAGACATTCTAAGGCCACCTTTAAATTAGCTAGATTATCTTTCATGACAGTCAGGTAGTTTTTCCCACTGGCCAGATCTTCTGGGGTCAGACCTTCCAGCGGATTTAGGACCAGGGTTTTAGTACCAGTTTCGGAGGCAATAGTTTCGGCCAGTTTCGGACTAACTAAACTTTCAAAGAAGATATATTTAATCTGACGAACTTTAACAAACTGCGCCACTTCGGCAAGCTTAGCGGGGGAGGGTTCTTCGTCCGGAGACAGTCCGGCGATAGCGATCTGATTTAAGCCATAAGCTTCGGCCAGATAGCCAAATGCCACATGGGCGGTCACAATATCTCTCCTCTGACAACTACTTAAACCCTGTTTATACATCATATCTAGCTCATCTAGTTTAAGTTTAAGTTGGCTGGAGCGATCTGTATAGTAAGCCATATTTTGAGGATCTATTTTTTGCATAATCTGGGTAATTTTATCTGCTTCTATCTTCGCTAGAGGCGGACTAAGCCAAATATGAGGATCTAGAAAGACGACTTCACCATCCTCGGTCAGCTGTCTTGTTAACAGCCCTTCCGCCGCTTCCAGGACTACTATTGGCTTGTCTTTGAGAGTATCTTTAATTTTATCCCCCCAGGGTTCTACTCCTCCATTTAAAACCAGCAGCTGACTATCTTCGATACGAGCTAAATCTTGGGTGGTTGGCTCGTAGTCATGGGGCTCTGCTCCAGCCGGAGTAATATTGGTCACACTTCCCTTATCTGCTACAACCTCTGAGGTAAAAAAGTAGAGTGGATAAAAAGAGGTAGTGATATTAACTTTTCCGACAGCAGATTGCTTAAAAGAAGAAGTTTTATCAACATTACTTTTAATAAAGTAGCCTAAAATTACAGCGACAATTATGATGATAAAGACGATAAAAATTAGTCTGTTATTCATACTTGCTGGCAAGTTTTACACAACCCAAAAAATTCCAGTGAATGATTTAAAACTTTAAAGTGGGTATTTTTGGTAATTTTTTGCTCTTCTTCGTCTAATTCTCTTTCTAGTTCATAATCTAGGATATCTTCGCATTTGATACAGACTAAATGGTGATGATGAGTCTCTCCTTCTATCTCAAACCGCTTCTTATCTTCCCCTAGCTGAATCTCCTTGATAATTCCTTGCTCTTTAAGAAAGGTTATTTCTCTATAGAGGGTGGATTTGTTGGCTTTGAGTCCTTGATTAGAAAGATTTAGCTCTAGCTCTGGTACAGATAGAGGAGTCCTGGTTTGCAGGAGGGACTTAAGTAAGGCGCTTCGTACTTTAGTCTGTTTAAAGCCAGCTTGTTTAATCTTGGCAACTATCTCGGATAATTTATTCACTTTCAGAGCATAATGCAACTTAGTTGCATTTGTCAAGATAAGATTTTAGAACCCAGCCCAGATTTGCACAGCCTATAAAAATGAAGTATACTTCATTTTTACTATGCTTCAAGAAACTACTATTGTTACTATTGGACATATTACCAATGACCTGGGCCAAGACGAGGTCCCTGATCATCTCGGAGGCGGTGCTGCTTATTCGGCTGTAGCTGCCAAGAATCTGGGGCTTGATGTACATATTGTCACTAAATGTCCGCCGGATCACCCCTATGTCGAAGAGCTTCGTCATAGGGGCATCCATGTACACGTTCTACCCTCTCCACTGGATCGAATTACCACTTTCCGCAATAATTATAACCAATGGGGACATAGACAACAGAAATCTCCAGAACAGCAAGAGCCGATATCTATAGCTGACTGGGAAGCTTTTCCGCATCAGGCCATGGGAGGTGCAAGTATCCTAGTTGCTCCGGTGGTGGGAGAAGTCGATCCCCAACTTTTTCCCATGCTCGCGAGCATGGGTTCTTTAAGTGTTACTCCTCAGGGATATTTTAGAAAGATTAATGAAGAAGGCGCAGTTTCACAACAGCCCTGGGCAGAATCTTCTGCTCTTGGGACTGTCGGGCTTACAATCTTAAGTGATGAGGACTTAGGTAATGCAGGTAGGATTGATTTAGCTCAGCTTAGAACAATTCGAGCCACTAAAACGACAGTAGTTTTGACCCAAGGCTCAAGTGGAGCGACCATCTATGAACCTGGCCACCAACCGATCTCAACGGACTGTTTCCGCCTTCAGCCAGAAGAGGGTCGAAATTTTACCGGAGCCGGAGATATCTTTGCCGCTGCAATGTTGGTTTGTCGAGCGAGAGGATCAATCGTCAGGAAGGCCGTCACTAATGCACATCTTTTTGCAGCCCTCAAGATTGCTGGGCCGGGCGGTGACGGGATCGAGTCAATACCCACCAGGCAACACTTTGACGACTTTATGGCTGACCAGGCACCAAGAGTAAGAACGTTTATGACTAGATCAGGCGTGCGTAGACTTAATTTGTTTAAGTAGAGTTGAGTCTTGTTGGGTTTTTGAAGATTTTGCCATGGCCGGGAATGATTGGGTCAGCCTTTTCTAAAACAAGATCTCGAGATTTCATCAAAGCTTTTTCATCGGTAGCATATGGATCCTTGAAGCTTAATAAATCCTCTTTCGTTTCTGACTTTTGTTGACCATCTTCCCACCAGAAGACATCACCAGCGATACAAATTACTCCTTCTTTGGTACTTACCAACAGTGAGGAATGATCAGAAGTATGTCCGGGGGTGGGTAAAATAGCGATATCTGTCCCAGGAATAAAATCCGAATGAAAGTATTCTTTGTCTTTTCGCCACTTAATAGTCCCCTCATAGATGTCTAAATTGGGAAAGAGGTTGATATTTAAGAAATGATCCGGGTGGTAGTGGCTAATGTAGATCAAGCTGATCTCCTCTGGTTTGATATTCAGTTTAGCTAAGCCTGCCAGAAGCAACTCCTTATTAGCCCCTGGGTCGACTAGGATCTTTTTATCCGATGTCTCGATGAGCGAGGTAGTTGAACTGGCTAAGAATGAGTCGTTCGGTCCAGGACGAGCATAACCTTCTACTAAAACTGTCACCTTATTCATTAGAAGGATTATACCAGAAGATATTTTAGCTACTTTTTAAAACTTTGTCAGATGAATTGGATCCTCACCCAAAAAGCATATCAGGTGAAGCTATAAGCTCCCCTTTTTTTCGAGATGAGAGAAAACGGAGTTTGCGGCGAGCCAATAGATAAAGCAGCCGAGACCTGACCGAGCGGTTTTTATTAAGATATAGCGAAAGATATGTTTTCATAATTAATTAAACAAAGATACAAGAAGGTTTTTCCATCTAGGGTGGCCCTTTGTTCATTTTGAGCACTCCTGGCATTTGGCGGCGGTGGCAATAATCCGCAGCCTCTGGGCGTCAATCTGCTGACCACACTTTTCGCACCGCCCATAGCTGCCTTGTTCTAACCTTTGCAAAGAGTGCTGAATCTCTTTGAGCAGATTGCCAGAGTGAGCTTTGACTTCCATACGAAGAGGTGCTACCTCTGTTAACCACATTTGATGTTCAGCCGAAGAGACTTCAGAAACTGAATCTCTTAAGAATAGGTCTTCTGTTGCGAAGGAATCTAACCTCTGGAGAAGCTGTTTTTTCTGCTCTTCTAAGGACTGTTTTATTTGGTTTAAATTGCTCATATTAAATGAGTTTATGTTAAAGACATAGAGTCACACAGTAATAGTGCTCACAATTAGCCTGTGAGAATTCTTACAAGATGGATTGTTTAAATCTCTGGCTTGGGGTAAAATTGATCTGATGCAAGAAGGTGCCTTGATGGAGACATTTTATGGTGGTTTCAAATTAATCCACTACAAAAAAGGGGAGGTTATTTTGCATGCCGGAGATATCCCTAGAGGAGTGTTTTCTTTGGTTAAAGGCTACGTTCGCCAATATTCTATTTCTCCGGAAGGTGAGGAATTTACTTCCATTATTTTTATGCCGGGAGATTTTTTTCCGAGTATCTGGGCTGTGCATGGCAGCGAATTTCTTTATTATCTGGAAACTCTAACTCCCGTTGAGCTAAGATGTGTCCCCCGTGATGAGTTTTTGTCATCTATAAAGTCTCACCATGAGATGTGTTTTAACTTATCCAGCAAGATTCTGGTTAGAATGGGTGGCTTGATGACCCGGATGGAACATCTGGTGTTCGGTAACGCGGCAGACAAGGTAACCTCTATCTTGATTCTTTGTGCAGAAAGATTTGGACAAAAAAGCGGTCAGGGAGTCGAGCTGCCGATGGTCTTATCTCATAAACAGATTGCTAGTTTAGTAGGGGTTAGCCGGGAGACGGCCAGTGTCGAAATTAAAAACCTAGAAAGAGAGGGATTTGTGGGGTATAAGAAGCGGCGAATTGTGATAAAAAACATTGAGGAACTAAAATCACACTCACTGCTAAGATAGTCTTCCTAATTTACGAGTAGTTAATTTGTGTTTAAGAATTACCAGCGCGATCGTTAAATTTACAAAAAACAAGGCTGTGGGAAAAAGAAAAGTGGCCAGGTTTAACCTTTCCAAAGCCAGAATAGATAATCCATGACGGAAGATATTTAGAAAATAGGTCATAAATGTTTCACTACGGGGAGATTTGATAGTCTTGCGCAGAGTTGGGACAGCGGCTGAGACGTCGATTAAGGTAATAATTATTACCGAGAGCGTGGGGTCTTTAGTGAGTATCCAGGGGATAATCGCCAGCAAGGCCCCTCCAAAAAAGAACTTATCTGATCTGGTGATATCTTTGCTGCCTTTTTTGAAGGCGAGTATGGCAATAAGGATGGTCATTAGACCGGTGGCGGCAGTGGTCCAGGAACCGGCTCCCCCACCTTTTTGCCATTGACCTAAAAAGGCGATTATCGTCATTACTGCCCAAATGATCCAGGAAAAGACATGTGGCTTGGTTTTGTTTTTGAGGATATCTAAGATGTAGAAGCCGTGGCCGATAATAGTTAAGATAACGGCGATAATTCCGATAAGCTCTTTCATGAGTCTGCAGAGATTATACTCGTGAAATTAGAATAATTAAAGGACATCAAGGGATGGCATCCAGATTTGCATATTGCTATAAGACATGTTATGATCTGGTGGTATTTACAACTATGGCCTCAGAAACAGATGGACCAACTATTATTCATCGAGCCAAAGAACAAGGACCACCCGGATGGCCAGTTCGTTTGGTAGCTATGGCGGTGAGACACGGCGAAAAACAGGGCGAGGGGTTAACCTTAAGAGGAGAATTGGCTGCTGCCACTAAAGGTGTCCTCCTCAGAAACTCTGGTGACTTCGCAGGGCTAACCACTAAACCCTACGTAAGCCCAAAGGATAGGACTGTCCACACCATTACCCGGATTATGAGACAGGTAGACCCAATGTTTGATGAAACACAACCAATGCGAGCAAAGGGCTTACTGCTTGGATTTGGCTCAGCTGGAGAAAGAAACCCGGAAGATAATTTTTGGGGTGTAGAAGGACAGAGAACGGATGCTGTAGTTACCAGAGATCAAGAGATTCGAGATCCTGCTTTACTTGGCAGATCTCGTGATGAGCTTGAAGAAGAAGTTATTAAAGAATGGCTGAGGGGTGAGGACAGGGAGTTGGTCGGACTTCATAACCCAGTGGATGCTGCAGCCGATACTTCAGTTGCCGTGGCGAGAGCGATTGGCTCACTTAGTCTAGTTACATCTTCCCTATTCCCCCAAGTAAACAATTTGAGACTTGCAGGTTATGATACTGATACTTTGCCGGTGACAGATATCGTAGGTGAGCTATGGGCAAGCAGACCCTTAGTTAGAGAGAACGCTGGTCTGATCGGCGGAACGCATCGAGGGGTTTG
Organism: Candidatus Daviesbacteria bacterium RIFCSPHIGHO2_02_FULL_43_12; assembly: GCA_001776775.1. GTDB lineage: Bacteria > Patescibacteriota > Microgenomatia > Daviesbacterales > UBA10151 > HO2-FULL-47-45. The sequence continues at coordinate 187,966 of MFDD01000014.1, forward strand.
GGAACCATGGATGACTTCGGGAGTTTTACTTCATGAAAGCGGCAAACCGGTTACCGATATCGAAGCGGTCGGAGGGGTATTAGGCTTTTTGGATAGTGTCAGATTGGAAGCTCAACGAGATGCGGAAGGTCTTATTACGGCTAGTTTTAGAGTAGACAAGCTATCTGGAGAAGAAGGAGACTCCTTCGATGTTGATTTTAACAAACTCAATGAACTCTATACGCTTGGAGTCTGGCGAATACGTCAAAGAAGGGCTGGCAAAATCTCCTAACTACAACTTTACTGATATAATTTCTCCATGAAAGAATTAGTCCTTGAAGGTACTCCAGCTAGTCAGGGTTCCGCTACAGGCCCAGCCAAAATACTATTTCCCCGGCAAGACATCTCAGGATTTAAGGAAGGCGACATTTTAGTCACGAATATGACTGATCCCTCTATGGTCCTGGTGATGAGTATGGCCTCGGCGATTGTGACTGATATTGGTGGAGTGACGGCTCATGCTGCTATATTGAGCCGGGAATTAGGTATTCCCTGTGTAGTCGCGACAAAGCTTGGAACCAAGACTTTAAAAAATGGCGATCAAGTATATGTCGATGGCACCCAGGGTAAGGTTTATAAATTAAAATGAAGAAAAACGGACAGCTATTTGAAGAGTTTATCACTGGGATATCAGCCAACGCTTTAGGTACCTCAGCCGAGGCCGAAAAACCGTTTCCGATGACTGACTCTTTGCCCCTGTGGTATGACCTGTTTGTGATTAAAGTCGCGGAGGCTTTACAAAAAAATAAGCTTCAACCAGAACTACTCCCCACTGTTTCTAACCTGCGCTTTATTTTGTATAAAATTATGCGCTCGTATGTGGGACTGTCTGAGGAGAGAAAACGGCAGGTTCAAAAGCCTTACCAGAAAGTTTTTAATCTCTTGCTAGAAACCATTCGCAAGCTTGTGCCGATTGATTCGTTTTGTGTGCACTCTAACCTGTACTGGAGTCAGGAAGAGGTAGAAGACAGACTCAGTCAGTTAGAATTAAGCCCAGTTCAAGATCGAGAGGAATCTAGGTTGATTGCCAAGCTCAACTTAGGGCTAACGAGCTTGGTCCACGGATTGTATAACGATATCGTCACCGATTTTGGGATCGATGTTTACGGACCGTACCAGGTAGCTATCGATGGTCAGGAGTATGCGCTGCTGGTGAAAAACTTTCCTGATCTAAACCCCCTAGCTCTTAGCTGGCCCCAGCAGTTTTTACCCAAGATCAAGCAGGTTTATATGTACTTATTATATGCAGGAACCAAATGGGAGATTAAAGGTGTCGGGTGTCACACTAACTTACTCTCCGGAAACCCAATTGATGATTTAAGAAAAGTAGCCGTGGTGGCTGATGGAGAGATATTAGATCAAAAAGAGATAGAGGCCCTAACTAAAGAAACTCTCCTTAAATCTCAAGACCTCTACATTCATATTATTGACTCTGGATTTGAGGAACAAAAGAAACAAGCCCTTTTCCAAGAGTGTTTTCAGTTTAAAAAGCTATTTGATAAAGCTGGGATAGATTGGAAACCCAGCCAGGAGATGATAGCAAGAGTGGCTGGAAAAGAGATTATCCCCACTCCGGGAGTAATCCAGGATATGACCGAATACCGCCAAAAACTTGGAGTAGATAGGTTTAAAGAAGAGGTCGTTTTATAGACTCTGGATTATGCTTTTGAATTAGCTTTGACTACAAAATAATAGATTAAAGCTCCCGCAAAATGGGTAAAGACAATCACCAGTACCCAGACTAAACGCTCTGATTGATCCTTGAACTTTCTCTGGATCGCATCTACTAACATCCAAATCCAAAAGACAGTGGCAGCTAGGCCAAATAGCCCCATGAAAGTTCCAATCGCGAGTGGGATGCCCAACCACCAAAACATAAGATAAATTATAGCAGCTTAAATAATTACTTGATTGTTTCGGATATGAGTATATAATATCTATAGATGTTGAATTTTACTGAAAGAGCCGGACGGTCATTAATAAATATAGTCGAGGTGGCTAAGACAACGATTCAAAAAGCGCCAACTTATGCAATGCAACTTCGAGAGAGTCTCCACAAGCACCTGCCGATAACTGAAATACTGTCAGGATTTGGAGCTATGTATTTGGGCTTTGTAGGAGCAGTCTTCTTGGCCACTCATCGGGCTCCAGATTTGGTAGTTGGAGCTGCCATAGCCGCAAGTCTAGGAGGTTTAGGTCTGGCCTTTGATGGCATTTCTCGGAAAAGCAAAGGCCGAGGTTTAACCGAAAGAACGGTGAGCGATCTATCGGGTAGGCGCTCTTTTACTGGAAGCAACCTTCCTTAGCTGCTAGTTGAACTCAGGAATTTTAGCTTTAGTTTACTCTTTGTCCCTTGGTATTACTGGCCAAACCCTGACCCCAGATAGGCCTTGGTTCCCAGGAAGCCCCCCAGTTCTTTGGCGGGCCAGAAACAAAATCTCTTTTTCTGCTCTGATCTGCCCTTTCTCTATGTGGTAACACTTGACCTGCTAAGTCATCCATTGCTGCTTGACGTTCTTTTGGAGTTCCTCCCGAGCCTTGAACAATTACTTCTGGGCCATGTACTGGACATATTCCAGCAGCAACTACCTTTGCTATAACCGGACTGTTTCTTTTCTTTGTTGGTCTCTCTGCCATATTAAATCAGATAATAATTTCTATCTTATAAAAAGTCAATAAGGGTTACTTAAGGAGGGTAGAGAGCTCGCTATTTGATCTCGGAGATGGATCTGCCCGAGTGGGCGGAGAAGTCGTAGTCTTTAGCGTCAAACCCCACCTTTATATATTCGTCCTTATGTTTAATCAAGAGCCAAGCATTTTTGACCCCAGGCGGAAAACCTTTGGTTTTGACTAAGGCAAAAGAGCCCTTCAGTTTGCTGCCCTCCAGAAAGAATTTAATCTCTCCTTTGGTCAATTCCTCCTGAATGACTTCCTGACCTTCCTCAAAGCCTTCGACTCTAACTCTTTCTCCCTTAGCGACTTCCACCTCTGGAAGATATGTCCCCTCGTCCCAGATCATGACCGGGCCGGCACCATATTTACCCTCATCGATGACTCCTTCAAAGTCTTTATAGCTCAAGTCGTGGTCGTCAACTTTCATAGCCAGTCTTTTAAACTGAGGGTCCAGAGTCGGGCCTTTGGGAATAGCCCAAGAAGGCATGGTGTCCCCGATCTGCAACCTAAAATCGTAGTGCAGTTGGGTGGCGTCATGTTTATGAACTACAAAGACTAGTTTTCCCATTTAGAAATTAAGCTCGTAAGTTTGTGGAGGCTTTGATCCAAAGTCCATAAAGCGGATCCAGGATGGCTTGACGATAAAATATCTTTGATCTTCTCTATCCTTAAAGGATGCGGAAGAAGGATTCTTGGCTATTTGCAAAAGAGCATATTTTTCTGATTCTTCTTTAGATAGCTCACTCGCTTGACCCTCGTATTGAATAGTTCCGGTTTCGCTACTCCAGCCGATCACTAAAGCTACTCTATTATCGGCTTGGATGTTTTTGTATTTACGGGAGATATTGGAGGTTCCAAAAACTATTTCCAGATTATCTGTTTCTACAAAGGCGACCACTGCACTTTCCGGGCCATGACCATCGGCGTGAATTGTCGAGATCACACAAAGCGTGTGCTCCTTTAAAAAGGCCAGGATCTTATGCTTGACGGCTTGGTCGTTCATTTTGGATTATTTATCTCCGTCAAACTGCAGCATCCATTCGGTGCCAAATTTGTCTGTAAACTGAGCAAACCACCCAAATGATTGTTTATCAAGCTCCATAAAGACTTTTCCACCCTCAGATAGCTTGTTATAGAGATCTTCGATCTCTTCTTTACTTTCGCAAACTAAGCAAAGATCCACATTGTCTCCTTTGGTAAAACTGGAAGGGTCCATCATATCTGAGGCTAAGATTGTCCAGGCTTCCTTTTTAAGACTCGAGTGCATAATCTTTTCGGGATCTGGTTTAGGCATATTGTCGGGCCAATCTCCCATCATGCCGGACTCCCCAACGGTTGTAAACTCTAATTCTCCACCCAAAACTTCTTTATAAAAGTTCATTGCTTCACGGGCTGTTCCATCAAAATGTAGATAAGGATTAAGTTGTGCCATTTTCTCCTCCTTTCTTTGTCTAGCTGATTTTAGCATCTTAAGTGAAGATTTTAAAGGAATTTTTCCTAAATTAATTTTACGGGGAGGGGGCAGGTGCTGCCTCTGCAGGAGGTGGTGCTTGTTGTGTTTGTTGTGTCTCTTGAACTGGGGCAGGCTCAGATGGAGAGGAGGTTGTTGTTGGAGGTTGTTGAGTAGTATTCTCCGGCGAAGGTGACGTGCTTCCCCCTCCACTACTACAATTACAGCTTGATCCATTCCAGCTACATCCAGCGGCTCTTCCACACGCTGCCTCAGGGCTATCGTTTGTTCCTCCAGATCCTGAGGTTTGGTTAGAAGTTGAGCTCGTACAGCCTGAACCATTCCAATATAAACCAGCCCCACAAGACCCATAACCAGACGGGGGCGTGTTGCCTCCTGTTGTGCCCGAATTGGGGCGTTCACAGCCGCAGGCTCCATTGACCCAGCTACGACAAATCCCTCCACCGGCACGACAAGCTGCTTCTTGCGACTCCCGAGAAGGACCGCTGTTGGCGTTATTATTCGACCCTGAATCATTGCCCTGATAGCTGCTCGGAGCACAATATCCACCCCTTGGATTAATTGGTTCCGGAACCCAGTTAGCACCTTGGCCACATTGCCCAGAGCCAGTATAATAGGCTCCTCCTGGGGTTGAAGTTATCGGAGATAAGGCAGAGTTAAAAGAACCACTATTGCCGGAGCTACTATTATAATCGGGGATACATGGGCCTCCTGAATAGCTCCTATGATAGCCTGCCGGACAAGCACTATCAGTTAAACCAGTAGTGGAGTCGTTACCGACTCTGGTGTAGTTAGGAATACAATAACCGCCATTTGGATCATAGGGTACAGATACGAAATGAGCATTTGATGGACAAGTAATGATTTTCCCACTTCCGGTAGACCCCTCTGCAGTCGAGGTCGGAGTCTGAACACAGCTTGAAACTATACTCCAACCTGGAGGAACACAATCGCTGGTATAACTGCCACAGGCTCCAGTCGGACCCTTCGCCGAAATAGCCAAACCGTTACAACTTTTGCCGGCAGGAAGATTTCTAAAAGACGAGGTGTCGATATTTGAACCATCTGGTAAACAAAACCCGCCTCCTTGACCTTCGGATTGCCAGTGTTGTCCTGCTCCACACTGCGCACCGTATTGTTTTGCCAAGTTGTACATTCTCTGATATTCAGGAGGTAGCGATGAAACATCCGCATTGTTTTTTTGGATAAAGTCGCTAACATAGGCGATATCTTCCGGCCTGGGTTTGAATCTTTCCACCACTTCGGTAAACTTTTTAGCTTCTGACGAATCATTTCTGAATAGAGTGGCGTCAATTAGATCTGGTCTTAAGGTGTTTTGGAGCTCTTCCAACCTTACTACCGACACCCAATACCTTCTGAGAGGTGAGGGTACGGAGTCACCTTGTTTGTAGGTTTTTGCGAAATCCTGAATTTTAGCTAAAGTACTATCGTCAGGTTTTTGCTGTTCAAGTTTTTGCATTTCCAAGAAACGTTTTGTCTCGTGGATTTTATAAAACTCATCAGGAAAGAAGGCTTTGACATTTTCATTCATTCGGCTAAAGTCCGCCCCCGAGACAACCCCCTCCTTAACAAATTTTTTCAGCTCTTCCCTGGCTTCAGTCCTGGTCTTGACACTAACTATTTTAGTGACCTCTTCATCAGAGAGTAGCCCTTGGGACTGTAGGGCCTTTAGTCGATCTACCACATCTGGAGGAACTGCTACCCTACCGCTTAAATCAGCCGCCAGATCAGTGCTTTTCCAAGCCGCCTCTATCGCGCCTTGCATTTCGTCTTTAGCACCTTCCGGGGCTTTGACTGCCGCTTCTTCCAGTACAATATTATGCTTGGCGGTTTCCTGCTCTACCTCTTTGATTAAAACGTCTAAACCAGATGTGTTTTGCTGTTGCAGTTGGTTCAATCCTGATGTAGCACTTTCCATCGAGGATTTATAGTTATTGACAGCATTGTTGATCGCTCCCGCATTGGCAGAACTCACTAGTTTTTGCATTTCCTCTAGTCTCTCACCGGCAATTTCCAGTCTTAAGCTTTCTTTTTGTTTGGGGTCTGTAGTGAATGTCAAAACTAAATTCTCTTGGAAAGGTTTGATAAAGTAAAAGAAGCTTCCTGGTGTTAAATTCGCTCCCAGTAGATACCTATTATATTGTTTAAAACTGTCAACCGTGGTTTCAACATTTGCTGAGCCACTAGCTTCTTGAGCAAAAACAGTAATGCCTAGAACTTTTGAATCTCTGGTATCCACGGTCGAACTCCAGTCATAGAAGCGGGCGGTAGTTTGAGCGGAAACAGAGGAAACGGTAAGAGCAAGATAAGCAACTAAGCCAATCACCGATGCTAATAAAATCTTGGGCATTTAAAGTTAGTACTACCTTAAGATTAGATTTAAGTCTATGTTGTTGTCAAGCATTTACTTTTAAACTGCTCCAAGGTTCCGCGGTCTTTCATCCTTAAGACATCCAACACAAGCTCATTACCCCAATATTTATCCGAGAGGACAATATCGATAAACTCCTCGAAGGTACGCTCCATTACTTCGATCTGTTCTCCAGCATCCAACCGGGGAGCTGCAACCTGCTTACAATCTTTGGCGATATAGACATAAATACTCCAGTCGATCTTATGCAGCGGTTGGTATTCTTTGAATAACTCCCAGTTGTCTGAGGATAGACCAGACTCTTCCAGCAGCTCGCGCTTGGCAGTATCCAAAGGGTCTTCCTCTTCTTCACCTCTTCCTCCGAAGACAGAATAAAAGTCTGCCTTATTGGGCTGAGACTGGTGGGTGAGACAAAGCTTGCCGTCTTTAACGGCGATGATTTCGGCAGTGTTGACTCGCTTGAGCATTTCAAAGGTAGTCTCTGTCCCATCAAAGAGTTTTTGTGGCCATTGATAGACGTCAAAGATGATCCCTTTAAATACTCTCTTGGCCTCCGGCGGAATCCTCATCAACAGATTATACACTAGTAAAATCCAGGGTGAGGTATAATTTCATTAATGAGAGATGAGACATCTAAGCAGCCTTCAAAACGCATACTTCATGAACTTCAAAATAAATACCCAGATAAAAACTGTTTTTATCTTGACACTTATAATTAGTTAAATTACCATCTTTAATAAAACTTATGCAAAAAATCACACCACATTTATGGTTTAACACAGAAGCCAAGGCGGCAGCCGAGTTTTACACTTCTCTATTCTCGGACTCAAAAATCACAAATCTCACGACTCTGCACAATACCCCGTCTGGCGATTGTGATGTTGTGTCCTTTATCCTTTCGGGGCAACCGTTCATGGCGATTAGCGCAGGTCCACTCTTTAAATTCAATCCATCCATTTCATTCCAGGTTAAGTGCCAAACTAAGGCTGAGGTCGATGCCATATGGGAAAAGCTCTCAGAGGGAGGTACTATACTTATGGAACTTGACGAATATCCGTTTAGCGAAAGGTACGGATGGTTACAAGACAAATACGGTCTTTCGTGGCAGATAATTTTTGTGGGAGAGAGTGAGATAAAGCAGAAAATTACTCCTATGCTTATGTTTGTCGGTGACGTATGCGGTAAGGCAGAAGAAGCGGTCAACTTTTATACATCAATATTCCCAAATGGTAGGGCGGACATTCTTGCCCGTTACGGTAAAGGTGAGGAACCAGACCAAGAAGGCACTGTAAAGTATGCCACTTTAACTCTTGAAGATCAGGAGTTTGGAGCTATGGATAGCGCACACGCGCATCGCTTCACTTTCAATGAAGCAATTTCGTTTAGGGTATGCTGCAATACCCAAAAGGAGATCGACTATTACTGGGAAAGACTCTCTGCTGTGCCTGAATCAGAACAATGTGGCTGGCTCAAGGACAAGTACGGTGTCTCCTGGCAGATCGTTCCAACGGTAATAGATGAGATGGTGAAAAATAAAGACGAAAAGAAAATCGCAAGGATAACAGAAGCGTTTCTTAAAATGAAAAAGTTTGATATAGCAGAATTAAAAAGAGCCTACAAGGAAACGGGCCAAAGGGATTCCAAATCTTAAATGGCTGACTAAACCTGTTTTATACACTATTCTTACCACTTTTTAATGCTATCTGAGGATTAAAGTCATATCATTGGCCAAAGGGGGTGAGGCAGATGGCATCCAGAAAAAAGCCCGGTGAGGCTGGAGCAGGTAATTATTACCGCATTGTGGTTAGGCCAACCGAGGAATTTACTATCTTTAGGTACCATGACATTGGAGAAAATGATGGAGACCTTCAAAGACTGGCTGGCAAAAGACCGAGCGGCTCTTGGGATACTCAAGCCTGGTTGATTAACAAAGAATCAGCCCACATGGAAGGTGAAAGATTAGTTCCTGACACAGCTGATGCCGGAGAGTTACTGGCAAAACTTTCAGAACCCAAACATATTAAGGGAGATCTCTTTGAGGCAAAAGACCGAGCAGATATCCCTCAAAGAGAAAAACCAACTGAGGCCCAGCAAAGAGCTTATGCTCACAACATAAAACTTGCTCGGAAAGCAAAGAACAGATCCTCTTGAGGTAAGGAGTCGTGTATGTTGGTTGGGTCTTGATACAAATCTTTTGACCAGAAAACTTTTTTATAACTACTGATCAATAATTTTATGTAAGTAATCAGCCACTAGTTGGTCTCCTTTGTAATTCCAGTGGCCATCGCAGATAAAATATTCTGGAATTTTATCCTCGGGCAAGTTCGCAAAGGCATCAATCGTATCGATCACTTGCCAGCCCTGACTAGTTAAAGAGTCCTTGAACTCTTCAAACTGAGGGACTTTAGCTTTGCCGGTCTTGAGGTAATAAAACACATCTGAGGCGGCGGGAATAACAAAAATGTATTTCTTTTTGTCCCCAATCAGCTGCGCAAACTTATCATAAGCGATGAGAGTCGCTTGCTTGGCGTCCTCAGAGACTTCTAGGTTGTAGGCAAATTGGGTCGCGCTTTGTTTGGAGAGGCTGATTTTATAATTCTGCAGCACTACTAATAGGTTTAAAAAAGCACTAAATTCCCTTGCGCCTTGGTAGATTTTAAAATGTGGTGTTCTGTTCTCGGGCTCTAGTCCGGGCAGAAATTTTCCTTCCTCTTGTTTGGCAAAATAAACAATCTCTATATCTTGTTTATCCTCGGTTAACTTCCAGAACGGACGATAATAAACTGTTGTTGACCCTCCCCAAGCTACAGGATCATTATCTTTAAAATCGTTACCAGGATAAAACCCAACTAGGACTGCATCATGCTCGAATTCACTGGCAAAATCTCGGTATAAAACATACTCATTTAAGGGGCCTGTGCCTGAGCCAGACACACCAAAATTTAAGTATTCTTTGCCCGAGAGTTTTTCTAGGTCCGCGGCTAAAATTTTATCTTGCGGCACTCCCCAACCTTCCGTGAAAGAATCCCCCAGGACTATGGTTCTATTTTGGCCTTCTTTGGACCTCTCTTTGTCTCTGGCCCCATAAGAGTTAAAATTATATTTAATGTCAAAGCAGTTATTGGCGATCCTCCCAGAATAATTGGAGACGTTCCAAGACCCCCAAGAGTGGTATTCGGTTCTGCCTCCAACGAGATTTGAGGAAGTATATCCTTTGATTATTCGAAGATATGCCGGTTCATAATTCCAACCTAATTTTTTGATTAGTAAAACTGAAAAAAGTTCAACGATCAAGAATAAGACGACAGCAAAGAGGAGGATTAAGGCGATAATCAATTTAAGCTTTCTTCGGATAGTTAAGAGGACTGTTTTAATATTTCCCCAAACCTTTTTGGCAAGCTTCTTGAGCTTTTTCTGATTCAAACGTGACATTTGTATTCTGATAATAGCAATAATACCAGCAATAAAACAGGGTCTAAAGAGAGGAGAGAAGGTATATACTGGAAGTAATGTCTCCACTGTTTATCGAGACTGTTTTGGAGTATTCATGCTCAATTATTCCATGGCTTTTCTGACTATTTCTCCCATGCTGTTTTCTCTGTTGTTGTAGCTTTATTCGCCAGCCCCCCTCTTCTGACAGTTTTATATGCCTGGATATAGTTTTCTACCATTTTCTCGATAGTAAAATGTTTTTCTACGCGACTCAGACAGGCTTTTCGCATAGCAAGATACTTGTCTTCAGGCATCGAATAAATCCTTTCCACCGCTTCTATCAATCCTTCAACGCCTGTTTTTTTTATAATCCAGTCTCCCCGAATATCCTCGTTTGACGAATTAACAATAAATCCTGTTTCACCATCTTTAATAATTTCAGGTATCGAACCTTTGGCGAAGGTCACAACTGGCGTACCGCAGCTCATGGCTTCAATCAGCACAAGTCCGAACGATTCTTCGTAAGATACGGGGAAAAGAAATAGTTTGCTGGTTTGAAAATACTCTACCAGCTGGAGTCTCTGCAGACCCATTTCAAGAGAAATTGGCACAGGACGATTGGTAACATTGATTTTATCCAGTACGGTTTTTTTTAACCAAGCCTGATGTTCTTTTCTGTGAATTCCAAATAACTTAGTCTCTTGTTTTACTCTATCTGCTACTTCAACTACAAGGTCTAGGCCTTTTTCAGGAATTGCCCTGCCAGCCCACATAATACTTGCTCCACCTGTTGAGTTAAATTGAAAAATGTTCGTGTCTACTCCGTGATAAATGGTAGTTAGATAATTGAGATCTGGTAGAAGTTTCCGCTGCGCATTGCTGGCTGAGATAAAGAAGACATTTGGACTTTGCTGATAGAGAGAGAAATATCTTCTGATAAACTCTTTGTCCAGAATGTGGTGAAGGGTAATCAGAATTGGCTTCTTGACGAAGGGATAAAATGGTAAGGCCAAATCTCCATCCCCAATATTAATATGAAACAGATCAAACTGCTCTTGCAGAGAAAAAGCTTTTGAGAGAAGTGCCAATTCGTATAAAACATTTTTGCCGGTGACAATAAGGTCTTCATTTGACGATGAAGGATTTACATCAACGCTTTCAACCTTGACAGGCAGTTGCGAAGCACCAGAAGCGAAGGCGGTTATCGTCAGGTTTTTAGTCTTGGTATGTTTGACCAAATTGGTTATTAAACTATAATCAAAGATTGCGGTGCCATTGGCTGTTTCTTGGCTAATATTAAAATAATTTGAGCACACAATAGCAATTTTCATCTAAATCTACCCTCGACTAACCATTGTTTTTAAGAATTCGGCGGACCAGCGATAAATATTGTTATTTCTGATAGAACTTCGTAACTTTTTCATGCGTTTGGTCTGTTCAGAGGAGCTCATGTTGAGCGCAGTATAGATTGCCTCTGCGGTCTGTTCTCCGCTATATGGATTTACAATAAGAGCATCTTTTAATTCTTTTGCCGCCCCGGTAAACTGGCTTAAGATCAGGACGCCTTTTTCATCATTTCTGGCAGCGACAAATTCTTTGGCAACAAGGTTCATGCCATCATGAAGAGACGTTACTAAACATAAATCGGCAATTCTATAATACTGATTCAACTCATCGTGTGTATGGAGTTTTTCGATGAGTACAATTGGCTTCCAGTTTTTGATCCCAAATTGGGAATTGACCCTATCTACTTCTTGCTCGACAGCCTGGGCAAATTCCTGATATTTTTTAATCTTACTTTTTGAGGGTGGGGCAATCTGAATAAAGGTCACTTCTCCTCGAAACGCAGGATACTTTGCCAAAAACAGCTCGATTCCTTTTATACGCTCCAGGATTCCCTTTGTATAGTCTAATCGGTCAACGCCAATACCAATATATTTTGTATCAATACCCAAGGTTTTGAGAAGCTTTTTACGCCCCAATATTTCTTCTTCAGTAACAGACACCTGTTCGGTATTGTTGGAGAACGCAATACCCACAGGAAAGGGCTTGATCAGGGAGACGTGTTCGTTTCTGGTAACAGTAAACTGCTCAAAATCAATAAGAGATTCCAGCTCCCGTCCAACAGTCTCAATGAAATTATTACAGTGCAGTTGGGTATGAAATCCTATCAGATCTGCTCCTAGCATCCCATCTAAAATTTCTTTTTTCTGGGGACAAATACTGAATGATTCCGCACTGACCCAGGGAATATGCCAAAAAAGACCGATTGTCGCATCTGGCCTGGCATTTTTGATCATCCGTGGCAGTAGGGCAAAATGAAAATCTTGGACAAAAACAATTGGCTTTTTAAGATATTTTATCTCTGCAAGAATAGTTTGCGCGAATTTTCTATTTACTTTTTTATACTGTTCATAATCTTCCTGGCTGAAAATTGGCCTGGTGTGGGCCATCAGACAGAGCGGATATAACGCTTCATTGGAAAAACCATAATAATAGCCTTGTTCTTCCTCTTCTGTCAGCCATACCCGTTTAAGCGTGTATTTCGAGTCGTTCGGCGGAACCTGAATCGTATCGTTTTTATCTACGACCAGTCTGTCCGCATCTCCGCTTCCGTGGGCAACCCATGTTCCACCGGTTGCCTGCATGACCGGCTCAATTGCCGTTACCATCCCGCTGGCCGGAAAATAGTAGCCAATTTTATTACCATTTTTGGTATGGATGTACGGCTCCCGGTTGGAAACAACAACAATTGTCCGGTCTTTCAGAATATCTTTTGTAAATTGCTTCAACCGTTCGGCTGTCCAGGGGGAATCAAGTTTTTCTAAACTGACTCGCGCCTCTTCGCTTACTGCAATTCGGGCCTCACGAAGACTTCTCTGGATATTGGAAATTTCCTTGGTCAGCGGTTGAAAAAGTAAAGAATTGGCGAGAAATTTATTGGAAGCACTATTCCCTGTTCTGGCAGACTTCAATGATTCTGCTAAATTTCTGATTGGTTTAAAGATTAGCCAACGGATGACAAGCATGACGGCAATAGCAATCAGAAAGATTTGAATAAAAAGTCGGATCAAATTATTTTGCCATATTTCAGTAAGTCTGCTGTCGATATATCCTGCATTCTGTACAATCATCAGGGACCCGACTACGCTTTTTTCGCCGTGAAGAGGAATTGCTAAAAGATATGTTTTCTTGTCATTGAAATCAACGAAGTCGCCATTTGCCTTATCTCCATCCATAGCATCTGTCGCAATTTGCTGAGCTTCGTGTATTTCTTTTGGAAGACTGGAGGACATAGCAATGATATTTCCCTTATGATCATATACTGCAATTCCTCCGAAGCGTTCTCTGTTGGCAAATTTCTCTACAACAGCCTGCAGAGATTCGTTTGATTTACTGAGAAAATTCGGCTCAACTGTTTCACGGAAACTTTCAGCCAGAAGAGTAGAGCGATATTGTAAGTCAGTGGTCAGTCTTTGCTCCTCGTTATTTGTTTGATTGATAGTAAAAACAATGACGATCAGACTGACGGTTAAGGCAACTGCTGAAATGGCTGCAATTATCTGTTTCAGAGGACTCTATTGTATCAAATTAATTCAAGTTTGCTCTGAAAGACAGATTTTACTTCTTTGCCACCATCTTAACTACTTCCCTAGTGGTACTTAATTAAGATACAGTAAAATATGTGATAGGTTTCCTGCAAAACATTGAACAACTCACCCTTAAAAACACCTTCTTTCGCCAGGTTCTTTATACTAGTCAATATGTCCAATTAGTAGTGATGTCACTCAATCCTGGTGAAGAAATCGGCATGGAGGTTCATGAGATTGTTGATCAGTTTTTACGGGTGGAAGCTGGTGAAGGTATGGTGGTTATGGATGATGAAGAACATGTGATTCAAGATGGCGATGCAATTGTGGTACCAGCGGGCACTCAGCATAATGTCATTAATACTTCACCCGATAAACCACTCCAGCTCTATACTATCTACTCGCCACCTAACCACAAGGATGAAACTGTTCATAAGACAAAACAGGAGGCCGAGATGGATAAAGAAGATCACTTGTAAGTATAAATGAAAAACCTGCCTAAACTTATTATTTCTGTAATTAGCTGTGAATTAGTCGGGTTTCTGGGAACTTCATTTACCATTTCAGCTATTCCCACTTGGTACGCCACCTTGAGCAAACCCTTCTTTGCTCCCCCTAACTGGATCTTTGGACCGGTCTGGACACTTTTATACCTAATGATGGGCGTGGCTTTTTATCTGATTTGGAAACAGGGCTGGAAGAAAAAGAAAGTCAAAACGGCTGGTAACTACTTCTTGGCCCAGCTAGTACTTAACTTTATCTGGTCCCCGATTTTCTTTGGGCTTAGATCGCCGCTTATTGCACTCTTGGTGATTGTCGCCATGTGGGCATTGATTGTTCTGACCATGAAGAAATTCTACCCATTATCAAGGCTGGCGTCTTATCTGCTTATCCCATATATGCTGTGGGTTAGTTTTGCCATCCTGCTCAATGCGGCGATTGTGGTGTTGAATTGAAAAGGTTAGCAGAAAAGTTTTCAGTGACAGTGAAAACTTTACCTACAATTACCTACATTTAGCTACAGTTACCTACAAACCACTTGATGAATGTCAACTATTCGGCGGTTTTGTCGACATTGGAGAAGAAGATGTCAAGACTTACGCATTTCCATTCTCTAGCCTTGAAAGAAACTCCGAGAAGTGGGAGCTGTTTACCACCAAAATATCCATTCTGTTGCCGAAATCTTTGTTACCTGTCTTGAGTACTTTTACTCTGTCTAAAGGCGCTGAGTGAAAGTGGACAGGCAGTGGGTATTCACAGAGCAGTATGGCTGTTCTTCTAGCGAGGCTTTAGTAAAAGGCACTTCACCAGTCTTGTGATCGATATCTTTGGGGTCAAATTTATAGAGTGTCTGCTGCCTGGTTGGGCTAGTTTTGGTACCCTGGAGACAAAATTTGGAGAAATAGTATGTATTGATCAACGATAACAATATATTGACAAACGATAAATAGCGTATTAGAATACTCTTATGGTTATGAAAAAGGTTCAACCCCGATGAAATCGGGGTCAACAGTATTCTTAAAGTTTGTCATCTGTCTTATCGCAATCGGAGCCTTTCTGGGGATGATTTGGTTTCCTCAAACTGAAGGAAGAGCTGCTAGCTTAAGTTTAATCAGTATTTATACAGATCCGTTTATTATCTATATTTACATAGCTTCTATCCCATTTTTTATTGGGCTTAACCAAGCATTCAAATTATTAAGCTTCATTGATACAGGTAAGTCCTTTTCCCAAGGAGCTGTTAATACACTGCGGAATATGAAATTCGCTTCCCTTAGTATGATAGGTTTTATTGGGTTAGCACTGCTTTACATCCGTTTCTTTGCTAAAGGTGATGACCCAGCCGGCCCGACGGCCATAGGAATTCTAGCAGCTTTCGCAGCCGCTGTTATTGCAACCGCCGCTGCTGTTTTTCAAAAACTTCTCCAAAATGCTGTAGATATAAAATCAGAGAATGATTTAACAGTCTAAGAGCATATTTATGGCAATAATAATAAACATCGATGTGATGCTGGCAAAGCGAAAAATGAGCGTCACGGTGCTTTCAGAAAAGGTTGGTATTACCATGGCTAATCTTTCCATCTTGAAAAATGGAAAGGCCAAAGCTATCCGGTTCTCTACCCTAGAAGCGATCTGCAGAGCCTTGGATTGTCAACCTGGAGATATCCTGGAATATAAAATGAGATAGAGCATATCATGTAAAATTTAATTATGAATCTTAAAGACGACAGCTATGTGATTTATATGGGCACTCAGAACTTCACGGAGAAACACTACAAAGATAATGAAGGGTGGTTGAAAATTTCAGCAAGAGGCAAAGAATTCCGAATGACTGCTGAGCAAGTCTTGAATCATCTTTTGCCAGCACTGGCTGGTATTAAACCAAACCTCACCATAAAAGTAGAACACAACAAAGAAGACAACTAGCTCCACTTGCAACCCACTTCTAAATCTACTAGTATGAGAGTAGGAGAACCTATGGCCAAAAATGGGAAACCTTTTACCGTCAATCTGGGATTGTCTGAGTCTTTAATCGTTGTTTTTATTACGTTGCTTTTCGCTTTCCTTATTACTTGGATCATTGGATGGTTATAAATAAACAATGACTGACACCTCTAGCGAAAAAAGACACGAGACCTGTTGTTATCGCCTGCGCGTGGTTGACGGTGTGACTACAAATATGAGCGGAGCTGTTGTTGCAGCAGAGAAGGCTGATCTGGAGAAAAAACTAAAGTGGCTTAAAAAGTTCCCCGGCAAGCTAGGTGTTGGCATTATGTATGTCGAGATAACGCGCGTGGAAACAGGTGAAAGTCACACCTTTGTATTTGTAGGCTTAGGACTAGGTGCCGGACTTTCCGTCACTGAGAGTACCAGGGGGGAAGGTGTTACGGTCTGCTGCTCAATGACTAATTGTCCTACTTTCGATAACTTTGTTGGTTGGGGCAGAATGACAATGGCCTCTCTGCAGGCTGCCTTTGGAGGAATGATCGCTTACTTTGATTTCGGAACCTCTGGAGATTGTCGATTGTACTTTGAAAACGTGATGTTCACAACACGAGGTTTAGGCGCAGATATAGGAACATATATCGGATACTATATAAAGATTCAGTAAGCTGGGTGGGGGAACTTTTAGGAGAGCGGCTTCGTGTTTTAAGTCAGTTCTCTATCCTTCTACTTCAACTTGAAAACCACCGTAAGCCATTCGTTTCATGTCAAAAGGCATGGACATATCTTTGTTTCCTTCCATCTGCTTGTTCATTTCTTCCATCACTTTAGCATTAACTTCATCTCGATGTTCTTTGGATTTAAAGACGATAAAAGAAAACCAAACCGTCTCGTCACTTTTTGCTTCAGCCATTTCAGTGAATGCACGTGCCTTTTCACCCCCCATTTCTTGAGGAACAAGATCATTACCACGGCACTCATAGTATTCAAGCGCGCCATACTTTATCCACATATCGCGGCCACCTTCTGCCATTTTTTTATATTCATCAACTTTATCTTTTGGAACTACAAGAACAAACCCGTCTACATATTTTGCCATAATTTATTCACCACCTTTCTAATAGCTATTTTAGCTATTATTATGTTATGCCATTTACCAAAATCAACGCAATGCATATTTCTTTGAAATAGCAGCGGAACAAAACAAGATATAACCCTGGATTTTGAGGTTATCTTGCTCCCCAAGCCTAGGATTACTATACCAGAAAATAAGCCTAATTTTGATAGTATTATTCAAACTTTTCAAAATCTAAGCTATATGGGGGAAATGAGACAAAGGTGGGAAGAAATTAAGAAATTGCAATAGTATGTTTTATTTTTTTCTTCAACTTGTCAATGTATTTACCTTTACTAATAGTCTGACCAATCGATAGAAACTCAAAGTAAATAGAACTCTTTCCTCCAATTTGATAACGATCCTTTGCCTCATCGAGAGCCTTCATCCTTGCCATTTTTTTCGGATCTACCTCATAATGTGCGCCACCTAACTTATTTGCTATGAACTTAATCAACTCAATCCTATTAAACACGTTTCCTTCATAAATAATGCTCGGAGCAAGCAAGTATGAATCCATTGTGTATTTTTGAAGTGGTGGTTTAGTTTGTTTACCGAATCTTCTCTTAACTTCCTCAGGACTTAGAGCACGACTCAGCTCAATCATTTCTTGAATCCGCATCCCATCGTATTCAGCACCCCCGGCAGAATAGAAACGCACCTCTTCAACCTTATTTTGCACTAATGGATTTGGTGATGCTTGGACATAACATCTCGTTCCAAGCCAATCTTGAACCTTTTGAATCAGACCACCTTCGTCAATTAAAAGTTGTCGTAGAGTTGAAGAAAACCTTCTCAAATTATCATCATCAGCTTCTGCGCTCCACTCTTTTTTTATAAACTCAAGGTCAGCGACAACAATTCTCATTGCTTCTATCTGAGACTTTGAAAAATTCATAGGAGGCTATAATAACAGATTTTGACTCCGTAATCCTAGTTTTAATCGATCTGATCATTTATCCAGTCTGGGATGAGCAAGCAAGAGAAAGATTAGAACAAATAAGAAAGCTAAGTTCGTGTGTAAAGTTATTAGTTAATTATTTAGAACTCGTTTTTTATCTATTTCTTTAAGAGTTGGGGCATTATATACAACTGGCTCTCTACTTAGTAATTTATTATAAGGGCTTGCTTCGAGCTCAATAGTTAAGATCTCACAAATTTTATCATTTTGGCTAGCTACATATAATTGTGCTGTCTTGATAAGTAAATGCAACTTGTTTATATTTTTTTTAGTAAGTGTTTCTAATAATGCAGAGAAACAAATAATTTTTTCTATTTTATAAGATTTATCCCCTTTATTAAGTATTGCTCCAGGAAGGCTTTGTGAATAAGAATTCTCATCATGAACAATATATTTATTACGAAGATTACTAAAATAATTGAAAACTTTTACCGCTTTTGGGTCATTTTTATATATGACTCTTTCGCTCAGCTGGGAGCGTGATGCATTGTTACCAAAACATTTTATATAGAAAATAATTGCTGATCGCCATAATGCTTCGTTTATAAGTTCTTGTGCATTTGTTGCTTGATTAATACAATTCAAGCACTCGTCCGCAAAATCCAAATCTCTTTTATGAAGTACTAAATCGGAGAACCTTTGTGCCTTACGACCCTTCACTCTTATAACTTTTACTCCATCAGGAAAACCTTCTATGTGAAATTCTTTTTGTATTTTGTTTACCTTAAGATATTGCACAATGTTTTTTCTATAGAAATAAATATAGGTTAGATTAAGAAAATTCGGCTCCCCCGCCTAGACTCGAACTAGGAACCTGGCGATTAACAGTCGCACGCTCTACCATTGAGCTACAGGGGAATAATATTAAGTATCCACTGCAACAAGATGTAGGTAGAGCGAGCTCTTCCTGGGTTAACTTTTGTCTTTATTCTGACAGGAGTCAAAAATGTAGTTAACCCGTTCACGATCCGCCTAGGCGGATCGGAACCCATTTTGCTACAGGGGAATATTTAGTTGTTAAAGCACTGAGGAATTTTAGCATTCTCTGACGTAATTTTCTAGCCGAACTAACAAAGCCATTAGCCATTAGCCATTAGCCATTAGCCATTAGCCATTAGCCATTAGCCATTAGCCATTAGCCATTAGCCATTAGCCATTAGCCATTAGCCATTAGCCATTAGCCATTAGCCATTAGCCATTAGCCATCTTAAGACGCCTGAGGCGTTTGGAGTATTCCTTAACAATAGCTAGCTGAGCCAGGTCAGAAAATGGCTGGTCAGTCCCCTTTTGAACTTGTTTAGCCCAGATTTCCAGTCGTAAAAACACTGGATCAGTGAGTTTCTGTAAGCGATTTCTCTTGAAATTAACTTTACAGCTCTGATCGTTTAACTTAAGGAACTTAAACCTACCGTCAGTTCGTCTAGTTCCATAATCCACTTGAGTAATCCAGTTGGGAAGCAGGTCGAAGACCCAGGAATTAGCATACAAATACTTGCGGTACATTTCGTTTCGCTGCCAGACGACCTTCATCTGCAAGATCTGATGAGCAACATAGATATCCTTTTGGGAACCTTCCAAAGCTTCAATGCTAATAAAGTAAGGTGCGCACTTTTTCTTGGCTCCAAATAAATCAAGCAGCCCCAGAGCGAGTAGTCGGCTAACCCATAACCGATTCTTCGAAGTCAGGACCAGTAGTTCGATTCTATCCTTTTTCCCGGAGTTCATCAGGCTTAAATCTCCAGTAATCCCTACCAGTTGAATCCAGGGGATAATTAGTAAAATCCGGGAGAGAAAATAGGCAGTAGAGAGAAGCTTCTCGGAGAGAACCAACTTACGAAGCCGCCTGGAGACGAGAACTTCTCTATTTTTTAGAAATATTAGCCCATGGCGATGAGCAATTTTTTTTTGAGCGATTAGGGTACGTAAACCTTGATCGAGTTCATTTAGATCCGATTTCCGAGCAATTAGCCATTTTTGGATCTCCCAAGCTTTGAGAGGAAAATCAAAAAGGTCAAAATAGATCAGGGTTTTTAAAATGGCTATTTCCATATATTTCTTGAGGCAGATCGAGTAAAAATGAATGTACCATAAGTAGGAGTATAATTAACAGCATGCTAGATGAATATTTGAAGATTTTACACAATGAGTTTAGTGAATTGGAGACAGATAAAAGCTTTCGAGAACTGACCACGGTCGAGATCGGTGGACCGGCTAAAGCTTTTTTAGAAGTTAAATCCAGCGAAGAGTTGGTCAAAGCGTTAATAGTGGTTAAAACCCACTCTATTCCCTATTTTGTGATCGGAGGTGGGAGTAACCTCTTGGTTTCGGACCAGGGGGTAGATAAGTTAGTGATAAAAGTCGCTACTCGAAGCATAGTAGTCGAAGAGGGTTTAGTCCGAGCCCAGGCGGGAACTAGTTTACAAGAATTGGTGGATTTTAGTATTAAAAACTCATTAACCGGGATCCAAAAAATGACCGGCATCCCCGGAACTATCGGGGGAGCGATCTATGGTAACGCAGGAGCTTACGGACAAATGATCGGAGATCACTTAGAGTTTGTCTCTGCATATGATCTCGAAAAACAAGAGGTGGTGATCTTAACTAGGGAAGAATGTGGTTTTGAGTATAGATCCAGCGCTTTTAAAACCAATGGCTGTGTGATTTTAGACGCCACCTTTAAATTCTCCCCGGGGGATAAAGAGTCGCTATCTCGAGAATCGAGTGAGGTACTCGCCATGCGTTTGAAAAAATATAAACCCGGGCTTAAATGTCCGGGGAGTTTTTTCCGAAACCTGTTTACCTCTGAGGTGCCTAAATCAGCTTTAGAAAAACTTCCTCCTCGGGAAGATACTTATGGAAAAACCCCAGCTTACGTTTTTATTGAGGCCCTCGGGCTAAAGGGCAGGCGAGTCGGAGATGTGGAGATTACCGACTTCCACGGAAATCTATTTGTGAATCTTGGAAATGGGACAGCTCAGGATTTTTGGGATCTGGCCCACTTGTGTTACCAACAGGTCAAAGATCGCTTTGGAGTAGAGCTACACCCCGAGGTTCAACTAGTTGGATTACCTTCAATTAGTTCGGAGTTCACAGTTCACAGTTCACCCCGATTATATCGGGGTTCACGGTAATTTTTTTGCATGGCTGTGGACTGGTAGCTAAGAGCCGACAATCTATTTCGTTGGCTGGGGAGGGTTATTGACGTATTTATCTAAGATTGCTGCCCGACCCTCTTCGACGACATTGAGTGCCCTTTGTGGATCTCCTCCGGAATTTACTGAATTGACGGCTGTGGCAAATAATTTGATCATCTCGTCATTGACCCCCTGATCCATAGTTTTGGACGACAAATACCAGGATTTAAAGCTGGTTGCAAGATTTACAATTGGAGCCAGCAATGGATCGTTACTTAAACTACTTTGCAGCTCAAACCGAGCGTAGGGCTCGGGTACCAGGCCTGCTTCCTGATTTTTTTGAAAAAGAATAGTCTCTACGTCTCGTGAAGATAAATATTTGATAAAATCCCAAGCTTCTTTGGAGTGGGGTGAGGTGCTGGAAACTGCATATCCCCAAAAAGTTCCCCAACCGACATTACCCCCGGGCAACTGGGGAACTGGGGCAATTTGAAAATGCAGTTGGGGGTTAGCCAACTTGATGTCATTGATCTTGGTGGAAGGAGCAAAATAATAAGCCAGTCTGCCTGAATAAAAAGCCTGTCCTGCCGACCCTACAGAGGCATCCCAAACTTTCTGCCGGGGATCATGCACAAAGTTAGTATAAAATTTCAAGATATCTACCGCCTCTGGAGTATTCGGCTTATTTAAATCGGCTCCTGGTTGCTGGAAAAAAAGTAACCCCAGTATGTCTGACCAATACTCAATATTTTCGGTAGTACCGATAGCAGCTCCGGCTGTTTGAATATTACCCCGATCGTCTTTGACCGTCATTTTAACTGCGCTGGTTAGGAATTGATCCCAGGTTTGAGGAATATCCACATTGGCTGCCCTGAGAATGTCGGTGTTCACAAACAGAGCTAGTCCGTTGATCGAAGCCGGCACAGCATAAATTTTATTGTTTTGGATAAAGGAGTCTTTGGCGACAGGATAGAATATTTGCGCGTAGTCGGTCACAGAAAAAACCGTAGCCGGTGCTTCTTGAAGGGCTAGGGTTTTTTGGAACATCGGAACCCAGGTGTTATGCAGCATAAAAACATCCGGACCCTCTTTATTTAGAATCTTGGTCTGTACCCGAGGACGATAATTTAGCAAGTTGGCTTTGGTATACACAATCTTGATATTTGGATGCGTCCGCTGATAATTTTCGGCAATAACCCGAAAGTTGGCTTCCTCCTCGAAAAGCCCCCAGACTGCCAGCTCTACTGGTTGAGGAGCAGCGGGAGCTTTTGGAGGACTCCAAAAGTTAGGAGCAAACTTCCAGAAAGCGACTGCGCCTACTATTAAAAGGGCCATCATTATCATCACCAGACGCTGCATAATATAGGGATAATTATACTTAAATCAGTTCACAGATCACAGTTATCAGTTCACAGTCTAATAAAGAGACAGGGGGAGGGATTACCGTGAACAGAGAACCGGTAACTAGTAGCTCTAGCGTATAATAGCCCTATGACAAAGACGAGCAAGAAACCTCCTCTATATAAAAGTAGTCTCTTTTATTTTAGCGCCGCGACAACCGTCCTCCTGGTGATTATTCTTTTCTTTGAACTAACCTTTTTAGAAAAAATCTATCCTTTTATATCGATTGACGGAGTCTCTGTCGGGGGGCTTACTCCAAGCGAGACCCAAACAAAAGTACAGGCTGTCTTAGAGCAAAGACTCAGCACTCCGTTAAATTTTCACTACAAGCAGAGTAGCTATACCCTAGTGATGAAAGATTACGAAACCTGGGTGGAGTTAGTTAACTTAAGCGGGACGATCTCTTTAGCCTTTGAGTACGGCCGAAGTCGTTTTTATCCGGTCAGCCCGCATGGATTTGGGCAAGTTGCTTTGATAAGCCCGATCAGCTTGAATAATCGCTTAATTGCCAGACTGGAAAAAATGGCTCAGGATATCGATGAACCGGCCATCGATGCTCAGATTAAAGCTGAGGGGGGTTCAATTACCGTCACCCCTTCTCAAACCGGCGTACTTGTTGACCAAGCAAAACTTAAAGAGGTCTTAACTACTTTTCTGCAAACAGGTGTCTTGCCAGACCAGGAACTACCGCTAAAAACAAGCTACCCTCAATTAACATATGCCCAAGGTTTAGAGATTAAAAAGACCTTGGACAAGCTCAAAGAATCGCCGCTTCAGCTAAAAGCCCTCGGTCAAACTTATTACCTCGACCTTCCCACAGTTTTAGCCATGCTGGATGCTACCGACCGGACGGATGCTTCTTCGGTGAACACCGAGCCCAAACCCTTGATGCACCTAAACGAAGCTAAACTAGCAGACTTTTTAGGTAATATTGCCCAATTCATTAATCGAGAAGTGCAGGAACCTCTTTTTTCTTTTGATACCACCACCAAACGGGTCGTCGAGTTCTCCCCTCCTCAGGAAGGAAAAGTGCTGCAGATTAAAGATTCGGTTTTGTTGGTTAACCAGGCTCTCTCGTCTGGTAACCTGGCTCCTTTGCAGCTTGATATTCAAACTATCCCCACTAAAAATAGGTTGGCCAATGAGTTGGGGATCAAAGAGTTGATCGGCTCGGGGGTATCTAAATTTGCAGGCTCAATCCCCAACCGGATTTTTAATGTTGTGCTGACTGCCAAAAAAATCAATGGGGTCGTCATCGCTTCGGGAGAAGAATTTTCCTTTGATAAAACCGTAGGCGACATCACAGCAGCCACTGGTTTTAAACAAGCCTATGTCATTAAATCTGGACGAACTGTCTTGGATGATGGTGGTGGGGTTTGTCAGGTTTCGACCACTGTTTTTCGGGCGGCTCTAAATTCTGGAGTTCCGATCACCGCCCGAACTGCTCATGCTTACCGGGTCCATTACTACGAGGAGGATTCACCTCCGGGAATTGATGCCACAATCTTTTACCCAACAGTCGATCTAAAGTTTAAAAATGATACCCCGGGAGCAATCTTGATCCAAGCCTGGACCGAGGGATTGACTCTG
The DNA here is from genome assembly GCA_001776775.1 of Candidatus Daviesbacteria bacterium RIFCSPHIGHO2_02_FULL_43_12. Classification (GTDB taxonomy): domain Bacteria; phylum Patescibacteriota; class Microgenomatia; order Daviesbacterales; family UBA10151; genus HO2-FULL-47-45. The sequence goes on from MFDD01000014.1 coordinate 212,208, forward strand.
TATGTCAATTTTTATGGCACTTCGGATGGCAGAAAGACCGAGGTCTCCACCCCGATAATCCTGAAGCAAACCCCTCCCCCTCCAGATTTGAGACAGGATGATCCAACTCTGCCCAAAGGGGTTGTCAAGCAGGTTGATTGGTCAGCCTGGGGAGCAAATATTACCTTTACCCGAAAGGTCACTCGAGATGGCCAGGAATTAATCAATGAGAAATTTTACTCCAACTACAAGCCTTGGCAAGCGGTGTATTTAGTAGGGACTAAAGAGTGAGTTGATGGTAGATAGTTTATAGTTTATGGTTCTTAAGAAATGTCTTGAAAGCACGGATTCTTTTTATAAGCAGCTCTGCTTTAGTATACAGCAGGAATCTTGTCTGCTCATCAATATAACCTAATTCAAAAGCTATCTGTATCTCGGATGTTGTTTCGAGCGCAGATTTTATAGCAATGTCCAAATAATTTAGTTTATTTTTAGGCCGATTGCGCCTGATCCCTCAGCGATATTAGCGGAAACGGAGACTCCGGCCCTTTGAAGCTGACTAGACAAACCATAAAGTTCATATTTAGGAAATTTATTGGTTATTTTGTAAATATCACCAGCGTATGCTATCGCTAGTTGCCAAATTTCCAGTGATTCATAACTAAACATCGCGATCTATCTTTACTATAAACCATAAACTATATACTATAAACTGCAATGCGCTTCTTTATCGCTCTGGAAGTTCCGGAAGAAAATAGACAAGAAATCAACCTGATTCAGGAGAGATTAAAACAGCTGATTCCAGAGGTTAGGTTAACGGATTATCATAAACTTCATCTAACACTCGCTTTTATTGGCGACCATGACCAAAGCCTTAAAGCTGATTTGGTGGAAATAATCAATCTGGCCGCGCTGGATATTCCACCCTTTGTAGTCACTCCAGCCTATATGGACGCTTTTCCTAAACTGCATGATCCGCATACCTTTTGGTTAGGAGTGAAGGGCGATGTTGATAAGTTATTCCTGCTGGAAGAGCGCTTAAAGGACCAGCTCTTGAAGATAAAATTAGAGGTGGACAATCGCCGGTATATCCCTCATATTGCCATCGGCAAGATCCCCAGTTACGAGATCGATGAAACCTTAGAGGCCCAGCTTGAAGACATAGTTATAAATAGTAGGTTAAGTCCGATTAGCATCGCAGCTATTAAATTATTCGAATCTATCCCTTCGGGAGATTTCCACGAGCATAACACTTTAGCTGAAATTCAACTGAGCTAACTCCCCGATTGACTCTGTGAAAAATTAGCAGTTTAATTGGAAGACAGACTTTATGATTGTAGATGCGGACAGAGGTGCTTTCAGTCCTGGGCAAGCCAAAGTTCGGTTAGATGCTCTTGGAGAATTTGGTAGAGACAGCCAGTTACGTCTTGTTTCGCGTCAGGAACCAGACGGTCTTAATCAGACTTCTTTAGGTAGAGCCGATGATAGACATTTTTTTATGGGCAGGTGGAGAAGGGATCATGTCCTCGCGGTTCTGTCGACTTTTAACCCTGACTGGCGAAAACACTTTAGAAAACTCAATAATCCAGAATACGCTAAAAGAAACGGCCCAGGTAAAACTGATGATGAGTTTTGCCAAGCGACTCTAACTCGATTATTGGATCTACAATGGGAACCTGAGCAGATGCGCAGACTGCAATCAAGACCGGGAGATGAGGATTTGGTTGATACGATGTATCGTCTCAAGGGAGGTAACCTGCCCTGCGTACGGTATGATCGCTACCCGAAGTCTGGGGGATTAAGGGTTCATCGGTTATGGGGACATGACCAAATTGATAGTATGGCATCTGAGTTAACCGGCAATGCCATAGCTATCCAGAAGGGTATGGATATACTCTCCTCTCCCAGAGGTTCCGACAAGCCACGGGCTGTGGCCTTAGAGGAGACCGCTTTGCACCTCAATGAGGGTAAAATTATGGAAAGGTCATGCATTGGAGTCTGGGAACAGGGTTACGCCCGTATACCCTGGTATTCAGCCAAGGTGGCGCTGCTCGCTCAGTTACATTTGCGACGAGAGGGTGTATTAGAAACAATACATGACCATCTGCGTTTTGCGGGAAGACAGCCTCGACTAACCAGGCAAAAACTGGATGATTCGATCGGGCAACTGATCTGGCAAGTACCTAAATTGCTTAACGGAGAGATTAATGGTATTCCTGGCAACTTTTCTACTCGCTGGGGGCACGACGGAGTTGATGCTTCAATTTTGCTACTTTTACCTGGTCAAAATTTGTCGTGGTCAGAACTACAAGTAGCTCTAGAGCACCGCAAAAAATTAAAAACTAAAGACGGCCCTAACGGAGAGAAGCGAAAAGGATACTATCGCTTCCAGGGAGATGATTGGCAAAGAGGAGTTCTGGAGCCGGGATCTTGGACCTTACTGAACGCCTATACAAGTGAGTACGATTTTGAACAGGCAAGCGAGGCTTTTCAAGATGGAAGAGTCGAGGAAGGAGACGCTTTTGTTGGTTCTGGATGGAGCGACATGAGTGAGGTAATCGAGCTAAATGAAGAGCACGGTTATGTGCCAGAGATTTTAAGAGATCTTGTGGGCAATGGAAGCCAAAAGCCAAATGATAATGAGCTAGCTTGGTTTAGAGGTGCAGTGCGAGGAAGCTGTGCAAAAGGAATCTCGGCTATTTTAGCTCAGCTACAAGCTCATAATGCTATGAGTAGACTGTCCCATTAGCTTGATCTGCTACAATTCCTCCATGAAAGTTATTCTTGGTATTGAAACATCCTGTGACGAGACAGCTTGCGCTATCGTGACAAAGTTAGGTGATCGGTTAACTATTGCCTCCAATGTGATCGCTTCTTCTGCCGCTTTGCAGGCTAAGTATGGCGGAGTAATCCCAGACCAAGCAGCCAGAGAGCAGCTTAAGTCTATTATTCCTGTCATCACGGAAGCGATTCACGATTCACGATTCACGATTCACGATATTGATGCGATTGCCGTAACGATGGGGCCAGGACTGATTGGGTCTTTGTTGGTTGGAGTAGAGACTGCCAAGGTCCTGAGTCTGGTTTGGAAAAAACCCTTAATTCCTATCAATCATCTGCTGGGACATTTTTATGCTAATTGGGTCAATCAGCCAAGCGCAAATAGCACGGCGCCAATAGACAGACCTTCAGAGCCTGCCCCCTCCGGAACGATTGGCGATTTGCCAGAGGCGAAGAGCTCCGTCCCCACCTTCCCCGCTATTGGCCTGTTGGTCTCGGGAGGACATTCGGATATCATCCTGATGAAAGGGCATGGTGACTACGAATACTTGGGTGGTACCCGGGATGATGCTGCTGGAGAATGCTTTGATAAATCGGCCAGATTAATGGGTCTATCTGGAGTTCAGGGAGGTCCGTTGATTGCTGAATATGCCAAAAAGGGTAATCCCAAGGCCTATAACCTGCCCCGACCAATGGCTGGATCCTCTGACCTGGATTATTCTTTTTCCGGACTCAAAACGGCGCTCCTTAATCTAGTTCACAGTTCTCAGTTGTCAGTTCACGGAAAAGACCCAGCAAAAAAGAACGCTTCTAAAAATACTGAGAACCAGCTGGCAGACCTATGCGCCAGTCTTCAAGAAGCCATTGTGGATACCTTGGTATCCAAGGCTGTTAAAGCTGCGCGGATGCACCATGTTGAGCAAATAATCCTCTCGGGTGGAGTAGCGGCAAACTTGCGGCTTCGGGAAAAGCTACAGGTTGCCTTTCACGGCACGGTTTTTGCCCCACCCCCTAGCCTCTGTACCGACAATGCAGTAATGATTGCGGCGAGCGGATTCTTCTCCGAACCCCTAACTAACCCCCTTGACCTGGAGGCTGATCCGAATCTATCTCTGCAGTAACTTGATTTTAGATCGACAGTCGAGATATAATTTACTAATCAGGAGGTCAAGTCGCCTGTGTAGTGAGAGAAGAAATGGATCCTCGCCGTAGTTTATCCCATACTCCGATACAAGACGAGGATGACAAAGTAGAACTCTCCGGAAGAACTCCGTTAAAACTAATTAAGGTGTCCTACGCTAAGACTACGGAACACGAAAAAAGGTGGTACCACGAGACGCACTCGTCCTTTGACAGGATTAGAGTGCTTTTTTTATGAATGAATTTTGGAAAGATCAGCTAAAGGGACCTGAGCGAAGCATGCGGGATAGGATGACGGTCCCCGGCATTGCCTTGCTTAGAGGAAGCTATTTAGTGGTCACCGG
>MFDD01000014.1:216516-238925 GCA_001776775.1 Candidatus Daviesbacteria bacterium RIFCSPHIGHO2_02_FULL_43_12
TAGATAAGACTCAAAGGTAATGGACAAGCAGTACGATTCTAAATTAGCTGAAGAGAAATGGTACAAATTCTGGGAAGACCAGCAGCTTTTTGATGCCGATCCTGATTCTCCTAAACCCGCCTATTCTCTACTGATGCCTCCTCCTAATCTCACTGGAAATCTGCACTTAGGCCATGCTATGCAACACGTTATTATGGACGCACTCGCTCGTTTCAAAAGAATGCAAGGCTTTGATGTTTTGCTTTTACCGGGAGTTGATCATGCCGGAATTCAATTTGAAGGAACTCTGGAAAAACTGCTCGCCAAAGAAAATTTATCCAAAGGGAAGTTGGGCCGGGACAAGTGGCTGGAGCGGGCCTGGAAGTTTAAAGACGAAATCTATGCTTCGTTCCATAGCACTTGGAAAGTGATGGGTATCTCGGCCGACTGGTCTCGGGAGGTATTTACGATGGAACCAAAGGTCCAACGGACTGTTTTTGAAGAGTTTGATCGGTTTTGGAAAGAGGATCTGCTCTATAAAGGAGCTTATATCGTCCAGTGGTGCCCTAAATGCGGCACTGCTATCGAAGACGTGGAGATGGAATATGAAGAGAGAAAAGAAAAGCTTTACTACGTCAAATATACCTTAGTTGGGACAGCCGGCAAAGAGTGGGTTACTGTTGCCACAGCCCGGCCAGAAACAATTTTTGCGGATGTAGCCATTGCTGTTCACCCTGATGATCCAAGGTACAAAAGTTTTGTCGTAAGAGAGGCCAGAAAGCCGCTCTATAAAAGAGGTGCCCCGGGAGAGGACCGAGTTGTGATTATCCAAGATTCGCGGGTTGACCGGGAGTTTGGGACTGGGGCACTAAAAATTACTCCTGGACATGATCCACTAGATTATGCCATCGGTAAAGACCATCATCTGCCGCTACTACATACTATCGATAAACATGGTCGAATGACTGAGTTGTCCGGTGACTTGGAGGGTCTAAAAATTGATCAAGCCAGAGAGCAGGCTGCCGAGAAATTAGAGCAGCTCGGAGCATTAGAGAAGACCGAAGACTATACTCATTCGGTTCCAATTTGTGAGCGGTGTAAAACTACAGTTGAGCCGCTGATCTCTGAAGAGTGGTTTGTTAAAATGACTCCTTTAGCCGAAAAAGCCCTAGCTAATATGGACAAGATTAACTTCTTGCCGAGCAGCTATAAACAGATTCTTTCCGAGTGGATAGAGCATATCCATGATTGGTCGATCTCGCGTTCTCTGTGGTGGGGATATCGGATTCCGGTTTGGTACTGTGATAAATGCAACCCTCATCATTTAGTGGGTAAGACTCGGGACATGATCGTGTCGTTGGAAAAGCCGACTAAAACTTGTCAGACCTGTGGTGAACATCATTGGATTCAAGATGAACAGGTTTTAGACACTTGGTTTTCTTCCGGGATGTGGCCTTTGGCGACTTTAGGCTGGCCCGGGAGTCAGTCATCAGAAAGTCTGATAGCTGACAGCGAAGCGAGTCTGAAAGCTGATAACTCACCTGAGTGGAACAAAATGCAAAAGTACTTTCCCTGGAGCTTTGAGCTATCTAGCGGTGAAATAAAATATCTCTGGATTGCCCGGATGATCATGCTTTCCCTGCACTTCGCTGACCAGATTCCATTTAGCAACATGTTTTTCCATGGCCAGATTCGCGACCTGCAGGGACGAAAGTTTTCTAAGTCCCTAGGTAATGGTATTGACCCGAACCAAATGCGCGAAGAATGGGGCACTGATGCATCCAGAATGGCCCTTTATTCCTATACTGCCCCCGGTCGAGACGGACGAGCTAATAAACAAACCATGGACGAGAGGGCCAAGAATTTTCGAAATTTTTCGACCAAGCTTTGGAATATTGCTAAGTTTGTTTTAGAGTCATCAGTCCTCAGTCATCAGTCGTCAGACCAAGCCCGCCTTGAGCCGGGCAGAATTGTTCAGGGTGACGCTTTGCATGAAGATGATTGGTGGATTAGGGAGGAGTTGGACAAATTAATCACAAGCGTTACCAAAAATATAGAGAGTTACCAGCTCCATCTAGCCACTGAGTCGATTTATGATTTTATCTGGCATACTTTTGCGGATATTTATCTGGAAAAATCTAAAACCCGCAGAGTTGAGGCTCAACCGACACTAGAGCATGTCCTGAAAGTTTCCTTGCAACTACTTCATCCCTTTATGCCTTTTTTGACCGAAGAGCTCTGGAGTAAACTTACCGGAGAAAAAACCGAATCGATTATGCTCTCTAGGTGGCCTAGTCGTCGCTAAGTCTCTTGTGTGCAATTAACCATCTAACATACTCTAGCTTCCGGATGTTAAGACCACTCTCTGAATGTTCACCTGCAGCGACGCGTCTTCTCATACTCACTAGCCTGGTGACCTCACCGATTTGCGGAATCCAACCGTTAGCAGCACACACATTAAGACAAGCTTGTCCCTCTGAAGTGTGACGGACATCTTTTGTTTCTATTCTAGCTAATCCAAACGGGGTTCTCTCTGGTGGTCCGGCCATAGGCCTCTATTATAATCCCATGGCCTGGTTTGTAAAGAGCTAACGTCTCCTGCTTAGCCATTGCTGTTTGATGAACGATAAGGAGAGTGTGGAGAGAAAAAATCCGGTTGTAGGAATAAGGGCACTTATAAAAGGCCTGTCAACTCCGATAGAAGCCATCAGTAAAAGCATTGTTAAGTAAGTTACTGTCACTATCATCACCTTACGGGTAGTAGAGACTTCCCAAGCTTTATCTGCTTCCACTCGCTGATTACGGGCTTCGATAGCGGAGACTCTTTCTTCTAGGGACATTCTTAATATTGTACCAAATGGGGACTATTCTTTGACAGGTTCTGATTCAACAGTCTCAGATGCAGGTTCACTAGTTTCACCCTCAACGGCTTCAGCGCTTTCTTCACCTTCAGCGGTAGCCTCACCTTCGGCCGGTGCTACTTCAGCAGCGACAGCTTCCGCGGCTGCAGCCGCCTCCGCTTCTTGCTCTTCCATCAGCTTCTTCATCTCTTCGGTAATTGCCGGAGCCATCTTAATAATCACTTCTTCCCCGGGTGTTAAAACAGTGATTTTCTCTCGGTCAATGACCAGCTGGTCAACAGTCACGGCATCATCTATCTGTTTGAGGGTAGCTTGATCAACTTCGAGCTTATCGATTAAGTCGTCTGGCAGGGCTTCGATCTGCACTTCGCTAACTGGCTGCAGGACCACTGTCTCACCTAAACGAACCGATTCAGGAAGCTCTCCGATAATAACCACCGGCACCGCTACTTGGACTTTTTCAGTTAAATCGACCTTAAAAAAATCTATATTCAGGAGCTGTCCGGTGTTAGGGTTGTGCTGAACGCCGCGTATCAGCACCGGAATGGCCCGATCCTCACCGACTCTTAAATTAAGAACTCCGGTCTCTCCGGCTTGACGTAAAACCTTGGCAAATTCTTTGGAGTTTACGCTAACATTTTCGACCTCTTTGCCTTGTCCGTAGACATGACCAGGCGTAAATCCGGCTTTACGTAAGTGGCTAACTTTCTTACCGACAATAGTGCGCTCGAGAGCTTTGAGAGGGATGCGTTCCATAATCTTTTTACTAACCTGGGTAATGTACCACAATCGCGAAGCTCAATCAAGCTCAATGAGAGCTTCTGGTTTATAGTTCACAGTTCACGGCAGGACAAGATTCAATTACTGTGAACCGACAACTATTAACTATTTTCTGAAGATTACTCTAAAAGAACGATTTTGCTGAAGATCGGTAGATATAGTCAGCTCGTCTTTTTTTGTAGAGCTGTCTACGCCCTCGACCGAAAGACCAGTTGGAAACTGCAGAGTCCAGTCAAGCCCGTCACTGAGAGTTCCTGGTTGTTTAAGGATATCCAGTTGATAGGCTGCTTGTTGGTCTTTAAAATCCAGTGGCTGAGGTAAAGTATATTCAAAGATCAGGTCGCCCTCTTCTTTGGGGGCAAGCTCCAAAAGCGTTGAATAAACAGAACGGCCGTAGTCTGATGCCGAACTGACCTTTGTGCTGATATTTGTATCTTTATATCTTGACTGAATCAGGCGGCTGCCCGCCGGTAGGAATAACCTCAGCCTATTTTTATAACTGCCCTCCACCTCCGACTCTGTTTGACTAGAGTTTTTGTAATGTAACTTTAAGAAGTGTTTAATCTCCCCTTCTTTGCCAATAGTGGTGGTCAGGAATAATGACCGGGAGACATAGGCATTGGCCTTATTTTGGCCCATATTGGCCTCTGTGACGTACAGAAAGTCAGCTCTCTCCCCTACCCTCTCCGGGGCTGGTCTCGGTACCAGACCAACCCAATCAACTGACGCAGCATAAGATAGGAGCTGTGGGTCGCTCAAGTAAATCAGTAGGTGCCTTTCGTCAAGAGACACTGACAGGGTTTTGATAATCTCCGGCCAGTTTTGTTTGGAGACAAAAAAAATTTTATTAAAAAGCTGGGCGGTGACTGTGGTTATGTAGCTCTTCGGCGAGAGCTGATTGTCCGTGGATCTGTGCTGCAAGCCCTGAGAGATAAAGTTATTTTGATCAATATGAGTCGAGTATTCAACCACATCGACTCCACCAACAGCTTGCAGCAGCTCTTTCAAGCTTTCAGTATCCAGGGCAAAAACTCCATTCACTTTGACGCCGGCTTCTTTCGTAAAAAATACTCCGGCAACTTTAGCCGCTGTAGGAAAGTCACTATCATAGGTGCTGTCTCTTAGAGTCCATCTAGTCAATTTTAAATCACTTTTAAGGTCCGCTGGGGGTTCAATTGATTCCCTTAGTTTCTCGTCTAAGCTAGAGACATCGTCAACCTCAATTCCGGCTAAGTGCCCTTGGTCAAAAGTAACTTTGGCGTAAGAAACGGCAACCCCTCCGCTGGGACGCAGCTCTTGATTGTCTTGAATCAAGACTAGGTAGGTTTTGAGCCCGCTTAATCCGGTGATCTCCGGGAGCAGCTCTGAGGCAGTTTTGCTTTTATCAATTAAACTCTGGTAGTTTTTGAGCTTTAAGATAATTTCTACCAGCTTAACTTGAAAGTCTTTAGAGAAGGTGGCTTGATACTGAGGATTGTCTAATTTGATTAAAACCTCAGAGACCTTCGCGTAGGCGGTAGTTAGGCTGGTTTGAGCCTGGATATAAAACAGCTTCGGATCTGATTTGTCTTCTCCGGAAATGACTTTTGTCACTTGATACAGCGACCTGGCTCCCTGCACCGCAAAAGAGACCCCGCTCATACCTTCCTGTAGAAGCCCTAGTAGCTCTTCGTATTTATCGAGGTAGGCTTTGACCGCCGGGATCTGCTTGAACAAAGACAACGACCTTTCCGTGCCTTCCAGCGTACCAAGCGTGAGCTTAATTCTATTGATATCCTCTACTGCGGCCTCAAAATTGCCTACTTCCAGGTGCGTAGTCGAGGCAGTTAAATTTTGACGAATATTTATGACTCCTACTCCGAGTTCAATAAAGGGCCACAGTAGACCGAAGATAATAATGCCGATGCCAATTAGCAAAAACAGCCATCCCTTTAAACTCTCCTTTACTCTCCCCTTTTGCCTCGGTTTTTCGATCTTCGCCTCTTGATCTTCGGTGGGCTTTTGTTCAAAAACTTCGGCCAAGCTTTTTCCTTGCCAAATCGGACTTTCAAAAACAGATTTACTCTCATTTAAAGCCGGAACCTCGATAGAGTTATCTTTAAAGTAACTGATTGTCTCTTTCAGCGCCGGTATTATTCTTTTATGCACGTCCCAGGAAAGATCCTGACGCGTCCGCTCTAGGTTAGGAGTCGGCCAGGGGGGAAGCTCCGTTGGGCTGTAACCTCTCATCTCATGCCACATTGGATCCAGGAGAATCTGTTTAACCTCTGTCACTTTCAAGGGATGGAGCAGAGTTCCGTCAAAAATCTTACCCGCTGTACCCCCGGCTAGCACTGATTTGGTGATTAAATTAATCGCATCTCCGACATAGATAGCCCTCGTGGTAAAATCCAGCGAGGTGCTCTCTCTTTGCAGAGTTCCTAAAAGGGCTGCCTGAATCAGGCGAGTAATCGGATCTGAGCCCCTAAAATGCATCCTCGGACCAAAAACGTCGGTTAATCTCACGATCCGAGCATTCAGTTGATAATCCTTTATAAATTTAGCAAAGTGCACCTCTGCGCCTCTTAGGGCCTGGTCTTCATCTGAGTCCTGGGTGTCGTAGAGCTTAATTGACGAGACAAAGGCGACCCTTGGCCGATCGGCAATAGACCTCCTGTCCGGACTAAATTCACTGTTTCTCTTGATAAAGGCTAGAAAGTTTTGCAGACCTTTGGTCAGGAGTAGGGAGTTGTCCGGTGCCTCGGCCACAAAAAATGCATAGTCCAAGCGCGGGAGCTGCAGCTGGCCGATGCTACTTTGACCCAAGGGGTTTACCGAACTGATTATGGACTCGTTTAAAAAGTGAAAATCCTTATCTTTGATAGCCTCAGAAATGTAGTCTTTGCTGCCTGTTTCGAAATTATCGATGCCAACTACCTGAATACCCTTGTCCAGCAGATGTTCAACCAGGTGGGACCCCAAAAAACCAGCAGCTCCCACAACGAAAGCTACCGGAGCGTTTCGCGAAAGTAAAATTCCAGAGTTTCTATTAAGTGAATTGGGCAAGTTGGGCACATGTAAATCGTAGCTCGTAGATCCAAAAGTATCAAGTAAGGAGAGCGGTCAGAGGTTCCTTAGGTAGGTCTTGATGAGTGCGGAGATCAGTCCTAGCCCAAACCCTAAGCAGCTGCCGATCAAAGCACCGAGGATAATGCTTGATTTGGAGCTGGAGTCATCTATAACTCCGACTGATGTTAAAAAATAATTACTGCCTGGGTAGTCGTGGTTGAAGCGCTCGAGCATATATTCAGAAACTTGAGTCAAAGTTTGGTTAGACTTCTCGAGAGTAGGAGAGGACACCGAGAGCCTAAACCCTACTGCCGAAAAACGGACGGAGTTAACATCGGCCCCAAGCGGTATATTTATTTGCTCCTGGACATTTTTAGTCCTGAGTAAACCGACCAGGTGATCAGCCACAGCCAGGCTGTCGACCAAAGTCTGCTCCGGGATGTGGAGTGAACTTGACCTGACTTCAAAAAGCTGGTTTGCAGTATAGATAGTTGGGTGGGAAGCTTGAATTAAAGCTCCTATTGATCCTCCAGCCAAAAGAAGCAACGCGAGCAGGATAAAGTTTATTTTAAAAAAACGAATAAAAAGTTGGGATTCTTTCATTTTCTAAACCAGATGATCCAGCGCCATATTGGCTAACCGGTCGGCAAGGAAGTTGTCTTTACGGGGAATATGCGTATAGCTAATATTAAAAAACTGCATCTCTAATTCCTTGATTGCTAACACCAGTTCCTTGAGGTGAGGGCTTTTGATCTTATATCTCCCGGAGAGTTGCTGAACCACGAGTAGCGAGTCCATAAAAAAGGTAATCTTGTGGGGAGCTTTGTCGGCGAAATGGGCCAGTATGTACTGAAAGGCTCTCAAAACTGCAGTATACTCTGCCACGTTATTGGTAGTAACTCCCAGCTCCTTGGCTTCTTCGTGAAGGATCAAACCTGTAGTGTCTTTAACTACAAATCCATAGGAAGCCGGTCCTGGATTACCCCGAGAAGCCCCATCAGTAAAGATAATAAAATTCATTCTGGAGGTGGGTCGTAGGTCGTTAATCGCGTATCGCAAGATGTCGATATACGAAGAGTCCGTCTTAGCGGATGTTACGATGAACGATAAACCACTTTGTAGAGGATAGTGAGTTGAAAGATCAAAATCAAGTACTCGCAAAAAGTGGTAACTGTCGCCGCTCCAATATAACTTAACCGGGGAATGAGCCAAAGATTTAAAACGATATTGATAGCTAGAGCAGAGCCATAGATCACCAGTAAGGGTTTAAACTTACGAAACACAACCAGCACCCACATAAATAGAGAGGATAGAAAAAAAGCCGGGAAGCCAAGAGAGAGGATATTTAATACGGTGATTGACGCATCAAAGTCTGAGCCACCTGTAACCAGGGGGATTAGAACCGGAGCGATTAGGGAGGTGGCGATAATCCCAGCCAAGCCCATCACCGCCATCAAGGCGGTGGCTATTTTTAATTCCCGGAAAAAACGCTTAGTGTCTTTCTCTAAATGCTTTATCATCAGCGGATAAAAGCCATTCATAATAAAGGTTGGTACTACTAGCGCCGCCTGAAACATTGTATAGGGCAGATTGTATATTCCGGTGTCGACAAAAGACTTTTGCGAAGTCAAGATAAAAGAATCGACTCGGAAATAGAGCATATTGGACATTAGCATCAGGCTGATCGGCCAAGAACTAACTAAGATCTTCCGCATAAACTGCACCTCAAAGATTGGCCAAAGGGGGATGGTTCGCTGTACAAAAATAAGTCCAATGACAGCCGATAGCGTCCAGCCGCCTGTATTGCCGATAATTATCCACTGCATTGGCAGCTTTAAGCTGACGACCCAGTAGGCAAAGACCGCCGCAAAGATAGAGTTTATGAGGGTGGCAATAGAAACGTAGCGGTATAAAAATGCGCTCTGAAAATAAGCACTGGCAGTAATAAAAACTGCCGAGGGTAAGATAGAAGCAATACCTAACCTAACGAGCAGGCTAAAGGTTGGAGAGGAAAAAGGGAGCAGGGGAAGTAATAATAAAGCAATCAGCATTAAACCAAGTGAGAGGAGCAGTCTAAATCCTAAAAGTTTTCGCCAAATAAGTGGTGTGTCACCAGATATTAGTTGAGGTAGGATATAGGCATTCACCCCAAAATCGGCAATTAGATAAAAAAATCCCAGGTAGGTCGCGGCTAAAGTATATATCCCGGTACCTTCAACTCCAAAACTGTGAGCCACCAGACCTAAGATAAAGAGTGTCGAGAGCGACGAACTAATTTTCGCCAGGATTTGCCAAAGAGTTTGAGTGGATATCTTTTTTAAAGTCTCCATTGCTTACATACTAGCGAGTTTAGCTTAACCTCGCAACTAAAGGAGGTTTATTCTTCTTTGGGAGATTCTTTGACGGAAGGTTCTTCGCTTGCTGGGGAGTGGCCCGGTTTTATCACTAGATGACGATCTTCCCCCTCACCAAGGCTTTCCGAATACACACCCTCCAGCCCCTCAATCGCCATATGCATAACTCTTCTTTGCCAGGAAGGCATCGGCTCAAGGGCTAATTCTTTACCCTCTAGCTTTACTTGCTCAGCTGCATTCTTAGCCTGTGTCACTAGGTCGCCTTCTCTCTGTTTTTTCCAGTCAGCGACATCTACGATTACTCTTTTAAAAACTGTGGGCTTCTCGTCTTTTTCCAGCTGTCGGGAGAGTATTTGGTTGACCAAAAGCTGGAGTGCAGTCAGCGTCTCTCCTTGGCGCCCAATTAGACGGCCGGCATCTTCTGTGTCAATAGAGACCATGACACCTTGGTCGGTCTCTTCGACTTCAAAGGAGCCCTCCAGGGAAAGCAAGCCCAATATGTTTTCTAAAATTTCAGAGACTCTGGTTTCAAGCGGCATAACTTTCGGATTGTTACATAAAAGGAGAAATATTTCAAGAGAGTTAGCTGGAATATTGCAAATAGCTTGTCGTTAATGGCAAATAGCAAAAGACGCTTATCGATTTGCGCTAGGTGCTAGGCGATGGATCCAAGGAGTCATACCTCCCCAGCCGCCAATCATATATTGCTGAACAATACCAATGATTGTAAACGTATTCCAATAAACAGATACACCGATAGGCAGCGTCCAAGAGAAAAATCCAATCATTAGCGGCAGCATAAAGGTCATTTGGGACTGCACTGCCGACATGGTATCTTGGGTTTTTTCTTTTTCCTCCAGCTCTTTTTTAGAATCACTCGGATAAGGTTTGACTGGGAGAGGGGTCATCATTTTCGACTGCACGAACTGCAGCCCGGCGGTAAGTAGTGGGACAAGGAGTAAGAGTACTCCAGCAGTCGCAAATTCACTGGGCTTTGAGGCTAGATTAATACCTAAAAAATGTAGGTCGGGAGTGTTGGAAAGTTTCCAGCTAGGGGAATAGATAAAACCGTTAAGCTTATCCAGACCGTGTTGACCGTCAAAGGATGCCTGGATGGTCTGATAAAGAGCGATCACCACCGGCATCTGAATCAGCGAAGGCAAGCAGCCAGCGGCCGGATTAATTCCGTGCTCTTTATATAGCGCCATCTGAGCTTGAGCCAGGCTTTGTTTGTCTTTGGCATGCTTTTTGGAGAGAGCTTCTATTTGAGGTTTGAGATCCGACATTTTCTTGGTCGAACGAAGTTGAGCAGCGATAAATGGGGCGATCAGTAGACGGATGGCGATAGTCAGTAAAACAATCGCCAGACCAAAAGCTCCTGGAATATGGACACCGGTAAGCGCATGATAGGTCAGGACTAATAGGTTAATAATCGGCCCAAAAAACAAGCTATTAAAGATATCTCCAAAAATATTCATAAATTTAAAAACAGGTCATTAATCTTTTTAGTCCTCGCAAACTTCCTATCATTATACCCCGCCTCTTTATCTCTTGCTTCGTGTACTCCGAGCAGCGAGGGTCGTGTTTGCAAGCTCCGGTAGGTGCAAAGACTCGGAGCAACCCCGTATCAAAAGAGAGATACTTTTGATAAAGGTTTATCAATCCTATCACAAATTTTTTAAGCATGTATCATTAATTCTTTCGTCGACCTTAGCTCAGCCTCCAATTGGGTCGAGCTGGCGTCGGTTATCGAGGGTTTGGGCATCGCTACAATCAGCAGACCGGGCTTTATTCGGTCGTATATTTGCTGAAAGGCTGTTGCCACCAGGCGTTTGGCCCGATGCCTCTCGGGGGAACCCCCTAGTTTCTTTGAGGTAGCAATACCAATTTTAGGAGAGCTGTCGGGGGAGTGGATAAAAAAAATCACCAGGTGAGAGGTTTCTAATCTTTGGCCTGAGGCCACCTTACGAAAAGAGTGAGTCAGGTTTAGACGTTTAGTCTTTGGTAACATCTGGATTAATATTGTTCACAGTTCACAGTTGTCGGTTCATAATAACTGCCTTTGCCTTACTGTGAACTGTTAACTGTGGACTAATTAAATTGATATCTGTTTACGGCCCTGAGCCCGACGTCGTTTGAGGACATTAACCCCACCACGGGTGGCCATCCGGCTCATAAATCCGTGTTTCCGAGCTCTTTTTAGTTTCTTTGGCTGGTAGGTTCTTTTGGTCGACATGGGGAGTAGTATAGCAGAGTCTAGTAACTAGTGGCTAGAGTCAAGTTACTAGAGTTTATGCTGCGAGATTCCTTGATCCTAGACTCTAGAGACTAGCCCCCTGCTTGTATCACTTCCTATTAGTTTCGCTATCTTTACTCGTGTATAAGTTATCCACTAAGATCTTTGGTGTGGAAAACAACACACTGTGGAATAAAGCTCTTAAGTTGATCAAAGAGCAGGTTACCAGCGGTAACTTTCGCACCTGGTTTTCTCAAGCTAGCTTAGGAAGCCTGACCGAAAAGTCTCTGACCCTTGTCGTTCCTTCAGCGTTTATTAAACAACAGCTAGCCTTGCGTTACGAAAAATTAATCCAAGCCACACTTCAAGAAGTAATGGGCAAAGACCTAACAATCCATTACGAAATAGATTCTGCCAAAAGCAGCAAGAAAGCCGCAAGGATAGAGGAGGAATCTTTGCCCCTGGAGATGCCCACCGCAAATCGGCCGATACCTCATTCCAACTTGAACCAGAAATATACCATCGAAAATTTTGTGGTTGGGTTAACCAATAACTTGGCTTTTGCCGCAGCCCAGGCTGTAATCCAAAATCCGGGAGTTGCTTATAACCCTCTTTTCATTTATGGGCCATCGGGAGTAGGCAAAACCCACTTAATGCACGCCATCGGTAATTCTCTTTATCAAAAAGGTGGATTCTTAAAGTCGGTTTACGCACCCTCTGAACGATTTATGGTCGATTTTGTTGATTCAATCCGAACCAAGCGCACCGGTGAGTTCAGGGCCAGGTATCGTAATTGTGACCTGTTGTTAATAGACGATATTCAGTTCATTTCGGGCAAAGATTCTACCCAGGAGGAGTTTTTCCATACCTTTAACGAATTGTATTCTAAAGGAGCCCAGATTGTGTTAACCTCGGATCGCACTCCAAACGAAATGCAAAAAATAGAATCCCGACTGATGTCGCGATTCCAGGGTGGTTTAATGGTCGATATTCAGCTGCCTGATTTTGATACACGGCTGGCCATCTTGCAGGCTAAACTTCAAGAGAGCGGGGAGACGCTTCCGGAAAATTGTCTTAGCTTAATAGCCGAGTCTATTGTCTCTAATACCCGTGAGCTCGAAGGAACTTTGGTCCAGATCCTGTCCCGTCTTAAGCTGACCGGTCAAGAAGTGACCTTAGATTCGGTTAAGCATTTCTTGGGCAAACAGCCCTCAACTCAGCCGACTGGACTTTTTGACCAGAAAAAGGTTTTAAATGGAATCAATCAGTTCTTTAGCCTCCATATGTCGGACTTGGTTGGCCCAAGAAGACAAAAAGAATTTGTCTTGCCCCGGCAAATTACTATGTTTATCTTATATAATGACTATAAATTACCAATGGAGAGAATCGGACAGATTCTTGGCGGTAGAGATCATACTACAGTTTTGCATGGCATCGAAAAGATTAAAGAGGCTATAAAAAGAGATCGGGATATCCAAAGAATGGTGATAGAGGTCAAGCAGAGCCTGACCTAGTTCACAGTTGTCAGTTCTCAGTAACAAAAAGGGGGGTTCTTTTATCTACCGAGAACAGTGAATCGATAACCGTGAACTTCTTAGAGTTATCCCCAATCTTCAAGCGAGTTATCCACCAACTTATCCACTAAAGAAAGGGTCTTTTCAACACGAATTAAAAGCGAAATGCGAGGCTGTTTAAATGAGGCTACCAACATATACACCCTCTCTATAATCGCAGTTACTAATCTTTAATTAAAGAACATTAGAGCACCTAAACTGTGGAAAAGTAACACACTCTCTTTAAAAATGATAAGATACCTTCTAAGGCGATGAACGAGATTAATTGGTACTGGGCAGGGTTTATTTTACTAGGACTATTAATTGCCTATTTACTCGGTAGAGTTCAGTCAAAAGCTAAACCAAGCGATATTCCCCAGGACTTTATTGATCTATATCGGCAAGTTAATAACCTACCCCTGAAAGTGCTCCAAACTATTCAGGGATCAATAAATCCGCAAAAGGGCAAAATGGCGGAACTGCTAACTTACGCCGAGCTAAGATATGAATATGACCGAATTGTGCCTCTAGGCTGGCCGATTGATTTTATCGGTATTAAAAATAACGAGACTATTGATTTCATTGAAGTTAAATCCGGAACAGCTGGTCTCTTGACAGATGAAGAAAAACACATTAAAAACCTAGTAGCGCAGGGAAGAGTTAAATTTCGCTTAATCAGAGTAACCGAAGAAGAAATTCATAAATATGTCTCAGCCCAGAGAAGTTCGGAGTAAGTAGTTCACAGTTCGTAGAGAGACGAAAGACACCTTACAACGAACTCCAAACACCGAACTAATAACTAACTATGAAGATATCAATTCTACAACAAGATCTATTGCCAGCTCTCCAATCTGTAGCTCGCTCTTGCGGAGTAAGGGCCTCGCTCGCGGTCCTGGCAAATATTCTTATTCAAGCCCAGGATAATATCCTTAAACTTTCCGCCACTAACCTTGAAGTTGGCGTGATTAAAGTAGTCAAAGCCAGTATTCAAGAGTCGGGAGAGATCACTGTCCCGGCTAAAACCTTACTGGAGATAGTTTCTTCTCTGGGAACCAGCGAACTAGAGCTAGTCACCGAAGGAGATCAGCTGCTCATTACCTCTTTGCACTTTAACGCCAAGCTGAATGGGATACCCGCCAATGAATTTCCAGCCATCCCCCTGGCCTCTGAGAAGAGCATCTCTGTCTCCGCTAAGGTCTTGGCCCTCTCCCTTCCGCAAATTGCTTTTGCCGCTGCTTCCGAAGACGGCAGACCTATTTTAACCGGAGTATTAACTGAGATCCACAAAGATGCTTTGGAGCTGGTAGCCACTGACGGTTTCCGCCTGGCTCATAAAACAGCAGATTTAAGTAAGCAGGCGCATAGTCCGGCCAGGGAGGAGTTTAGATCCCTGATCCCTCGGCGAACCTTTGAAGAAGTCGTCCGGTTAATTGCCGAAGAAGCCGGTGGGGAAGAGAATGCTTTGGTCGAGGTCTCAACTTCCGATAACCAAAATCAGATAATCTTTAAGATCGGCCAGACCCAACTCTCCTCCCGTCTGATTGAAGGTCAGTTTCCAGCTTGGGAGAAGATCATTCCCCAGACAGAAGCAGCTACCGCTACTCTTTCGCGAACTGATTTTTTAAAGGCTGTTAAAATCGCCTCAGTTTTTGCCCGGGGAGAAACAGCTAATATTATTAAGATCAATTTGGCTGCAGGTAAATTTTCGATTAGCTCTGAGGCCAGGGAGTTGGGAGGACAAGAGACTCAGCTGGAGTCAGTAACCGAGGGGGAAGATCTGGTGATAGCTTTTAATAGTCGTTTCTTAACCGAAAGTCTGTCCGCCTGTTCCAGTAGTCAGGTTAAGGTTCAGTTTTCCGGCAGCCTCTCTCCCACTTTGATCAAACCTTTGGATGAACCAGGTTTGGAATATGTAATCATGCCCGTGAGGATGAATTAAACCCCACGGTATTGGATAGTTCGAAAAGTAAAATGTTCCTCGTGCCCAAAGGTCTTGCTCCCGTCGAATTTGGTGCCGGGCTCAATGAAGATAGTGTAAGTTCTCCCCAAGTCATATGGTCTAGTGGGGGTAATCGTCAAAATTTTGCGATCTTTATCTAATTTCAGCGTGTAATCAGTAAAGGTTTCAAATCGATGCTTAAATTCGCCGGTATTTTCGATTGGCAGATTAAAGGTGATCTCAATGCTTTGATTCGGCAAAATTACCGGACCATCAGTTAAATCTGGTTTAACCGAGAGAATCCTTGGCTCAGTTTCGTTTGGTGTAACTTGGGCAGATGCAGCCGGCAGGGGAACTTTTTCTGTTCGCGACCTGATAATAAATATCCCCGATATAGCCAGGACAATAATTAATCCTATAATTAAAAGTCCTAGAATCTGCTTTTTTTGGAGCAGGGAATTTAACATAGATTAATTGTACACTACCTACTGATAAGCATCTTTGCTGGGTTTAAGCTCAATATCTATCCTGGTTATCTCATCGACCTTTATCTCAAAAGGGACTGTTTTTTCCAAGTAGCCTTTTTTAAAGATGGATAACCGATGAGCCCCGACGGGAATATTGGTCATGGTAAAAGGGGTCAATTTGGTAGGAGGGGGAGTAACTTGTGGACTGATCACCGGCGCTTCTCCCTCGGCGTCAACGGCATCAACCAAAACCCGAGCCTGTGAAGGGTTAGTGGTAACCACCAGTCCACCGACTTCTTCGGACGGCTGATCAAATTGTTGAGGGGGAGCGGTGGGATATGTTTTTTCTTCCGGGGTCATCTGCTCTAGCAAACCTTGATTTGCCGGAAGAGGACTGAGACGAGTCGAACCAGAAGACTGAGGTACTCTTTCGGTTTGACCGGGGGTGCGGGGTCTATTGAGTAAAAAGATCGCCGAGCCTATAACTAGGACGAATAAAACAATCGCTATTAAGATTCGAATATTGGTCATAACTTTATTATACAGACTTTGTCACTTTAAATCCTGTCTCAAATCCCGCATTAAACCGTCCCCAGGATCGGTTCGGTTGAATGGGTTGAGCTGATAATGACCATAGATCCCAGGTATGGCTGCCGGATTAGGCTCTTCGGTATCGGACTTCCAGGTATACTCCAGGCTTCCAACTGGAATATTATATTGCTTCATCAGCTGCCTAACCAGCTGCAGAGTCGCCTGATATTGAACTGTAGGCACTTCCCCTTTTGATCTATAAATATTTTGGTGACCCATCTCGATAGAGATATGGTCGCCGTAGTTGGCGACTGCATAAGCCCTTTCAACTTTGTCTGTATAGGTTTCGACCATTTGGATCACCTGGCCGTCTTTGCCAACCACAAAATGAGCGGCCACTCCCCGATATCCACCAGTGCTCGGAGAACCCTTGGCAAAGTACTCATAAGTTTCTTGAGCTGTCAGGATCCCGGCTGTGGTGTGGAGCACAATCCGCTTCGGGGTTGTACAGTCTCCAGGTCGACCACAGGCTTCCGTCTCCGTGACAGCGCAGGCTTGACTCGAACCAAGCATTGGTGCAGAGGGCAGAGGGACAAACTTCTTCTCTACCCCAAAAGATACGGTCCTTCCAGCGCAGGCACCTGTACCGGTTGTTGGTTCCTGATAATCGCCAACAGTAGTATAAACAGGTGGGGTATAAACTTCTTTACTTACTGCTTTAACGATACTTACAGCAAAGATGAGTGTTAGAGTCAAGCCAATTAAAAAGATAATCTTCATTTTGTTAGATAGTTTATTTTATGAGTCGAAGGATCTCCACCTTGAGACTTCATCCAATTCAAGAACTCCTGCTTGCCGACTGCGGTGTTCGGGGTTTTTATCAGTACATTTAACTCTAACTTGCCTTTATAATCTACTTCAAAATCTTCTTCGGAGTAGGGAGTAACACTAAACAGGGGAAAATACTGTTGGTTATATTGCTGCTCAGCTTCTTGGACCAGGCTAGACGACGATTCGTTCTGTTCACTGGAGGTCGTAAACTGCCAGCTTTTGACCAGCTCTCCCGAAGTATTGCTGACAGAAACAGTGTAGGTAGTATTTTTGGTTAACCCTCCAAAAATGCGAGCGGTTATTGTTTGGGTAGGGTAAGCGTTAGTCAAGCGAAGATAAAAAGGGAGCTGAGGAGAGATATTCAGGGAAAAAGATTTTTCGGAAAGAATCGGCTGATTTGTGTTAAAAGAAAGCTCGATCTCTCCGGGGTAAATATTCGTTTGGAGGTCCTGAGGAGTTGTAGTAGTAATCTGAAAGGGCTGTTGAATCCCGTCTAGGTTTCCAGCCGGAGACTGATTGGGTTGAGTTGTATTTGACGGAGTGCTGATGGAAACCAAGCTGGATGGTTTTTTGGGCTGAGCAAAGAGCAGGGTGAGGAAGATTGTCCCCACCAACCCTGCGCAAAAAAGCAATAAAACTGTCAGCCTATACTGTTTGATAATCTCCCAAAAATTCATTTAACTTCCTCTCCAAAATTTGTAAAAGCTTATATTATGTTCGGCGGCGTTATTGACAACACAACGAGTCGGAAAGTTCGACTCAAAAGCCGTAAATCGGCTTTTGCTTTCAGCTAAACCCTTAACTTCTTTGACGATCGAGATGTGACCAGCATCTCCAATCCCTTCTCCTGAAATAGCGACTGCGATATCCCCGGGTTGAACATTCTTAGTGGCAACCGGAGAGTAAGTTTTTCCGCCTGTTGTAAAGCTATCTTTATTGTAAATCTGGGCGGCTGAGCCAAATCCTTCTCCGGCAAAGCCGGCTTGTCCGGTCTGTAAAGTTGCCGAGAGGGAAACAAACCCTAAGCACTGGACACACTCGTCATACAAAGCTCCCCGGCGACGGGTTTCAAAAGTTGCGCGCACCTTTTCATCATATCCCTGACCGGTTAAAAAGGTGCTAAAACAGGCGGGAGAGAAGGCGTTGCCATAGGTTGACCCTTTAGAGCATTGTATGAAGCCAGTATACACCTGAGAGGCTTTTTGGGTTAGTTCTCCAGTCACTCCTGAAACCGGAGCCGGACCGGTAGGAGCTCCGACTTTAGTCACCCACTGGCTGGAGGCATTGGCAGCATAGATGGTTCGGGGTTGGTAGTTTGTAGTTCGAAGCAAAACCACAACAAAAACTATACATAAAACTGTTCTAACTACGAACAACGAATAACGAATAACGAATCTCATTTGCACCCCCCTGGTAACGGGTCAAACTCGATCTGCTGACCTCGCAGGGCGTCTTTAGTTGCCGCATTGAGATAAAAAACAACCGGAAGTTTACAGATCCCATCAAGCGTTAATCCTTGCTTGGAAAACCAGGCTGTGGCCGACTGCTTGGCTTCTTCAAAGTCTACGGTGCGTATCTCGACATGAAAGACATTGGCGGCTTTAATATATTCAATCTGGTATCCCGGATCTTGGACTAAAACACCGGATTTATTTCCCAGGCTTTGAATGATCGTCTTTCTGGCTGCTTGATCGTTAGCTGCTAAGGTTGGTCGATCGGCAATGATCTCCAAAAGCTTTTTGCTTTGGTCAGAGTTGTAGTTTACCTCTGGTCTGGTGACCGGAGAAGGTTCGCCTATAGATACCGAAGCTTTGGGGATTATCAGTAAAGTATCCTGCTGTCTCGGCTGGGATCGGGTAGTGAGAAAGATGATCGGTAAAGCGATAAAGATTCCCACCACCAGTATCAATATCAGAATTCGTTTATTCATGGTTAGATCCCAACTTTCTGAGCGCAAGCAAAGTATGCACCTAATTTTAACCCTTGAGGAACCAGGACGTTAGTATAATAATTCGCTTGATTCCGGATCTGAAAAGGCCAGTTGACATCGCCATGATCAAACTCCCCATTCTTGCCTTGTCCCATCTGAAACAGCCCCCAAGCTCCTCCTGCATCAGGAGTACCGGTCTCTGGGCCGGCATAGTTATTGGCATCAAAACTGCTTTCGCACTCGATACCTTGATTAAACCAGAAATCAGCATGCAGAGGATCTTCTTGCTGTAGCAAGGCGTATAAGTCGTCCTTGTTAAAGGTACAGGCTGGGTCCCCATAATTTTTGCGTAAGGGATTTTTATTAATAGTAACGGTGTATTTACCAGCACAGGTATCGTCATTCGGGGGGAAGGTAATGGCTGTGAACAGGTCGTTACCGGTTTGACTAACCAGTACCGCCCTGGCCCTATTGGCAATCTTGACGATATCATCCACCGGTTGGAGAGTGAGGCAAAGTTTAAGCGACTCGCCTTTTTTTAAACTGATCCCCGTCCACTTCACAGTCCCGGTAGTCTCAATAGGGGCCAGCTGACTCTCGCAACCATCTTTGGAATCTGCGTCAAGGAACTTAGTATGCTCGGGGATCTGATCGTAGACTTCAAAAGTACCGGTACCATTGCCCTTGTAGGTTAAGGTCAGCGCATAGCTGATGGGAGTATCAATATTGGGCACTGCGGACGGACCAGTCATGTCAAAGCCGATATCCGAGGAGGCTTCTCCCGAGACGCTCGTGATCATAGCGGTGACAGTATTGACAATGTAGACATCTGGCTCTGTAGGCAGCAGGGTCAGACAAAGTTCAGTGCTCGTTTGGGGGGCAAGATCGCTTAAAGTCCAGCTAATATTTTGGCCTGATTCAGTGCTCCCGCTGGCTACTCCCGCCAGCTTAGTTGTACAGGAAGGTTGGGCGGCTGGCTTTGAGTCGGTATCTACAAACTTGGTTCCCTGGGGCAGTTGGTCGTTGACCACTATCGAGGCCGTGCGGTCGCCGATATATTTAACAGTAATTTTGTAAGTAATTTCCTGGTCGTTTTCGACTTGGTCCGGGCCGATTTTGGTGATCTCCAAATTCTTCGGCGAGAGCGGGTCTTTGCTGTCACCGACCTTGCCGTCTCCCTGACCGGAAAGTAGTAAAATAAAAGCCACTACCAGAATAAGACCACCAATCAGCCATAACCAAAAGGGTGAGATCGGAAATCTGCGCAAGGGTAGACCTGGCTTAGGGCGAGAGTCTCGCCGACCTTCTCCTTGGTCACCACCATCATTACTCTGCTCCTCATTGCCCGAAGCAGGGGCTGTTCTTGGCCGATTGCTAAGTATATTTTCGGTTGACTGGATAATTCCCGACCCTAACCCCCCGAGCATCTTTCCCAGGCCAAATCTTTTCCAGTGAGGAGCCAGAGCGCCTCCAGCGGCAAAAGTGGCAGCAGCAACCGGATTAAACCCGCTGGTGACCAAGCCTAGCGCCCCCATCGCTCCTCCGAAGAGCAGAGATTGGGCGATCCGCGGATTACGGGCGGCAAAAGTCCCCAAAGTATTGCCAAGTCTTTTAAGTGGAGTGGAGACATTTTTCTGCAGAGGTGTAGTAAGAATAGCTACTGTCTCTGCGCCTACTTGGTGACCCTCAGCACTGGTTGGATGTGCCCGTGATGGATGTGACGGCTCGGGATGTTCGGCTTTTGGGTGACTAGCCGCTGGATGTAAGCTACTATCTTGTGTTTGCTGGAGGAGCGCTTCTTCTTCGGCAGCCTGAGGAGTGGTGCTAGGATTACTAAATTCCAGGAGTGTTTTATTGGTATTTTTAGCACTATATAAAAAAGGGATCAGCTCCGTGGGTTGTTTTCCGACCAACAAGGGAGCTACCCGGTCTCGGAGGTTCGGCTCCAGCTGGTTAATAAGTCTTGGCAGTATCTTGACGATCTGTTCTATAGAGTAAGTTAGTCTACGACCACCGGCCTCTATCTCAAAAAGACGTTGATCTGGACGAATAATTGAAGCCAGAAAGTTTCGAATAAATTCATCAGTGGCAGCCATATAATTAGCATACAGCAAAATCGCTTATCGCAAATAGCGAGTAGCAGATCGTAAAACCTAAGATTAACGCTTAACGATGTGCACCATGCTACTCGCTATTTGCTAAACACTCGACTTTCTGGCCATTAGCTCTGCCGGATTAGAGGTTATTAGCTGGTGTTCTTCTGGCGAAGCGACGACATGCATCGCCACATGCGTCGACCCGGCAAAAAACAAGCCCTGGCCAACGCCAGCCGATAAAAGCAGTCTCTTTTCCCCCTCGGACAAATTAAAGGTTTCTCCGACAATATCAATCGACGAAGGAGCTTGTTTAAACAGGACTTGAATCGAGGAGTTGGAAATAATCTCCCGACCACGCTCAATGGCTAAAAAGTCTTCGACATCCTGGGTAATGGTGGTTACCCCCAGGTAATATTTGCGGGCTCTCTTGGCGATCTCCACCAAAAACGATCCGGAGTCCTGGTTTTTCATCATATACCAAGCCTCGTCAACGACCAGCAGCCTTTTTTTAAGTCGAATTCGGACCTGTGTCCAGATATAGTCCAGAATGAGATACATCGCCAGAGGCCTTAGTTGATCAGCCAGGTCGCGAACAGAAAAAACCATAAAAGGGTTATCCAGCTTGACATTGGAGTGACTGGAAAAAATCCCGCTTAAAGAACCTTTAATAAACCTTTCCAGACGGAAAGCCAACTCTTGAGCCTGGGGTTCCTCCATGCCGACGAGCACCTTATACAGATCCTCCATTAGCGGTGGTTGGTTATGTTGGGTAGTGGGGTCCATGGTGATCCCTTTTAGCCTGTAAGTCGCGGTTATAGCCCTGTCCAGAATCGCTGACTGTCCAGCGTCCAGCTCGCCCATCACCAGTTTAAGAAACCCGGTCAAACTCAGGATCTTACGGCCCAGCTCATTTTCTACAGAGTCCTTTTCTAAGGCCAGATCAAAAGGATTAATTTTAACCGGAGAGCTAGAGGAGAAATTAATATATTGTCCGCCAACAGCTTTGGATAGCTCTAAATATTCTTGTTCCGGATCAATGACAATAATCTCTGCTCCAAACATTAAGGACCTCAGCGCTTCTAGTTTTACAAAATAACTCTTTCCCGCGCCAGATTTGGCGAAAACTACCGAGTTGGCATTTTCCCTAGAAAACCGATCAAAGATAATCAACGAGTCGTTATGTTCATTAATCCCGTACATAATTCCCTCATTGGCAGTCAGCTCCGAAGAAGTAAAGGGGAAAGTCGTGGCCAGGGATGTTGTATCCATGTTGTGGTTTAAAAGCAAGTAATCCTGACCAATAGGCAAAGTACTATTAAAACCTTCTTCCATCTGGAGAGTAGTCGGTTGGGCGGTGATGGATAAAGACCCAAGAGTAGATTCCAGGAGTTTGGAAGCATTATCCAGATCTTCTTTGTTTTGAGAAGGGAGCGTGATATATAGTCCTAAGCGAAAAAACCGCTCGGAGCCTTTAACTAGTTGCTCCTGGAGCATTTGGGCGTCGTCTAAGGCAACCTGGACCGAGGGGTCAACATCGCGCCCTCTTTCCAGGTCAGTTTGGATAGTGGCTTCCATCTCAGCAATCTTACGCTTGAGGTCGTCGAGAACCCCTTTAGACTGAGAAGGGTAGATAAACATCGAAACGTCTAAAGAATGATCAAAAGAGATTAGGGGTTCTAGCCAGTTAGGCTCTATATATCGAGGGTAATTAGAGACAAAAAAGGTCCGATAATAGTAATCGTTAACCTTAAAATGCCCGAAGTCTGTCTCGGTTGTGGCAGGGGCGACTATATCGGTTAGTGCT
>MFDD01000014.1:238933-240610 GCA_001776775.1 Candidatus Daviesbacteria bacterium RIFCSPHIGHO2_02_FULL_43_12
TGTCACCGCCGAGTTAGCAACTACATTTTTAAGCACCTTTCCAGGTGCTTGTTTCTTCTTGAAACCATGATCCGTGAACCACGAACTAAACTGTACCATAGTCGTCTGGTAGCTCCTCAACTACAAAGGGAGTCCGGGAATGAAGCGCTTGAGTGGATGGAGTCTGCGTCCCGGACCCAAACTGTTCAGGGCTGGGATGTACCGGCGAGTACTGTCCCGGCTGGTGCGGGGCCATGCCCTGCACCGACTGCGGGGGGAGCGGCAGTGTCGGAGGGTAGCGGAATTGTCCGGCTTGTCCTGGTTGGATTAGAGTAGCGGATGGCGGCGGAGGGTTGGTAGCGGCTTCGACCACTGCTTCATGGCTGGCCAAGCCCTGCTGTGGTTGTGGTTGCGGGGCCATGCCCTGCACCGGCTGGTGCGGGGAGATTTCTTCGTTGGGGGTATTATAGATATCATAAAAAAGTTTGACTAACTCTTCGTTTCCTAACTGCTTTGTTTGTAATCCAATGCCGGCAAGCTGTCTGACCACATGATCTTTTCGAGGCAGGAGAGCAGCCAAAACCCGCTTCATTTTATCGGGTGAAGTCTTAAATAAACCGACCTCATAATAGGACAGGGGAATAATGACATAGAACTGTTTGTCCAGCACCTCGTTTTCCCTGATAGTGCGCTCGATAAAGGTTCGATAACGTCCCATTAGCTGAAAGAGTAATTGGTTAGTTTGTAGATGTTGGGCAGCGTCTAACTTCTTGAGGTAGTTACTAATATCGAGCCTCTTGGAGCGGATTAATATTTGGATAGAAAAGGAGAGTGAATTTAGCAATCCGGCAAAAGCGCCGATAATAGCAATCTGCTCGTTTTCCGATAGCAACCCAAAATTAACTGCTGAGGTTTGCAGAACCACAGCGATATCGCCGGATTTAAGGGTGACAGTATTTTTACTGATGTCCGAGACCGGTATAGTCTCCTGGGTACTCGTCATGCCCCCTCCCCGACACGAGCTTGCCCTGCCTCGGCCGGGGCTGGCTTGGCAGCGACGGTAATTGGTTTCATAATATTGCCATTTAATTCTATTTTCAAGGTATCGAACTGTAAGCTATCCTTTTCAAAAGTCATGGTATAAGGGCCGTTTGGTAAGGGAGTGGCCGCAATAAATTGACCAAGTTTATTAGTTCGAAGTGCCCTGACGGGTAAACCGTCTTTATCGTGGGCTACAACAATTACTCCGTCCAAGTAGCTATTTTGGACATCGGTGACTATACCGTTGATAATATTTGCTGTTTCCGTGAGCATGATGCTGGTAACTTTTCGTGGGGTAATGGGCACTGCTGTTATAGCCGGAGTTAGCTTAGGCATGACGTTTATCTCTTTAGGTTCAATTTTTTCTTCAGAGATCTCGGCTAACTCTCTTTGGATATCTTGGGCTTGCTTAGTCAGATGTTGTAAATTATCCAAGATCATCTGAAACTGTTTGGTAAAAGCAGCCTGGTCGTGTTGTCCGCTGGAAGCCTGTGATTTGATTGTGGTCAGTTGATGCTCGGTTTGGACGATCTGGGATTGGATTAACTGAGCTCTTTTGGCCGTTTCAACCAACTCCTTTAGATCCTCCGCCTCGGGTGTTGGGGGGGTAGGGCTAGGAGCTAAAGCGGGAACTATGGGCATGGCGGGTTGAGGCCT
>MFDD01000014.1:240620-242841 GCA_001776775.1 Candidatus Daviesbacteria bacterium RIFCSPHIGHO2_02_FULL_43_12
GCTGCGAAGCCGGGTTCCAATGGGCGTCTGGTCAAGTTTGGTGAAACTCCCCCTGTTAAATAATTGTTCAGTCTGTTTTGAAATAAAGGATCTTTGACGTTAACTCCCTTGACCTCCCATCTTCTTTGTGTAGGGCTAAAGATTGCTTTGGTAAAAGCTTTCAGCCAATGATCCAGAGGCCGATCGGCGATAGGTAAGAAGGCAAACGCCGCCCCAGCCCCAGCCGAAAACAGGATCAAAGGGTAAGCGATAAAAGGGAAAGAAGCAGCTATAAAGACATACAGCATATAGGCTATCCCTAGACCGCTGGCTAGGTAAGTAAACTGTTTGATGGTCATATCGCCAATGAGGCGGAATTGGAACGAATTAACATCTTGAGGAACAGGGTGGGCATCCATGGTTGAAAGAATCATATATCGTGAAAAATGGGGCGTCTAGGGGCTCTAAGTACATCATTTCAGACCAAGCCAGGTCGTATTGTTTGACACTCGGTCAGCAGAAAGGATAACATGAAGCTATGGCAATAGCAGAACTCGGCACAAGCATCCCTGTACCATTAGGTGAAGGAGGGGTAGACTCTCCGGAAATAAGAGATCGTAATTCACACATATATGATGACCCTGTTTATAGGAGTATCTTTACATCTTGGGTGCAAGATCTAAATCAGAGCAGAGTTGCAGACGGCAAGCCCCCAATTGAGGATAATTTTGACGATCTTAAACGCCGAGTTGACACTAATCCTGCAGATACCGAGGCTAAACAGCTTTTTTGGTTTGTGCGTAATGATGCCGAGCATGTTTTTAGAGAAACAGTTAACAGCTTGGGTGACCCTGAGCAGCTGAGAAAATTTCTTACCAATCGAGGAAGACTACTTTCTGGAACAGAACCAAATCCCCGAGAAATTGATCAAATGATCCAGGACTCGCAAAGAGTTGGAGGAAGTATGCAGCGAGCGATCAATGAGCAGGATAAAAGGCTTTATGTAAGTACAGACGATGACCCTTCTTTTGAGTATGCAGGGTATCTAGCCTCCTTAGACCCAGATCTTAAAACGATACAGGAGGAAATTGATCTTCTTCGAATTGACCATAGAGGAACAGCCCTCAAGGAAGAGGAACTTGCCCAAGGCTTTATCCCATTACGCTTGCAACAGTTTGCGGTTCATTTTCCTGCAAAAGCCAGAGTTTATGCTCTAAAATGGGAAGATTATGCAAATACATATAACATCCCCCCTGCCACCAGATATACCCAAGAAGTTTTTGATGCACTGTCACCTGCTGATCAGCAAACAATGGGCTTATCTCGTCAGATGGCAGCTCTCCTGCATACCCACGAGCAAAGACAGCGGACAAACGATCAAAGAGACGACACGATTGAAAGAGCCAGAGGTAACCCTTCTTTGGTTATCAGACAAGAATGGGATCGTGTTCAAGGTAGATTGAATAGCGTAGGATCCAATAAAAACGAGTTATTGAGAATTGCCAAAGAAGAGGGCATTACTGATCAGGATATCGGAGATGTTGTATCGATAGATCCAGTGGGCCTGAAAGATGCCATCCTCAGAGCAAAGGTCACCTCGGTTGGTAGACAGCTTGGTCAAACTGTAAACGCCTTAACCAGATTCAACGAAAGATGGGTGAATACTGCGGATAGGCAAAGAGCGGTTGATTGGTTGATCGACAAAGTCGGTGGAGTAGATATAAATACAAATAGTCGGTTGAGAGAAACTGTCTATGGAGAAGTGCACTCCCTGACCCTAGACGAGATTGAAAAGCGCCTAGATACTAAACTCTGGCAAGTCATGGGGTCTTATCGTCTGGATTGGGGAAATAATTCTGCTGGACTAAGCGAGTTACTCCAGGCCATGCAATCTACTACCTCTAAGGATGAAGACGAAGCAGATGATTTTATTCCTAGAAACGAGGGCGAGAAAGCTCAAAAGGAGCGAGAGTTAGCGAGAATTCGAGATAAAAAAACCAAAATTGTAATTAAGACCCTAGCCTGTATTAATCTGCACAGCGTTAGAAGAGGCTATGATTCAGGTGCTGGTGGAGAAGCTTACAGCAAAAATCATCAGGCCATTGACTATGAACAACAGAGATTAATTATCGAAAACACCGCAGGAGTGGCTGTCTTTAATGATCTTTTAAAAGAAAATGATGGGGCTTATTATCGGAAAGAGGAGGCCTGGACTGATGCAAATATCATGTTTAATAGAAGA
>MFDD01000014.1:242861-262807 GCA_001776775.1 Candidatus Daviesbacteria bacterium RIFCSPHIGHO2_02_FULL_43_12
GGAGGATGTCGAGTTTGCTAACGCTCCAACTTTAGGAACAGGCGAAACTATTGTTGAGGTAACAAACCATGAAAAAATAGACGCGATGAAGATCTGGGTTACCCAAAAAAAGCTAGACGTAATCCGAATTAAAGAAGAGCAAGACGATAAGTTAATTAAAACCCATAAAAGAACCTATATAAACCGTCAGATTGCTAATCGAGAAGATGGAATAACTGACGAGAATTATCGAGATAACCTAATTAAAGGGTTGGGTGACACTTTAGATGATGTAATGACCACGGCTTTTGTACTTGATTATTACAATCAAGAGCAGGTACTGAACAAAAGCGCAGATAAGCAGCCAGATATTATATATATGCATAAGGCTTTTGCCCAACTTCGCACAAGTGTAGATCAGGACGGAAACAGAGTCGCACTTACAGATAACGATAAAAGAACCGGACCGCTTAAATTTTTCTATCTATCTGATCCGAACGACCCGAATAGTCCCTTGCGAGATGACAAAGAGGCTGATCTTTTAATAGATCAGGCGATCAAAGAACTAGCAGATATCAAGCATGAGGCGGACTTCGCTTTCGTCTTAGCTGAAGATGAGTATTACTTGAGTATGGATGCCGGAAAATATGACGGAGCAAGATGGAAAGCCTCAGCGTATACGAGAGAGCTTGATGACTACAATAAAAAAAGAAAATCCATGGGACTACCGATAGTGAGATATATGCCAAACCTAGCTCGTCCAAAGGGGGCTATACTCACGGATCATGTGGTCAGAGATTCGGAGACTGGTGTTGAAAGAATAGTAGAAGATGATCCAATCGATCTAATGGAGTTTGACCGAGCTAAAGAGTCATTGGAATATATGCTTAAAGACGATAATGGGCATGTTGTCCCAGAGACGGATGCTTCCGGTAATCATGTTTTTGAAAAAGACTCTGCTGGAAGAGTTCTTGAGTATCAGGACGAGAATGGACAATGGCGGCCCAAAATAAAGTATAAGTTTGACCAAGCTAAGTATAACAAACATAGGGGTTATTTAACTACTAACTCCGGAACAGCCTGGAAAGTTAGACGAACTCCAGCAATCACCGAAGCTATCGATCGGGCTGAGCGAACTTTTTACGCCAAGCATCAGGATGTGGATTTAGCCATTGAACGTACCAAAATTCCCGCGGATAACCTAGTCAAGGAAGGGGTAATTGAGGGTTTTGCAGGTAGCATTAAGCTACCAACAGGCCATGGTATGTTGTCAGGCGATGGTCGTATGCCAACTTCTCCCAAAAGGATTCAGCATGCCAATTGGTGGGTAACTAGACCTCAGCATACTAATTTTACTGATACCGGAGCACCTAAGCTAGCCGCCTGGTTTGGCTCTAGTGTGCAGAGTCTCACCGAAACAACTGGTCGGTTTGATGTTAACGATCAGGCAATCGAATGGCAGGCTGATATCTCGCCGATCAATAGTTTCTGGCTACAGCGGGTGGTTGGAGGGGAAGAATATCGCAAAACCCTGACTGACAAAGCCCCGTTTCTGTTGCATAGCGCCAACGCCCAGCGTAACCGGACAGTGGAAACAATGGGCAAAATTATCGAGGCAAAATCATATGAATCTATTCAGGAAAGACAGGAAGAAGCGGCTCATTCATATGAGGGAATCTTACGCTACAACATGTACCAGATCAAAAAAGACTCCAGTCGGCATAAGTATATGTCTATTATCGAGGTGGACAATGTCCTAAGGGATGCAGTCGGAGATGGACAGCTGGGACTTGGTCAGTACAAAGAACTAAAAAATAGATTAATGTGGGATATTCCCTTCTTGATGGATTTTATCGTCATCAATAATAAGCTTAAAAAGGTCGAGGCTATAGAGGATTTGATTTGGCAGATTATCAAAGCCGCTTCTAAAGGGATGTACTAACTTTTAGGAGCTTGGTCCCCACCACCAATGTGTTGGCCTTCCGGAAGTTCCAGCGATTGTAGTCATCTTCTGTTTCATTACTGCCTCCTGGAACTGAGCCCGCTCCTTAAGTGGAATCTGGGCTGCCTTATTAAAGAAGTTTCTGCCAATTCCAAAGCCACCAATCGCTGCTCCGATGACCATCTTGCTATAACCCGGATCCTTGACACCCATAGCTCCTTTGATCATGTCGTGGATATTCGGGGTGAGCAGCAAAAAGCCATACCCCAGGACAATGCGCACAAAGGAGGTGCTGAGGCCACTCAGAAAAGGTACTACTCCTCCGGAAAAATGGTTGTCGGTCAGAGTTTTGGCTGAATCTAGTCCTAGGTTTTTACCCACGTCTCCGCCTAGGATAAAACCAACAATTAGAAAGACTAGATAAAGCGCAGGGAAGATCAGCACCTGGGCAAACAGGTCTTTTAGCCAGGATCCAAACCCTCCTTTAGAGCCAGGCAATGCTCCCAGCATGATCCGGATCGGACCAGTTAGAGTCAAGATCACGATTTGGATATAAGTACTGATCACGCTAAACAGAATTCTAAACATCGCTACAAGCAAGGCGATTATGAGCACTAAGTACAAAACTATCCCAGCGATCCATTCGATAATTTGAGTTGTTTTTGCTCCTATTCCAAAAACTGCACCTCCGACTAAGCAGCCTGCCAGCTGTCCTCCCGCATTTCCTACACTTCCAAATAATAAAGCTGCCGGGCCTGCTAGGAATGCTAATCCTCCTCCAAGACCTCCGCCAACAGCGCTCCCGATGGCTGCTCCGATTTTACAACCGATAATAGTTGCTAAAATAGTGATAATAGTCCCCACCATACCTTGTTTCAGAAACCCTAGGGCAGATGCAGTTTCGTTGGCCACATTTAAAGCCTGGTCTCCGGTCATAAAATTAGTAAATATTTCAAAGATATTGCCGTCTCTGATCACCTGTCGGCTGCCGGTAGTCAAACCTGAAGCCTGAAAAACGCCTCCGATGACGTTAGTGCTTAAAAAGGCAGTATCGATGACCAACGCCGAGATAAAGTAGCTAAAGGTGATTAACACCAGTCCAACGACTAATCCAGGTAGGGCAGACTGGATATTAACTACGGTTTGGGGGTTGAGCTTATGGCGGAACATAATCATAAACCCGATAATCAAAAAAATTCCCGTCATGCCCAGATAGGCCAGGTTTCGGGATAGCTGCCAGATTTCCTTAATAGGAGCAATGACATTATTCCCAGACCCGGCTACCTGTGCATAGGCTGGAGGGACTAAGTTGAGCTTTTTACCTAAATCGGCGATATATTCGGAGGTTCGAATTGGCGGTGTGGACATGGTCAAAGCCAACACATCGCCGATCGAGCCAATTGCCCCACCGCCCTGGTTGGTCTGCAGCTCTACTGGGACCATCCCCAGTTTGTTGATATCCGAGACAAAGCCGATGCAGGGTTGTCCGATAATTGAATATCCTTCAGCCAAACAGCCGATAGAGTGGATGACATTAACGAACATCAAATTAATATACTGGGGGGATTGAGGAGAATAGCTAGTGGAAGCAGCGGTGTAACTTGGGGTCTGAGCGAAAATAGTTCGGGGTTCGTAGTTTATAGTTCGGAATAAAACCACAGCAAAAACCAGGCACAAAAGTATCCTAACCACGAACTTCTTCCAGGCAGTATGCATATATTCAGCATAACATCTCAAATCTCAAATCGCAAAACTCAAAGCTATATCGTAAATCTAAAATCTTTCCATAGTTTTGACATTTCAGATCTAAGATTTGAAATATTACAAGCAGTAGGGTCGAAAACCGATACAAAACTGGGTCAGGGTTACTCCGGTGAAGTTTTCAATAGTCTTTAAGGCCACCCAACCCAAAGCCGTAAACCCTATTCCAAAAACAGCCCATTGCAGGGTTCCTCTGGCTGCCTGGAGCTGTTTTTGGTCTCCCCCTGACTGGATAAACTTATACCCGGCAAAAACCAGCATAACAGTTAGGATGACAAAGGCCAGGGGGATAGAGATATTAATTAATCGCTGGATCAGTTGTTGAAATTGCGGCAAACCAGCCGGTCCGGGGTTATTCATGACTTAAGCGTACAAGAGGTGAGGGAATCCGTCAACTCCGATTGAATCGGAATCAGCGCTAAGGTTGGTCAAGAGAAGGGATTTTGAGGTTAAAGATATCGATATGCACAATCTGTCCGGCGACTCGGGCTATTAAAAACGCCAAAGCCAAGACCAGTAGACCAATTAAAGCATTGATAATCCGGGAGCGGGCCTTGCCAACATTTTCTTTATCTCCACCTGAGGTGATCCAGTTAAAAGCTCCAGTAATCAACATAAACAGGACTGCCAAAACACCAAAGATAAAGATGATGGTAATGATATTGCTGATAACCGTACTGATACTTGTCCCAGGATCAATACCTTGGCCGCTGGCGCTTTTTTTAATACTAATATTTAGCTCATCAGCCAATACAACAAGAGGAGTAGTAAGAAATCCAAGGGTAGTGGTAGCTAAAGCAGCTAATTTCTTCATATCTGTTAAATCATATGCTGAACTCAAAGAGCTTGTCAAGAGCTTGTTTTTTAAAAAACTTTGCTACTGCATAAAGTCAGCGCTTTAATTCTAAAGGAAACTTAAAGCCAGTGATCTGTCCAACTACGGTAAAGACCAAAGGAGCCAAAGCGAGCAGCATCAAACCAATAAAAGCATTAAAAATTCGTTGTCTGGCTTTGGCGACAGCCTCCTTGTCTCCGCCGGAGATAATCCATTGAAAGGCCGCCAGAATGATCATAAACATAAACATGATCACGGCAAAGACGTAAATTACTTGAATCAAGTTACTCAAAAACACCCCCACCCCCACTGACCCAATCCCAAAACCAGCAATGGGTGCTGGTACATCAACATGTCCAAAAATTGAATCGGCACTACCTTGTTTCTGGCAATCTTTACCAAACTTACCGACATAGGCAGCGTCATACTGACATCTACCCCCCTGGATTGTGCCAGTACAGATTTGATCCCCTTCCGGATAACGGCAAGTACTACCTTCGTCTTGAGCGTAGACAGCAGATGACAAATAGCAAATCGCAAATAGAATAACCAAACCAACAACAAGGCCTTTAGCGATAAGCGATAAGCGATAAGCGATAAGCTTTATCATAGTATTCTAAATCCTTTTAGGCCAAAGGCCTCGGGGATCACTTGAGCCAGTAAAAATACAAACATCAACAGTAAAAATCCCACAATACTATTAATAATCATAGCACGGGCTTTGGCGATCTCCTCTTTGTTGCCGGAAGAGTAAATGTATTTGGCACCAGCCCATAAAAAGTAAAAAAAGACGATTAGGCTGGATAAGTAAAAGACAATCGGAATCACTTTGCTAAAGAGTTGGCCAGCGTTGTCGATCCAGCCAAATCCGTACTGTCCGCTTAAGTTAACCCCAATCGGTTTGGTAACCTGAGCGTAAATAGTAGGTGGTTCGTAGTTTGTTGTTCGGAATAAAACCACAACAAGAACAAGGCATAAAACTGTCCTAACCATGAACAACGAACCATGAACAACGAACCATGAACAACGAACCATGAACTTTTCTCTCATTGCTTTTATGGACACGCCTCCTCATAAGTAAGAGTCGATTCAACACACTTTAGACCCTCCTTTTTACTAGAGCAAGAGATCGAGAGACAGCCTGCGCCGATACACTCACTTATTTTATCTGGTCCGTTAAAAGCTGCACAATCTCGGGAAGCAGGAGCTGGGTTCAGAGGTTCGCTGCCGGGTTGTTGTTTGGGCTGGCCGAACTCCTTTGGTAAGCTGGGGGACGTGACATTAGTTAGGGGTACCTGGTTGATCGGCAGCAACCCCTTGGCGTACTGGGCAGCAGAGAAGGCCAGTATTACCACCAGGAATCCGACAATTGCCCAGGTGATCCGTTGTCTGGCTTTGGCGACAATCTCCTTATTATCTCCGGCGCTTAAATAACGAAAAGCCCCCAGAACCAGGTTATAGAGCATCAGAAACCCCACCACAAAAAAAAGCAGATTTAAAAAACCGCCGACTAAGCTGCCCAAATCAGTAAAGGTAGTTTTAAAGTTATTGGAGATGTCGCTACTTTTAATAGTAGAGTTGTCTCCAAAACCAGGTAGCTGCAGTGCTAGTAGTTTATGCATAAGTGATTATAGTTTCAAGCTTCTAGGGTCAAGAGTCAAGTTGCCTTTAATAGCCCACGAAGGACTTTAGCTGTTTCAATATGTATAGGGAGCACCTTTACATAGTCAGACTGGGTGATATATTTTCTTTCAAAAGCAAAGTCGATAAAAAATTCAAGCTCTGTCAGAGATCCGATGGCAATATGATAGAAATTACCTTTATCTCGAGATGTTTTTCGACTATATCCTTCGGCAATATTGGCACAGACAGACAAGGCACAACGTCTCATCTGAGAGGTCAGACCAAAGAGCTCTTCTTTGGGGAATTTTTGAGTAATATTGTAAATAAAATGAGCAAGAAAATTAGCTTTTTGCCAAGCTATGAAGTTCCTGTAGCCATTGCTATTTCTCATTTTTGGCTCTGACTTCCTTGGCTCTAGCAACTAGTTCCTACCTTGACTCTTGATTCTAGCAACTAGTAACTATCTAGTGAACCCTGGTAGATTCAAGATATCAACACCGATAATCTGTAGCAACAAGACAGAAAAGATGACAAACAGCAGTCCAATAATTGCCGAGGAAAACTGGTCCTGGCCTTTTTTGACAGTCTCAGGATTTCCGGCCGAGGTTATCATCCTAAACGAGCCAAAGATCATCAACAGCAAGGCGATTCCCCCACCAGCCCCGGCCGAAAACCGCAAGAAGGCTTTGATCAATGGTTGAGGTTGAGTAGGGATACAACCTAAAGCAGTCAGGATCCCATCCCCCGCATCATCCGGTACTCCACTGGACGTCAGACACTTTTTTCCGGCGGAGGCAGCACACTGGTTTAGCCCGGGGACACAAGCCTTGCCCCCAAATTTGCTGGCTTCTCCGGTCAGCTCGGAACCTGTAGTTCTTTCGCCGGTGGTTGGATCAATTCCGCCTCCTGTACCGTCTGCTTCGGAGAGAGTCTCAGATGAGCCCGCCCCCCCCGCCTTAACTTCTTTTTCCGAAGCAATAGTCAGTTTTCCAGAACAGACAGGGATATCTGCGTATTCATAACTAAGCTGTTCGGTTGTGGCTCGTTTGCCTTTTTGTAAAAACCAGGTATATTCTCCTGACGGCAGAATAGCTAAGTCCTGTGGATCAAGTGATCCATCTTTGTTCTGATCTAAACCATGAGTTTTATCAAAACCACCCGGCCCCTTAAAATGCAGCTGGTAGCCAGGATAGTCGATGCCGCCACCTCGGAAATCGATTGATAAGTTATAGGGCAAAATGGTTCCGCCGGTGATATGAACAGAGGTATTTTCATTAAGGCTCTTAGGGTCGAATTCAAGTTTACAAGTATTTACGTTTTGAGAAGAGTCTTGAATAATATTATACCAACCTTCGCAGTATCTACCTCCGACCTGTGTGCCGTTAACTTTGCGGTAGATAGAGAAAAAGTGTTTCTTGCCGGAGCCAGATCCAGAGCTAAAAAGAGATTTGGCCGAGAAACTACTCATATCCACCAGTAACGAAACCTGCTGACCCTTATTCGGGCTGTTATCAGGAAAATAAAGTAGTGCCACCTTCTCTCCAGTTCCAAAATCACTGCTCTGGGCGACAGGTTTAGCCCCCCGTATTGAAACATCCCCGAATTCTTCAAAAACTATATCATAACTTACACCTAGATCCATGCTCTTCACTAAAATAAAGAATTGTATCCTTCTCTGGTTTTCGGGAAGGCTTTTGTTATAGGTCAAAGGGGCCCGCCCCTCAATCAGGTCTCCCGTGTCTGGGTCTCCGTTTACAATCTGAATTTTTGGGCAGTTCAGCGTACTCGTCACATTATTGTAGGAATCAAGAGAGGCCTGAACTGGGGTTACAGATAAAGGGAGTATCAAAAAGCTGATTAGCAATAATAAAACTACTATCAATACTCGGGGCATTAACTCCAGCTTAGCACAAAAGAGTTCAGGGTTGGTAGTTCGTGGTTCATAGAAAAATCTTTAAAATGGTAGAATAGGGTTAATGCTTGCCCCGAAAAAAGGTTACAGGTTCCAGTGGTTAGGTTACAGAGCTCTTTTCAGTCTATTCCTCATTGTCGTTCTACTATTCACTACGAACTCCCTACTCCGAACTATCCGAGCTGACGAGCTCGAAGATATCCAGCGTCAGTTAAACGAGCTAAGTAAAGCCAGAGAGATGTCGGTCGCAGCCACTAAACCTCTGGAAGGACAATTAACCAATCTCAAGCAACAGCTGGCCCAGATCCAGGCTAGTTTGCAAAATCTTTCGGCCAAGATTACCCAAAAAGAAAAAGATCTGGCAATCAGAGAAGAAAAAGTAGCGTTGCAGCAGGCGCTTTTG
Source organism: Candidatus Daviesbacteria bacterium RIFCSPHIGHO2_02_FULL_43_12 (assembly GCA_001776775.1). Lineage (GTDB taxonomy): Bacteria > Patescibacteriota > Microgenomatia > Daviesbacterales > UBA10151 > HO2-FULL-47-45. Next base: position 251,317 of record MFDD01000014.1, read on the forward strand.
GAACAGCGGGTCCGCTCCTACTACATCCGCTCCTACCAGACCTCTCCTCTTTTAGTGATTATGTCCTCTCAAAACTCTGCTGGACTATTTAGGGAACTGGCCTTTCGTCAAGCGGCCACTGCCCAGGATCAAAAGATCATTAGCGATGTGACCGCCGAGATGGTTGATCTCTTGGGACAAAAAGAAAAACTGGAAAAAGACAAACTCTCGTTAGCCGGATTGCAAGCTCAGGTAGACAAAAATGCCGCCTTTTTAGGTGGGGAAATCAAAAAAGCTAAAGATTACCAAACCACCCTCACCTCCCAAATAGCGGAACTTAGCGCCAAGCAGCAAACCATCTTAGCGGCCAGGTCAGGTCAGTTTACCGCCAGTATTGGTGACAGTGAGTTAGCCGATGATTATAATGCTTCGATTAAAGGATTTAGGGAGGCGGCTCCCGGTGGGTCATTTGCTGTTTTTTCCTTTGGTGGATATACCCATCGCAAAGGGATGAGCCAATACGGAGCGAGAGGTCGAGCCCAGTCCGGAAAGGACTATAAATCAATCCTAAAAGCCTATTATGGCAAAGAGCCTGTCAGTAAGGATACTGGTGGAGATATTAATGTTTCCGGGTTTGGATCGATGAACTTTGAAGAAAAGTATCTTTATGGCATCGCCGAGATGCCCTCCACTTGGCACCCAGAAGCACTTAAAGCCCAAGCTGTCGCTGCTAGAACCTATGCCTTTAGAGCTAAACAAGCTGGTCAGTCAATTTGTACCAGCGAAGCTTGTCAGGTATTTTCCAAGTCTAAATCTGACAACCCCCCTTCAGCCTGGAGAGATGCCGTAAATGCCACCAAAGGACAAGTGATAGAAGATGTTGTGACTTACTATGCTTCGACGCATGGGGTGTTTATTCTACCTGGCACCTGGGATACCACTGATGGAGGAAGTGGATCGAACTTTGTGGATAAATCTTATGAAAAAGTAGGTGGTTCTCCCTGGGTGTATAAAGCTTGGTATACTCAAGGCTACGCCACCAGTAGTGATAAATGCGGCAGGTCGAATCCTTGGTTAAACGGAGAAGAGCTGGCCGATATTATTAATGCAGCCCGTTTTCGTGATGAAAGAGTTGTTCCAATCTCTTCTTGTTGGGGTGGTAATCCCTATAGCCATGAAGAGCTAAGGTCAAAATCCAGTGGTCCATCCAATGTCACCGCAGTTTCGGTGATCCAGGGTAATGGGTCAACAAATGAGGTAATTTTCCAAACAAATATTGGAGAAATTAGGTTGTCAGGAGCAGATTTTAAGCAAGCCTTCAATTTAAGAGCTCCTGGTCGGCTGTCTATTCCCCAAAGCGGCTTTGCCTTCTTTAACATCGAGAAGAAGTAGAAGCTTTATGTTAATATCAACTCAATATGGGCCTAGATCTTCTTCCTGATTTTTTTGATTGTCCCACCCGGATTCATTTTGCCGACCAGGAAGCTGACGAGAAGATTGACCTAATGCTGCGCAGACATTGGGCTACCAACATCCCCTGGATAGTGGCAGCATTCATCGGCCTATTTTTTCCGGCAATTGTAGTAATCATTGATCAAGCAGCCAATTTATACCTTATAGAGCAGCTACCGTTAAGTATTTTTAATGGTCTGATGTTAGTGTGGTACTTATTTTTAGTTGCCTATATCATTGAAAATTTGCTGCATTGGTATTTTAATGTTTACATCGTCACTAACTTACATTTGGTTCAAATTAGTCTGAAGTCTTTGCTGGTAAAAACAGTCACCCAATCCCGCCTTGATGATGTGCAGGGAGTCAGGACCAAGATAAAAGGAGTCTTTGCCTCTATTTTTAACTTTGGAGATGTCTTGGTCGAAACAGCCGCCCGCACCGAGGATATTCTTTTTGCTGATGTTCCAACCCCCGATATCGTCGCTGACCGGATTCAAGATCTTCAAGAAGTTCAAGAAGGACAGGGAGGTGGAGATGTCGGCTGAACCGAACAGTGCTTTGATAATCTGGTTTATCATCAAATGGATGATAGTGATTTTAGTCTTTCTCTATTTCGTCTTTAGTTTGATTGTGATAAAACAAGTTAGTCTGATGTCGGATGCTTTAATTACCGAGGTTGACCCAACCCTTCGCCTGCTCTCGATAATAAATAGTCTGGTTGCCCTAGGTTTGGTAGCGTACAGTATTGTATTTATCTAACCATGGTCCGTTTGTCAAAAGCCGTTGTTGCCAATACTGACATCACTAGTGTCCAAGCTTTTTTTGAAGAGAAGGACGGGGTAACTTTTATTGCTATTTTGTCGGCTGAGGGAGAAGAGGCTTTTGCCAAAATCCGCCAAGGCCTACCAGACCTCGCTGACCTCTTTTTCGGCTCCCAAGACAATTATTCACTGCGCTTTAATAAGCTCTTTACCAGCTTGCCGCAGCTATTAAAGGGTTTAGAGCAGGTGCATGTCTTATTCGGCTCGTTGGTAGACGACTTGCTTTTTTTGCAGGGTGATGGGTGTCACCAAGCCTATTTAATCAGAGGCGAAGAAGTGTTGCCGCTGACGGCCATTTCTACTAAAGCAGATTTTAAGCTGGGACAGCTCATTTCTGGACATTTAAAACCTGCAGACAGAGTACTCTTTTTCAGTGAAGATAGAAATGGTTTGATCGTTAACCTGGAAGAGATCAGGCTTTTTGCTAAACTTGGTTTTGAAGATTTAGACGAACAGATCGGTGAAAAACTAGTATCACTAAAGCAGCCTTATCCTGTCGCTGCACTGCTGCTGGAATACTACGAAGCGGTCACTGCCTTGGCACAGGAAACAACCGTTAGACCCTCTACTCCCCAAATCTCTCTTCGTCTCGAAAAAGAGCTCGTCAAAAGATTCTTTAGACAGATCCTGGTGTCCGTCAGCCAAAAAAAAGCTCGTTTTCGCCCGACCACCCGTAAGCAGTGGGTCACTACAATCCTGATCTGTTTAATTTTGCTGGCGATGTCGGCCGGAGGTTTAGCTATCTTTTCTAATCTGCGCACGAAAGATGCTCATCTAAAAGCGCTGGTCTTAGATGCCTCATCTAAGCTGGAACAAGCCAGGGCTCAAAAGGACATAGATCCGGCTGGGGCAAAGCTTCTTTTCGAACAGTCGAAGGAAGAGATTGAAAGCGTCTTGCAACAAGATCCACGAAACGCTAGAGCCTTGAATTTTAAGCAAACCCTTACCGCAAGCAGTAACGAGATTCTACGAATTACCACTATTAGCGACTGGCCGGTATTTTTGAATCTTGATTTAGTTAAAAAAGACTTTAAGGTCAAGTTACTTAGCCTGTCCGGGACGATAGTCTGCTTACTTGATGCTGATCAAAAGGCCCTGACCAGCCTGGATACCGAAACTAAATCCAACACTATTCTGGGAGGGGCTGAACAGATCGGTCAAGCAGAAAAGGCCAGTATCAACGGTGATTTTGTGTTTTCCTTTTCGGAGGATAAGGGAATAGTCCGCTTTGATATTCGGTCCCAAAAAGGGACAGTGGTTATAAAACCCGATCCTGATTGGGGCAAAATCAAAGATATCGTGGCCTTTGCCGGAAATATCTATTTATTAGATAGTATTAAAAACCAGATTTGGAAATATCTGCCTACGGTCTCGGGGTACTCTGAGAAATATACTTATCTAACTGACGGAGTAGTCCCGGTCTTCTTGGGAGCCCAATCTATGCAGATTGATGGATCAGTTTGGGTTAGCATGCCCGGAGGTGAGGTACTTAAATTCACCTCTGGTAACCCCGATTTCTTCTCTTTTTCCAAGATTGATACCTCTAAAGGCAATATTGGCAGAAACACTGATATCTTTGTTTCCGATGACACTGATAATTTTTATCTACTCGACAAAGATAACTCCCGCATAGTCATACTTAAGAAGAATGGGGAATATATCTCTCAACTTCTCGGAGAAAAGTTTAAAACTGCCGAGGATTTTGTGGTTTTAGAGAAATCCAAGCGGATACTCCTACTAGAAAATAACGTGCTTTACCAAGTTTCTCTGCCTTGACCCCGATCCCGACTGAATCGGGACAGGTCTAATCGGGGTTGACACTAGTCACTAGTCACTGGATACTACTCGTATGAAGATCTATAACCGCAAAGCCAAGCTAGAATATCATATCTTAGAAACTCTCGAAGCAGGGGTGGTGTTGTCTGGTGCAGAAGTCAAGTCGGTCCGTCTGGGCAGAGTTGATCTTAATGATAGCTTTGCCAAAGTGCAAAATGGAATACTGCTTTTGAAAAATGTCTTTATCCCTCCCTATCAAGGTAATAGCAGTGACTATGATCCTAAAAGAGACCGTAAATTGCTCGTGCATAAACACCAGCTTCAGCTCCTAGCCAGTAAATTAGCCAAGGGTTCCATGGCTCTGATCCCTTTGGCAATGTATATTACCCATAACTTAATTAAGGTGGAGCTGGCCTTAGGAGCCTCCAAAAGAAAGGTTGATAAACGCCGAGCGATCAAAGAAAAAGATGAGCTCCGCAAGATCCAACAAGACCTCAAAAACTACTGATTTCTTTGCTTTTTACTCCCAAATATGCTAAGATAGGCACCTGGGGACGAAAGTTTCGATGAGGTAGTACTTTGAAAACTGCAAGCCGCTAAGGAAACATATAGCGTAAAAGGGTGTTTCAAAATTAAACGGCAAAAATTCTGTCGTTGCTTTCGCAGAAAAGTTCGCGAAAACTGTTGAAGGTATGACCTTTGTTGGTCTTACTAACCGCAGTTACGCACTAGCTGCTTAATGCTACTTTAGGACATCTTCTTCTCGATGGGATGCTTAAGGTATATACACAGTCGAGATGCTTTTCTTTAGGTGTTGGTTGATCCTAAAAGAGATTAAGATAACTCAATCAGATAGTAGTTTTCCTGCTAGTTGGTTACAACTACTATCCAAACATTAACTAGCTACGCTTGTAGACGTTTTTAGATTAATATTTCAGACCCGAGATCAAACTCGGCGTCTCCACTAATGAATCTCCTGGACTTATTTTTCCCCAAGCAGTGCTCGGGTTGTAGTAAGTTAGGCGCTTATCTCTGTGCAGATTGCACCAGAGAGATTCTCCAAGGTGAGCTGATCTGTGCCTACTGTCGACGTCCGTCAAATGGAGGGCTAACTCATCCAAGCTGTCGCAAAAGATTTGGATTGGATGGGTTATGGAGCTTAGGGCTCTATCAGCCACCTTTGTCTAGAGTTATTCAAAAACTTAAATACCGCTTTATAAAATCAGCCAGTCAGGAGTTAACCAGTTTGATGCTTCGCTATTGGGCCGAGTTTAGCCCTCTGTTGCTTGAGGAGATAGGCAAAGATAGGGGAGAAGAGTGGCTGGTCACTGTTGTCCCGCTGCATTGGAAGAGACAAAACTGGCGGGGATTTAATCAATCAAGTTTAATGGCCAAGGAATTTGCTGATAAGCTGGGATTGCCCTTTGTCGAAGTATTGGTTCGCGAAAAAGAGACCGCCCAACAAGCCAGATTAGATAGAAAACAGCGTCAAAGTAATGTTTTCAATGTCTTTGCTGTCTTGGAACCCGCAAAAATAGAAAGTAAAAAGATTATCTTGTTCGACGATGTCTGGACTACCGGAGCGACGATGAGGGAATGTACTTATCAGCTCAAAAAAGCCAAAGCCCACCTCGTCTGGGGAGTGACAATTGCCAGGTGAATTAACAGTGGCGGAGAGGGAGGGATTCGAACCCTCGATACCCTTGCGGGTACGGCGCATTAGCACTGCGCAGCACTCGACCACTATGCGACCTCTCCGTGGGCGTAATTGTATCAAAATACCAGAGCTTATGCATATACAAAACTTCTGCTAGACTTTCTATAAATGATCTCACGAAAAGTCTTTTTCCTGATCCTACTTTTACTCCTTGTCCTACTCACTCTCAAAGGAATCAGCACTCTTGACCCCGATTTTGGCTGGCATCTGCGTATAGGTCAGTTAATTCTTACATTAGGAATTCCTCAAACTGACCCTTTTTCCTATACCATGCCCAGCTACCACTTTGTGGACCATGAGTGGTTGACGGATATTGCTTTGGCCTATCTTTATCCACTAATCGGTTATGTTGGGATCGCTGTTATCTTTGCGAGCCTTACTCTCTTTGCTCTCTACCTTGTGCTGGGTAGGCCAAAAGATCTCTTTACTCTTTCCATATTTACTCTCGCTGCCCTGGTACTGATTCGTTTCCAAGGAGTTAGACCCCAGGTCATTAGTTGGTTTTGCTTAGCGCTTCTGCTGAGGCTACTTAACTCACGAAAGTTTAGATGGTTTATTCCACCATTATTTTTAATTTGGGCCAATCTTCACGGCGGGTTTGTGTTTGGACTGATCATCCTTGTGATCTTTACCGGAGTTAGGTTTATAACAGAGCGCAAGATTAATTTATCTGATGTAGTCTCATTGGCTATGTCTTTTGGAGTGACTCTTTTCAATCCATATGGACTCGGACTTTGGCAGGTAGTTTGGGAATCTGCTAAAGATAGCTCGCTGCATTCTCGAATTGGGGAGTGGGTTCCTTTTGTCTTCTCCTTTCACTTACCCTCCATTCTTTTTCTGGCTTTATCGCTTAGTCTGTTTGCTAAGTATAGAAGCAAGCACTTGGCTTGGATCAACTTAAGTTGTATCTTGTTTTTAATCGCCGGACTGATCACCTCTCGAAATTTCCCCCTTTGGGTGATGATTGCTTTACCTCTATTAATTCAAGATCTGAATCTCTTCCGCCTAGAAATTTCCAAGATTAAGTACTCCGGAGCACGTTTTAGGAAGATTTCAGCAGGCTTAGTTGGGGTTGTGAGTGGACTGCTTTTATTTGAAAGTATCTGGTTAGGATTAAAGTTTGCAGGGATTAATACGTCAATAGATTACCCAAAAAATGCGGTAGTCTATTTGAGAACGCATCTTCCACAAGGGCAGATTTTTGCCGACTATGATTGGGGTGGATATCTAATTTGGCAGCTGCCGGAGAAAAGAGTCTTTATCGATGGTCGGATGCCGAGTTGGAGAAGAGAGATCGCTCCAGCAGGAGAGAGTATCGATGCTTTTGCTGAGCTTCTTGCAATCCAAGAGCATCCGGAAAAATCTCAGGAGATTCTAAAAAAGTATGATGTCTCAACCATTCTTTGGCCCAACCCAGATTATCAACCCAAAGATCTTTTTCAGCTGATTAAAGAGCAGCTTTTTGGTTCAAAAGCTCCCCCAAAAGATTCATTCATAGAATCCCTGCAATCCTCCGGATGGAAAAAAGTTTATAGTGATGATGTGTCCACTCTGTTACAAGTTCCTGTAAGGGATTGACAGATGGTATACTAATGAATATACTCTGGGTACTATGAATTATACAGTTATTACTGCTAAAGTCGATCCTCAAACTAAAAGAGATGCTCAGGCAACAGCTGAGCAGTTAGGCATGCCATTAAGTGTTGTAATCAAGGCATTCCTAAAACAGTTTATCCGAACAAAAACTGTTAGGTTTAGTGCGGCGGGTGAGGAACCAAGTGAGTATTTGTTATCTGCAATGAAAAAAGCTAAAGAGAATAGGAAAGCAGGAAAAGCTTCTCCAGTTTTTGATAACGCTCAGGATGCGCTTAAATTCTTAGATAAACAGGGTATATGAAAATTCAGTATGATCCTGACTTTCTAAAAACACTTAAAAAACTAGATGCCAAAATTCGTAAGAGCTTTAAAAAAAGAATTGAGATATTTTTAAAAGACCCTTTTGATCCACGACTTGATAATCATGAACTTAATCGAGAATATCAAGGTTACCGAAGTATAGATATTAATGCGGACTACCGCGTAATTTACGAGGAGATATATAAAGGCGCTGAGCCTATCGCTTACTTTTTCCAGATAGGTACACACGAAGAGCTTTATATTTAGACAAGATTCTCTTCTCTTGGAAGAAAGTTGTCTGAAAGGGTATAATTTCACACACAGTACGGAGAGGTAGCCAAGTGGTCGTACGGCGGCGGTCTTGAAAACCGCTTGGGCGCAAGTTCACGTGGGTTCGAATCCCACCCTCTCCGCCTTCGCCCGCCGAAACTTTAATGAAGGCGGGTATGATTTCGGCAGGCTTCGGCCTGGCGTCGCCGGAGCTATGCCAAGGCGCGCGGACAAAGTCCGCTAAAACTATGTGGTATGTTTACATATTAACTTGTAATGATGAACAGACTTATGTCGGATGTACAGATAATTTAGATGGACGCTTGAAACGACACCAGTCCGGATGGGTACCTGCAACAAAGAATAGATTACCTATCAAATTGATAACTTATTTAGTTTTTACAGATAAATATAAAGCATATGATTTTGAGAAATATCTAAAGTCTGGTTCAGGCAGAGCTTTTTTAAAGAAGAGACTAATCTGAAAAGATTAATAATAACTTTGGCAGTTTTATATCTTTTTTTTGGAATTGTTTTTTATACAAGACTTGCAATATTCAAGATTAGCAATATATATAGAGGGTGAGTCACAAAAAATAGAGTCAATTGAAGAACTTCCCACTGCATCTTTACTTTACACTTAGGCCTGAACGCTTTACACTTAGAGTTAATATGCCCAAAGTTTTTGAAACAGATCTTTTATCTGCCCTGCCTCAGTCCGAAGTCTCTGCAACCACTCCACCACCAGCGCCCTTATTAACCGGCACTGAATCTATTCCCAAACTAGAAGCACCAGGAATACTGGAATCTCCTCACGATATGTTACTAGAATCTGGTCATCAAAGGCCTTCACAACCAGAAGAAGACCATAATGATCCACTCCGGACCTTAGTGACCTGGAAAGCTTTGTCCAGACCCTTTAAGAAAAAAGACCGCTCTTTTTATACTACAGTCGCTATCCTGGTAATTCTTTTTTCCCCAATCGCTCTTTTTTTGGGAGGGATGCCGCTCTTTTTTGCCCTGGCTGCTTTGGGATTTGTAGTCTATGTCTTTAATATGGTTGCCCCGGAGGATGTAGATTATAAATTTTCAACGCAAGGAGTAACAATTGCGGATCATTTCTATCATTGGCAGGAGTTAGATTCTTTCTGGATGAGCCAAAAAGATGGGCATAGTGTCTTAAACATCCTGACCCAATTTAGATTTCCGGGGGTGTTAATGTTGACAGTTGAGCCGGGCAAAGAAGAAGAGGTCAAACGGGTTTGCGCCAGGTTCCTGCCCTTTAGAGAGATTGTCCCCAAGACATTGGTAGAAAAATGGGCTGAAGGCTTGCAAAAACACTTCCCCCTGGAAAATCCACACAAGTAGAATCCCAAGCTCATTTAAGGTAAAATTCAACGCAGGCGCCCGTAGCTTAATGGATTGAGCACATCGTTGCGGTCGATGCGGTTGTGGGTCCGACTCCCGCCGGGCGCACTAAAATAAATATAGTTTTTCTAACTCATGGTTCTTTTCGAATTACCCCTTCGATCTTGTCAAAATCATGGTCATAGGAGAAAAGCTCTTTTGCTTTGGTCTGAGAGGTTAAGGCGATCAGAATACAATCTCCAAAATCAAGCTTAGTAGAAGCGTATAGTTCTAAAGCGCTAGTTACAGCTTGCTTATTATCTACTTTGAAGTTTGTGTAGCGTAGAAGTGACACTAAAACATCCCTTATTTCTATTCTGGGGAGGTGATACAGTCTTGGAGAAGAAAGGACAAAGACTGCATCAGCAATTACTGTATCTGGAGCAGTTAGGATTATTTCACCATTCTCTACTTTTTCGAATAATTTAGCTACAGCTTCTTGTTTCTTGGGATCATCATGGGTAATCAACCGGATAATAACATCAGTATCTACATATGGATCAGGAGGATTACTTGCCATATTTGTTAGTTAATCTATCTTCTCTGGCTATTGCTCGCATCTCTTTGAAGGAAAGATGTTGTTTTAGAGTTCCTGCAACACCCCTTAAAGACTGAATATCGGGATATTTAACATGAGTAACTTTAACATCCCCTGAAGGTTCAATAACAAAGGCTACCTGGCCATTAGGTTTAACACCCAAATGTATTCTTACCTTCACCGGAAGGGTAACCTGACCTTTGCTGCTGATGGTAGATACAGTTTCTCTAGAGGACTGTCTCGTAGTAAGGTTTTGCATATGAATGTAAAGATACTATACTAAATTCTTTACATAATGTCAAGTTGACAGGTACCCCTGAACTTGGGGTAGATTTATTAATATACATTCTGATAATGAGTTAACCGAATCAACTCATTATCAGGAGAGAGAATAATCGCTACAACATCGATCCGACAAGGTAGACTGGCTCCTTTCATATACATTGTCGCCATGTTTTGTACCCGCCTTAGTTTATAACTACTAATCATCTCCTCTGGCAGTCCAAACTCCTCACCCTTTTTAGATTTTACTTCTACAAAAACCAAGACGCCCTTGTCTTGCGCGATAATATCAATTTCTCCAAATCTGTTGGAAAAGTTAGTTTCAAGGATTTTGTAGCCCTCTTTTTGTAAGGCTTCCGCTGCCAGATTTTCACCAATGCGTCCGGTCGCTCGGTTAGCAGTTTTCATAAAATCTGTTTGTACTGCAAGGCTTCGGCCATATGCTCGGGCAAAATTTGCTGAGATGATTCTAAATCGGCAATTGTCCGGGCCACTTTAATTAAACGGAAGTAACTTCTAGCCGAAAAATCAAACTTTTCAACTGCCATTTTAAGCAAATGCTCGGCTTCAGGAGAAAGTAAACAATGTTTTTTAACATCAATGTTTCGCATCTGGGAGTTAGTATAGAGTGGTCGGTCCGCATCTTTAAACCGCTGCTGCTGGAGTTTTCTAACCTTAATTACCTGCATCTTCGCTTCTTTTGAAGTCACTGTATTTACTGCTGTTTTAGTGGTTAAAGATAATTTTTCAATCTCAACTACCGAGACTGTCACAAAAAGATCAATACGATCTAAAATCGGGCCCGAAATTCGCTGTCGGTATTTCGTAATCTGTCTATCTGAGCACTTACATTCTCTTTTGGGGTGTCCGAGATAGCCACAGGGACAGGGGTTGATGGCGGCGATTAGTGTAAAACTAGCCGGATATTTTACATGTCCGGCCACTCTGACAATCTCGACAGTACCGTTCTCCATAGGTTGGCGCAGCCCTTCTAAAACACTTCTCGGGAACTCCGGCATTTCATCCAAAAATAATACTCCTAAATGAGCCAAGCTCACCTCTCCTGGCAGGGGGTTGCTACCGCCACCAATCATTCCGGCATTGGAGACTCCGTGATGAGGTGACCGAAATGGTCGACTGGAAACCAAGGCTTGTCCGGGAGTAAGCAAGCCTGCGACCGAATAAATACGGGTTACTTCCAGTGCCTCAGAGTTGGAAAGCGGGGGAAGGATTCCTGGCAGAGCCCGTGAGAGCATCGTTTTTCCTGTTCCGGGCGGTCCCCACATCAACAGGTTGTGTCCACCGGAGGCGGCAATGATCAAAGCCCGTTTAGCCTGTTCCTGTCCGGCAATT
>MFDD01000015.1:0-5826 GCA_001776775.1 Candidatus Daviesbacteria bacterium RIFCSPHIGHO2_02_FULL_43_12
CTTTCTCGCATCCGCCGGATTTTCTTCAAAATAGGTATCGAGTCCTTCTTTGGTCACCTGAGAGACAATTGGCGAAACCTCGGCGTTACCTAGTTTATCTTTGGTTTGGGATTCAAATTGGAGCTGCTCAGAGTCCATTTTGATCGCCACCACTGCAGTTATTCCTTCGAGAGTATCGTCTCCGGTTAGGTTGTCGTCTTTTTCTTTAAGATAACCTTGCTTTCTGGCGTAGTCATTGATGGCTCGGGTTAAGGCTGTTTTAAAGCCGGTTAAATGAGTGCCTCCATCCTGAGTGCTCTGAACATTAGCGTATGATTCTACGTTTGAGTTATAGGAGTCGGTATATTGGATAGAGACTTCAACATCAATATTGTCAACGGATTTATGGACATAAAAAGGTGGCGAATTGACTAAATTCCTATTTTTATTAATATGTTTAACCAAGGCGATGATCCCGGAGTCAAAATAGAAATGTGTTTCCAGAGCAGTACTTTCATCGTAGATATGAAAGGCCAAACCAGCAACTAGATAGGCTCTATTTTTGACTTGTTTAATAATGGTATTTAGATCGGGTTGGATGACTTGTAAGATTGTCGAATCGGCCTTGAAAGTTGTCCGCACTCCAGATTGGGTATCCCAGGGGAAATATTGGGTTACCAGACCGCTAGTCTGCTTGGAAACTGCGGCGACATCTGCCTTAGGTTGACCCTGATTGTACTCCTGAAAGAAAGTTTTACCAGCGCGCCTGGTTTCGACCCGCATATATTCAGAAAGAGCATTGACAGCTGAGGCACCAACTCCATGTAGGCCCCCAGAGACCTTATATGCTCCTTCTCCAAATTTACCGCCGGCATGTAAAACAGTCATCGCTACTTCGAGAGCACTCTTTTTCATGGTCGGGTGGATCTCCCAAGGAATGCCAAATCCGTCATCAGCGACTGTGACGTAGGAATCTTTATGCAGAGTGATCCAGACGTTTTTACACCGACCGGCCATCGCTTCATCGACCGAGTTATCGATGATTTCTTTCACCATGACCCACAACCCGCGTTCGTCGGTTGAGCCGATATACATCCCCGGTCTTTTGCGAACAGGTTCTAATCCTTCCAGAACCTGAATCTCTTTGGCTCCGTACTGATTTAGGTTATTTTTTGACATATTTGAATAGATAGATTACTAAGAACCAATTCTCAAGTACCAATTGGATCTTTGTAGTTGGATCTTAGAATTTAACTTGTGTCATCTTAGCAGCATAGCCTATTTTTTGCAAGCCTGGTAGCTGAGAACAGCTTGATAAGACAGTCTAATCAGAGCATTTTTATGATTCTTTAGGGAGCTGAAACATTAGGTATTCAAGGATCAACCGGATAGTAACCCGACCTTTTTTATACTCTGAAGCTTTTAATAGCTCTTTAACCCAGCCTGACAATCCAGGGTCTTGGTGCATTTTTAATCTATAAAACCGCAGCATTTCATCAAGAAAGACCTCTCTTTCAGTTAATTTTTCTATAAACTCAAATCTTTCTTCCAGAGTCTTACTTGGCAGCTCCTCGATCTTTTGGGCATATTTAAAACTTGTCTTTGGAGTATCCAGAAGATACTCGATTTGACAGCGGGATAAAATGGTCGGTAATAAGCTCTGCTCTGAATCTACGCCAAGTAAAATAATTGATTCTCCGGGTGGTTCTTCGAGGAGCTTAAGTAAGGAATTTTGAGCGTCTATAGTCAGATTCTCTGCCGACTCGATAATCAAGACTTTTTTATCTGACTGAAAAGGTTTGGTAGTTAAAAATTTACGGATCTCTTTGGTTTTTTCCACCCCCAGCTTTTCCTCGTCCTGGATATAGAGCAGATCTGGATGAGAGGGTAAATTGTTTTCTTCAATTCTGAAATCTGAACTCTGAATTCTCAATTCTTGAACTATTGCCTCTACCCTCTTTTGTAAACTGGAACTGATGATAATTTTACCAGACATTAAGTATGTATATTACAATATTATTTGGATTGACACTTGCGCCAATTCTCCCCATAATAAAGAGTAGATCTCCTGAGGGGGATTAATCTGCCAATGTCCGATTACCAACTTGCCATCGAAGACCTTCTATTGAAACAGGGTATCTTGCGGCCCGATCAAGTATCGGTAATTAAACTGGAGAGCATTAACTCTGGTAAAAGTGCAGAAAAACTGATCTTAGAGCATAATTTTGCAACTTCGGAAACCATTGCGCAGGCAAGAGCACTGCTCCTGGGAATTCCTTTTATTAAACTCGCGAGTAGAGCGATTTCGTCTGAGGCTTTAAACCTTATACCCGAGGCAGTTGCCAGGCGTTATAAACTAATGCCTTTTGATCGCGATCTGGATAGTGTGTCGGTGGCCATGGTCGATCCACTCGACCTCCAGGTAGTTCAGTTCTTGGAAAAAAAATCGGGACTATCAGTTAAGCGTTTCTTAGGGATCGAAGAAGATATCACCACCGCAATCAATGAACAATATTCGCAAAACTTAACGACTGAGGTGACCTCGGCGTTAAAGGAGGTCTCTGACGTAAGTCCAGAGAATAAGGTGACTGTCGATAAGGCTGAAATTATTCGTGAAGCCCCTGTGGCCAATATCGTCTCGCAGCTTCTGGATTATGCCATCAAAGCTCGGGCTTCGGATATTCATTTGGAACCTCTGGAAGATCGTACCCGAGTTCGTTACCGAATTGACGGAATCTTGCATGAGAAAGTAATCTTACCCAAAAAAGTCCATGATGCTGTTGTTTCTCGGATTAAAATTCTCTCCAACTTAAAGATCGACGAAAAAAGATTACCGCAGGACGGCCGCTTTACCTTTAGCTCTGGTCAGAATACCGTCGATCTGCGTATCTCTACCCTTCCGACAGTTTTTGGAGAAAAGGTAGTTCTCCGATTACTGGAAAAATCCGAAAAAGCCCCTTCTCTCTCGGAGTTGGGTATTAGGGCCGGGGCTCTAAAGGCTTTTGAGGCACAATTGCTTCGTCCCCATGGGATTATTTTGATTTGTGGTCCGACCGGATCAGGAAAAACTACAACCCTCTACTCGGTGCTCTCAAAACTCTCCACTACTAGGGTAAATATTGTTACTATTGAAGATCCGGTCGAGTATCAAATTGCCGGAGTAAATCAAGTTCAGGTCAATTCTCAAATCGGTCTCACTTTTGCCAATGCCCTGCGTTCTTTTTTGAGACAAGATCCGAATATTATTCTGGTGGGAGAGATCCGCGATGCTGAAACAGCAGATCTGGCTATTCAAGCAGCCCTAACAGGCCACGAAGTTTTTTCCACTATCCATACTAATTCTGCATCGGGTGCCCTTCCGCGTCTACTGGACATGGGGGCAGAACCATTCTTGCTCGCTTCAGCTATCAATGTAGCGCTCGGACAACGAATTCTCCGCAAGGTATGTAGTCATTGTCGAGTAGCCTATACCCCCCCGCCAGAGGTCATGGACAGTATTAAAGCTGTTTTGGGGAAACTTTACTCAGCAACTCAGATCCAACTTTACAAGGGAAATGGTTGCAATGAATGTGGTAATAGCGGGTATATAGGCAGGACAGGTATATATGAAGTTCTCTTGGTGTCCGAAAGAATTTCTAAGATGATTTTGGAGCATGCTTCAACTGGAGATATGGAGAGGGTTGCGATTGAAGAAGGTATGATAACCATGAAACAAGACGGTTATCTAAAGGCCCTGGAGGGAGTAACGACTATCGAAGAAGTGCTGAGAGTGGCCCAGGATTAATAATGAATATTTATCAACTGTTGCAAATTATTGTAGATCGAAACGCTTCCGACCTTCATCTGCTAGCCGGATTTAAGCCTCAGCTGCGTTTGAACGGAGAGCTGATTTCCATTGAAGGTTCCACGCCTCTGGGTGCTAGCGATGTTGATGTCCTGGTCGATCCATTACTCACTCCTTATCAAAAAAAACTTTTTCAAGAAAAACTTGAACTAGATTTAGGATTTGAATTCAATGCCCAGGGCAGATTTCGGATCAATCTCTATCGCCAAAAAGGAACTACAGCCGCAGCTTTTCGTTTAATCCCCAAAAAAATTCGTGATATTCATGAAATTGGTCTGCCTGATTCGGTAATGCATCTTACTGACCTAAAGCAAGGACTGGTTCTGGTAACAGGTCCGACTGGCCACGGTAAGTCAACCACCCTGGCAGCCTTTATTAATCAGATAAACATGTCTAAATCTGTGCATGTGTTAACCGTTGAGGATCCTATTGAATATGTCTACCCACCAGGGAAAGCCTTAATCTCTCAAAGAGAGATAAATTTCGACACCCAAAGCTGGAGTAATTCTCTTAAGTATGCCCTGCGTGAAGATCCGGATGTGGTACTGATCGGTGAGATGCGGGACCTAGAGACAATTTCATCGGCTATGACTATTGCCGAAACAGGTCATTTGGTGTTTGCCACAGTGCATACTAATTCGGCTGCTCAAACAGTTGACCGAATCATCGATGTGTTCCCCGAAAACCAACAACCTCAAATCAGAACCCAGCTTGCCAGTGTGATCGAGGCAATAATTTCCTTAAGGTTAATACCGACTATCTCCCCCGGACGAGTAATCGCCTCAGAGATCTTATATGGTGTGCCTGCACTTCGCTCTATCATTCGGGATGGTAAAACCCATCTGGTTGACAATCTGATTCAAACCTCTGGCGAATATGGTATGAGAAGCTTGGAGGTGTCTCTGGCTGAGTTAGTCAGAGCTGGTAAGATTGATATAACAGTGGCTAAAAACTTCTCCATTAGGCCCCAGGTGCTTTCAAAGTTGTTAGGGAGGGCTATATAGTTCCGAACCTCTGACATATATGCCAAAATTCAGCTATCATGCCAAGGATCTACAGGGTAACGATCGAACCGGTACTGTAGAAACAGTTGACCAAAGACAAGTAGCCAGAGCCATCTCTAAGCGGGGCTTAATTGTTATTGAGATCAAGGAGATTAAAGACCGCAAAGGTGGCCTTTTTTATAAATTCTTAAATAGAGTTTCTTTTGGCGATTTGGTTATCGCCACCCGCCAGCTTGCTACCATGATTGAGTCAGGGTTGGTTCTCTCTGAGGCACTAGATATCTTAAGAGATCAGCAAAAAGGTCTCTATTTTAAAGAGGTGCTTGATGAAGTAGGCCAAGATGTTAAAAGCGGGCTGGAATTATCTGCAGCGTTTAAAAAGTTTCCTGATGTCTTTCCCGATTTGTTTTGTAACCTGGTTAAAGCTGGTGAGTCTTCTGGAAAACTGGATACGGTCCTAGCTCAAATGGCCACAAATTTAGAAAAGACCAGAGAGTTTAGAAGTAAGGTTCGGGGAGCCTTAATTTATCCGGTAATTATTGTGGTCGCGATGTTTATTGTTATGACGATCATGGTCCTTTTTGTTATTCCGAAGCTAACTGCCCTTTATACCCAATCTAATATAGAGCTTCCCTTACCCACCAAAATCCTGATTGCTATTTCCAGCTTTGCGACCAACTTTTGGTGGGTGGTCTTGACGGTGATAGTGGTTGGAGTGATCTTTTTTCAACGTTGGATTAAGACTCAGTCAGGTCATTTCCAGTTTGATGCATTTTTGCTTAAAATACCGGTGGTTAAAAAAATCATCGAAGGCATGAGTCTGGCTGAATTTACCCGTACTTTTGGGTTACTGACTACCGCGGGTATTCCTATCCTGGAATCGTTACAAATTGTTTCCCAAGTAATCGATAATATGGTTTACAGAAAAGCTTTGACAGAGAGCTTAAAAGGAGTGGAGAGAGGGCTGCCTTTGTCTAAGGAGCTGGAAAGCTTTGGGGT
>MFDD01000015.1:5844-7929 GCA_001776775.1 Candidatus Daviesbacteria bacterium RIFCSPHIGHO2_02_FULL_43_12
GGCGATGTATCGAGTTGGTGAAGAAACGGGAAAGGTCGACCAAGTGTCGTTTAAACTAGCGGAGTACTTTGAGCAAGAGGCTGACCAGCTAGTAAAGAATTTAACAGTTATCTTGGAGCCTTTAGTACTAGTATTACTTGGTGTAGGAGTGGCATTTTTGGTTCTATCTATTATTCTACCTATCTACAAACTAACGACCTCCTTTAGCTAATTGGTCTCTTGACGAGATGTTTAGACATATGACTACAATGGGTTAGAAGGAGGTGAAACGAATGAAAAAAACTTCACAGGGATTCACTTTAGTTGAACTTTTGGTGGTCATCGCTATTATTGCAGTGCTTGCTGCAGTTGTTGTCGTAATTGTAAATCCTGTTGAACTGACCAAAAGATCTCGTGACGCTGTTCGGATGAGTGATTTGGCAACGATAGCTCAGGCTGTTAACTTAGTGGTTCAAGAAACTACGACCAGTGTTGCTCCTCCGTCTGACTGGACTACTTTCTACTGCGTAGGAGGTATTACAGCTCCAGCCACGACCTGTTCGGATAATTCTAAAGATGGTACTCGGGCAAATAATGGGACTGGATGGGTTAAGATTGATTTGACTACCCAAACGACCGTTAACCTACCGACACTACCTATTGATCCTACCAACGATATAGTCAGCGGTCTGGTATATCAATATATTGCTAACGCAACCGGGTATGAGTTGACAGCAAAATTTGAGTCAGCTCAGTATGCTTCTAAAATGACCGGCGATGGTGGTAGCGGTTCAAATGCGGGTCTTTACCAAATTGGATCCAATATAGGTTTGTAATGTTTATGATTATAGCCTTAGGGTTTGTAATTGGTGCATGTTTGGGAAGCTTGAGTTTGTGTTTAGCAACAAGAGCCTTGAAACACAAATCATTCTGGGGAAGGTCGTACTGTTTAGATTGCAAACAAAATTTGCATTGGTACGACCTTTTTCCGGTTCTGTCCTATATTTTTTTAAGAGGTAAATGTCGGTATTGCAGCAAACCTCTATCGAGGGAGTATATTTTAGTTGAGTTACTAATGGGGGGGTTAGTAGCTTATCTATTTTTTCAACAATTTACACCAAACGTAATTCAAGCTCTTGCTAGCGTACATGATCTTGCCTCTTGGCCAAATACTTTTTTACCAGCCTTTTTGCTTAGCTTAGTATTTAAGCTTTTTGTACTGAGTATATTAGCGGCAGTATTTATAACCGATATCAAGGCAGGCTTGATACCTGACGAACTTACTCTTCCGGCAGCCTTAATTACTGTAATTTATCAGGTATTGATAATCGTCATAAATATCGGTCTTATGACCTGGGGTTTAGCTCAAAGCGTTCTGGGTAAATATTTACTGCCGCCGCATACTAATTATATCTGGGTACATTCCTGGGTTTTTATGCAACCATTTCTTTGGACCCTTCTCACCACCTTAATCATTACTCTCTTTTTTGGAGGATTAATTTTTATTACCAGAGGCAGAGGCATGGGTGGAGGAGATCTCAAGTTGGGAGTTTTTTTGGGGTTAGCACTAGGTTTCCCGAACGCCATATTAGCCCTTCTGTTGGCTTTTTTCCTGGGTTCACTTGTGGGAACCGGTTTAATCCTAATTCGAAAAAAACACTTTGGCCAGACAATCCCCTTTGGACCGTTTTTGGCTCTCGGTAGTTTATGTGCTTTATTTTGGGGGGAAAAAATTATAGCTTGGTATATCAGTATTAATTAGGGTAAACTGAAAGTAGTCATGAGTAATGAGTTCGGAGTTCAGAGTAGAATCATGGAAAATAAATTACAAAAAGATGTCTTCGCTACGAACTACTAACTACTAACCATGAATCAATCAAGAGGCTTCACGCTCATCGAAATCCTGGTAGCAATTTCTATTATAGGCCTGATGTTGGGTCTGGTATTGTCAGCTGGGGCAGCTTTGCAAAAAAACGGTCGGGATGCTAAACGTAAATCCGATCTTCGATCTATCAAAACTGGCATCAGGATAAAAGTTGCTGTCAGCATAATATTGCTGGAGTGCCGTTTGGATAGATCGAAGATCGGATTTACGTTTAGCATCCC
>MFDD01000015.1:7968-68022 GCA_001776775.1 Candidatus Daviesbacteria bacterium RIFCSPHIGHO2_02_FULL_43_12
AAAGTTGACGGTTCGCTGGACTGTAACAACTCGGATCTGCTGACAGCCTGTGTCAATTACTGCCTGTATGCTAAATTGGAATTTGGTAAAGAGAGTTTTGTCTCGATCTGTAACGAAACCCGACCTGAAGGTTATAATCTTGACCTAACGCAGCCTTAAACACTCTCCTTGTTCGTGATACACTGATATTAGTTCGTAGTTCATGGTTCGTGGTTCATAGTAAAAATTGCTTTATTTACTAACTACTAACTATTTACTATAAACCATTACTATAAACCATGAACCAATCCCGAGGCTTCACGCTCATCGAAATCCTGGTCACTATTGGAATCCTGGCCATGCTGAGTCTTTTTATCATCCCTAACTTTCGCCGATTTAATGATGAACAGATTCTGAGAAACTCCTCCTCTGATTTGCTTCAAGCCATCCGGAAAGCGCAAATTAATGCCCAAGCTCACGTCAGATGTCCGGATAATAACCCTTCCTTTAGTTGGGGTGTAACTATCGACCCCAGTGAGGCATCCTATAAGTTGGTAGCAGAGTGTCAAGATCCGACTGTTAACTACACTACTTATGATTTCTCGGAGGCAGGGACCTCCTTGCCCAGCGGAGTTAGTATTAATACCATAACAAATTTGGACAAGACGCCCCCGATGATCGAGCCTTCCCTTTTTTCTCCCAATTGCGTCATTGACGCGTCTTTACTACCCTTTACTATTCGTTTTAATACTTCAGAAAATGTGGCCACCTTTACCAGTGGACAAACAGCAGATAGTACTTTAACGCAAGTTATCTGCGGATCATCAGCTAGTCAATCTGAAACTTTGAAGTTTATGCTGGTTAGCTCTGGAACTAATTTAACTTCAACTGTTATGATTAACAGAGGGGGATATATTGGAGTTGAATATAAGTAAGTTCTTAGATCATAAAGGTCAATCTCTTTTGGAAATTACCATTACCTTGGGAGTATCCGTGGCGATCATTGTCGCCTTGACTATCACGACTCTACAAGGCTTACAGAGCAGCCAGTTTGCTCAGAACCAAATTTTAGCCACAAAATATGCCCAAGAAGGACTGGAAAAAGTCCGTTTACTGAAAATTACCAACACTCCAATTGAAACCCCTCTTGATTCGGGCGCTTTATACTACTGGTTTTCCAATGATTCTTTGATCTGGAGCAGTGCTCCCCTTGATCCCCAAGGATATACAGCCACAGGGGAACCGATTAATTCTAACTCTAGATTTGCCTTTGGGAGTTGTCTGGAAACTACCCCTTGTGTGCCCGAGAATAACCCATCAGGTCCGGGTGAAAAAATATCGACACAGTTTTACCGGTCAATATATCTGGAAAAGGAAGGTTCCGGTAGCAATGCGGTTCAAGTTACATCCCGGGTGACTTGGGTAGATTTCTCGGGAACTCATGAATCCAAGCTAATTACTATATTATCTAACCAAGAATGAAAATGAATGCAGAATTGAGAATTAAGAATTCAGAATTCGGATTTACTCTCATTGAAGCCTTGGTTACCATCAGTATTATTGGGGTGGTTGGTTTTATTCTGGGGGACTTGTTACTCCGAACATTTCAAGGCAATAATAAAACCCAGTTGATTAGTTTAATAAAACAAAACGGACAGTCAGCTTTAAACATCATCGATCAAACCTTAAGGTTTGCCTCCCCAATTATGTGTACCACCTATGACACCGACAGTCGTTCGATTGTAGTTGTGCAAACCCAGACTAATCAATTTGTCCGCTTTAGCTTTATTCCGCCAACGGCCTCTACCAATGGTTACATCCAGGAAGATTATCCATCGCAGTTTGAATTTGAAGGAGATGCAAGTGCTCTTTGTAAACCAGATGTAATTCCCTTTACCAACGCTCTAATTATTACCAATAGAGATCCCGTGACCGGAATATCTATCGTCAACAATGCAGAAACCATCAAAAGAACGAGCTCTTACGGAGCAAAAGATATTATAACCATCAAGTTTAATGTCCAGCCGGGGGTAAATATCGGACAAGGTTTTCAAAATGACATTGGAGAGGGCGAAGGAGTTCCGTTTGAAACATCGGTCGTGTTAAGATAAATCTATGAAAAAACTAGTTCACAGCAAGTCAAAAAATAAGACAGTAGCTTCCGTGAACCCCGATTATATCGGGGTGAACCATGAACCGAGAACTATCAACCAACATGGGCAGGTAGTAATTGTATTGACCTTGATTATGTTAGTTGCCTTGACCGTTGGGGTAGCTATTTCACAGCGTTCGATAAATGATATCTCCGTTTCTACTAAAACAGAGCAAGCTAGCCGTGCTTTCTCGGCAGCTGAGGCTGGTTTAGAAAAAGCTATTGCTGAAAATGGTATCACTACAGTTAGCTTATCTGATAATCAATCGAGAGCAGATGTTCAGGCTTCGGGTGAGATGCCGGTTTACAAACAAGCATTAGAATATCCGCCAATTAGCAAAGCTGAATTTGCTCAGTTTTGGCTGGCTAGACCAAGCGATTTGAGCCGTTTTTATAACCAAGAAACGATCTCTTTATATTTTGGAAATGCAGGCCCCGAGGCGGATGATAGGGTTGAAATAGGTGATGAGCCAGCTATAGAGGTCAACTTAGTTACGCGTAGTTCCGCTGGTAACTACCTTTCCAAGAGGTATTATTTTGATTCAAAATCAACCAGACGAGCGTCCAATAACTTTGCGGCAACCGATGATTCTTGCGATTCGTCTATTAAGTACAAAATTAATACCTCCAGCTCTCGGAGTTTTACTGCCCCACCGGATCGGTATTTTTACTGTAAGGTAACAATTTCTACCAGCATTGATCCTTCTGATAATAAAGAAGTACCAATTTTAATGAGAATGCGTCTGCTCTACAGTAGTAAAAAGCAGCGAATCGCTCTTGAGCCAAAAACAGACCCCGAATGTATTAGCTTTACCGGAGATTTAAATTGTATCTCCCTCCCCCCTCAAGCCAATATCTATACCTCAACCGGAATAGCCGGAGAGTCAGAGAGGAGGTTACAAGTCTTCCAGATGAAATACGTTGCACCACAATTTCTGGATTTTGCCTTATTCTCCAATAGTGACATTACAAAATAAAAAAACTTATCTTAAAAATAACCGTGGACTTTCTTTAATAGAGATAGTTCTGGTGATAATGCTGGTGGGATTTTTAGGATTGCTGCTAAATAACCTACCCTCGTCACTTCGACTAATCAGTATTAGCAATCAAACTAGTATAGCTAAGGAAATTTTGCTCAAAAAGATCGAAGATCTAAGAACTACCCCCTTTGCTAATCTAGCTAATGGAGCAACCTCCTTTACCGATCCCAAGCTGGTCAATCTTTCAGCCGGAGAAGCCTCATTGGTCATCCAGGACTGTCCTATTAGCATCTGTACTTTGGGGGAAGTAGTGAAACAAGTTGACCTTACGGTAACCTGGAAGGACTCTACCAGCCATATCCGGTCGACAGCACTGACTACTTTGATTACGAATGGAGGGCTCTAAATTGAACATTTCATCTTCCAGAAAACAAAGAGGCATGACTTTATTTGAAATTTTGGTTGGAGTAACTATTTCTGCCATTGCCGGGGTGCTTTTGCTTTTGATACTTGTTTCGAATAATGGCCTGTTCGTATCGCAAACAAGTAAGATTGCTCAAGGTCTTGGGTTAAATGATGCCACCACTTTAATCAGCGATGATTTAAGATTTGCCGCAAGTATTATAAATAGCTTTACCTATCAGGGTCAAACATATTTAAGCGGTGCGACAACCCTGATACTAAAGGTTCCATCAGTTGATTCATCGGGTAATATTATAGATCAGGAATTTGATACTTTTATTTATGCTCTTGAAACTAGCAATCCGGCAATTTTTAGACGCCTGGTTGTGCCGAGCGAGTCAAGTAGTCGACTGGCTACGAATCGGGTGGTTATGACCGATGTTTCGACAATTAGTTTTGTTTATTTAGATAATAGTGGAGCGCCGGTCAGCCCAACCAATGCTACTAAAATAAATTTTTCGCTTACCTTCAAAAAAAGTCCATTTAGCACAACTGCTAATACCGCTGCCGGAGAGGTTAGGCTGAGGAATAATTGAATAAAGTTATGAACCAATCAGGACAGATAGTAATCCTAGCGCTGATAGCAGTCGCAGTTGTTTTAGTGAATGTATTGATTATTATTGGTGGCGGGCTTCTAGTCACCCAAAGTTCAACTAACTCTATTTCTCAGTCTCAGGCGATCAACTTAGCTGAGGCGGGTATTGATAAAGCCGTGGCTACACTTAATGCTACTGCCGGCGCCTATACCGGAGAAGAAGAGATTCCGCTGGGTAATGGATCTTATTCGGTAACGATAACTTCTTTAAACCCGACTACAAAATCAATTCAGGCTACTGGATATATCCCAAGTAAAACTAATCCGGAGGCCCAAAAAACAGTTAAGATACAGGTTTCAAAGGGTATGGGGGCTGCCTTTAATTATGGGTTGCAAATTGGAGACGGTGGTTTAAGTATGTCTAATAATGCTGTAGTTAATGGTTCTGTTTATGCCAATTCCAATATTTCGATGTCCAATAATGCTCAGATTACCGGGGACGCTTATGTCGGAGGGGGAATACAACCTACCGCTGATCAAACAAGCGACTGCTCAGAGTTAAACTGTGGAGATTTTCAGTTCGGAAGAACAGCAGGAGGGCAGCTGGATATAGCCCAGGGATTTAAGCCGAGTGAAACGACAGTCTTAAACAAGATCCTCCTAAAATTAAAAAAAGTTGGCACACCGCCTGACCTGACAGTCAGGATACTTGGCGATCAAAATGGTACTCCAAATAAAAATTCAGTTTTAGCGTCAGCTACTTTAACTGCCGCTCTGACAACAACGGAGTATGGCTTTGTCGATGTGATTTTTTCACCGGCGCCATCTCTGACTGTGGACACGCTTTATTGGATAGTGATAGACACCTCAGTAAATTCCACTAATTACTGGAATTGGTCGATGGATACCCTGCAAGGTTACACCAGAGATAACCCATATTCTCCTCGGTGGTCTCCTAACTGGCAAGCATCTTCACCAACCTGGAGTCCTATCCCCGGTGATTTAGGGTTTCAAACTTTTATGGGTGGAGTGACCACTTCTTTAATTGGGGCAAATAATGTTGTCATTGGTGGCAATGCCCATGCCAACACCCTGCAAGACCTGATCGTAACTGGTGGTGCTTATTATCAGACAGCTTCAAATGTTACAGCCGGGTCGATGCATCCTAATTCACCAGACCCAATTGCCCAATCGATGTCCTTATCGGCTGCTAATATCCAGGAATGGAAAGATACTGCCACGGCCCTGAACGTATACACCGGAGACATTACCAACTGTCCAGCTGCTTTAGCTGCCGGTAAATATGTCGGAAATATATCACTTCCCTCTAACTGTATGGTGGTAGTTGACTCCCCGATCTATGTTACTGGAAACTTAACATTAGATGGAAATGATGTTATTCAACTTAATCCGAGCTACGGAGTTTCGAGTGGAACTTTTATTGTTGATCAAATAATCACTTTTAATAGTGGGTCCGGAAACAAGATTTTAGGTACTTCATCTAACGGTAGTTATCTGATCTTAATCTCTGAATTTAACTCCCGCGAGATCTCGGATCATAAATCAGCCGTGGTTATTAATAATAATGGTAATATCGGTATCCTTTATAGTAATCTAGGAGCGATTGATGTTTCTAATAATAATACCTTTACGAGTATTTCGGCCTGGAAACTAAATCTGGAGAATAATGTAATCATCAACTATGACCAGGGCTTAGCCTCTGCGTTTTTTTCTTCAGGACCAAGCGGATCATATACAGTGGTTAAGGGAACATACCAGCTAAAGTAGTTCATGGTTGATGGTTCTTAGTTAATGCTTTAGAATGAATTAAGATTAGTTATTAAATATGGCTGCCCGAGAATTAATTGGTTTAGATATTGGATCAACTGCTATTAAGGCAGTTATTTTAGCTCACGAGTCTAACCCTCCGAGACTTTTATCGTTGGGTCAGGTGGCGACTCCCCAGCCAGGGTTTCTTTCTGACAATGATCAAGATCTGGAAAACCTGGCAGGTGCTATTAAGCAGCTTGTATCTGGGATGCAGTCGCCTACAAAAGAGGTTGCGGTCTCTCTTCCGGAGGCCAGAGTCTTTACCAGGGTTATCTATGACCTCCCCTTTCTGACTGATGAAGAGTTATCCCAGGCGATCCGGTATGCTGCTGAAGAGTTCGTGCCGATGCCGATGCAAGACGTTAACCTAAACTATCAAGTTCTGGCCAGGTCCGCCTCAAAAGGTCCTAATAGTCGCACCGTTGTGCTAGTAGTTGCTACACCAAAGCCGATACTGGATAAATATCTCCGAGTTTTGAATATGGCTGACTTACGCCCAGTCTCTGTCGAAACAGAGATTGTGGCCAGTAGTCGGAGTTTAGTGGGGGCGAACCCCTTTTCACCGACTACCCTGATAATTCAGCTGGGGGCGATGACTACAGACTATGCTGTTATCCATGAGGGTCTAATACTCATCACCCGCTCTATCTCCACAGGAGGGATAGCTTTAACGCGAGCTATAACTCAACTTTTTAACTTTGAAATTTCTCAGGCTGAGGAGTATAAAAAAGTTTATGGGTTGCTAGAAGATCAGTTGGAGGGAAAACTAGTTCAAGCAATCCGCCCGATTGTAACTGTGATTACTTCCGAGGCAAAAAAAGTTATTCAGGCTTACGAGGCTCAAAATAAAGAGCGTCCAGTCAAACGGGTAATCCTGACAGGTGGAGGGGCTAGTTTACCGGGTTTAGTTATTTTTTTTGCCAACAGCTTGGGGCTCGAAATCCAAGAAGGCGACCCCTGGTTTGCGATAGCCAAGGATCCGAAGCTTCTTAACAAACTTTCGGCAGAGGCTTCAACGTATGCAGTTGCGGCAGGTTTAGCCCTCTGGGAAAGATAAAAAACCAATGCCCACTACTCAAAAGCTCAAACGAAAAAAAACTTTTAGCCTAAATCTTTTACCTCATGAAATTATTATCGAGGAACAGACTCAGATTAGGGTTAATTTTGCGCGTAAAATGAGTATCATCATAGTCTTTATCTTTATTACGATATCTTTGATGATTACGATTTTTGGTTTGATCTTAAATTCCAGGGTTAAAGCCATTCAAGCTCGTTATTCAGTTGCTGAGGCCCGCATAGAGTCCTTTAAAACGAAGGAGGGTCTCGTCTTAGCCCTAAAAAAGAGGATGGAGAAGATTGCTGTACTGTGGAATCAACCTTCCGGTGTGTCAGATTCTTTTAATTTGGTGGCTGCCCTAATTCCTGACGGCATCAAGACCTATCTTTTTTCCATCAATCAAGGCAATAAAATAACCCTCTCCGCTGAGGCTCCGGAAGTAGGCACTTTAAAAGGTTTTTTGGATAAGCTGATAGACCCTGTTGTCACTAGAGAAAGAATTAGCAAAGTTAGCCTGGAGGGTGTGACCCAGGGGCCTGATGGAAAGCTCCGTTTTGAAGTTGGGGTAACGCTAAAAAACTGAATGATAGAAATTAAAAGATTTGTTAACCAATATCAGCTATACATTTGGCCATTTTTTGGGTTGGTTTTGGTAATTTTACTCTGTTTTTTTGTGATGGTACCGCAAATAAAAGCCCTGCTTAAAGCCAGAGAGGTCTTTGTAGATATCTCTCAAAAAGCAGTCATTTTAGAACAAAAAGCTGATGACCTTCAACTAATTGATGAACAGGAGGTGAAAAACGATCTGCAAATTGCTTTAAGCTCGCTACCGGCTCAGAAAGAATTGATATCTGCAGTCAGTCAGGTTCAGTTGCTGACTGCCACCAGTAATCTGGATCTCAAAGATGTTTCCTTTGGCTCAGTCAGCAGCAATCAAGAGGCTGATGGTTTTGTCATCAAAGCTTCTGTTGAAGGCACGATTGAAAGTTTCAAGAATTTTATTGCTTTGCTTAAAGTTGCGCCACTGACTATGAGTTTAGAGGGAATAGAGCTTAGCAAGACCAAGACCGAAGGGGTGTTCCAAACAGTTTTTGCCTTGAAAAGCTATTATCAAAATATCCCGATCTCTTTGGGTGATGTGTCTATCCCCCTGGCATTACTTAGTGATAGCGAAAAAGAACAGCTGAAAAAAATTGGTGATTATTACCGGAATATTCCCATAACTACGATTGACAATGCTGAGGGAGTTAAAGGCAAACTGGATCCATTTCATTAACTCAAGTCGGGGCGAATTTTTTTAGTTTTTTGCCTTGATTTTTCTTCCCGCCATTTTTTAACCATACCATGATCTCCGGAAAGCAGCACAGTTGGGGTGGGGATATCTTCGAATATTTCCGGACGGGTGTAATGAGGGTATTCGAGCAGTCCTGCCGTAAAGCTTTCATCAATAGTAGCCTCTGTCTTTTGCAATACTCCCGGCAGCAACCTAGTGATGGCATCAGTGATCACTAAAGCTGGTAATTCACCACCCGTTAAAACAAAATCGCCAATAGAGACTTCTTCGTCACAAAATTTATCAATAAAACGCTGATCAATTCCCTCGTAATGACCACAAACGATGATTAATTCAGAAAGCTTAGCATACTCTCGGGCTGACTGCTGGTTGAAGACTTTCCCCGATGCGGAGGTGACAATTACCCGGGACATTTTGTGTTTAGGGATTGACTTAAGGGCAGCTGCGAGTACGTCAGCTTTTAAAATCATGCCGGCTCCTCCACCGTAAGGTCGGGCATCGACTATTCTTCGAGCACCCAATCCAAAATCCCGAATATTGATTAACTGAAAATCTACTAAGCCCTTTTTCTGAGCTCGTCCTAAAATACTTGTCTTTAGGATTGGAGCAAGCATTTCTGGAAAGAGAGTGAGAATAAAAATTTTCATCAGCGAAGTTATTTAAGCTGGCTCAGGGGTTGGCCCCGATTCAATCTGGGTCGGGACTGATTCTTCTAAATATAGCGAAACTCGGACATTATCAGCCATCGCCCTCACAGTTAGAAGTTTACGGATGGCTTTGATCATTTGACCACCTTTACCGATCACGAGTCCCATATCCTGGGGGTCAACCCGGAGTGATAGTTGAACATTACCATCTTCGCTCTGTTCTGAGACTACCACTGCTTCAGGATTAGTAACTAAGCTTTTAACAATATATTCGACTAGCTCTTGCATGGTTTATTTGGTCTCTCCTTCAGCCGGAGTCTCTGTTGTCGTGTCTTCGTCGACTGCCTCAGCTTCTGCTGCTACATCCTCTACTGCTTCTTCTGTGGCAGCGGGTGTTTCTTCAGGTGCTACTTCTTCGGTTGATGCTGGAGTTGTAACTTCGATATTTTCCTCGGAAACTGTTTTTGCTGTTCCCTCACCTTCTGTTGAGGCTTCTTCTGTCTCAGGAGCGGTGGTGACCTTTTTTTCTTCTTTAACCTTTTTTGGCTTGCGGGGTGGTTTTTGAGGGGCTTTACCAACTATTCGTAAAAAACCATGACTCATTTGGGCACCCTTTTTAGTCCAATCAGTAATTTTAGTTTGATCCAGAATAATCTCTTTGGGGTTAGTTAAAGGATTATAGGTTCCCAAAAGGTCAATATAGCTGCCGGTTCTCTTGCTGCGCTCGTCAACAACGACCACTCTATAAAAAGGCCGCTTTTTAGTTCCTATGCGCATCAGGCGTATCTTCAACATAACCTGACAAGTATATGCTACGCCTGGGTTTTTAGCAAGAAGGATATCTCTTAAAGGTCGATGGACTCAAGGGCGTTGGTAGCGGCAGCGTCTTCGGCGATCTGTTTAGAGAGACCGGTACCAGAACCTAACTGGTTATTTTGTAAGAATACTCCGACAGTGAAGCTCCTCGCATGGTCAGGACCGGTAGTTTTTAGAATCTTATATTGAGGGGATTTCTTATACTTCTCCTGAAGAGTCTCTTGAAGCTGAGATTTTGCGTCTTTTGGCGGGCCATTTTTAATCTCCTCACTAAAGAGAGGTATTAAATTTTCTTCAATAAATTGATGGGCTTTTTCTAAGCCCTGGTCTAGGTAAATTGCCCCAAGTACTGCCTCAAAGGTGTTAGCTAGAAGCTGTACATTTTCCCTGCCTCCAGAAAGTTCTTCTCCCTTGGACATCCTGAGATAAGTTCCCAGCTTGAGCCTATTCGCAGCTTTAGCTAAAGATGTAGTTTTTACTAAATAGGATCGTAAATTAGTAAGATCTCCTTCGCTGTCTCCAGGCCTTAACTTAAAAAGGATCTCGGAGGTGATAAACGAAAGAATTGCGTCTCCTAAAAACTCCATTCTTTCGTTTGATTCGATCTTTTCCGAGGTTTCATTTAAGTAGGATCTATGAGTAAATGCAGTTTGAAAGTATGGCCTGGCGATTGTTGTAGAATCTAGCAAAATCATACGATTATTCGAGCAATGAATCTTCGACAATAGCCACTAAATCCTCAACTGTCTCGATACCTTCTACCTCGGTCGGGCGGAAAGCAGTCTTGTACTTATTTGCCAAAAAAGCAATTAAATCTGATCTCTCGATTGGGCCAAGCCCAAGATCGTCAGAAAGTGAAGCCATTGAATCAATATCAGCAGGAGAAACCCCTAAATGTTGAGCAATCTCTTCGATAATTTCAGTTTGTTGTTCCATCTTAAGGGTTCTTTGTTCGCTTTTCTACTATAACTCATGTAGTTATATTATTGTCAATTATCAGTTTGCCTAAAACTCCATTAACAAATCCAGGCGAAGAATCTGACCCAAAAGCTTTAGCAAGCTCTACGGCCTCGTCAATAATTACTTTGACGGGTATCTTTGAGGAGTGGGTTAGCTCAAAAGTGGCCTGGCGAACGATGGCCAAATCTATCTTGTTGATTTTGTTAATTGGCCAGGCCGGAGCTGCTTTTTCGATCATGGCATCAATTGAGGGCAAGTTGTCTAAGATTTGTTCAATCTGAGACAGGGGCTTTTTTTCCTGGTGAAAGTCCCAAGCAAAAAGCTCCTGCATGATCTCGGTCCTTTTGATGTGTCTGGGGTCTTGAGCAGTTTTCATGAGTAGTTCGAATGATCGTTATCTGTTCACTGTTCTCGGTTCACGGATTGAAAATCTATAGACTGTGAACTGTCAACCGTGAACTAATTTTAGGCTTTGGTTACTTTGATGGCTGTTTTTGCTTTTTGCACCAAAGCTCCGCTATAAAAACCACATGAGCGACAGACCATATGTGAAGGTGTCTTGTCGCCACATTTAGCACAAGCGATAAGTTTTAAAGAGGTGAGCTTAATCGATGCCCTCCTCACTCTTTTGGCTGCTTTAGAATGTCTTTTTTTAGGTTCTTGAGGCATATAAATTTTGGGTTGTTATTCACAACTAATCTGGCATTACGCCTGATTGACCTGCTAATTTTCCCTTATAGTATGGGTATTTGTCAAGCTCAGGACTGGCTTTGAGCATTTCTTTGGCCACACTCTTGGTTTTTTCTATCAGGGGTACATCTGATAATGAGGCTATTTTTAGATCCCACCGACCGGCTTGTTTAGTTCCAAAAAGCTGCCCTGAACCTCTGATTTTTAGATCAATTTCGGATAATTTCAGCCCGTCTGAGGAGTTTTCTAAATTTTTGAGTCTTTGGATCACAAAAGGGTCTTCTTGCTCGGTAAATAATAAACAAAAAGATTCTTTCCCCCCTCTTCCAATCCGCCCCCTTAATTGATGAAGCTGGGCCAGACCAAACCGCTCAGCTCCCTCGATAACCATGATTGTAGCATTGGGCACATCCACCCCTACTTCTACAACCGATGTAGAGACCAATAAATCTATTTTACCTGCTTTAAATCTAGTGATGACCTCCTCTTTTTCCTTGGGCCTAAGCTTACCGTGCAAAAGTCCAAGCCGAAACTGGGGAAATATTTGGGCTTGAAGCTTCTCAAACTCCGCTTTGGCAGCTTTGGCGCTAACCAGAGTTTCTGATTCCTCGATAAGAGGAGTTACCAGATAGACCTGATCCCCTCCAGCGATTTTTTTAGTCATAAAAGCATACGCGTCAAGTCGTTTATGAGAAGGTACATAATGAGTCTTAATAGGCTTTCGCCCTTTGGGTAGCTCCCCTATGACTGAGACATCTAAGTCGCCGTAGATAGTTAATGCCACAGTCCGCGGAATTGGAGTGGCGGTCATCGTGAGGAAATGAGGGGCTAGATTTTTAAGATTATTATTTTGTTGACGAAGGATGGTGCGCTGTTTGACCCCGAAACGCTGCTGTTCATCGATGACCACCAAACCAACATTTTCTTTCAGTAGTTTTTCGGATAATAAAGCATGAGTTCCGACAATAACATTGGGATAGCTATTAGCTATTAGCTCGCCTCGCTTCGCGGTCGAAGCGGGCTGGGGGTCTCTAGCTTCAGAATCATTTGGACTGTCTTCTTGTTTGACTAATAGCTCCTGGCTAATAACTCCCGACTTCTGTTTATTGAATTTACTGCTCCCTGTATACAGCCCAACACTCATTCCGAGAGGTTCAAGCAACTTCTTTAAGCTAGAATAATGCTGCATGGCTAGTATCTCGGTTGGAGCCATCAGCAGACTTCTTAAGTGATTTCTAAAAGAGAGATAAATAGCAATGGCCGCAACAACTGTTTTTCCTGATCCGACTTCGCCCTGAATCAAGCGGTTCATCGCTTGAGGTTTTTGCAGATCTTCAATAATTTCCGCCAAAACTGTTTTCTGTCCGTGGGTTAGCTCAAAAGGCAGGGATGATGTAAAGGTAGTGAGATCTGACTCATTGATCTTAAAACCCTTGGCGCTTTGTTTTTGCTTCCAGTCAGCACGCCTTTTTTGGGTAGAGAGTTGAATTTCCAGTAGTTCATCAAAACCCAGACGCGTCTTGGCCAGGTTAATTTCGGTAAATGACCTGGGAAAATGAATAGTCTGCAACGCTTTGCCAAGAGAAAACATCGCTTCTTTATACTCCAGAGGCAGTGGATCGACCAGAGATCCGAGTACCAGCGGTAGTAATGAATTAATTTTATCTCTCAGCCACTTTGAGTTAACCCCAAATGTTTCAGGATACACTGGCACCAGCCGACCGGTATGGAGTCCGATGGAGTTTTCGATGATTTTTTCCCAAGTAGGAGAAACCATAGTCAGTTTATTTTGCCGGCGGTCAACCTTACCGGATACATGTAAAGTATCCCCGGAGAGGATATTTTTAATCAGCCATGCCTGATTAAACCAGACTAACTCAACTGAACCGGATCCATCATTTAAAATTGCTCGGGTTAAAGTTTTACCATATCGGCTACTAGAATTTTGGATATTCCAGACCTGACCCTTGATCGTCACCTCTTGATCAATCGGTGCTTCGGAGATTCTAATGATCTTTGAGTAATCGTCATAGCGAAAGGGAAAGTGGTAGATTAAATCCAAAGCAGTCATGAGTCCTAACTTTTCGAGCCTTTTAGCAAAACTTGGACCGACCCCTTTTAACCTTGAAAGCGGTATTTGCAAATCCATTTACCGAGATTATACACTTAAAGGGAGGTTAAAATTTAAAAGTTCAAAGTCAAAAGTAAATGTTGAAGTTGAAAAGTAAGGACCCTTTTGACTTTTGAATTGTATTTTTGACTTTTGAGTTTCGACTTTTAGCTTGCCATGATTAATAACGGACTTCTTTTAACAGGACTTTTCATAGTTGAGCTAATCTTTCTCTTTTTATTATCCCGGGGCATCACTACTTCTCTTTCGGCTATCTTCTATAAATTAAGCCATAATCAAATTTTTACTATTAACGCCTTGGCCCTCCT
Organism: Candidatus Daviesbacteria bacterium RIFCSPHIGHO2_02_FULL_43_12; assembly: GCA_001776775.1. Lineage (GTDB taxonomy): Bacteria > Patescibacteriota > Microgenomatia > Daviesbacterales > UBA10151 > HO2-FULL-47-45. The sequence goes on from MFDD01000015.1 coordinate 21,810, forward strand.
ATTCTTACCAGGAACTGTTGTACATGAGCTGTCCCATATTTTTATGGCCGGGATGCTGATGGTCCATGTTGGAGAGATGGAATTTATGCCCCAGGTAACCGCTGATGGAGTGAAGCTGGGTAGCGCAGAAATTGGACTGACGGATCCTTTTAGGAGAGCTTTAATCGGAGTCGCTCCTCTGATCTTTGGTACCTCCTTGATCTTAGCTATTTTGTGGTTTTTTAGTTCCTATCAGAACATCTATCTTCAAGTTTTAACTTTATTTATGATTTTCCAGATTGGAAATACGATGTTTTCCAGCAAGAAAGATCTCGAAGGTTTACTGGCTTTGTGTTTAACTCTGGGTATTTTTGGACTTTTGGGCTTTGGGGTAATTTACTTTTTACACCTATCTATCCCTTTTGGATTAATGGCCCAAAAGATCTTTACTCCTGGATATAGCGATTTTTTATTGCGCTGTGCAAAATATCTGCTTATCCCAATCGGCATAGATTTGGGGATTTTTGCAGTAGCGAGACTACTGCACAGTAAAGTCTCTTAGTATATAAAAAGCGGCAGAATAGAAGCCGCAATCATGCCTATACCAGCAATAATGGAGAGCGTGACCCAGATCCAGCGATATTTTTTTGTCATGGTTATTTAGAGAACTTACTACTTGTTAAGCTTTCCAGCTCATCTAAAGAAGCTTGTTTAATCGGATCTTCGAAACAAACCCTAACAGGTTTTAGTGTTTCGATTAACCAGTCCGCAACGGACGCCTTCAGATCCATCGGATGGAGTTTTTTCTTAGCGTAATCTTCTTCTAAATCTTCAAAAACAGAGTAAGCGATATCCCCTCCGAATTTTTCCGGACGGGTCACAGAGAAAGTCGAATGCGAAGAATTAAAGATCAGATATTTAGTCCAATTTAAGAGAGGATTATTTTGAGTCACCCCTTCGGGGGCAAAGGCTTGGTTGATCTTTTGTTTGATATCCTGCGGACTGTCATGCACAGAGACCGAACTATTAGCCTTGGATTTACTCATTTTGGTTCTCATCGCTACTTCATCTCTTTCCAGCGACCCATCGTCATGATTAGCAGACTCCTGGAAATCGAGACCAAGCAGAATCGGAGTATGGATGGCAATAGGTTTTAGCTGATTTCCCCGAGCATCTTTGAGCGGATAGGTTTTGATCTGCATCGCGGCGTCCCTGGCCACCACATGGACTTTTCGTTGGTCTATTCCCGCTTGGGCGATATTGGTTTGGAGCAAAAAAATATCGGCCGCTTGCATGATCGGATACATAATCTTGGCTGTTTCGATAGAGTCTTCAGCTGCTTCTCTGCCCATAATAGTGATTGATCTTTTGGAACGGGCCAGTGAGGTTGCTTTGGCTGTTTCAATAAAAGTCATCCAAAAATCCGGATGAGAAGCGTATTCCTCGGAGCAGAGTTTAAAAATTAATTTATTCGGATCTCCGCCGATAGATTCGAAAAGCACTTTCATGGCCGGAATAAAATAATTCTTAGCAACTCTTTTGATAGTTTCCAGGTTTCCCCCGAGTTTGTCATTTACTGCGGAGTGGTAGTCAGCCAACCAGATAATTGTCTCTGCCCCGGCTGCTTGAAGATCTTTAACCTTCATTAACTGGTAGAAATGGCCAATATGCAACTTTCCGGAAATTTCAAAACCAATGTAGTGTTTAAGGGGTGTACCGGAGTTAATTAATGAACGAAGCTCCTCTACTGTTAACGTTTCGGCTAAGTTTTTGGTGATCAAAGAGATTTTTTCATCGGTTGTCATACCTTCCGAATATATCATATAAAGAGACCCCCGAACAACGACAGCTTTAAGTTTTGGCGGCTTTGTCAAAGCTGGACGAACTATTGACAACGAGCGCCTATCGTAGTAATCATGCAAGAGATATGAGCCAACTTTCACCAATCGCAGAGATGCTGATAACCGCCACCGATATCACGGAGAAAAAAACTTACGCAGAAAATGTCTCTGTCAACCCTGTGGTAGCGGAAGTTGCTTCTTGGTATGAAAAGTTACGTAATGCCATGATTTATAAAGAAGACGAGGTTATTTTACGAACGGCCATCGAGCGAATCTTAAACAGGCGGCTGCTACTGGGAGGTAACACTGGCGAGGCTGTGGCCCGACCTTTGGTTAGAGAGCTAGTTTGGGCTCGCTATTTTCCAGACAGTAGCGTACCAGAGACTTTGGTAAAAAAAGTAGAGCTTTCAATTGATCTTCATCTGCATTTACAAAGGCTGATTCTACACTATCATAATTATAATCCCTCATCTGTTTATGAATGGATCCTCCAACTGCTGTCTTCTGACATTGAGAACATCTTGAGTTTGAAAAAAGACCGAGAATTATTATCCAATTTTATGTTTCAGATTTTGAAAAGTAATGTCAGTATTATTGATGACCTTGAAGAAACAAAAGATGCCCAGGTTTTTATTAGTATCCGCCGAGCTTTTGCCAAAGAAGATCTGGCTCTGCTGCGCTACCACCTGTTTGTTCAATTTTTTGGTCCCCTTTCAGAAATAAATGTGGAAAAAGTTGCTCAGGTCTTTGTCAAGTTAGTTAAGAAAATTGACGGACAGATAAAATATACGCTAAAGGAGCGGATTTACTCATACGTCAAAAACCAAAATGCCCCTTTTTTTATCCTTGAGGATTTGATTAAGCAGTACAGAGGAGAACTTCGGGAGCTGGTTCTGGATAAAGACCGCTTTGAAGCAGCTGTATTAGCAGCCTGTGCAAATCGCTATAAAGATATTTTATCCAAGGTATCCAGAGCTATTTTTCGTTCGGTGATCTTTATTTTTATCACCAAAGTTTTTTTTGCCCTGGTTTTGGAAAGTACTTTTGAGAATTTAATCTTTGGTTCAATATCTTGGTCAGCTATTGCCATCAATACCCTGATGTCTCCCCTACTCATGATAATTGCCTCCTTGTTTATCCGTACTCCAGACAAGGATAATTCAAAGCGAATATTAGAGATGGTGAATGAACTGATGTTTGAGGCTGACCCGCACTTAACCGAGCCGCTTACTCTTGCGGTGCGTCCTAAAAATAGCCGGCCCTGGTTGCTGTTTATTTTCGGCTTACTTTGGTTTTTTGCGCTTGTCCTAGGAGTTCTGGGAATCAATACATTTTTAAGTGTCTTGCATTTTAATGTCTTAAGTAAAATAATCTTTATTTTGTTTTTAATGATTGTATCTTTCCTGTCTTATCGGATTAATCAAACTGCCAGGATGTATACGGTTAAGCAGGACAAAGAGAGCTTTATTTCAGTGCTTTTTGATTTCTTCCTGATGCCTTTTATTTGGATTGGCAAACAACTAACTCTAGGTATGTCTCAAATAAATATCATGCTTTTTATCTTCGACTTTTTGATCGAAACCCCATTTAAGTCACTGTTTGCCTTTTTTGAACATTGGTTTTTGTACCTTAAAACCCAGCGGGAAACACTGGACTAGTAACCGATTCACGACTAGCCGATCCGCCAATTAACTGATACAATTCTTCTCGTTATGGAACATATATCTTTAGCCGCTGAAAAAATTGGCCAAGTTGGTTTCTTACCGATTACCAATACGCTGATCGTCAGTTGGATTATTGTAATAGTCTTGGCGGTTTTGGGATACATGGCTGGTAAAAATGTCCACATGGTCCCATCCGGTCTGCAGAATCTTTTTGAGTCTATTTTGGAACCCTTATGGGATATGACCCGTGAGATGGCTCATGCTAGGGCCCGAACCTTCTTTCCGATTATTGCTACTTTTTTTCTGTATATTCTGCTAGCTAATTGGTTTGGACTTTTTCCGGGGTTTGGCACCATCGGTTTCTGGGAGACGAAGAAAGTTGAGCCGAAAGCTATTAGTCAGGAGCAGTTAGCTACTGGTCAGCCAGGTGCTGAAAGTAAAGAAGCTGGGACATCGGCTCAGCAAAATTTGGCTGGGTCTGCAGTCACCCAGACCTCGATAGCAGAAGCTCCTCACACCGAGAGAACCTTTGTTCCTTTTTTCCGCTCACTTAATGCCGATTTAAATATGACACTGGGTTTGGCTTTAGCCTCGGTAGTGATAACCCATATTCTCGCTCTTCGTTTTTTAGGTTTCTGGGGTTATATTAGTAAATGGATCTCTTTAAATCCAATCATGTTATTTGTAGGTTTGTTGGAGCTTGTGTCCGAGGGAACAAAAGTCCTCTCGCTAAGTTTGCGACTTTTTGGTAATATATTCGCGGGCGAGGTAGTTTTATCAACTATCTCTAATTTGTTAGCATTTATAGCCCCGTTGCCGTTTTACTTTCTGGAAATAATTGTTGGAGTTGTTCAGGCAGCAGTATTTATGTTACTAACCTTGGTTTTTATGACACTTTTATCAGAAAAGCATGTCGGAGCAGAGGAACATTAAGCTTAGTTGAGGAGTTGGTTGTTGGTAGTTCGTAGCGAGAACAGAAATATTGTTTTCACACCGAACTCCGAACAACTAACTAATGACTATAATTAAAGAAAGGAGACAAGATGCCCGCTAATTTAGCATCAGGCTTAACTATTGCATTGGGAGCGATCTTCCCAGCACTAAGTATTGGTTTAATTGGGACAAAGGCGATGGAAGCGATTGGACGTAATCCAGACGCGGCCAACAAAATCCTCCCCCCAATGCTTTTGGGGATGGCTTTTGCAGAAGCTATTGCGATCTACGCTTTAGTTATTGCTTTCGTAAAATAGTCAACAGCTATCAGTCATCAGTCGTCAGCAAGATCATCAGGATGCTTGTTTGTTTTAAAAGTCTGACAGCTGATAGCTGAAGACTAAAATCTTTAACATGGAGACAGTCATTAAAACATTTGGGGTTCAACCAATCTTGCTGGCCGCACAAGTGGTCAACTTCTTGGTTCTTCTTTTTCTGCTCAAAAAATTTGCCTATAAACCAATTCTCAAAATGCTAGATGCCCGCCGAGAAAAAATTGCCTTAAGCCTAAAGCAGGCCGAACAGATCGAAAACAGACTTCAGGCGATTGAAGCAGAAAAAGATCAAAGGCTGAAAGCTGCGGCAAAAGAAGCTCAGGCGATTATTAGTGAAGCGACCAAATCTGGTGCGCAGCTCATTGAGGAAGCTCGTCAAAAGGCGTCTGAAGACATTAAAGTTTTATTGAAAAAAAATGAGGAAGCAATGGCCAGAGAACACGATCTCTTGCAAAAGCAGATCAAAGCAGAGCTGTCAGAGATGATAGTGATTGGTCTGACCAAAGTAGCAAAAAAAGTTTTGACCGAAAAAGATAAAAACATGCTGGTTTCCGAGACTATTCGAAGCATTTAATTTATATGACTAAAACACCAAAGGTCTTAAATATTATTTATCAGGCTGTAGAAGACAGCTTTGTTAATCAAACTCTTTCCGAAAAAAAAGTTCACCAGTTTTTTAAGATTTTTGCGGAACTACGTTCAGCAGACGCGATTTACTGTCTACGGATATATTTGCAGGGCCTCAAAAAGTATATCCAAAAACGAACCTTGGTTATTGAGTCTCCGGTCTCCTTATCTCTTGTCGACCAAAACAATATTAGGGATAATTTAAGTAAGTCTTATTCAATAACGAAGAGTTTGGTGAAACTGGATAGCTCTCTTCTGGGAGGACTACGCATTAAAATTGGTGACGTGATCCTGGATGATTCAGTAAAATCGAGAATTAGTCAGTTAGGGGAAGCAATTAGAAACTAGTGACAAATAACTAGTAACAAACATATGGCAGATTTAATTTCAACAATTGAGAAACAGATTAAACAGCTGGAGACCAAGGCCATCAGGCAAAATGTGGGTGTGGTGACCGAAATCGGTGACGGAATTGCGCGTATTGAAGGTTTATCCGAAGCCAGAGCTTCGGAATTGCTCAAATTTAAAGATGGAATTTATGGCCTAGCGCTTAATCTTGAAAAATATAACGTGGGTGCGGTTATCCTAGGCGACTTTACTCAGGTTAAGGAAGGTGACGAGGTCCAAACTACCGGAGAGGTGCTGGAGATACCTGTCGGAGAGGCTTTAGTAGGCCGGGTGGTTGATCCTTTGGGTAATCCGCTTGATGGTAAGGGTAAAGTCATAACCAAACAAAAAAATCCCCTGGAAAAGGTTGCCCCTGGAGTGATCACTCGTCAAGGCGTGACCGTACCGTTGCAAACTGGTATCAAGGCCATCGATGCTATGATTCCAGTGGGTAGAGGTCAACGGGAGCTGATTATTGGTGACCGGAACACTGGTAAAACGACAATTGCCATCGACACCATCGTGAACCAAAAGGACGTCATATGTATCTATGTGGCCATTGGCCAAAAAGTTTCTAAGATCGCTCAACTTGTGGCAAAATTAGAAGAGTTAGGCGCCATGAATCATACCATTATCGTCAATGCTTCGGCTTCCGACCCGGCTTCGATGCAGTATATCGCCCCTTATGCTGGGTGTGCGATCGGCGAATATTTTATGGAGCAAGGGAAAGATGCCTTGATTATCTATGATGATTTATCCAAGCATGCTTGGGCCTATCGGCAGATGTCTTTGCTTCTTCGTCGACCTTCTGGGCGTGAAGCATATCCGGGAGATGTGTTTTATCTGCATTCGCGTCTTTTAGAAAGAGCGGCCAGGTTAAATAAAGATTCCGGAGGAGGGTCTCTAACTGCCTTGCCTATTATTGAAACTCAGGCTGGAGACGTTTCCGCTTATATCCCTACCAATGTGATCTCTATTACCGATGGTCAGATATATCTGGAATCCGATCTCTTCTATGCCGGGATGAGGCCCGCCATCAACGCCGGACTATCTGTATCAAGGGTAGGTGGTTCTGCCCAAACAAAAGCGATGAAAGCAGTCGCTGGCAAACTTCGGCTGGATCTGGCTCAATTTAGAGAACTGCAGGCTTTTTCTCAATTCAGTTCCGACCTTGATCCGCAAACCAGGTCTCTGATTGAAAGAGGTCGCCGGGTTACTGAGGTCTTAAAGCAGCCTCCTTTTGCCCCGGTCCCGCTAGCGCAGCAAGTGGTCACTCTGTGGGTGGCAACTCAAGGGTATCTTGATGAAATTGAGTTGACCAAAGTTAATAGCTATATCGAAGATCTGCTCCAATTTATCAAAACTAAGCCTAAAAAAACTAATCCTTTAGTCAAAATCGACGAGGAAAAGGTTTTATCAGAAGAGACTATCAAAGTACTAAAAGAATTAGTTGCCTCTTTCCAAAAAACCCTTTCCTAGATCCGGGAAAATCTGGTATCCTTAAGTAGAGATGAAAATTATTCGCAGGATCGGAGCACTTTATTTTTTACTAATCGGCAGCTTTGAGGTCTATGCCCAGTTTCGGAATACTATTTTTACCTCTTTAGGGAATGAATTAATATCTCAGGTGATCTATTTAAGTTTAGGTTTGGTTCTAGTTTATACAGCCTTTTGCTTATGGAAAAACCGGCGAAATTTTTTACCTTTTGTGTTTGGGCTCCTCTGTTTGGTCGGAACATACTCTCTCTTTAGTGTTTATATTTTAACCTATAACACGTCCGAGCTTTTAACGACACAGCTCCAGCAGGTTATTTACTACCTGACGCCGATTTTACTGCTTTTTGGGATCTTAAGAAATCAGGCTAACGAGCATGACGGCCCATTGGTCAGAAAGTTTGTCAATATTTCTCTAGTGAACGGGCGGGCTCTGGTCTATCTGATCTATCTTTCCGGGGTGATCCTGATTCTAACTGGGATAATCACTGTGGAAGTTTTTCATGCTCCTCTGGCCGTTACCAATAAGACGCTAAATTCAATTTTACTCTTAGGGATAGGATTTTTGATATATCTCTACTTAAATTTTCACCGGAAAAGAAGTCAGTCTTGAGGTAGATATTTTTTGACCACTTTGACATCGCTCCAGGGAACTTCTCCCTGTCCTAAGTTCATGGACTGCTCATGTCCTTTACCGGTAATAACGATAAAGTCTCCCCGCTCGGCCATGGAGAGAGCAAATTTAATCGCTTCTTCCCTGTCGGGAATTTCAAACAATAGCTTGCCTTTAGCTATCAGCTCGCCTCGCTTCGCGGTCGAAGCGGGCTGATGGCTGTTAGCTTTTATAATATTTTTTTGCTGGCTAATAGCTAATAGCTCCTGACTGTTGACTAATTCTTTGAATTCTTTAGTCACCCCTGACCTTATATCCTTGTTGATCTTACTAACACTCTCATGGCGAGGATCCTCGGCAGTTAAAATAATAATATCGGAGTATTTAGAAGAAGCCTTACCCATAAAGGGACGTTTAGAGGAGTCCCGCTCACCCGCTGAACCGAAGACATGGATTAAACGAGCTTTAGTCTTTCTTTTAAGATCGGATAATATCTGCAAAAAAGCCTGGGGAGTATGGGCAAAATCCACCATGACGGAAAAATTCTTATTATAAAGCATCTCTTGTCTACCAATCGGGGCGCTAAAGCTTAAAAGAGCCCTTCTGATGTCCTGATCCGCTATTTTTAATCTCTTGGCCACCGCGATTGCTGCCAGTGAATTAGCGCGATTAAAGTGACCTAAAAGCCTAGTGTTAAAGGGGTACTTGCGAGGAGTAAAACTGGCTTTTTGGTTAGTTAGTGAATATGTATAAACAATCTTTTTTTGCAGTGACCTTTTAACTAATCCAAAGGACTTATCGTCCATATTCAGGACTGCGACCTTGGCTTTTTTAAGCAGTTTTAATTTGGCCGCCAGATACTTGTTGTACGTTTTATGGTAATCCAGATGTTCATGGGTGATATTGGTCAGTACGGCGATATCAAAAGAAATCCCGGCAACTCTATTTTGATCAAGAGCATGAGACGTTGTTTCTAAAACGAGATACTGCATTCCAGCTTTTTTGGCTCGACTGATATATTTATTCAAAGCCATGCTACTAGGTGTAGTAACATGAAAGCCAGTGTCAATAGCCTTGTCTCCAAGATAGGCGCCGATGGTGGTAATCATGGCGACTTTAAGGCCTGCCTCATTGAGGATGTGATAGATTAAACTGGATGTAGTAGTTTTGCCATCAGTTCCGGTCACTCCAATCACGGTCATTTGGCGGGAGGGAAAACCATAGCGAGTATTAGCGATAAGCGCTCTTCCCAGATGATAAGTGTTTTTTAATGTACGTAACATATTACTCTGTGGATTCACGATACATGATACAAGATTCATGAATCCTGTATCTTCAATCTTGAATCTAGTTAAGCTTTCGGACTCTTTCTTTGAACTGGTCTCCCCTGTCTTTGTAGTTTTTAAACATATCAAAACTAGCACACGCCGGAGAAAGGATGACCACATCCCCAGGCTCGGCTATCTCGGCAGCTTTACTAACGATCTCCTCCATATTCTTACAACCTTCAATAATCCTAATTCTTAACCCTGCATTCTGAATTCTTAATTTGATCTGTGGCCATTCGATCCCAATCCCGATAATGGCTTTGATTGTTGAATCGTGACTAATCAGTTCTCCTAACTCACTAAAATCACTCTTTTTAGGAGATCCACCGAGAATTAAAATCTTGGGAGCCTTAAAGGCTTTGATAGCAGCGATAGATGGTGAGGGAGCCGTGGCAAATGAATCGTCGTAATATTTAACTCCCTTTAAATTCCGGACTAGCTCTAATCGATGTGGTAAGCCTTTAAAGTTTTTAACCGCCTCCCGAATTGCTTCGGTAGAGATTCCGATAATTTTAGCTGCCATAACCGCTGCGCAGACATTTTCCCAGTTATGTTTACCGGGGATAAAGACCTCCGAGACATCGATTATATCTTCTCCCTCGCAGATGATTTTTTGGTTAGAAACATAACATCCCCTGGTCACTTCTCTTGAGCTGCTTATTTCGAATAGCTTGGCCTTGGACCCGGCAATCACTTGGCTGGTGTTAGCATAATCCGTATTGGCTATCAGATAATCCTGGTCTGTTTGCCAGGTAGTTATCGCTCGTTTCGCCTCGGTGTAGCTATCAATTGATTTATGAACCTCCAGATGGTCTTCGGTGACCATTAAAACTACGGCGATATGGGGGCTTAGTTTCAAGTCCTGCAGCTGGAAACTAGACAGCTCTAACACCACCAGTGATGCAGGATTAAGCTTGTCCAAAAAACTTAAAGGCGAGTTACCGATATTGCCCCCCAAAAAAACATCGTCTTCTTCCATTTTGATAATCTCATAAATTAAAGTGCTGGTCGTGCCCTTACCCTTGGTTCCTGTTACTCCGATAATCGGACATGGACAAAGGTCAAAGAAGATTTGGGTAGTAGAGGTGATCTTAATCCCCAGCTGTTTTGCTTGTTTAATAGGTTGGCTATCTATGGGTACTCCTGGAGAGCGGACAAGTAATTCAAAAGATGAATCAATCTTTTGAGACTCAAATTCAAACACCACCCCCCTTTTCTCCAACCTTTTGATGGTTTGAGACTCAAAACCTTGACGAGGTTTAAGATCGAAGACGACAATTTTGGAAGCCTTCTGCAGAAGTGAAAATTCTATAGCCGACTCACCTTCTATGCCAAACCCAAGCACGCCCACTTTTTTATCTTTGAAACTATCAAGTTCCATAAGGCTATTATACGTCATCGAGAATCCTCATTGTCTAAATGGGGTCCTTTAGGATAAAATCTAATCGCTTTATGGCCAATACCCGAGAACTAAGACGCCGAATTAAATCCGTTAAAAATACCGCTCAGATAACCAAAGCGATGCAAATGGTGGCCGCCACCAAAATGCGTCGGGCGGAGGCGCAGGCGATGGCCGGCAGACCCTATTTACAGGTTGTGGCAAAATCTTTACAGAAGCTATTTAGATCCCCACAAGCCAGATCTTATCAAAACCCCTTACTCAATTCCACAGAAAAAGGGGCGACAGGAATACTGCTTCTCTCAACAGACAAGAGCTTATGCGGAGCTTTGAATGCTAACTTGCTTCGTTTTACTCATAAGTTTATGCAAAATATCGAGCATCCGGTTTTTTATACGGTTGGTAAAAAAGGACGAAATTTTGTAGTTAAAATGTCGCAAGAATTATTTGCCGATTTCGAAAACAATGATTCTGTCAGTTTTCAGGAAGGTGCACAAATGGCAAAGATGATGGCAGCCAGTTTTTTGAAAGGTGAGTTAAAAAACGCTTTTATTATCTACCCTCATTTTATCTCGGCCTTGACCCAAGAACCGCGGGCATCTCAGCTACTCCCTCTCGACAAAAAGGCTTTTACCGAAGTAGAGCTTGAAAATGAAGGTAGCGAAGACTATCTCCTGGAACCAAAGGCTCAAGACCTCCTGGACTATTTAATCACCCATTTCTACGAAACAACAACCTATCAGGCCTTATTGGAAACTAAAGCCTCAGAACATTCAGCTAGGATGCTTGCCATGCAAAATGCCACAGATAACGCCAAGGAGCTTGCCGGAGACCTAAACCTTTTGTATAATCAAACACGTCAAGCTTCAATTACTAATGAGCTTTTGGAGATAACCTCAGCTGTGGCAGCACTAGAATAGAATTAAACAATGAAAAACAATAAAGGAAAAATATCTCAAATCATTGGCCCTGTTGTTGATTTACAATTTGAAGAGGGTCATGTTCCCCAGATTTATAACGCAATAGTCGTTAAGCGTGGGTCATTGGGCGTAAATCGTAAAGACCATAAACGATCTACGACAAACGATGAACTGGTTTTGGAGGTTCAAGCCCATTTAGGCGGTGGGTCGGTTAGGGCTGTAGCGATGGCGTCAACTGATGGATTGCAAAGAGGAATGGAAGTGGTCGATACTGGAGGGGCGATATCGGTTCCAGTAGGTAAGGAGGTCTTAGGCAGATTATTTGACGTTTTAGGTCAGCCAATTGATAATAAAGGTCCGGTTAAATCAAAGCAGACTGCTCCAATCCACCGGCTCGCTCCAACCTTTAACGAGCAGTCATCTTCCTCGGAGATTTTTGAGACAGGGATCAAGGTGATCGATCTGTTGGCGCCTTTTGTCCGTGGAGGCAAAGTTGGTTTATTTGGTGGAGCTGGGACTGGTAAAACAGTGCTGATTCAAGAGCTGATCCGGAATATTGCCGCTGAACACGGCGGATTCTCGGTCTTTACCGGAGTTGGTGAAAGAACCCGGGAAGGAAACGATCTTTATCATGAAATGACCGATTCTGGAGTTATCGATAAAACGGCCATGGTTTTTGGTCAGATGAATGAACCACCCGGTGCTCGGCAAAGAGTAGCCTTGTCTGGTTTGACGATGGCCGAATATTTTCGGGATGAAGAAGGTAAAGATGTGCTTTTATTTATTGACAATATCTTTCGTTTTTCTCAGGCTGGTTCAGAGGTCTCCGCGCTGCTTGGACGCATTCCATCGGCAGTGGGTTATCAACCCACTTTGGCCACCGAGATGGGTAACTTACAAGAGCGGATAACTTCTACCAAAAGGGGGTCTATTACCTCCGTTCAAGCCGTCTATGTCCCGGCTGATGATTATACTGACCCAGCTCCGGCTACTACTTTTGCACACCTGGACTCTACAATCGCCCTAGAGCGAGCCTTGGTAGAACAAGGTTTGTATCCGGCCGTTGATCCACTTTCCTCTACTTCCAGAGCCTTGAGTCCGGATATCGTGGGACAAGAACACTACGATATTGCCAGGGGGGTCCAACAAGTACTGCAGCGCTACAAAGAGCTTCAGGATATTATTGCCATCTTGGGAATGGAAGAGTTGTCGGATGAAGATAAACAGTCTGTGGCCAGAGCCCGCAAGATTCAAAGGTTTTTGACCCAGCCCTTCTTTGTAGCGGAACAATTTACCGGAACCAAAGGGCAATATGTCTCGGTCAAAGATACCGTCAAAGGTTTTAAAGAGATTTTGGATGGTAAACACGACGATAAACCTGAGTCGACCTTCTATATGAAAGGCACCATCGACCAAGTCAAAGCTTGATCTTTCTAATTTTTGCTTCTTCTCTTTAGATTGTGTATAATCTCCACTATAGGTTATATGAAAGTATTCCATAAACAGATAATAACCCCGACTGATCTTAAGGTGATTAACGCAGCGGTTCAAGATGTACTAGCCGCTGAACCAACAGCTGTAATCTCGATGATTTCGAATGGAAAGGGATCCTTATACAGATATTTAGTTGAGGAGTGTTTACTAAAGGATTTCCCCTTCGCCGTAATTTACTTAAATGCCATCAAAGAAGAACAGCTCGACCCATTTTTGAAGGTAATTAGAAAACAGAAGGGTCCAACTCTAGTTGTTGCGCATCTCACGGTGGGGAAAGATATTTCTTGGTTTATCAATGAACTCGAAGCTTTAAGAAAAGAGAAAGCAAAGAAATTCACTACTTTGATTTTTGCAAACCTCAGAGAAACCTGGGATGCGCTGGCATTACAAAGAAAATTATTATCTGGTTCTCTGTATATCATGAAACCCCTAAATTTGGAGGAAGCGGATTATCTGTTAACTAGATTCGAGACTATTTTCCAAACGACTCTGCCGAAGGCTCAAAAACAAGCTATTATTGAGCTAAGTGGCGGTCACAGAGGCTTAATTAAGGCGATATTTTTAGGCTTAAAAAACAATCCTGATTTAAAATTAGCACTCCCCAGTCTGTTAAATTGCGATAGCGTGGTCTTCCGTCTTCAAGAAATTGCTGAAGAATTAGGCGAAGAAAGATTAGAGCAACTTTTAAGAATTACCTCTGCTAGTCACTATCTTGAAAGATATGGATATATCAAAAATGGAGCTATCTTTACCAGTCTCCTCACAGAATATATCAGGATATATAGTCCGCATTTAATAGAGAGAGTCTTGCGGGACAAAACCTTAAACTTTACACCACAAGAGATGATAGTCTTTAATTTGTTAAAGCAAAATATAAACAAAGTGGTTAAAAGAGAGGTAATAGCTCAAGCTATTTGGGAGCAAGATTGGGAAGAGAAGTATTCTGATTGGGCTATCGATATGTTGATCTATCGGATCAGATCGAAAATTAAATCCTTCTTCCCGGAGTACAGGCTACAAACTAAAAGAGGATCTGGCTTTATTTTACTTTCTAGTAATTAAAGTGTCGCGAGTCCAAAGGCGACTTCAAGATCCGATTTTGATGACTTAGCTGTACCATTTGCCGATCTTAGCCCCATAACTCTTAGGATATTTACTAACCCATTTGAATTAAGCTGATAGGCTTTAGCTTTTTCAAAATCTGGTTCATGTAACTGAGCCCGCATCTTTCTTCTATCTATGAGTTGATTGACAGTATCTGCCAATGCTCCCCAATTAGGGAAATATCTTTCAAGGCCAGCAGCCTCTCCAATTAAAATGTATTCTCTGGGACCATAAAGCATAGAGGTTATTGCCTCACAAGTCACAGCAATCTCCCATCTGCTAGGTCTAGTTTTACCTTTCCTTGAATTTACTTTCTCGGCAAAATTTGAGCTGGCTATCAAAGCGAAAGCTTGTCGAGTTGCCTCAGCGTCTGCAAATGTTCCATAGCGGATAACTTTACGAGTTGATCTCATGAATTCCTGAAAAGTTTCCTCAGGTGCTCTGTTTTGAAATTCCGGTCCAAACTCCAGAGGTGCAGATAAGGTATCTACTGTTTCTGGAGGTAGGTAAACAAAACTCTCCCTTGTATCAAATGATGGTCCAGAAAAAGGGTCAGTGAAGTTAGGATCCTTACCTAGAGGTTTAGCTTCTGGTATGAGATAAAAGCTTTGTCCATTTTCGCTAATCCACCCTCCCACTGTCTTGGGTGTAATTAAACCAGACTCATAAATCTCCATACCCCCAGTCGCTCTGTATTGCGTATTAAGAATAGGCTTTGTTTGACCAGCTAGAGCTTGAGTAGGTACTGCGTCTACAAGCTGTCCCCATGTCCTATCCCAGCTATTGGCGATTCCAGAAATTCGAGTATCTTTGTTGCGAATACTCTTAGGCATAGATCTAGCAGAAGGGCCGACCGAAAGTGCGCTTAAAATAATGTCACGTCTGCGAGGGTTTGTATGTCTTCCGAGAAGTTCATAATCACAAAATGGCAATCCACTATTTTGTCGATGTCCAAACTTCACTCTAGCAATTAAATCTCTATATTCCAACCCAAGATTGAGTAAATAGCTTTTATACATATTCCACATCATCCAAATGGGGTTATCTCTGGGCAAGACATCAATTCTACCGATCCTCATATCAAATAACTGATCTCCGCGGTCATCAACTAACCGTTTAACTCCACTTTTGGGTAGGTTATACACATCCCGAGCCCGGCTGATCATTTGATCTGCTAAATCTCTGAACTGAGAGAGTTTAGCAACGTCAATCATAAAGTCATAATCTGAACCTCCAAGAAGTCTGCCAATAATATAGTTCATATCGGCTGCAGAATATCTTCCCACAGGCTGAGGTCTTGCAAGATGTACTGGGAAAGTAGTCGGCAGTGCTCCCTTTAAAGCAATTCTAGTAGAATGGTCATGTAGTACCATTTCCATAATGTCAGCAGGAGTGCTGCCTCTCAGAGTAGCTCTACGCTGAGCCAAGATTTCTAAAGGAACTTGGACATGCGGCATAATTTTATGGGGTAAAGAGAGACCCCACATATTTGTATCTAGACCTACCAATCTCGAAAAAGGCATATAAACTTCTTTAGGAATAGGTGCCCCAAGTTGCCTAAATCCTTCGAGCTCTTTGAAAGGTATATCTGGTATCATGAGTGGTGATTATACTATGAGATGGTTGTACTAGTCCACCTATAGTTGACTTTAGTTAGAGAGCTGTTAGATTTTAGTCAAGCAGACCTTTGCGAGATCGTGTTATAAATCCTTTATCTCTGAATATGAATATCAAATCCCAAGAATCTATTTTGACCCAACTAAAGGTTGGATTAGAGAAGATTTTAACTAAAGAATTACTAGGCATTAGACCAGATATTAATTGGTTTTCGTACGCTAAACTTCATCAGCAGGGTTTTAAAGTAAAGATGAATTCGTCCAAAAAGTACGTCCTTTTACATAAAGTTGCTAACAAAGCCGCAAGCAGATATCCAGGAATTAGCAAAGGAAGGATCGCACATTTTTTAAGCGAGTTAGTGCTTCGTGATCGGGATTCTAAGCGACGCTCTTAGATCGATATATTTTGTCCACTCGCCTGCAAAGAGGGAGCCGTTTCGAGCCACTGGCTTTCACTTAAACTGACTGGTTCAAACTCTCCATCCAGATGCAAGTAGTATGTTTCTATGTCCAGATCTGGGTAAAGTTCCTTAATTTTTGTTTTGGTCTCCAATAAATCATGGGCGTGTTTTTCGGGAGTATCTGCCTCGGCGTATGCGCCGCAATTCTCGTGGTTTATTAGAATGACTTTTTCGATATGATGCATGTCATGCGAGATTTTAATCTGGCTTAGGATAACGCCTAAATTTTTGACTCCTCCACCCAGAGCAACTCTGTCAAAGTCCCTGGGGGTAAAATGTTTCTCTAACCACTGATCTATAAAGTCCTGAAAGCGAAAATCTATACAAGTTATAACAACTGCTTTACAAGTATGTAGTGTTTGCATATACAAAAATAAATCTTACACTAATCTTTCCGAATTCTCAAGATCCAAATTAACAATATCCATACATTAAGCTAACAAAATGCTGACAAAACTGACAATTAATGTTAAAATGCTCACTGATTTATTATAAAGAACATGCTAATACGCTCAGAATTAACAATGCCCGAAGATTTCGATCCCCTTCTAGCCCGGGATATCCTTCAAGCAAGAAAACATAACTGGCAAGTAGAGATAGTGAAGGCTTCCAACACCGAGCAGGGTCAAGTCCACCCGGGAGCAGCTTTGGAATGTGGTGATGTACGATTTGATTGGCTTGAGGGTCGAACATGTTGGGGCTATAGAATTTTGGGCCAAGTTAATGCTGTAGCCGCCCTGAAAACAGGAGGCAATATAGTCGGTTTTAATCAAGCTAACGCCGAGGTTAGGCGATGTGGGTGCACTCCGGGAACTCATGGCCCAAGTTGTGCATTCTTTGAGCTATGGACTACGGGTAGATTAAAAGAAGTGCCCTTCCGATATGATGTACCAATGCAAAGAATGAGAGACAGACTAACCGGAACGGGCAATCCAATTAAGAGAAAAATGCAATTAGCTGGAGGTGTGCACTTTGTTTTAGAAGATCGAGGGTCTCATGCGCGGCACTTAGATTTTAATGCCCTGGTGGGCATGACTGATTGCAGTGGTAGTGGAGATGCCTATAGACAAAATGATGCTCCATTAGCCCAGCTGCAGATCCCCTTGAGAACGAGAATGGCTTATGCTGCAGAAGTAGTGGAGTTAGCCAGACCTGAGATTATAAAAGCGCGGATTATAATTCCTTAGCTGCTCTTTACACGACCCTTTTGGATATACGATAATAGCCCTATGGCGGATCAAGTTCATTTAAAAATAATTACCCCAGAGAAACAGGTTTTTGAGGGTGAGGGTGATATGGTCACAGTCCCGGCTCCTCAGGGACCAGTTGGAATACTGCCCCATCATGCCCACTTAATGTCTAAAGTTATCCCTGGAGAATTGATAATTACTAAAGGTAGCAAAAGGGATTATCTCGCAGTTGGTGAAGGTATGGTCGAAGTTGCCAATGGACAAGTAACTATTACCACTGATCTTGCCAAATCCCATGAAGAGATTGATGAAAAAATAGCCGAAGAAGCTCGGATCAGAGCCCAAGAGGCCCTAACGCAGACGCTATCCGATGAAGAATACGCCACGACTTTTGCCTCTTTGCAGAAAGCCCTGGCCCAACTTCATGTTAAACGCCGCCGAAGAAATATTTAATTCACGCATTATATAAGTACCTCTTTATAAGTAGAGTCCATCTTATTGAATACATCATTTTTAAAATCATTAAATTCATCTCTGGATGGAAGATCCTCTATATCTTGTTTTGTTGCAAGAATTTGAGTTAGTTTATTAATATCATCTAATGTAAGCATGCTTTGAGTATACAACAGTGGAAGTAACGGGTGTCAATTGGTATAATCTAGCTTATCCTGCGGAGGCTGAACAGTTTAGGCGTTGGTCTGTAAAACCAATTTAAGTAGGTGCGACTCCTACCCGCAGGACTTGACAGAATATATAAAAACTATATACTAAGTATATATGAATACAGCCTCAATTCTAATTAAAACAGATCCACAGTTAAAAGCGAAAGCCCAGAAAACCGCTGAAAAAATGGGCTTAAGTTTAACAAGTGTGATCAACTGTTACCTGAAACATTTTATTAGTAGCGAAACTATTACTTTTAGCACAAGAGATGAAGTGCCAAGCCAATATCTTATAAACGCGCTTAAAGAATCTGAGGATGATGTTAAAGCAGGAAGAGTCATCAGGTTCAAAAATGCTCAAGAAGAACTTGACTATTTAGATAAAGAAATTGCTAATGAGAGACAAAGAGTTTCCTCACATTGAATATACAGCTTTATTTAACAGGCAATTAAAGAAAGCACCGCTTGATATTAAAATTGCATTTAAAGAATCCCGGGAGTTATTTATTGATAATCCAAATCACCCCAACTTAAGGAACCATGCTCTTCAAGAAAAATATGCAGGTTACAGAAGTATTGATGTCACTGGTGATTATAGAGCGCTTTTTAAAATTAAGGAGAGCAAAACACAAATAGTCATTACCTTTCATATCCTTGGAACTCATACCCAGCTATACAATATTGATAGGTTCTAATATCTTCCAGTCATCTGAACCAGGGCTTTATTGAAAATTTTTGCTTAGGAGCTTTTTAAAATCTTCATCAGACAAGTCTAATAATCTTGAATCACGCGATAAGGGGGTATCTGATATTTCTTTACCGAACCAATCAGGTGCTTTGAATGCTTGAGCCTTTTCTTCAGAGGGAAATTCTACTTCAGCTCTTATTAAACCCTCAAAACGACCATGATAGATTTTAATAGTACCATTTGGAATGTCCTTAATTTGATAGCCTTCTCTAATAATTACCTCGGAAGCCTGTTGTTTAAGAGATTCAAACTCTCCTTTTGTTAAGGTAGTTTTATGTTTCTTACGTGCTAATGATGATACACTTTCTAATATTTCCCTTTCATACTTGCCTCCTTTAAGTTGAATTCTATCTTCAACATCATCTCCTCGTCTTAAGTAATAACGCTCATACAAAATTGGAGTCTGATCAGATAAATCTGGAAGTTTCTTAATCAGAAATTTTCTTTCAATCTCGTCCATAGGCTGATTTATGGGTAGACTAGCACTTTTCCAGGAAAATCTAATGTATCTTTAGACATCTCCATAACAATTTGCGGCAGTTCATCTAAAGCAATATGTTTTGAGATAAGTTTTTCTAGTGGAAACTCGTCCATAAAGCTAGAATACCAGAAGTACAAGAGCAAGAAAAGTATCCGTATATGCCATTTACTTAGCATAGGACCTATCCTCCATTGAGGTGTTCGATTAGAATCTTGATCCCCAGACCTATGAGAATAATTCCTCCTACTAGCTCGGCCTTCTCACTAAACATCTTTCCGATTTTATTTCCGGTCATAAAACCGATCATAGTCAGGCAAAATGCGACACTGCCCATAATTACCCCTGCCAAAAATATCGAAATCTCCACGAAAGCCAGTGTTATCCCAATCGCCAAGGTGTCGACACTGGTTGCGATACCGAGCAAAAGTAAAGTTTGCTTTTGAATATGCTTCCGGTGTACTTGTTTTTTGGAAGATAAAGCTTCTTTGACCATCTTTATTCCGATAAAGCTCAGTAATCCAAAGGCAATCCAATGATCAATCTGAGAAACAAATATTCGTAAACTTTGCCCAATCACCCACCCTAAAATAGGCATGGAAAGATGAAACAGTCCAAAAGTAATAGCCAACTTCAACCCATTTCTTAGTCGATGCTGATGAAAATGTAACCCTTGAGCTGTACCGACACTAAGGGTATCCAAAGAGAGGCTGATGGCTAATACAAACAAAGAGAAGATATCCATCTAAAATTCATTGTACTCTTGTAAACTGCTAATTTCGAGAATATGATAAATTTATGCAGTGGCTTATTTATGCACTACTCTCTGCTCTTTTTGCCGCACTTACCGCCATACTAGCTAAGATCGGAGTTAAAGATGTTAATTCAAATCTGGCAACCGCTATTCGAACCATCGTTATCTTACTCTTTGCCTGGGGAATTGTTTTTGGACAGGGTTTACAGACTCAGTTGACTCAAATTTCTCGATTTTCACTGATCCTTCTAGTTTTATCAGGCGTAGCGACTGGATTGTCCTGGCTTTTTTATTTCCGGGCTCTGCAGCTTGGTAACGTATCTCAAGTTGCTCCGGTCGATAAGCTAAGCCTGGTCATTACCATTGTTCTGGCTGCCTTTATTCTGAAAGAAAAAGTTACTCTAGGAACCATGTTTGGAGCAGGCCTGATGACTGCCGGAGCGATCGTGATTGCTTTAGTCAAGTAATATCACGTAATAATCGCGCAAAAAATCGTGCAGCTATGTCTGTAGAGGCTTAAAATCTAAAGCTAAGGAGTTGAGACAATATCTCTTTCCAGTGACGGTTGGACCATCATTAAAAACATGTCCCAGATGGGCTCCACATTTAGCGCACATTACTTCGATTCGATGCATCCCAAATGAATAATCATCTTCGGTTTTTAAATTCTTGTTTGCGACAGGTTTATCAAAAGAAGGCCAACCGGTTCCGCTATCAAACTTAGCATCCGATGAAAAAAGCTCTTGTCCGCAGGAAACACAATGATACATCCCCTCTTTGTGATTATCGGTATATTTACCACTAAAGGGCGGCTCGGTCCCCTTTAAGAAGCAGATATTGTATTGTTCTGGAGTTAGCTTAAGTTTTTTATCATTCATAGAGGTCATTTTACTATATAATAGGCTATAATCTAAAAGTATGCCTTTTAAAAGAATTCGCCGGCGAAGTGACTATGGAGGCCTCCGTAGAATCAAGCTACTATCTGTTTTTACCAAAGCGACTCTTTTTATAGTTATAATCGGCATTACCAGTGTCATTGGCTTATTAATCTTTTTACTCTCTCAGATTCCTGCTCCTGATCAGCTGCAAAATCGAACCATTGCCGAGTCGACCAAAATCTTTGACCGAAACGGCGAGCTTTTATATGATATTTTCCAAAACCAAAACAGGACTCCGGTCAAGCTTTCCGAGATCCCCCTTACCGTCAGGCAGGCGACCATCGCCATTGAAGACAAAGATTTTTATAAACACAAAGGGTTCTCTCCTTGGGGTATTGCTCGGTCTTTCTTTAATCTGGTGCTTCATCGCAAGATTGAAGGTGGCGGATCAACCCTGACTCAGCAGCTAGTCAAGAACGCGCTGTTAACAGGTGAGCAGTCGCTTATCCGCAAGCTCAAAGAATTTATTCTGTCGATAGAAGTAGAACAGACTTATTCCAAAGATCAAATATTAGAGATGTATTTAAACGAGATTCCTTATGGAGGTACTGCTTATGGGATTGAAGCAGCAGCCAATCTTTATTTCGGCAAACATGTTAAGGAGCTGACTTTAGGTGAAGCGGCCTACCTGGCCGGTCTCCCGCAGCGGCCATCTGTTTATAGTCACTATGGTTCCAATCCTGAGCTGGGACTGGAGCGTAAGGCTGATGTGTTACGGCGGATGATGGAAGATGGATATATCAGTAAATCTCAATCCGAAGAAGCCAAAAAACAGGAGTTTTCGTACCGAACTTCGCAACAAGAGGCTGGAATTAAAGCTCCTCATTTTGTGCTTTATGTCAAGCAAAAATTAATTGAGCAGTACGGAGACAAGCTGGTTGAACAGGGCGGCTTAAGAGTGACGACTACCCTTGACTACAAACTCCAAGAACAAACCCAAAAAATCGTCAGAGACGAGGTTGAAAAGCTGAAGGATTATAAAGTTGGCAATGCCGCCTCCGTTGTGCTGGACGCCCAAAATGGTCAGATTAAGGCGATGGTCGGTTCAAAAGATTACTTTGGCAAATCAGAACCCGAAGGCTGCACCAGTGGACAAACATGTGTCTTCGAGCCCAATTTTAACGCCTCTGTTAACCCCCGTCAGCCTGGATCTGCTACTAAACCGATCAATTACGCTGCCGGATTTATCAAAGGTTACACCCCTGCCTCCGTGTTAATGGATGTTAAAACAGAATTTCCGGGTGGTGATCGAGAAGATTATATCCCGGTCAACTACGATGGACAGTTCCATGGTCCGGTTGAGATACGTTATGCCTTAGCTAATTCTTATAACATTCCGGCAGTCAAAATGTTGGCGATTAATGGAGTGAAGAATGTCATGGATCTAGGATTCAGGATGGGTCTTTCTACCTGGGAACCTACCGAAGAAAACGTCAATAATGCCGGGCTTTCACTCACTCTGGGAGGTAGAGAGGTTCGCTTGCTGGATCTTACTTCGGCTTTTGGAGTTTTTGCCAGTGGCGGCAAACGCCATGACCCGGTCTCTATCTTGAAAGTAGCTGATTCTAAGGGCAAAGCTCTGTATGAGTTTCGTGATCAAGAAGGAACGCGGATCTTAGACGAAGGGGTAGCTTTTCTGATCTCCAATATCCTGTCTGATAATGGGGCTAGGTCTGCCGCTTTTGGCACCAACTCTATCTTAAATATTACGGGCAAAACTGTGTCGGTGAAGACTGGAACAACTGATGAAAAACGCGACAACTGGGCAGTTGGTTTTACTCCTTCTGTAGTTGCAGGTGTGTGGGTCGGTAATAACGACAATTCAGTAATGAACCCGGCTATCGCCTCAGGTATTACCGGAGCTTCACCTATTTGGCAAAAAATTATGGTAGCCGTCCTAAAGGATAAGCCGGACGAAAAACCTCATCAACCGGATAATATTGAGCAACTTGAGGTTGATGGCTTGATGGGAGGTAAGCCAAAAGATGGCTCGCCGACCCGTAAAGAGTATTTTGTTAAGGGGACCGAACCAAAAGATATAGCCTGGGGTTACCAGTCACAGAAAGTCTGCAAAAGTAATCCTCATCGCCTGGCCAATGATGGAGAAGATGCTGACCAAAAAGACGTAATCGTATTAAAAGAAGATGATCCGACTGGAGCCAATAAGTGGCAAACAGGTATTGATCAGTGGGTGCTGACTTCTGCTGATGCTCGTTTAGTAGGTGTGACGAGAGGTTGTAGCGGAATCCCCGGCTTTTCCGGAGGTGGAACCAGTGGGGTCATTTCGATTGTGAATATTAATAACGGAGCTAATGTGCCGAGGGTCTTTGATGTATTGGCCCGAGCAAACTCACCCAAAGGAGTCAAGAAAGTTGTTTGGCAGATTGACGGAGCTCAAAAGAATGTCCAGACAGCCGAGCCATATGCCCAGCATGTTGAGTTTGCCCCAGGTGATAAGGGGTCGCATACTATTACTGTGACCCTAGAGGATAATGATGGGGCAACCTTTTCCAGCTCAGTAGGAGTGACCGTCTCACTTTAACTCTAGCTCTAACTCAATGATCGCGATTCTTTTGTCGCTGCCAAATTTATTGATTACTCTTGGGTGAACTTCAGCCAAGATGCCACTTGAAAACTTTCCTGACTGAATCCGCTGCTGTCTAGCAGGATGGAAGTAGTCTTGTTTTTCCCTGCTTTCTACCTTAAAGCCGATATAGAGCATCTCGAGTGCTTTTTTAATTAGCTGGTAGAGTTCTTCTGTGGGATTATCTGTATCATTAGAAAGAGCAATACTTAAAAAGTAGCTCTCTTTGGGTAACTCCCCTGGCTGCAAGTTAAAGACTTTACCTATTTCAAATATAGCTACATCTTTGAAATGTTTCAGGTTAAAGCTGACGACCTCTAAGAGATTTGGCCATAAAGCGTTACGCAGATATGCTGTCTCCGCAGATATGGGATTGAGAATTTTGACTAATTGCCGCTGATCTGTCCCCAAACTACCTAAAACCTGAGTAGAGAAGAACGAATAGGTTTGAACCTCTTTTAATCCAACTGTCGCAAGAGATTTTTTTAGTTGATGGATAAATTCAAATTTAGATTGATCTATTTTGGACGGGGGGCTACCTGGCAATGGTGACTTTGGGATTTTTTCATATCCGTAAAGCCTGGCTATTTCTTCAATAATATCTTCTTCCTGCTGGCAGTCTAGCCTAAAATATGGAGGACTAACTTGCCAGGTATTTTCATCCACTGTTTTGACAGTAAACTGCAACCTGCCAAGAATTGATTCGATCTCTTTTTTGCTTAATACTGTGCCGATCAAATTATTTATCTTTGAATAATGAAGAATCAAGTTAATCGGGACTGTCTGAAAGTCTCCCTTGAGGGATAGGGCGGTTACTTTTCCTCCAATGGCCTGATACATTTTAATAGCCGCACTATATGCCTGCAGCAAGCCTTGCATCGTTAATCCATGCTGGAATCTACGGCTGGCTTCAGAATGTAAATTCAATCGAGAAGCAGTCCTACGCACATGTTGTGGGTTAAACATTGAGGCGGAAAGCAGGATAGTGGTAGTTGACGGCTTGATCTCTGTGTCCTTACCACCCATAATTCCAGCGACATCCAAAGCCTTTTCGTCATCGGATAAAACAATATCTGCATCAGTCAATACTCTCCTTTTATCATCCAGAGTGGTGAGAACCTCTCCTTTTCGGGCCAGCCTAACATTAATAGTATGGTCTTTGACTGCCTGGGCATCAAAAGCATGTAAAGGTTGGCCATATTCCAGCATGATCAGATTGGTAATATCCACAAGGTTATTAATTGATCTAATCCCGGAATCGTGTAATTTTTTAACCCAATTAGCGGGAGAAGCCTGCACTGTCAAGCCTTCTATTCGGGTAACGCACTGAACAGGAGAGAGTTGTAAATCTTCGATACCGATCGGTGTAGTCTCAAACTTGTTTTTGCTCCAAATAAAGTCCTCCTGGCTTGACCCTTGACCTTTGACCCTTGATACAGTGATCGCCGCTATCTCCTGAGCTACTCCTCTAAGGGAAAGAAGATCAGCCCGGTTGTATCCTTTCATATCCAGCTCAAAAAAGTCTTTGGTGACTTCCTTGATGCCAATTGTCCGCTTTGGAAGCAGGTCCATGACCTCGTCCACCGGCCTGTCCAGGTCTATTAATTCTTTTAGCCAATCTTTAGATACTTTCATGTTCAGTTACGAGTTGCTAGTGACCAGAGTCTAGGTCTCTGTTTTTTCTTGACTCTAGACTTTGACACTTGATCCTAGACTCTCAAAGAGCCTCAGGTCGCCATTTCTCAGCTGGCGCATATCCGAGATTCCCTGTTTTAGCATCGTCATTCTCTCTGGAGAGCATCCCCAGGCGATCCCAGAATACTCATTAGGATTAATCCCCCCCGCTCGCAAGACGTTGGGATGAATCATCCCCGCCCCACCCAGCTCTAACCACCCCACCCCTCCACAGATATTGCACCCCTTACCACTACAAAAAATACACAGTCCATCAACGCCCGCTCCTGGTTCAACAAAGGGGTAATATTTAGGACGAAGCCTGGCCTTGATCTCGGGTCCAAAAACGGCCTTTAGGAAATATTCTGACAAGTAGAGCAGATTGGCCAGGCTTAAGCCTTTATCAATATATACCAGTTCAAATTGGTCAAAGGTATGCTCATGGCGGGCATCGGTACTTTCATTGCGAAAACATCTTCCGATATTCATAAACCGTACCGGAGCCGGATATTCTGTCATAATCCGGATTTGAGAGTTAGAAGTGTGTGTTCTCATCAGAATTCGACCAGGTTCAATCCCAAAGTTGGTTGAATCGATGTAAAAGGTATCCTGTAAGTCTCTAGCCGGATGGTTTTCGGGAATATTAAGAACCTGGAAGTTGTTAATATCGGTATCGATCTGAGGTGCGTCATATTGCTGGAAGCCAAGTTTAGAAAAAACCTGCACAATATGGTTTTCAAATTCGGTTAAAGGATTCAAGGCGCCTTGGCGTTTTTTAATTTCAACTGGACTGCTTAGGTCTAGCGACTCTCTTTCTAACAGCGAGTAACCTGTCTCGCGAATTGTCAGTCGCTTATTGCTTATCGCTTTTTCTAGCTCGAACTTTACGCCATTAAACAGCGGACTAACAAGTTGAAGCTGGTCTTTGGAGAGTTTAGAAAATTCCTTAGGAAGTTTGGTAACAGCTCCTTTTTTGCCAAATAGGGCCAGAAAATGCTCGTCTAGCTCTTTGAGAGAGCTGGCTTGTTTAATCTTTTTTAAATATGTATTTTTAATATCCGCTATCTTGTCCTGCATATTATTGCTTGATTCTAGCATAAGCTTACCCGATCGTAAAAGAGAGAGGAGGTTTGATATTTATAAGTTACTACGTAAACCCTTGTAATCTTCGGAGAAATTTTCGGGACCCAGCATCTCTGAAACTTCTTTAAGATTAGTCGCTGAATCGATCACTACTTTGGGTGTGGGAACGGGCGAAGGCCCGGTGCTAGCCGGTGCAGGGCTGGACTTGGCTGCGTCTATAATTTGAGGGGTAGCGAGAGGCTCAGATGAAGTAGCATTTCTTAAAATCAAAATTCCAATGGTCGCAATTAATACGAGCCCGATACCGAGAATTAATTTATTTCTCATTTTTAACAACTCCCTTAAGTAAATTTAGGGCATAAATAGTTTTGGCCCTGGCGTATTCTAAATTAGACTGAAAAAGATTAATGGTTGAGGAAGCGTCACTTTTTAAGTTGCCCTCGGAAGTTAGGTTGAAGATATAAATTTTCCCAGCCTGAAAAGCAATTGCTTCATGAGCGAAAGTGATCCAGTATCTGGCATTGCCGACAGCATCTTGTTCACGCTCGTAAGCTGGCCTCTTCTCGTCCCCCATTCGAGCTTGGTACTCGTCTAAGACCTCCCCCATGGTTAAAGTTAGCTGTTCTAGCTCGTCAGTCCGCTTTTTATTGATCCCGACTATTTTTTGGGAAAGACTTTCTAATTTAAACTTATTTTCCGCTGAATATCCAGCAACTTTTTGAGCATAGTTCTCTTTCTGGGAATTAACTATATCTTCTTGACTAACTCGGGCGTAGATAGTTATGAGTTGTGAGTTCAGAGTGACAAGTAAAGCAAAAGCCAGAAAGAAGACTGAATTAATGAGAGAAATCCTACGCAGTAGCTTCATTGATCACTTTAGTAAAAGCTTCTGGGTTATGCACAGCTAGTTCAGCTAAAATCTTGCGATCAACCAGAATCTCTTTGGTTTTAAGCTGAGCCATCACTTTAGCGTAAGTTAAGCCTTGGTTGCGTAGAGCAATATTAATCTGAGTAATCCAAAGCTTGCGCATATCCCGGCGTCTCTGTCGACGTCCGGCAAAAGCGTACTGCCCAGCATGCAACATGGATTCTTTAGCTTGTCTGACTAGTTTAGAGCGACCACCGCGGTAACCCTTGGTTAGTTGATGTAGTTTATTATGTTTAGCTTTAGAGGTAACTCCTCTTTTGACTCTTGGCATATTTCTTTATCGTTTATCGATATACAATTAACGATCTACGATACACTAGCCTTTCCTCTGACTTTCAAAAATCTTAGAACTTTTACATGCCAGCCTTCGCTGCGATTTACTGGAGCAAAGCTCCTGGCACCTGTGTCGCCATTCATCGAGCGTTTTGACTGCTTAAAATTTCTAGTATTTTTTCCCATACTATATTCCCAGCATGATCTTAATCTGCTTTGCGTCGCCTTTAGATACTTGTGCTGGCACTGCATGTCGGCGCAGCGCTGACTTTGATTTATGGCGCCTTAAATGGTTAGCTCTCAGCTGATGAGAACGCATAATTTTACCGGTACCTGTGATTTTAATTCGTTTAATAACCGACTTTTTGGTTTTATGTTTATATTTCATAACTTACGCTCCTTTAGACATAGGTGATTATACTAAACAGTCTGAGGAATAGCAATCTTAGGATGGAGTTAAATTTTGTTTATTCTTGCCGATGATAGCAGTGATACTCCGGCCTTCTAACTTAGCAGCTCTCTCAAAAGAAACCTTATCTCCCAAAAAGGCCATGATCCGCTTGAGGGTTTCAAAACCTAGCTCGGTATGGGCCATCTCCCGACCTTTAAACTTGATCCGGATCATAATTTTGTTACCATCCTTTAAGAATTCATCAACCCGGCGGAGACGAGTATGGAGGTCGTGATCGGCGGTTCGGGGGGTAAACCAAAGTTCTTTTAGCTCGACATCTTTAGCATTCTTTTTGGCAGCCTGATCTTTTTTGCTCTCTTCGTAGAGAAACTTTTTGTAATCAAGGATTCTGACGACTGGAGGCTGGGCTGATCCAGCGATCTCTACTAAATCCTCACCTGCTTCGCGGGCTTTTTGCAAAGCTTCCTCTCTACTTAAAACACCAATTTGTTTCCCTTCGCTATTGATAACTCGAAGGGTAGGAGCACTGATACGTTCGTTGATGCGGTGAAGAGGTTGGCGGTTATACGGTCTGTAAAAGATAGCTATGTTTCTTGATCCTCCGGGACTTAGCAAATTTTAGCAAAAGTTAGATCTTTAAGCAATAAGCTTAAAGCCTTTGTTCGGTCTGTTCGCTAATTTGCTTGATAAAATCGGCAACCGGAGTAGCCCCGCGGTCTTCCCCATCTCTTGTCCGAACGGCAATAGCATTTGCTTCTTGTTCCCTATCTCCGATAATTAGCATATAGGGAATTTTATGCATTTGGGCTTCGCGGATCTTGGCTTGCATTTTTTCTCCCCTACTATCAATCTCTACCCGTATGTTCGCGTTCTTTAATTGTTCGAGTACTTTTTGGGCATATTCAATATGTCGATCCGTAATGGGTATAATTTTTACTTGAACAGGAGATAGCCAAACCGGAAAATTTCCGGCGGTATGTTCTATATATACCGACAAAAATCGTTCAATTGAACCCATCAGGGCAAAGTGAATCATCACCGGAGTTTGCTCCTTACCTTCTACATCAATATATTTCAGTTTAAAACGTTGAGGCTGGACAAAATCCAACTGAGGAGTAGCGAGCTGCCACTCTCTGCCAATGGCATCCATAACCATAAAGTCTATCTTTGGACCATAAAAAGCTGCTTCTCCTTCGGCGACATAATAATCCAGCTGATGCTCGTTGGCTATCTTGAGTAATATATCCTGAGCCTTGTCCCACAACTTGACATCTCCTAGATATTTTTCTGTCTGGGCGGGATCTCTAAAAGATAGACGGGCTTTGTAGGTCATCCCGAGAGTGCCATAAAACTCTTTGACAATCTCGATCAGTTCGGTATAAATAGCCTCGATCTGCTCGGGGGTACAAAAAATATGTGAGTCATCTTGGGTGACGGAGCGAACTCGAGACAAACCCAACAGTTCCCCCGCCTTCTCATCTCGGTAAATGGTTGTGGTTTCTAAATATTTAATCGGTAAATCTTTGTAGCTTCTCGTTTGGGAGGCAAAAATTTGCTGATGATGTGGACAGTTCATCGGCTTCACGACTAGCTGTTCGGTAGTTTCTTGGCTGGTTACTAAAAATAGCTCTTTTCCAAATTTAGCCCAATGTCCGGATGTTTCATAAAGCTTTTTATTAGTAATATGCGGAATCCATACTTTCTGAAAACCTTTATCTATCCGAAGTTCTTGGGAAAAGTTATTTAAAGCTTCGCGAAGAACTGTTCCTTTGGGGGTAAAAAGAGGCAGGCCCTTGCCAACTAAATCTGAAAATACAAACAGATCCAGCTCCTTACCCAGTTTTCGATGATCCCGTTTTTTGGCCTGTTCCAGCTGCCAAAGATATTTGTCGAGCTCCTCTTGGGTTGGAAAGGCTGTGCCGTAAATTCGAGTTAGCATCTTATTTTTTTCATCCCCGTGCCAATAGGCTCCAGCCAGAGAGAGTAGTTTAAATGGTCCAACCTTTCCAGTCGACTCAACATGCGGACCTTTACAAATGTCAACAAAAGACTCTGAAGCATCTTTTCCTTGGATAGTATAAATACTGACCTGCTCGCCTCGCTTATCTGCCTCTTGGGCCCATTCAAGCTTATATGAGTTATGAGCAAAAGCTTTTTTGACCTCATCTACCGACATGGTACTATGTAAAATGGGCAGGTCAAGCTCAATAATCCGCTGCATCTCTTGTTCTATTTTTGGAAAATCCTCCTCGGATATCTTTCCAGAGAAGTCAAAATCGAAGTAAAAGCCCTCCTCGGTTGCTGGGCCCATGGCGGCCAGTAAACCAGGAAAGAGCTTGATCATTACCATAGTTAAGATATGCTCACAACTATGGCGCATTGGTTCTAATTTTTTACTGTTCATAGTTTCAATATATCAGAAAGATCTTACTTTGTAGAGTAAGACAGCTAGCTTCCGTCAAACTCTACGCTTAGTTAAGGATGATTTTCGTATCCTCTCCTAATAACCTCGGGTCCTGAGCGAGCAACAAACTCGCGCCACTCTTGGTTAAAACGAGCTTTCTCAGCTATTTTAAAGGCCTTTCTTTCTAATCTAGACCTCTTCCTCTCGGGTTGACCTGATTGATAGCCCGCGCTTACTCCTTCTGGCATTAACTATCACCTCCTTTCAAAAAGACCTCCTTGCGGAGGTCTACTCTGTGGAGGTTTTGTCAAACCACTACAAAGTACGCCCCCGGAAGGGTGTAGTAGTGGTAGTAGTTTTTCTATTAACTTTAAGCATTAAAAAATCCCTCCATTCATCAATCTGATGAATTTCGGGACCGGTTAAGGTGGTTCCACCCGTAATTATTCTCTTTGACTTTAACGGAAGTTCTACCGAGAAGCTCCTAAGTTGGTGAGGCTTAATCAACACTTCTGAAAGAATTATACGAGGAGCTTACCTTAAAGTCAACTTGAGTATAGGAATATTACACTCGATATTATTTAGTGGCGGGGCTGTTTAGTAATCTCTTCATAAGACCTAAGCTAACGCCTAGCTGACCGGGTGATGCTAGACCAGTATAGGGCATATAAGAGCCGCCCCAATTTTTACTATGAAATCTAAAATTTGCAGCCCCTCCATGAGGAAGCCAGCACTCGTAAACATACCGTTGTCCGTCGGTAGGATATTTTGCGAATGCGACCACCTCGACCTTGGGTCCCCTCCTTGTGGTAGAGACATCAAATGCTCCAGAATATCTTTCTGGATTATTTGATAAATCGACAAGTCGAGTGAAGGCACCAAAACTTTCTGTCCAGTCCTTATTCATAAGATCACTCCAGTCCAAAATTTCTTGACCTGTTAAGGCAAATGAATGTGGATCTCCAGCAAGCCACCTGAGCGGTCTAGGCCAACGCATCCCCCTACCGGTAGCCCTGAGGTCTCTTATTGTAGTCTCGAGGGCTGATCTTACTTGGGGATCATCTACTTGGGGTAAGTCTTTACCACGTTTCATTAAAAAGCATTATACCAGATCTAAAATCAAGATCAAGTTTTGTAAGCTCCATTTTATGGGCCGGTTTTGGGTCGACTGATCGACTGGTTAATTGTCTGACTAATACTGGTCGCGATATTACCAAGAAAAGGAATATTGTTTAGGGTACTCAGAATCGCCAGCAGTAGAGCAATTAATAATGTAGCTCCGATCACCGAACCCACACCCCAGGCAACCCCCCCAAAAAAACTTCTGACCATAATACTGCGTTTCGAGAAAACGCCATTTCCGGCTAGAATCTTACGAATCTCCGCATCCATTAAATAAAATATAACACAGAAAATATATTTTAGAAACTTAAATTTTTAGAGGAAGAGAGAAATAAAAGGTGCTTCCTTTTCCTGGCTGAGATTCTATCCAAATTTTTCCGTGATGGTGTTTTATTATCTGGTTGGTAATATACAAACCAAGTCCTAAACCCTCGGATCTTTTCTTTTGAACATTTTTTGTCCGATAATAGCGGTCAAAAATCCGCGACTGCTCATCTTTGGAGATACCTAGACCATGGTCACTGATACTGACAAGTATTGCCGCTCTTTGCCTTTTTAACTTTATCGTTACTTTTTGGGAATCAGGCGAATACTTTAAGGCATTGGTCAGTAAATTAACTATGACTTGGCGAATCCGGTATTGATCTGCAGAGATAGTTTTTTTCGTCGACCCTATCAATTGAATCGTCCGGTTTGGTGTAATCAGTTTCTGGTGTAAAACAACCTCCTTTACCAGATCGTCAATCTCGAAGATATCCTTTTTATAAGTGAACTTACCAATCTCTATTTTGGTAATATCCAGTAGGTCGTTAATAAGTTCTAAAATTCTGTCGGATTGGATATTTATTTGTTCGCCATATGTCCTTGTGCGTGCTTGTTGGTTGGCCTGTTTTTTATTTAAAATAGTAAGTTCGGCGAACCCTTTAATTGTGGCTAATGGATTTTTTAACTCATGCGAGACAAAGCCGATAAATTCATCTTTTTGATTTTCCATCTCATATCTAGCTTCACTGACAATACTTATAATCGCCCCCTCAAGCACAAATATAGTGAGCATAATAAAATCTTTGGTAAAGAGAAAATATACTATCAAAGCCGATAAGGCAGTGGCAAAAATACCCGGACCTAACCCCCCGTACCAGGAACTAGCGACAATTAAAAACGATGTCAGTAAAAATGTAGAATTTTCTCCAAAAAAGTTATGAAAATAGTGTTTGAATAAAAATACAGCAATAGTCAAAAGAAGAGGAAGCCCGTATCTTTTTATCCGGTTCCTTTTTTGAAAGTGAGCCAACCGTACGAGGATTACTTTTGTCTTGTCCCATAAATCCTGCACAAATTATGCTACTACAGATTTAAACATAATGCTGTGATTTTGCTAACAACTTGACATATACCCCAGGGGGGTGTATCATGGGTTTTATGAAATCGCACTACGCCAATGTAAAAGAGAAAGCCCAAAAGCGTATTAATATCATTATTGGTCAGTTAGCTGGCTTGCAAAGAATGATCGATAATGATGAATACTGTATTGATCTTCTCAATCAAAGCCTAGCAATCCAGAACTCTCTTCGAAGTTTAGATGCAGTACTTTTTGAAAGGCATTTAAAGACTCATGTTGCTCATCAGTTTGTAAACAAAGAAGAAAAAGCTGTCAGTGAGCTGATAACTCTATTTAAAAGGTTGTATGACACTAGATAAAATCTTGGTTTTAATAGGTTCTGTTTTAGGGATTGGCCTGACATATTGGTTTTTCTTAATGAAAAAAGAAAAAACAGTAGAAGTAATTTCTGATTCCGTGGATATTGTAGCGGAGGGAGGCTATCAGCCAGAAGTTATCTCCATTAAAAAGGGGAAAACGACTAAGTTGAATTTTTTAAGAAAAGATTCGAGCAGCTGCTTAGAAGAAGTTATGTTATCAGATTTTAAAATCCGTAGATACCTGCCGTTAAATGAAACGGTTACTGTCGAGATTAGCCCACAAAAAACCGGTGAGTATAAATTTGCCTGCGGCATGAATATGTTTCATGGAAAGATAAAGGTCGTTTGATATGACAGAGGTTAAACAGATATTTCCAATTAAAGGAATGCACTGTGCATCGTGTGTCGGACTAATCGAAAAGTCTTTGACCCAAATGCCCGGAGTAAAAAAAGCTATGGTTAATTTAGCTACTGAACAAGCTACTGTGACCTTTGATTCAGATCTTTGCAAAGAAGAGCAGATTGTTTCAGCAGTAGCCAGTGTTGGTTATCAAGCGATGCTTGAACAAGATATGGTTTCAGAAGATCAGGAGAGAATCGAAAAAACCAAAGAGCTAAAAAAGCTAGGGATTAAGGTAGCAAGTAGTCTATTTCTCGGGGGACTTATTCTATGGGGCAGTTTTCCGGGACTGACCAATACTGCGCCAGGCATCTTAAAAATTTTTTGGGTACAACTACTTCTGGCTACTCCTGTCCAGTTTTGGGCTGGCTGGGATTTTTACAGAGCAACTATTCCTGCACTCAAACATAGAACAGCGAATATGGATACGCTGGTGGCTTTGGGTACAACCGTGGCCTACCTCTATTCTGCATTTGTGACAGCATTTCCTAATGTGGTTATGGATTTAGGGTTAGAAGCGATGCCGTATTTTGACGTAGCAACCATCGTGATCGGTCTGATTCTTTTAGGGCGCTACTTTGAGGCTAAGGCAAAAGGGCAGACATCGGAAGCGATTAGAAAACTAATTGGCCTTCAGGCTAAAACAGCCAGGGTGATAAGGGAGGATAGAGAGATTGATATTCCCATTGACCAGGTTAGTGTTGGAGAGATTATCCGGGTGCGTCCGGGGGAAAAGATTCCGGTTGATGGAATCATTGTGGAAGGAGAGTCTTCGGTTGATGATTCAATGATCACAGGGGAAAGTATTCCGGTTGATAAAGCTAAAGGGGATATCGTTATTGGGGCTACTATTAATAAATCTGGCACATTCATCTATAAAGCTACTAAAATTGGGTCGGGAACCATGCTTTCTCAAATTATAAAGTTAGTTCAGGAAGCTCAGGGTTCTAAAGCTCCTATTCAGCGAATAGCGGATATGATCTCTGCTTATTTCGTGCCAATTGTTATCATGTTGGCATTTGCAACTTTTGCCACTTGGTACATCTTTGGACCAATCCCCACACTTCTTTATGCACTACTCAATACCGTGGCTGTTTTAATTATTGCTTGTCCCTGTGCCATGGGACTGGCTACCCCAACTGCTATTATGGTTGGTACAGGCAAAGGAGCAGAACGCGGCATTCTGATTAAAGACGCGGAAAGTTTAGAAATCGCTCACAAGATTAAGACTGTAATCTTTGATAAAACGGGTACTTTAACTAAAGGAAAACCCGAAGTAACAGATATTATCGCCCTAGGTCAGGTTACCGAAAACGAAGTCCTTGCTCTGGCTGCCTCTGTAGAAAAAGGCTCTGAACATTCGCTGGCAGAATCTATTGTTCAGGAGGCGGACAAACGTGAGTTGAAATTGACCCAGGTCACAAAGTTTAAGGCTATTGCCGGGCACGGCGTGGAAGGCGTTTTGGATAAAGCCCAAGTATATTTAGGAAACCGAAGGCTCATGGATCAAGAAAAGGTTTCTTTTTCGTCTGATCTTGCACAGATCGAAAAGTTAGAAACAGAGGGTAAAACAGTCATGATGTTGTCAGTAGATCACAAGCTCTCGGGGCTCATCGCTGTGGCAGATACCATTAAAGAATCGGCTCATGCTGGCATAGAAGCCCTGGAAAAGCTGGGAATAGAAGTTGTAATGTTGACAGGAGATAACCAAAGGACTGCAAACGCGATAGCCAGAAAGCTAGGAATCACTAGAGTTTTAGCCGAGGTATTACCTGATACAAAAGCTTCTGAAGTCAGAAAAATTCAGGAAGAGGGAAAAGTGGTGGCCATGGTTGGCGATGGCATCAATGACGCCCCGGCCTTGGTTCAGGCTAATATTGGCATTGCCATGGGAACTGGTACGGATATTGCCATCGAAGCTGCCGATATCACCTTGATAAATAAAGATCTAACTTCTGTGGCCTCAGCAATTCAACTCTCGAAAAAAACGATGCGTACAATTAAACTAAATCTTTTTTGGGCATTTGCCTATAACATTGTGTTAATCCCAGTCGCGATGGGAATGCTCTATCCATTCTTCAAAATACTGCTAAGTCCAATCCTGGCTTCGGTAGCTATGGCAACCTCTTCAATCTCCGTTGTCTCCAACTCGCTCTTGTTAAAAAGGAGTAGAATTTAGATATGAATCTTTGGGTGATATTTTTAACCGGTTTAACCGTGGGCGGACTGACTTGTCTAGCAGTGCAGGGCGGCCTTTTGGCTTCTGTCATCGCTGCGCGCGAAGAAGATACTACAAGTAACACCAGAAGACATGCGCTATATGCCACCGGAGTCTTTTTGGTCTCTAAGTTTATTGCCTATGTTGTATTAGGATTCATCCTCGGGGCTTTTGGCGGAGTTTTAAATATTTCTGGAAGTATACAGACCTATATGCAGCTGGCAGCAGGATTATACATGATCGCGGTTGCACTTAACCTTTTGAATATTCATCCTATTTTCCGCTATGTCATAATTCAGCCTCCGCGCTTCTTGACACGTTTGGTCCGAAGCCAATCTAAATCAAAGGATATTTTCGCACCAGCCATACTGGGAGCAATGACTATATTTATTCCTTGCGGAACAACCCTGGCTATGGAGGCGCTAGCTATCAGTAGTGCAAATGCCTTTGTTGGAGCGTCCATTATGATCGCCTTTATACTTGGCACAGTCCCCCTTTTCTTTGGAGTTGGTTTCGTAACCTCTATTTTAGGAGACGCTTTTAGGTCTAAGTTCCTAAAGCTGGCAGCTGTTGCTGTAATTTATTTAGGGATTACATCGGTGAACGGTTCACTGATTGCTCTAGGCTCTCCTCTGACACTGCAATCTATTGCGGAGAATTTTCCAATTACCTTGGGCTCCGGGGACGGCAATACTCAAACCACAGCTTTTGTGACAACGCAAAATTCCGAGATTGTGATCACTGCCCGAGGCTATTCGCCAAATTACATTAAAGTTAAAAGAGGATTACCGGTAACCCTAACACTCAGGAGCAAGGATGCCTTTAGCTGTGCTTCTGCCTTTAGAATCCCAAGTCTGGGAATAAGTAAAAATTTACAACCTAATGGGGTAGAAACAATCTCTTTTACCCCTCAAAAGACTGGAAAAATTCCCTTTTCTTGCTCGATGGGTATGTATCGGGGGGTGATTGAAGTTATATGAGTAAAATAGTAAAAAAGAAGTTAAAAATAAAAGATATGCATTGTAGCTCATGTGCCATGAGTATAGATTTTGACTTAGAGGACCTGGAAGGTGTAAAAGTAGCCCAAACTAACTTTGCCAAGCAAGAAACAGAAGTGGAAGTCGATACGGAAAAAGTCACGGATAAAGATATTATAGAAACTATTAAAAAAACGGGTTATACAGCCATACTCGTATGAAATGTGGGCGGTACAGGATTTGAACATGTGACCTTCTTCACGTCAAGAAGACGCTCTACCAACTGAGCTAACCGCCCGATAGTCCAATGCAAATTCTAATCGAAAAAGGAAGCTATTGCAACAAAGTTATCCTACCCGATTCATCACATTATTAGCGTCTTCCATAGCCCCCCGTTGATTATTATGATCTACTTTGCCTTTGCCGCTTCCCGGCAGCACTACCGCCTCCTGTTTAACCTGCTTGCGAGGATCCTCTTTTGAGGCACTAAAGATAATCGTGGAAATATTTCTGACTTCTCCTCCAACCACGCCGGTTCTGTCTGCCATTGCTTGTTCGTTGACAACTCCACCCAAAATCCTGGCGCTATCCTTTTGAAAAGCCGCGTACTTTTGGTTTTCCAGTCTCGCCCGATCTGCTTCCTGCTGGGTAATATTCTGTTTTATAATTGCTGCCTTAGCTTTGACTTCCGTCTGCTTTTCAGTTGGAGGAGATACTTTTTTCTCCCCAATACCAAAGATCTGATAGACCAAGTCCATCGCTGCCTCTGATGTGGCCATAACCGCATTTCCAGCACCCGTCATAACTTTTTCGCCAGCTTTAGCCGAGACTGCTAAGCCCTCTAATATTTTAGCTCTTTTAAAAATATTCATGCGCTCTTGGTTAGCAGTTGAACCGTCAGAGAATCCAGCCAGAGACCCCATCGATCTCATGGGGTGTTTTTCTAACATGACAGAGACCTCCGTCTTAGCTGCAGATAAATTAGCCGGGTCAGTTGACCATTCACTAGAGCTACTAGATCCTAAGGGTTTAGCCTCGAAGGCGTTAGCAGGAGAGGCTGATGGGTTCCATGGTTCATTGGACCATCCGGAATTTGTAACATTTGAGCTGCTGGTACTAGCTTGAGTCAGACTGGTATTTTTTTCCCATTCCGAACCGTACTGATCCGACTTAGCCCAAGGTGTTGCTGGTAGTGACGTAGCCATAGATTACTTCGTTTGTATCCGATAGTATATTGATATTTTACCTCTTTATGCTCTAAAGTCAAATGAAACAAGCTTTCTCTTTACTGACCACCTTCTTTGGTGAATAAAAGTTCTGCAATCGGTACTCCTGAGTTAGTAGGTTTGCCGCAAATTAAAACTCGCAAACAGCTTTCTTGCATAAGTTGCACCATTGTCTGCAGATCTTCTGGAAATCCGTCAACCACCCTCATAATACCTATCCCCCCATCTCTTAAAATACGAGAGTACGCTAGAATTGCTTCTAAGGGTCGATGAAAGGCTACGCCAAAACTATCAAAGATAAAGTCAAATCTATCCGGAGTCGTCAGACTATATGTACCAAGGTCCCCCACCACTATTTTGTCCATTTGAAACCTTGGATCTGTATTTTGCGCTTCGGTAGCATGTGCCTGAGTAAGTGTGATGCCCGATGTAGTAATCGCGTTACCTAAACCTTCGAGGGTTTGGCCATCTAAGGATCGTCTCCACGCTCTTACTTCCGATGGTTCAAATTTATTTAGCATTGTTGGATCAAACCTAAATTTAATACCTCTTTTCAGATCTCCTGACGCTCTTCCCTGACCACATCCCCCCTCGAAGACATCGATAACTCTTCCGGGATTTTGTAGTGTGGCTTGAGATAAATGGGCAAAGTGGTTAAATGGGAGATACCCTTCGTTTAGAGCATGACTAATGCCACGATCTACCCGATAGGATGTTCCCTCGGGAGTATGGTCTAAAGCTTGTAACCTAGAATATGCTTGGGGGTTTCTTAAAGCTATTTCTTCAATAAGCATAAAGCTAATTATAGATAAATGCTGATCGCATGTCAACCTACTATAGGATATAAAAAATTGTTACAGAGTCAAAAAGTGCCCAAGAGAGGACTTGAACCTCCACGCCCTTACGGGCACATGATCCTAAATCATGCGTGTATACCATTTCACCACTTGGGCCTGTTTATTATGCATCCCAAGTGTTGAAACAAGTTTCTCCTTGGGCTTGCCGTATTTTATCAGAAAAAAGATATTAACTAAATAAGTCGATTGCTGTTTGGTGAGCTTTAGTCTCCAGTTCGTCATCTAAAGGATCAAGGCTGTGGTCTTTTTTATATCTAATATCCAGTGCGGTTTTGAGCAGCCAGTCGGCTAAATGGGTGTTTTTTGGAAGGAGCGATCCATGCATATAACAGCCAATGGCATTTTTGTAGATACAGCCTTCAAGCTTGTCTTCGCCGTTATTACCAAAGCCAACACTGACCGTCCCCAGGGGCAGAGCCCCTTTTTTAAGATATGTCTTTCCAGAGTGATTCTCAAAGCCCACCAGGTCTCCAAATTGAGTACTGATGACCAGGTTTCCAATCATGCGGTCAAAGCTGGCTTTGGTAAAGGCTGGAAAGATGCCTGCACCTGGTAGCTTAGGACCTTGATGGGGCTGATAATAGTCGCCCAAAAGCTGATAGCCACCACAGATTGAGAGTACTGGCACTCCCCGCTCAACTTCTATCTTTAATATCTTACCCTTACCACTTGATTCTAAGTCTCTGGCAACTGAAATTTGTGATTCGTCCTGGCCCCCACCAAAGAAAAATAGGTCAAACTCCCCTGGCTTTATCTTGTCGCCTAAGGAAACATTTTTTACTACCATAGAAATCCCTCTCCACTCTGCCCTCTTTTTGAGAGTCAGGATATTGCCGTTATCCCCATAGGTATTCATGCAATCTCCGTAAAGATGTCCAACTATAAGTTTCATACACTCTCCTTCCAATAGGCTTTTTTCAGTCCAGCCTGGGCTAGTATATTTTGTAAACTAAGTAGGGCGGTATAGGTAGGAAGAATAAAGACCCGGCTATTTTTAAGGTTTTTTTGGGATTTGGTAAATGCATCTTTTAGATCAGGTATAACCTCAATTTGGCTGGTATCGATTCCGGCATATTTCAGGCGAACTGCTAAATCATCTGCCCGTTTACCCGAGCAGATTAGCTTTGGACCTACGAGGTCCCGTGCGTCCGACCTCGACCTCGTAGGTCGGGGTGCAGCTGCTAACTTCTCAAATTCGGCGTCCCAGATCCAAGAAACATCGGTTCCATCGGCAAAATTGTCATTTAAAGCAATCAGTAGTCGGTCTCCTTTTTTTAACTCGCTGGCTATTGTTTCAAAAACTGCAGTTGCTCCGGCCGGATTTTTGATTAAAAAGATATAGCCCTCTCCCTTACCCAAGCGTAATTTTTCTACCCTGCCAAAAGCCGGGCTGTAATCTTGAATAATCTTATTAACATTTTGTAAAGGCAGATTAAGGGAGTAATAGACAGACAGGGCGGCTAAAAAATCATAAATGTGATATAGGCCTGGCATCGGCAGGTCAAAGTTCAAAATTGCTTGACCCAAGAATACTTTAATCCGACTTCCTTTTAGACCTAGGTTTTTGACAATTTTGGCAGTGATTAGTTTTTTTGAATCGGACTTTTTGACCACTTTTTCCCACTTGAGCCCGTAATTTTGAACGAAAAAGCTCTCGGCATGCTCTGTTTCATCGACCAACGGTACCAGATGGCCGTCATTGCCATTGATCAACACCAGAGGTTCCCAGCCTATTTTAAAGAGGGTCTCTTTCCATTTTTTAACGATGGTATCCACTTCACCGTAACGGTCCAACTGATCTCGAAAGACATTCAAAAAAACAATGATTTGAGGTTTAAGAGAAAAAATAACATTATTAAAAGCAGCTTCGTCTAGTTCCCAAATTCCAATATCTTTTTGAATCTTTCCTGACAGACTAGCCTGTCCAATTAAAGTAGAAGCGATACCTCTTTCTAGGTTGGAGCCCGTTGAATTGCTCATGACAGAAAGCCCCTGAGCGGTCAGGAGCTGAGTCAGGATTCGACTAGTGGTGGTTTTGCCGTTTGTACCAGTAATAACTATATTCT
This sequence comes from Candidatus Daviesbacteria bacterium RIFCSPHIGHO2_02_FULL_43_12, assembly GCA_001776775.1. Taxonomy (GTDB): domain Bacteria; phylum Patescibacteriota; class Microgenomatia; order Daviesbacterales; family UBA10151; genus HO2-FULL-47-45. Next base: position 62,700 of record MFDD01000015.1, read on the forward strand.
GGGGAATTTGCCCAGCCAATTTGGAGACTAAATTAGGATCAATTTGCAGCGAATAAAGCCCCGGAGCAGCGCTTCCGCCACCTCTTTGCAGAATTTTAGAGGCCTTTAAAATTATTTTCCCAGCCAGTAGGGCTAGCTTTTTTCTCATGGGATTATTTTAATATAAAGCCGAATTGATTCCTATCTATGGGATTCGTAAAGCAAGCTTGGCTGAAATCCCGGCAGTTTTGTTTTCGACATTGGCATGGATAACAGGAAGTTTATCGGCAGCTGGAGTTGCAGCTTCCATGGAAAAATGATTGTAGCTTGCGGCAAACTCGTTTAAATCCCTTAAAAAGAACTCGACATGACCTCCCCAGGCCTTGGAAGCAGCATACTTAGGATTGATAGTAAAAGGAGTGGTCAATCCCTTATCAATGTAATTTTTCTTTAAGCCCTCGGCCACTGTAAAAATACCTTCTCGCCAAGACTTAAAGTAGATCGCCTGGGTACCGTAAACTCCCCACCCCCAACCGTTATGTGAGGTAAAGTTTGGATCAGTTCCCCCCGGCACAAATTTCCCGAAAGTAGATTCAACACCGGTAATAGCTGGAATTAGTTTCCAGTCAAGCTGATAGGTATCCGCAGCATCGATAAAGTCCATCGCATGAGCCTGGAGTGGTGAATTGAACTTAGCGAAGTAATCACGAAGAATCAGAGCCCGCTGGTCTATTTCTTTTACTTCAACACGCATCTCTTGAGTTGGTTGTTGGATACGATGAGCCTCGGCGACCACCTTGGTCGTATTAAAAAGAAAAGGGATAACTAATCCTAAAAAAAGGAATCTATGAAAAATGGAGACTTTCAGGGCTTTGTTAATTTTTAACATATTTTGTCGGCTTTTGGGCCTAAAAAAATCCTGGAGCTTTATGTTCCAGGATAGATCTTGCTGAATTCGTATTATAGGCTATATACGCACAAAAGTCAAATCAGAGAACAGATTAAAGGCTGAGAATGGTTTTGGCGAGGAGCTTACTATCATGACGTAATAAATGGGCATTATTGAGGTATTTAGCCAGGGGTTTCTGGATAATCTTTATAGATGGAACAATTTCCAGGCAACGGTCACGATCTATCTCGACTGGTTCCTGACCGTCCTCGTGGTAAATTTTTAGAACTTTAGGATTCAAATCGTTGCTACTTGCGATCATTACATCCAACCGATTATGGTCTACCAGATAGTCTAAGAAACTTTCCAAATGGTTTGAAGCTTTATAAAAGTCTGTCTCTCCCCTTTTAGTCATTAGGTTTAAAACAAGAATCACCTTGGCCTTACTTTTGGCGATCGCCTCTTGAACGCCCTCTATCAATAGATGCGGGAGGATACTGGTGTACAGGTCGCCTGCTGAAAAGATAATTTTTTGGGCCTCCAGGATCTTTTTGACCACTTCCTGGTTGGCCTTGGCCTGAGTATTGAAAAAAATACGTACAATAGGGTCTTTGGGGTTAAAATCTTTGCGCAGCCTACGGTTATCAATATTAGTTTCTCCCTGGATCTCCAGGCCGCCTTGAGTCCGAGCAATTAGTCGAAGGTCGGTCAAAGTGGCCGGAAGTATGTTTACCTGCACCCGAAACAGCTTTCGGGCAGCCTCCAAACCTCTATCCTGACCGGCAAAAAGCCTCTCTAGGCGTGCAGTAATCAGATTTCCGACACTATGTCCCTTGAAGGGACCTTCGATATCGGCTAGTCGATCGTCAAACAGCTTTTGGGCCACTTCTTTTTGTTCTGCGCTTTCCATGCAGGCGAGTAAACACTGCCTGGCGTCTCCGGGAGGCAGAGTCCCCATCTCATCTCTGAGCCTACCGGAGCTTCCTCCGTCATCCCAGCCACTGGGTACAGCAGTGATCATTGAGGGTTGGTTGAACTGGATTAGTCCACGGAGCAGATTAGATAATCCTGTTCCTCCCCCAAAAACTACTAACTTCTGACTAGCTTTTGGTAATTTCACTACCTTATTCTACACCTTTATTACTGATTGTGAGTAGTCTGACTTATGGGCTATAATGCCTCAATGTGTGGAATCTTTGGGGTTATCACTACCAAATCAGACGCACCTTCGCAAGTCTTTTCTGGGCTATCAGATATCGAATATCGAGGCTATGATTCATGGGGCATCGCTAGTTTTATTGGAAATAGCTTTCAAGTTGTCAAAAATATTGGCTTTCTACCGAAAAAACTTACCCTGCCAAAAGCTAATTTAAGTATTGGGCATACTCGCTGGGCAACTCATGGAGGTGTGACGGTGGCCAATGCCCACCCACACTTAGATTGCACCAAGAAACTGACTATCGTTCACAACGGTATTGTCGAAAACTATCAGGATCTCCAGAAAAAGCTTAAGGGGCATACCTTTGTTTCAGAAACAGATACAGAGGTGATAATTCATTTGATCGAAGAAAGGATGAAGACTGAAAAGAGCTTGTTACGAGCTGTAGCAGTAACTTTCCGGAGCCTAAAGGGTCTAAATGCGATCGTAGTTAGCGATGGTAAGTCGATTGTAGTCGCCAAAAAGGGCTCTCCGCTGGTAGTGGGTAAATCGAAGGATGGCTTTTTGGTAGCTTCTGATCCGAATGCCCTGCTTCCTTATACAAAAGAACTGCTTTTCTTAGAAGATGAAACGATTCTGGAAATGAATGAGGGTTTATCTACCTATGGGGTTTTAGACCTTAAACCATTTAAACCAAGTTTTCAGACTGTTGATTGGGACTATTCTGCCTCAACTCTTAAAAATTATCCCCATTTTATGCTTAAAGAGATGTATGAGCAGCCTCAGGTACTGCGTAATGTCTTGCAAAACTTAGACGGAATTAAAGATTTGGCAAAGGTTGTAAAAAAGGCTTATGGAACCTATTTAATCGGCTGCGGCACAGCTTCATATGCTTGTTTGCTTGGAGTTTATCTTTTTTCAGCTATTGCTAAAAAACATGTTAACTACTCTATTGGCTCAGAGTTCGACTATATCGAAGACTATCTAACGGATAAAAGCTTACTGATTGCTGTATCTCAAAGTGGTGAAACAATTGATGTCATTGAGCCTGTTACCCATGCTAAGGTAAAGAAAACTACAATCGTGGCCTTGACAAATACATTAGGATCTACGCTTTATCGGATGGCTGATATTAAGTTACTGCTTCAGGCTGGTCCAGAAAAGGCGGTAGCTTCAACTAAAGCATATATTGCCATGCAGGCGAATATTCTACTGCTGAGTTTTGCCGTAGCCGGGAGACTGGAAGAAGGAGCCAGAATTGTCGAGAAGAGTGCAAAAGAAGTGGAGTCAGTGCTCAAGAAAATTCCTCAGATCAAAAAATTAGCCAACCGGATCTCTGCTGCTGATCATATGTACATACTTGGACGAGGTTTATCTTTTCCGATCGCCCTAGAGTCGGCGCTTAAAATCAAAGAAACTTCGTATATTCATGCCGAGGGCTTTGCCGGTGGTGAGCTCAAACACGGGGCCTTAGCCTTGATAACCACAGGAACTCCGGTCATTGTGTATGTTCCAAATGACGAAACAAAAGAAGCTGTTTTAGCTAATGCCACGGAAGTTAAGGCTAGAGGAGCTTTTGTAATTGGCGTATCTTTCCAAAATAATTCGGCTTTTGACTATTTTTTTGAAGTTAAAGACACCGGGGCTAGTTCGGTTATCCCGCATGTCGTTTTTGCCCAACTTTTGGGGTATCAGCTGTCGCTTAAACGAAAGATAAATCCGGATAAACCTCGGAATCTCGCCAAAAGTGTAGTGGTTAAATGATTTAATACTTCTGGTACAATTGTTCAATGGAAAATATCTCTTTAGTCATATTAGCTGGTGGTCTGGGTACAAGATTCCTGCCCCTTACCGAAACGACTCCGAAGCCTCTGATCAGGATAGCCAATAAACCGGCCTTAGAACATAACCTGGAAAAAGTCGCCCAACATTTTTCCGAGATAGTCCTGCTGATTGGGTATCTTAAAGAAGAGGTTCAAAAGTATTTTGGAGATTCCTATAAAGGAGTACCTATTCGTTACATAGACCAAATTGAATATCTGGGAACAGGACACGCTTTAAACAGTGTCAAAGAATATATTACCTATGATGATTTTATCCTAATGTATGGAGATGACCTCTACGCCCCCATTTTTGTAGAAAAGTTATTAAAGATCCCCACCAGTGCAGTAATAGGAAAAGTGGTCGAGAATTGGCAGCAGTTTGGAGTCTTCAAATTAAAAGACGGCAATTTGCTGGATTCTATTGTCGAAAAACCAACTGAATACGTTGGTAATTTGGTAAATATCGGACTCTATAAACTAAATAAAAAAATCCTGCCTCTTTATGACCAAATAACCAAATCTCCTCGAGGAGAATTTGAATTTACAGATATGCTGTCTCTTTTTGCCAAAGATAATCCGGTTGAGGTGATCCAGGTAGAATCTGGCTGGATTCCGCTAAGCTATCCTTGGGACATCCTCAAAGCTAATAAAGAACTACTCTCGGTAATTACTACTAATATTGAGGGAACTGTTGAGGCAGGGGTAACTGTTAAAGGTGAATTAGTGCTGGGTAAGGGTTCGACTATTAAAAATGGAGCATACCTAGAAGGGAATTTTGTCATTGGTGAGAATTGTATTATTGGCCCTAACTGTTTTCTTAAAGAATACGCATCTATCGGCAATGACTGCGTAATCGGTAATGCCGTCGAGATCACCAGATCTATAATCGGTAATAAAACCTATATTCGCCATCTATCCTATGTAGCGGACAGTATTATTGGTAATAATGTTAACTTAGCTGGCGGAACGATTGTCTCTACCTTGAAGCATACGGAGACGGGGGTAAAAATGATGATTAATGGCAGCTTAGTCGATACTGGTCTGAAGAAGCTAGGAACAATTATTGGAGATAATGCTAAGACCGGAATCAATACTTCGATCTACCCAGGTCGGAAAATAGCCTCTGGTGCTTGGACTCTTCCGGGAGAGGTTGTTGATAAAGATAAAGAGGCAGAGTAAAATTAGCCAAGTTTTGTTAGCCCAACTGGGTTGAACTATCTAAATGATAGTTCAACGGGTTAACTACCATTTTGACTCCGGTCAGCATAGTAGTTAAAGTTCACCCCGGAGGAATGGTGCCGAAGGCGAAAAAGAAATATTGAGATCTAGGCGAAGGTTTAAAGGACACTTTTAAAAGCCCAAGTGGTGGAATGGTAGACACGTACGCTTCAGGTGCGTATGACCGTAAGGTTGTGGAGGTTCAACTCCTCTCTTGGGCACATTATCAATCTTGTAATTCGGTAAATATTCGGG